>NZ_CP101322.1:2467086-3083858 GCF_024300625.1 Halovivax gelatinilyticus | reverse complement strand
ATCCCGGAACGAAACTCGGAGACGGCAAGGTCGACGAACTGGCCGAGCAGATAGAACGAAACGGTGCGGATCTCGTGGTCGTCGACGGCGAATTGACGCCCACGCAATCGACGTCGTTACGCAGTCGCCTTCCCGCCGATACGCGAGTGTTCGATCGGTACCGACTGATACTCGAGATTTTCGGCGAACGGGCCCGCCGGCCCCGCGCTCGTCAGCAGGTCGAACTCGCCAGATTGCGGTACGAACTTCCGCGTATTCGAGAAGCGGCAGACGAGGGGATGCTCAACCGTCGAACCGAGAAAGGGTCGCCGCTGTACGACGTGCGCGACCGAATCGACCGACTGGAGCGGAAACTCGAATCGTCACCGTCGCCCGCAGAGCGGTACCGAACCAGGAGACGCGAAGAGGGATTCGATCTCGTCACGCTCGCCGGATACACGAACGCCGGGAAGTCGACGCTGTTACACCGTCTCGCAGACGATCTCGCGGTCGATTCGGCGGCGCCCGATCATCCCGACGAAGACGGCGTCGCCACGATCGAAGACCGACTCTTCGAGACCCTCGAAACGACGACGCGACGAGCGACGATCGACGGACGGCCGACACTCGTGACGGATACCGTCGGATTCGTCCAGGATATTCCCCACGACCTCGTTCGGTCGTTCAGCGAGACGCTATCCGAAGCGGGGGCAGCGGACGTCGTCGTCCTGGTGGTCGACGCGACCGACGAAATCGAGTCGATTCGAGAAAAAGTCGAGGTCTCGCTCGACGTGCTCTCTCACCAGGGAGTCGGCGAGGAATCGATCGTCACGGCACTCAACAAAATCGACGCCGTCTCCGAAACCCGAAAAGACGCGCTCACCGAGGCCGTCTCGGCGCCGTCTCCGATTCCGATAAGCGCGGTCGATGGAACGAACGTCCAGTCCGTCCGGGAGGCGCTCGTGCGTCGACTCCCGACGGAGTCCGACTCGTTCACCGTCGCCCAGTGCGACGAATCCATGCGAACGCTGTCGTGGCTGTACGACGCAGCCGTGGTCGAGTCCGTGGCATACGACGCGAGCGAGATGGACATCGAGGTTCGGGGAAGACCGTCAGTGATCGATCGCGCACGCGCAGAACTCGAGGAGAGTGAGACGTAATCCAGGCGGGCAATCGATCCTGATCGGGTGTTGATCGACAACCTCACCGCAATCATCGACAGCGATCGACTCGAACGGCCGGCCGAGGGTCGTTCGAGGGGGCGAACGCGCGCAGAAATTCCGCTCGTCTCCGGTCAGATGTCGTCGGTGATTCGCGGCGAAACGGTATCGCGTTCGTCGGAGCGATCCTCAGTGAACGAACGCTCGCCGTCGACGAGCGGGATCCGATCGCGGACGGCGATGACCCACTCCGTCACTCGATAGTACGAGAGCGAGACGTACTCGCTCGCTTGCCTCGCCAGCGAGTTATCCCGCTCGAGTTTGACCGTCGTTCCGTTCGAGAGCGTCTGTCCGGCCCAACGATCGAAGAGTTCCTGCGTGAGTTCCACACCCCGGTCGGCATCGTACCCTCGTGCGACGTAATGGGCGTAGGGATGACGGATCCAGGAACGTTCCCAGTGGGCGTAGACGTCGACCCGGTCGTCGCGCCCGTCGAGCGTGTGTAAGACCACGTGAAGCTGGTCGTCGGACAGGAGGTGGTCGCGCCAGACCCACGACCCCTCGGAGGTGTTGCCGTCGAATCGTACTTTGAGCGACGCGATCGGGTTCCGAGAGAACCCGACCGCAGAGAGCATCGATTCGATCTCGGATTCGCTGCAGTGGACGGTGGCGACGTACTCGTCTTCAGTGGTGTGGCTGACGGCGTATCCGTCGAACGTCCCGTGCAGGAGGTAGTGAATTTGCGGGAGTATCGTCCGACGAATAGCGTTCGTCGCATCCTCTCGTAATCCCATACTCGTTCATCGGCGCCGAATCGTGAGGGGCCGGCCCTTGCACGTGCCGGGCCAAACGAAGGGAGGCCGTTCAGAGCGGCGTACAGATGCACGACGGCCGTTAGGACCCCGAAACCGGTCGTCTCACCGACGAAACCTGAATACACACGCAGGGTTGGTTTCGACAATACAACGCAGAGATCGTCACGATAGCCTTTTCACTACCGGGAGATAACACCGAGTTGTATGAGCGACTTCGAACAGTTCAGCGACGTTGGCGAAGCGGACGTCACCCGCGCGATCGGACAGGAGTGGACCGAGGAGTTCATGGACTTCTCCGATTCGGACGTCATCATCATCGGCGGTGGACCATCTGGCCTGATGGCCGCCAAGGAGCTATCCGAACGCGGCGTGAAGACGATGGTCGTCGAGAAAAACAACTACCTCGGCGGCGGGTTCTGGCTCGGTGGATTCCTGATGAACAAGGTCACCGTCCGCGACCCAGCCCAGCACGTCCTCGACGAACTCGACGTCACCTACAAACAATCTCAGGACAGCGACGGCCTCTACGTCGCGAACGGACCGGAAGCCTGTTCTGGACTCATCAAAGCCGCCTGCGACGCGGGCGCGAAGATGCAGAACATGACGGAGTTCACCGACATCGTCATCCGCGAGGACCATCGCGTCGGCGGAATCGTCATGAACTGGACGCCGGTCCACGCGCTTCCACGCGAAATTACGTGCGTCGACCCGATCGCCGTCGAATCCGATCTCGTCATCGACGCGACCGGTCACGACGCGATGGCCATTACGAAGCTCGACGAGCGCGGCGTGCTCGACGCCCCGGGTATCCGTGACGCCCGCAACCGCGGGCAGGTCATGGACCGGACCGACTCGGACACCTACGGCGCACCCGGCCACGACTCGCCCGGTCACGACTCCATGTGGGTCGGCAAGTCCGAAGATGCCGTCGTCGAACACACCGGCCTCGTCCACGAGGGCCTGATCGCGACCGGGATGGCCGTCGCGACGGCCTACGGACTGCCACGTATGGGCCCGACGTTCGGCGCCATGCTCGTCTCCGGAAAGCGCGCAGCCCAGGATGCAATCGACGAACTCGGCGTCGACGCAGAACCCGTCGACATAACCAGCAGAGCGACGACGGCCGACGACTGAACCGCCGCTGATTTCCGTCTCACACGAGTTCCACGGACCGTTGAGAGATCGACAAAGAAATAACACAACTCAACCGTCTAGACGAATTCTGGCTCTTACATTCCCTCTTCGGTGATCGCGACGGTGTACTCGCCCCATCCGTCCACGCCGTCGACCAGGATACCCACGTCGGTCGAACCCTCGAGCGGCGCGGAGATCGTCTCGTTCGAGCCATCGCCGGTCGATCGGTCGTCGTAGTCACCTGGCGTCGGCGTACGGCCGTCGTAGGTGACATACAGGTCGTACGTCGCGACGTTCGGTCCCGCTAGTTCGATCGTTACGGCACACGGATCGCTCGTCTGGGTCGCGTAGGAGTGAACGTCATCCATGTTCCACCAGGCGAGAAATCCGTCTTCGATGGTCGTCTCGATTTCGTCACCGCACTCGCCGTCGTCTTCGTCGACGGTGACGGACTCGGCGGCCGAGTCGGTTGCACCCGAATCGTCGGTGACCGTGAGTTCGACGGTGTAGGTGTCGGCAGAATCGAAGACGTGCGTGATCGTCTCACCGCTGCCGACCGACTGTCCATCGACCGACCAGTCGTAGGCGGTGATCGAGCCACCCGGGGCGCTCGAGTCCGAACCGTCGAACGTAACGGATTCGCCAACGGACGGCGACGAAGGATCGATCGACAGGCGGGCGACCGGTGGACCCTCACCGTGATCACCCGGATCCGGGAAGGTGTATATTCGTGAGTTCCCGCCGGCGGGTTGAGCGTCCGATCCGATGAACGCGGTTCCGGGCGTCGTGAGTTCGGCCGTCCAGAACGATGTACCATTCCCACGCCACCAGAACACTTCCTCGGGGGCGGTCGGGTCGCTGATGTCGTGGACGCGGACGCCGCCGTCGTACCACGAGGTGTAGACGTAGTCGCCGTAAATATCGAGGTTGTGCGAGGTACGCTCTTCACCAGTCGGTTCGTCCGGTGGTTCGATTTCGGCGAGAAATTGGGTGTCCGTCTCGTCCGAAATATCCCAGAGTTCGACACCGAGATTGTTCCAGCTACCCATCGCCTCCTTCCCGATGCAACAGATGGACGAGTCTTCGTTGACGACGACGTAGTGATCGTTGTTCGGGCTGATGGTGCTCCCGTCACGTATCTTTCCAATCATCGACGGGTTCATCGGATCGGAGACGTCGAGCATCACCGTTCCGTCGTCCCAGTAACACATGTAGAGGACGTCGTCGTGAGCATAGTGGTCGTGTAAGAGCGATGCGTTAGAAAGTCCCCACCGATTGATCTCGGTGATGGAATCGTCCGACACGTCGAAGAACACGGCCTCTGCAGTGGAGTTGTTGACGATGTACGCGATATCCTCGGTCAGATACGAATTGTGGATCGCGTAATTCGTATCCTCGAAGTCGAGCAACACCGGATCGGCGGGATCTGAGACGTCGTACAGGCCGACGCCGTTTACCGACCCGGTCGTGTTCGCCGGGCCGACGACGATTGCACGATCATCGTGTTGCTTTACGTCCCAGACGTTGTTCAATCCGGTGTCAGTAACCGTCGCAAGCAGTTCTGGATTATCCGGATCGGAGACGTCGACCGTCGCCATCCCTTCGAGAATCGCCACGTAGACGACGCCATCCACACCAGGAACGGCATTGACCGCACCGCCCGGGACGTCCACGTAGCTAATCGGTTCCTGTGAGGTCACTGTCTCTCCGGACGAGCCACTCACGGCGCCAATGCTTCCAACCGCAGCCATTGCGCCGGCGTAACGGAGGAGGCTTCGTCGACACGTGGATGTATGGTTTGAGGGCATACTCCATCGACTATAATTCGTAGATATATAATACTATTTTAGTATTATAATAATTAAAATGTTTATAGAATTATTTCGTACCCAAACTCAGTTTGCGTCGGTGAACGGCACGGAACGCCACCGTGATTCACTATCTTAGTCGCGATAGAACGATCTGAAACGAGATTACGACTCGCCACGGCGACCGAACGCGAACATCGTCATCGGTAATCGGCCGTCCGATCGCCCGCAGAGGTGATCACCGACCGGGCGATCGAAGAACGTCAGCCCGACGCCGCCGAGGTCGCGATGTGCGTACGTCGCCAGGTACAGTCGACCGAGCGTCAGTCCAGCTTCGAGTTGAACGAGTCGATACCCACGGTTTCCGAGCGCATCGACGGCCGCGTCGACGTCGGCCAGCAGGTAGACGTTGACGTGTGCGTCACCCGCCCACGACTGATCGAGTGCGAGGTGCGTCTTGGTCGCCGTATCACAGTCGCCAATTCGGATCATCGCATCCGTGGACGGCCGATACTGGTAGGTTCCGTCCGGAACGCCGTCGACGTTCGTCGCGAGGACGTAGGCGTCCAGATACTCGAGGCCTGACGCCTCGCCGTCGTTCCAGTCACCCGGGACGCCCCGCGTGGCTCGATCGAGGACTGTCGCGAGCTGGCGAGCCGACGGGCCGCGATCGGCGTACTCGCGACACGAACCGCGTCGGACCACCACCGGATGGAGCGGCCGGGCCGACGCCGTATCGTGATCGACCGGCTCCAGTTCGATCCGATCCCCCGAAACGGACGACTCGTCTTCGTCGCCTCGATACGCTCGAGCCCGCTCGCGCCAGTCGATAACGGCTCCGGCGTCCGAGAGCGTGCTCGCCTCCCAGGCGGCGTGGATTCGGTCGACGGAACCGACCGTCTCGGCCACCGGAACCACGTCCGGGTCGAAGGGGCCGAGCCGAACCGGCTCCGACACGGGTTCGGCGCACCCGACGGGGACGATCGAAAGCGGTGCCTCCTCCGACGGATCGAGTCCGAGCAGGTGAACGATCGGATCATCGGCGAATCCGACGAGAACGGATGCCGGGAGATCGAGACCGTGTGCGGCGGCAAGGAGGTTCGAGAGGACGGTTCCCGTGTCCCAGAACGCGTGTATGTACGTACGATCCGCGTATTTCCAGGCGTTTCGCCACCAGTTCGAGGTGGTCACGATCGAAACTGGCGCGTCGGCGATCGTCGAACCGCTTGAAGTGTCGCCGTTTCGGTCGCCTGCGGCTGCAGCAATGACGCCCCTGACGTCTCCCTCACGGAGGACGTCGAGGGAGAGCGTTTCGGGATCGAAGTGATAAACGCCCGCGTCGAGCGCTGGAAGGGCGGCACAGACGACGTAACACTCGACGTGATAGAGCTTCCCCGTACACGACGCGGCACGGAAGCGTCGACGGGTGCCGTTCAGGTCCACTTCACTGGTAATCCCCATCGCCTCGTAACACAGGGTCGCGACGGTCGTTCTATCGAGTTCCGCCCGATCGGTCTGGTCGGTATCTGCTAGCGGATCCGTTCGCGTTTCGGTCAGTAGTGACAGCGTCGGATCCCACGGCGGAGAGACGGTATCAAGGTCGATCCGGTGGACGTCACGGTACCGTTTGGTCGGCCGCGGTTGCGAAATCGAATCGCGGTCGTCCGGTGCGTGGATATCGTCGGGTTCGTGATTCGTCGCCGCGTGAATGTCTCGAGCGTCGGTCATGGCTCACTCGTGCGACCGAAGACCCCTAATACTTTTTCCGAGATCCGATAGAATTGAAGGACGGAGATCGCAACGGTTTCGACCCGGCTCGCTGTAGCATGGATATGATCGAACGCGTTCGACTGTATCGCGCGACGACGACGAACGCCGATGCTGAGGAACTCGCCGCGTGGCTCCGCGACCGACTCGATGCGGCGGCAGGTGGCGAACCCCCACCAGCGGTGACCGTCGAAGATAGATTTCTCGACGAGGGACCCGTAGACGAGTTGGCGACCGCGTTTGCCGAGGCGCGAGTCCTCTCACCGTACGATCGAGAGACCGGCAACACGATGCTCGGCATCGTTCGGTACGAACAGCGCGCGCTAGAACACCCCGAACGGGAAGGTGGTGTCCTCTACGACGGCCAGCAAATCCAGCGAGTACTCAATGGACAGCTGCCGGCGACGGAGGCGTCACTCGACACCGTTCACGTGATCCTGCTCGACCGCGCGCTCGGGACGTGGGGCGATCACGATGGACGCTGGCACAAACGAGTGAACGTTCTCGGCCATCCGACACTGCTCTCCGTTCCGGGGCTCTACGAAGCACCGGCAAAGCCCGAGGCGTACTACAAAGCAAAGCAAAAACACGCGATGCTCTCGGGAGATTCCCCTCCCAGGGAGGTACTGGAGAATCAGATCGACGGCGACTTTCTCGTCGAAGACGATCCTCGGACGACCGACGCGCTGAAGGGATACGTGCTTCAGGCCGTCCACTATGCGTCGACCGGAACGGCGTTCTGCGAGGACGAACAGTGTCGACTCTACAACGCCCACTATCACGAAGACCTCGTCGCAGCCCAGTTACAGGGGACGGAGTTCTGTGCGACCCACGCAGAACGGTACGGATGAATCGATCCGGTCAGCCGACGATCGCCGTACCGCAGGCGACGGTCATCCCGTCGACTCAGAACAGATTCGCTTGCTGGTGGACGGAGATCCCATCACTCGTAATCTCGTAGGGCTTTTTCTCTCGCGAGTGATTCGCATCTCGGATCTTCTGGATCTCGACGGCGAGGCGCGTTTCGCGAAAGTCGTCGGGGCGTACGTACTGGAGTACGAAGACGGCGTCGGTGAGGTACTCGACGATGCCGTACCGAGAGGCGTAGGGTGTGTTCTCGGACGCTTCGCTCGTCAGCAGGGACGTGACACCGGCTCGCTTTAAGCTCCTGGTAAAGTCGTATATCTCGTTTCGTCTCTGAGCCCGGTCTTCGTACATCATCTCGAGTAAGGAGACGGAGTCGAGAACGAACCGGCTCGCTCCGAAGTTCTCGATGAGCGTCGGGAGTTCGTCCTGGATCGCATCCAGGTGCGTGGCCATCTCGATCGGATCGATGTCGACGATCGCCAGGTCGCCCCGGTCGGCAAACTCGTCGAATCGCCATCCCTTCTCCGTCGCGCTATTGATAACGCGTTGTTTGGTCTCTTCTAGGGTCACGTAGACCGCTCGATCCCCGTCTTCCAGACAGTGGTTGAGAAACTGGAGGCCGAACGTCGTCTTACCTGTCCCGGCGCTTCCGATCGCAACCATCAACGAGCGTTCGGGGATGCCACCCTGGATCATCCGATCGAGACCATCGATTCCGAGTTCGATACGCGGGAGTTCGGTCTCTAATTCCTCGTCGAAGTCCGGCGTCTCCGGCTCTAATCCGAAATCGACGTCGTCGAACCCATCGGGACCGGACGATTCTGATGGCCCGGCTGGAACCTCCACGTTCTCGAGCGCGGCGCCGAAATCCTCGTCGAACAGACCCGTAGATGAATCATCAGCGCCATCGTCGTAGTCCGGATCGTCCGCTTCTTCGTCATCGATCGCATCGTCCGCTTCTTCGTCGTGGGCCACCTCTTCCGCGTCTTCGCCGTAGATTTCGGGCGATCCTGATTCCTCATCGGCGGTATCTGAACCCGAGAGCGCCCGTTCGAACCAATCGTCGCGAAGCTCCTCATCGGTCATTTGGACCACCTGCGACCGAACGCGATCGCTACCCGTCGGCGAGCGGTCGCGATGCGTTCTATCTGGGCCATGGGGTCTTCCGTTGGCGGCGCCGTTACCCAGAATCGTCGAATCGCACGGGGATATATGTTGTTGCCGTCCCCAACGGTTCGGTGAGCCAGGTGCTCGCGCAGTTTTCGCAGGGTCAGGCCGCCACTCCAGGCGAGTTTCGGCGACTGACCTTTCGCTCGAGCATCGAGACCGGAACGCGCTCGCTCACCAGGTGGATTGGCTGGCAGTGGCTGCCGTGCTACCGACAGGCCGAATTCGGAGCGCCAATCCCAACGAGCAGTTTCACAGCGAGGGTGATGACCGTCGCCCAACAACTATTTCAACCCCCGAATACTGGTGGGGCCAACGACCGTGCAATCCGTCTCGATCACTTCCAACCGGATCGCACCGGCCCTCGCGGTCGGTTGTTTCGCGACGGCGAGCCTGCTCTTCGAACCGAACGCGGCGATCGAACCGGCTATCCTGGCGACCGCATTGCTGGCAGCCGGCGTTCTCCTTCTGGCCGCGTGGTCGAAGTCGATTTCGCGGACCGAACACGCGATGGCCGCCATCGGGGCGTGGATTCTCGCTGTCGGCGGTTCGAGCCTGTACGCGCTGGCACCGATCGTCGAAGCGGGAATCGCAACCGGCGCGCTGGCTCACCTCACGATGAGCGCGGCACTCTGCGGTATCGTGACGACCGTCTACCTCGGGTTTCGGGAGTACGGATCGCGGGCGCCGATGGCGACGTCCGAGGACGTTCTGGATCGAGACCCGGAGTACTGAACGGAAGTGTTCTATCACTGTCAGGTCGTGGCGGAACCATCATATTGGTTCCGTGAAGTAGGTACTCGTACACGTCATGTCCGCTTCGAACCCACTGTCGGCGCTCGTCGAGAACATGGTTCACGAGCCGACGCAGGTGCACGATACCGGAATCGACCTGACGGTTAGCGTCGTCTACCGAGTGACCGACCCGGGCGCTCTCGACTTCGGCGGGGACGAGTTATCGGACGCGACGCTCGAACCGGTTGAATCGACACCCCGGGTCGAGGGAGATACGTACGAGTGGTGGTCGCTCGAAGCCGGCCAGTACGTCGTCCAGTACAACGAGTTTCTGACCGGGGAAGCCGACTCGACGCTGTTCGTCCAGCCGCGAAACGAACTTCTCGCCAGGGGTGGCTCTCATCCCTCGGTCCGGGTCGATTCACACCTTCCGTTGCTCCCGCTGTCGGTCCCGACCGGGGGTATCGAACTGAAAGAAAACGCGAGAATTTCGACGCTCGTCTCGCTCGATCGGTCGGCGGCAGAACCACCGAGTGAGTGACCGAGAGTCGACCGATGGAGAAAAATCGCCGTCGAACCGATCGATGACTTACTGGGTGGCTCGACGGTGATTCGCAGATCTGCTCAGGCGTCGCGCCACTTTATCGAACAGCCCCTGGAGGGATTCCACTCGAGGTCCACCGGTTCGTCGGCCAGGACCGCATCCAGCGCCTCTTTTATTTCGAATCGGGTTGGTTCGTCGTCGGGGTCGAGGGCGTCGTCGAGCCGTCCCTGGTAGACGAGCGACCAGTCGTCCCCCTCGCGGGCGAACAGGAAGGGATCAGGCGTACAAACGGCACCGTACGCGGCGGCGACCTCCTGGGTTTCGTCGCGCAGGTACGCGTCCCACTGGATCGTTCCATCCGCCACCAGTTCGGTCATGCGTTCGACGGAGTCGTCGGGATACTCCTCGGCGTCGTTCGGATTGACCCCGACGATCGCGGCGTCGTCGTAGGAGGCGGTGAGTTCGTTCAGCAGGTCGAATTTCGCCTTCGCGTACGGACAGTGATTACAGGTGAAAACGAGCAAGAGTGCGTCGTATTCGTCGAACGATTCGAGCGTGTAGGTCTCGCCGTCGGTTCCCCGGAGTTCGAACTGGGGTGGGGCGTCGCCGGCTTCGAGTTCGGTTTCCGATTCCATCTCGACCATAGCGGATTATTCTCGGCGTAAAACATAAGGCCGGTGTTCGTCATCGCCTCCGTGGCTCGAACAGTTATGTACTTCCCGACGTATCGGCCGAGTATGCAAACGATCGAGGTAACCGATGCACAGCACGCGTTCATCACCCAGCTCCGCGAGGAACTCTCCAGGGAGGTCGTCGGCCGGTACGGAATCTGTCGCGAGTGCGATGCGGTGCAGTTCCTGCTCGACAACATGGACGCCGAGTTCGATCTCGACGAGACGTTCGACCTCGACGTCGAGACCGACGGGACGGAAGTCAGCTTCGAAGAAGACGGTACACCCTCGCCCGACGAGACGGATACATCGACAGACGACGCGCCCGCCGACAGCGCTGAGAACGATGGCGACGCTACCGCAGACGGCGATGGAGACGATACCTCCGACGATTCAGACGGCGACGCTTCGTCGGGCGGGTCAGCCGACGACGACGAGTTACTCGATCGGATGATGAACCTCCTCGACACGCACGACGACAAGTGGGGCGAATCTCCCGCTGCGGACTACCGCTATCGCGTCGAATTACCCGACGGCGGGTCCGAGGACGTCCAGACCAAAGACGACGTGAAGGCGATACTCTTCAGAGAGTATTGAGAGGCGCCCGTCGGCGACCACAGACAAGTGTGTCCGGACCGACGTGGGTTCGATTGTCACGTTGGCCGCGACACTCAAATACCCACCAGCGAAATGAGAGACAGACCCGACGGTCTCACGACACGAGCAATGAGTCTCAGACGACGGAACCTACGATCGGGACGGAGCGTCCGGTGAGCGCTGTGGGTGAGAAATCGGTCGAACCACTCGCGCGCATCTCGGACGTGTTCTTCACAGTCGATACGGACTGGAAGCTCACCTACTGTAATCAGTCGGCGACGAGGTTGTTCAGGCGGTCGAACGAAACGTTGCACGGCCGACTTCTCTGGGACGTCCTCCCGCCGGAATTCGACGACCGGTTCTCGAGTGCGCTGTTCGAGGCCATGCAATCTCGAACGACGACATCGGCGGATTGCTACGGCCCGAGCGGGGACAACTGGTACGAAGCACGCGCCTATCCTACCGAAAACGGCCTCACCGTCTGCCTGCTGGACGCGAACGAGCGAAAGGCGCGCGAGTCGGAGTTTGCCCAGCAGGCGGCCGTGATCGAAGCGCTCGACGACGGCGTTCTTACGCTCAACGAACGATACACGATTGTCTCGATCAACGAAACCGCGAGCCGCGTACTCGGCGTTTCTGAATCGGAGATCATCGGAGAACACGTAGACACCGTCACCAGGCGGGCCGAAGTCCCGGCTGAGGACGTCGTCTCCATCGGACGAGCGATCGACGAGGTCGGAACGGGAAAAGCAGCGTCCCGGACGCTAAACGTGAGTTACACGGCGGACGGTTCGAACGAACGCATCGGAGAGCTTCGAATCGCCGCTATCGACTCAGAGCGCGCTCGACTCGCACTCGTCTTTCGAGACGTCACGAAACAACGCGACTACGAACGACTCGTCCACTCGCTCCACGAGATCACCCGGTGGTTGCTAGAGTCCTCAGATCCCGAAGAGATCTGTGCGATCGCCGTCCACGCGGGAAGTGATCTCCTCGAACTCCCGATCAGCGGCATCTGGATGCTCGATCAGGAGCACGGCTACCTCGATCCGATCGCCGGAACGGCCGGCGCCCACGAACAATTCGGCGGTCTTCCCCGGTTTCGCCCGGGTGAAGGACTCGTCTGGGACGTCTACGAAGACGGCTCCCCGGTGCTCTACGACGACCTCTCAGAGGAGGACGGACTGTACAATCCGGATACGCCGCTTCGAAGTGAGATCATCTGTCCGATCGGCGCCTACGGCATCCTGATGACCGGTTCGTTCGAACGCCACCGGTTCGACGAAACCGATCTCGAACTGCTCTCTACCCTGGCGGAAAACACCCGTGCCGCCCTCGACCGGGCTGACCGCGAGCAGGTCCTCAGAGATCGAACCGAACGACTCGAGCGACAGTCAGAGCGTCTCGAAGCCGTCGCGACGGTCCTCTCGGAGGATTTGAAGAACGAACTGACCGCGCTTGCCGACGCCCTCGAGTCGGAGACGGTTGAATCGAACGAGTGGGAGTTTCCGTTCGCCGAAGACGAGGCCACGAAGACCCTCGACCGAACCGAACGGCTCATCGACGACATCCGCGAGTACGCCCGAAACGCGACGTCAGTCGGACCGCGGGCGCTCGTCGACCTCGAGACGGCGATCGACGACGCCGTTTCCACATCCCGCTTAGAGAGTGCGGCCGTCGTCGTCGAAGACGGCGCGACGCTCAGGGCCGATCCGGAGCGGTTTCGGTACCTGCTCGAAACCGTCTTCGACGACGCCGCTCGCCGGTCGGACGGGAACGTCACGATTCAGATCGGAACGTTAGGCATCGAGTCCTACGCGACCGGTTCGCGCGGGTTTTTCATCCTGGACGACGCCTCGAAGAACGCGACGACGACCGAGACGCTTCCGGACTTCACTATCGACGGCGACGAATCGACAGACGGACTCGGGCTCGCCGTCGCGCGAGCGATCGCAGAAGCCCACGACTGGTCCGTCTCGATCGGGGTCGGAGACCGGGGCGGGACGCGGTTCGAAGTACGCGACGTGACGACGCTCGAACCAGTCTGACCGGAATCAATCTGACCGATAGCAACGAGTCACCGTCGGAATCACGTCGGGACCCCGACCGATCGCAGAGTCGATTCGACCGCAGCGGCTGGTCCAGACAGTAGCTGCGAGCCGGTAGAAGTAACAGTCGAGTTCTAATCCGTCGCCACAGACCGGCGAGTGATATCCTGACAGAGTCGTCGGTAAACGTCCTGATTGAAGAGTTCGGCCATGGTATCGTCGACCTTCGACCGCATGACGGCGAGCTGGTCTTCGAGCGACGCGTACTCGTCGTTGGCCTTGAGTTCTGCGTCCGTCTTCTGGGCGTCGAGCAACGCTTTCTTCGCGGCAAGCGAAAAGTACTGCTGGAGCTGCTCGTCGTACGTCGATCGAAGCAACAGTTGATCCACCACGGATCGCAAATCCTCCTTCGAGACGGGCTTGACGAGGTAGTCGTCGAAGCCCATTTCGATGATGTCGAAGTCGGGTTCGACGGCCGTCACCATCGCGATGCGACAGTCCAGATCCCGCTCTCTGATCGTGTCGAGAACGTCGTCACCGGAGAGCCCCGGCATTCTGCGGTCTAGCAGGACAACGTCGACGGTGTCGTCGATGAGATCGAGCGCCTCGTTCCCGTCGTAAGTCGTTTCGACGGTACAGTCATCGGTGAGCCAGGCGGCGTATAGATTAGCCAGATCGGGTTCGTCCTCGACGATGAGTAGGTGTGGCGGGTTCGCCATGATAGATATCCTCCAGCGAGTTACCTGAACCTCACAGCGAACGACCAAGAAGATACCGGCGGATCCGTTAGGCAGCGCGTCGATCAACCGTTCGAATCGAGCGAACGCACAAGGACGTATACGGTGGTAGAACCCGTCGACGCTCGAACGCGACGGAGACAGTCACGCCCGAGACGACTGATCGACTGGCTCTGAGATTACGTCCGTCTAAACCGCGTTACTCGAGTGCGTCCGTGATCGTCGACCGGAGCGCGCCAATCTCGGCGGCGGCGTATTCGAGCGACGCCGATCCAGCCTCGATGGTGAGCCGGCCGTCGTCCGTCGGCGATCCGATCGTCGTCACCGAGCAGCCGTCAGCCGCCCGTTGACGCACCGATTCCGGATCGGTCGTCTGGACGAGAACTCGCCCGGGCGTTTCGTCGAAGAGCGCGCCTGCCACCCCGAGATCGGCGGAGTGAATCGGTACCTCCGCGTCGAGTCCGACCTCGTCGGTCACCATCTCCGCCAACGAGACGGCCAGGCCGCCGTGGCTGACGTCGTGAACCGCTCGCGTCGAATCGTCGAGGGCGGTCCGGGCGATCGTCTCGAGGACGGCCGTCGGATCCGACGGAATCTCCGGGAATCGATCCGACCCACCGAACTCCTGGAGGTAGACGGACCCACCCAGCGCCGGTTCGGATTCGATACCGAGCAGGAGCAATTCGCCCGACGGGTCCAATTTCGTCGTTGGTGCGTCGAGACCCGGTCGCGTTCCCACCATCGCGAGCGTCGGCGTCGGCGGGATCGGCCCGGATGGCGAGTCGTTGTACAGCGAGACGTTCCCGCCGACGACCGGGACCGATAGCGTCTCACACATCTCGGCGAGACCGTCGACGATCGCCGTGAATCCGCCGTACACGTCGGGCTTCTCCGGGTTACCGCCGTTGAGACAGTCGACCGCGGCGAGCGGGGTCGCCCCGACGGCCGCCAGGTTCGTCGCGTTTTCGAGCGCGATCGCACGCGCCCCCTCGTACGGTGCGGCCGACGTCCAGTTCGGGTCGGCACCGCTCGAAATCGCCAGTCCGACGGGCTCGCTCGAACCCCTACCCGAGACCGAGGCCTCCGCAATTACCTCGTCGAGGGCGACGACGGCCGCGTCGTGGCCGGGACCGAGCGCCGTACGCGTTCCCACTTCGTGATCGTACTGGCGGTAGACCCAGCGTTTCGACGCGGTGGTCGGACTCGCGACGACGGCTTCGAACGCCTCGTCTACGTCCGGCGGTGACGTCGGGAGCGATCGAGTCCGCAGATCCGGTTCCGTCGCGGGTAGATCGTTCATCGGTGCACCCTCACCGAGGAACTCCGCGTCGACGTCGACGATCGTATCGCCCTCGAACGTACACCGGTATCGCTCGTCGGTTACGTCGCCGATGACCGAACAGCCGAGGTCGAATCGCTCGGCGATCTCCGCGACCCGCTCTGTATTCTCCGGGCGGACTTCGTAGCACATTCGTTCTTGGGACTCCGCAAGCAGAATCTCGAGGCCCGTCATGTTCGGTTCGCGCTGGTGGACCCGATCGAGTTCGATATCCGCCCCGAGGCCACCTTTCGCGACGAGTTCGCTCGACGCCCCACCGAGTCCGGCCGCCCCCAGGTCGCGTGCCGATTCGATCAGATCCTCATCGAGCAACACTTCGTTCGCTTCGATGAGTAGCTTCTCCGCGTACGGGTCGCCGACCTGGACGGCGGGTCGATCTTCGGTCTCGGCGTCCTCGTCTAGATCCTCGCTCGCGAAACTCGCCCCGCCGAGTCCGTCGCGTCCAGTCGCGTTACCGACGAGAACGAGTTTGTTACCCGGTCGCTGAGCTTCTGCTGTAACCAGCCGATCGGGATCGAGCAGCCCGACGCACGCGACGTTTACCAGCGGATTTCCCTCGTACTCGGGGTGGAAATCCACGCTGCCGGTCACCGTCGGGACGCCGATGCAGTTACCGTAGTGACTGATCCCCTCGACGACGCCCTCGAAGAGGTACTTCGAGTGATCGTCCGCGAAGTCGCCGAAGTAGAGGCTATCCGCCAGGGCGATGGGGTAGGCACCCATCGACAACGTGTCCCTGACGATCCCGCCGACGCCGGTCGCCGCGCCGTCGAACGGATCGACGTACGACGGGTGATTGTGACTCTCGATCCCCATCGTAACGTAGACCGGGTCCGAATCGGAGGCGGTCGGCACCTCGACGACCGCGGCGTCGTCTCCAGGTCCGACGATTACCTGCTCGCCTTCGCTCTCGAATGCCGAAAGCAGTGGTCGCGACGATCGGTACGCGCAGTGTTCGCTCCAGAGGTTCTCGAACAGCGCCGACTCGGCGGGCGTCGGCTCTCGCCCGAGTTCCTCCACGACGAGTTCGTGGTCGGACGCGGAAAGGCTCATTAGGTGAGGAGAGCGAGGCGCGCAGTAAATGGGTTTCTATGTGTGAGAGGCGACGGACGGTCCCTACCTGACGAGCGGTCGTGTGCAGTCTGATCGTCGGGTGACGGATCTGTCGGTGGGATTTTACGCGGTCGGCGCGGAGTAGTCGTCGATGCGCATCGCCATTCTGGGGTGTGGCTACGTCGGACTCGAACTCGGCCGGCAGCTCCGTCAACGTGACCTCCGCGTCTGGGGCGTCCGTCGGTCGAAGTCGGGCGTCGAAACGATCGAAGAACGCGGGCTCTCCGGAATCCGCGGCGACGTGACCGATCCAAACTCGCTCGCCGCCGTCCCGGACGTCGACGCCGTCGTCTTCGCAGCCAGCAGCGGTGGCGGTGGCGCGACGGCCGCAAAGGAGATCTACGTCGACGGCCTGGAAACGACGCTCGACCACTTCAGCGGCCGTGAGAACGCACCGGATCGGCTCGTATACACCTCGTCGACGGGCGTCCACGGGGATCACGGTGGTGGCTGGGTCGACGAGGAGACGCCGATCGATCCGACGACCGAAAAAACCGCCGTTCTCGCGCGGGCTGAGCAACTCACCCTCGACGCTCACCGCGAGTACGGCATCGACGGAACGGTCGCTCGGTTCGCCGGTCTCTACGGCCCCGGACGATACCGTCTCGATCGCTATCTCGACGGTCCGGTCACCGAGGGCTATCTGAATATGATTCACCGCGACGACGCCGCGGGAGCGGTAGCACACCTTCTCGAAACCGACGCGGCTCGTACCGACGTGGTCCAGGTGGTCGACGACGAACCCGCATCGAAGTGGGCGTTCGCCGACTGGCTCGCCGCGGAGTGCGGGCGGAGTTCGCCGCCAAAACGCACAAAAGCCGAGCGACTCGCCGACAGCGAACTCTCGGAACCGGCCCGGCGTCGGATCGAGACGAGTAAACGGTGTGCGAACGATCGGCTCGCCTCGCTGGGCTACGAACTGATCTACCCGACGTATCGATCCGGCTATCAGGACGCCATCAAGGCGTACGTGGCCAATCACTGATTTCGTTCGGCGCTCGGAGCCTACCAATCGAGCGAATCGTCGTGTGAGACCACATTCCGGTCCGTGTAGACTGAAATGTCGTCGGGTCTGGGCGAGTCCGAACGACGCCGATCGTAGAAATTCACGGTGTAGAGCGAGCCTGGTCGTATATTTCACCATACTCCTGGCTGAACAGACCAGCAAAGGGGAACTTTCATAGTGACCGACTTGAACAGTGGGGTATGGTCGCTCGGTTCACCGGGGGGACCATCGGTGATCCGTCGGTTCAGTGGGTGCTCCTGGTGGAGATTGGATACGATTTCGTACACGCGCTCGATCCGCTGGTTCTCTCTGCAGGAATCCTGGCGTTCGTTCTGCTCGCGACGGGTGGCTGGTGGCTCTACCGATGGGTCAACCGACCGCCCGGCACACAACTCAAGCGGGTCCTCTCCGCCCACGACGAGGTAACGGTATTGATGCACCCGAATCCGGATCCGGACGCCATGGCCTGTGCGATGGGAATCGCCGCCCTCGCCGAGAGCGTCGAGACGGACGCCATCTTACAGTATCCCGGACAGATTCGTCACCAGGAAAATCGGGCGTTCCGAACCGTCCTCGAACTCGACCTCGAGAAGATCGAATCGTCCGCCGAACTCGCGACTGATGCGATCGTCCTGGTCGATCACAACACCGCCCGCGGCTTCACGGGTTCCCAGGACGTCGAACCGATCGCCGTCGTCGATCACCACCCTGGAAACGGGGCCGGAACACAGTTTACCGACGTCCGTCCGGAGTACGGCGCCGCCGCCACGATCGTTGCCGAATACTTCCAGGAAATCGGCGCACGACTCGAAACCGAAATCGAAGACGACGATCGAAACGGCGGGCCTATCGTATCGAAAGAACTCGCGACGGGACTGCTCTACGGTATACAGTCGGACACGAACCAGCTAACCAAAGGCTGTACACCGGCTGAGTTCGCCGCCGCCGCGTTCCTGTTCGACGGCATCGACGAGGCCGAACTCGACCGGATCGCCAACCCGCAGGTTGCAGACGAGGTGTTGCAGACGAAAGCGGATGCCATACGGAACAAACGCGTAAACGGTTCGTTCGCGATCTGCGACGTCGGCGAGATCGAAAACGTCGATGCGATTCCGCAAGCGGCTGACGAGTTGATGCACCTGGAAGGCGTCACGGCCGTCGTCGTGTTCGGCGAGTCGAAGGGGACGCTTCACCTCTCGGGTCGCTCACGCGACGACCGCGTTCACATGGGCGAGACGTTGCGCCACGTCGTCAGCGACATCCCGATGGCGTCGGCCGGCGGCCACGCGCGGATGGGCGGCGGCCAGCTTTCGATCGAGCATATGAACGGACTCGGACCGTCGGACGGCGTGAGCAAGGACGAGTTCGAATCGAGACTCTTTGCCGCCCTCGCCGGCGAGCGATAACAACTACCCAACCGAACGTGCTGTCGCAGCCGCTATACAGCTGTGACGACGGACTGTGCCAGTGATTTGTCCGCTTTTGGCTAGCGAATCTCCTTCCACTCCGAGCCACAATCCGGACAGCGACGGATCGTCGTAATCGAGTCGGGGTCATTCTCCGTCTTCAGCGATTTATCGCATTCGGCGCAGGTGACCCGCTCGTACGTGTCTTTGACGAGTTCGCCTTCGCGGAGTGCCTTCCGGATGGATTTCATGTTTCGGGGCTACGAAGGACGGGGAGAAAAAGACCCGTGTCGCTTCAAAGACATATCGGATCGAAACGTTTGACACGGCCAGGGCCGTCGGTCGACTCGTGATGAATACACCAGGCGGACGAATTAGCCCCCGTACGGGCGTCTTCGGGTCGCTTTGCGTCCTCGTCTTCCTGGTCAATTTCGCCCGAATCATCTACGCCCCGCTGTTGGAACCGTTCCGTACGACGTTCGGAGTCAGTGCGGGCGCGGTCGGGCTGCTCGCCACGCTGGTCTGGATCGGCAGCGCGGCCCCCCGATTTCCGACGGGATACCTTCTCACCAAGTATCCGAGACACCGAGTCGTCCTCGCGTCGGGTCTGGTACTCGCCGGATCGTCACTTCTCGCCGCGAGTGCCCCAACCTTTCGGCTACTCGCGGGCGCGACGGTTCTCGTGGGCGTCGGAAGCGGCATCTACTTCGTCGCGGCGAGCCCGCTCATCGGGCAACTCTATCCCGGACAGGTCGGCCGGGCGATCGGTATCCACGGGACGGCGAGCCAACTCGCTGCCGTCGTCGCCCCGGGAGTCGTCGGCGCCGTCCTCGCGGTCACCCTCTGGCCGTTCGCCCCGTGGCGGGCGCTGTTCGTCCTCCTCGGGATCGCCGCGCTCGGTTCGTCGATCCTGTTTTCGATCGCCGCGCGTCGCTCGGCGGCGACGACGACCGGCTCGCTGGATCTCGATCTCCGAACCGCGATTCGCTCGCAGTGGCGATTGATACTGGCGGGTATCGCGGTGGTCGGACTCGCCGGGATGGTCTGGAACGGGGTCTTCAACTTCTACGTCACCTACCTCGTCGAGGCCAAGGGACTATCCGAAACGCGCGCACGGACGGCGCTCACCGTCGTCTTCGCGACGGGCGTTCCCGCGTTCTGGTTCGCCGGCGTGCTCGCGGATCGATTGCCGTTCGTCCCGCTGCTGCTCGCCATTTTGTTCGGATTCGTCCTCGCGCTGGGCGGGCTCGTGGCGGTCGGCGGCTATCTGGCGATTCTCGCCGTCTCCGCCGCGCTCGGATTCGTCATCCACTGCCTGTTTCCGGTGACGGATACCTACATACTCGCCTCGCTCCCGGAAACGTATCGAGGGAGCGGATACGCGGCGTTCAGCGGAACGATGATGCCGATTCAGGCCGTCGGCAGCGTGTTCGTCGGGTTGCTCGTCGACGCCGGAATCACGTTCGACGCCGTGTTCGTCTGGATGGCGATTGCGACCGGGTCGTTGACGGCCGTCCTTACGATCCTCGCACTCGTCGGCCGGTTCCCATCGGGTGTAAATCGGTGATCGACCGACGGCGTCGCCGATCGGTGAGTCACCACTGCACGCGGTGACGCACATCAGAAAAATTTTACGGCTCGGTTCGTCGTACTACGTATAATGGACCGCGATGGAACGGATCCCGACCCATCGTCACCCGAAACCGATACGGCAGGCGAGACGTCCACCATCGGCTCGCTCCCGACGTCGATTCGCCGCCGTATCGTCGATGCGCGCGAGAGCTTCGGCGGTCGAAACGACGCGTCGCGGTACGAACGAGTGACAGACCGAATACGAATCGACACGCGGTCGCTCGCCGTCTTCCGAGTCGCCATCGGCCTGCTCGTGATCGCCGATCTCCTCCTCAGGTCGCGAAACTTTGGGTTCTACTACACAGACGATGGCGTCGTTACACAAGAGCTCGCGGAACTGTACTCACCGGACGGCGCGTTCTCCGTGTACTACTTCGTCTCCGATCCCGCGCTCATCGCGGCCCTGTTCGTCCTCCAGGGACTCATCGCCGTCCAGTTGATCGTCGGATTCAAGACCCGGATCGCGATGGTTCTGACATTCCTCGGAGTCATCTCGCTCGACTATCACAACCCGCTCGTCCTCTCGTACGCCGATACCCTGTTTCGGCTGCTCTGTTTCTGGGCCATATTCTTACCGCTCGGCGAGCGCTTCTCGATCGACGCAGTACAGCGTCGCCGGCCGGCCCGACCGTCCATCGTGAGCGTCGCCTCGGCACTGATACTCGGCCAGATGGTGTACATGTATTTCCGAAACGGGCTCCACAAACGTAACGACAGTACGGGGCTCTGGCAAAGCGGCGACGCCGCGCCGCTCGTCTTCGGTCTGGACGAGATGACGTTTCTTCTCGGCGATTTCATGCGACAATTTCCCACGCTGATCGGTTACGGCGGGACGATGTGGTACTACATGATGTTGCTCTCGCCGCTGCTGTTGCTCGCTTCGGGTCGTGTCAGGTACCTCATCGCCTTCGTGTTCGTCGGCGGGCACGCGTCGTTCGCTCTCACCGTCCGTATCGGTGCGTTCGCCTACGTGGCGATGGCCGGTCTAATCCTGTTCTTGCAGGCGCCGTTCTGGGCCGACGCGAGGACCGTACTCTCGAAGTTTGGCCTGCGTGATCGCGCCGACAAGTTCCGGCATCGCCTGTCGGCCCGCGGGGTCGCACTCGCGGGCGCCGTTCCGACCGTCTCGTTCGATTCCGATCTCCACCGCGATCTGAAAGCGTCGTTGTACACCGCCACGCTCGGCGTTGTCGTCATCGGATTGGCCATCATCTGGCTGTCGTCAGGCCTCGCTCTGGCCGGGGCGACAGACGGACCGATCGAACGAACCGTATTCGATACGGAAGAGACCGTTCAGGACACCAAGGCGAGTTTCGGCATCCAACAACCGGACTGGAGCGTCTTCGCACCGACCCCGCGGACGACGGATCGCTACTACGTATTCCCAGCAGAAACGGCAGAGGGCGAGTACATCGACGTGTTCAACGACGGACGAACGTTGACCTACGATCGACCGTACGAGCAACTGCAAAAACAACACGACACGTACCGACAGCGCTTTTATATGAACAGTATCAGGCGCGCCGACGACGAGGGTGATCTAGCGCCGAAACTGCTGGCCGAGCACCTCTGTGAGACGTGGGAAGACGAACACGGGATCGAACTCGTCCGAATCAACATTTACTCGGTCAGCGAGTCGATCACGATGGAGACGATCGACGCACCCGAACACCGAGAACGCACCGAACGGCGCCACTCGGAACACGCCTGCGGTGACGTCGAACCGGGACCGATCGCTCCACCCGCCCACGTCGACGACATCGTGGGAGACACCGGCACGTGAAAACCGACGTCGAACGACCGAGACAGATCCGTGGATGTATTGATGGTGGAGCCGAAGTCTCTGGCGATGGAGTACGTCCAGGAACGGATTACGACGCTTCACGACCTGACCGGGCGTGGGCCGCCGGCGATCGACCGCACGCTCGCCGAGACGGCGGTCGTCGTACCCATGACCGATCGGGAGCACGCGAGTCTCGCCACCGAGCGCGTGCTCTCGACGCTCGAACGGGTCGACGTCGCCGAGGTGTTCGTTCCGGTCCGCGCACCGGCCGATCGGATCGAAGCGTTCGACGCCTGGCTCCGTACGTTCGACCTCCCACTTACGACGCTGTGGTGTAACGCACCGGCGGTCGAACGGCGACTCGCAGACGTGGGTCTCGACGACGAGGCCGGCAAGGGACACGACGTCTGGCTCGCCCTCGGTCCGGCAGCCGACGCGGCCGCCTCGATCGTCGTTCACGATGCCGACGTCGCCAGCTACGACCGCCACCACGTCGAGCGATTGCTCACACCGCTTTCGATGGGTTACGAGTTCTCGAAGGGCTACTACGCACGCGTCGAGAACGACCAACTCTACGGTCGACTCTATCGGCTACTGTACGCACCGCTGCTTCGAGCGCTCGCCGACGAGCACGATTCAGACGTGATAGAGTATCTCGACTCGTTCAGATACGCCCTCGCTGGCGAGTTCGCGATGAGCCAGGCGCTCGCACGGACGGTGCGCCCGCCGCGTTCGTGGGGACTCGAAGTCGGAACGCTCGGGGATGCGTACGCCCACGCCGGCTTCGCCGACACCGCACAGGTCGACCTCGGACGGCACGAGCACGACCACCGCGCCGTCGCCGGCGAAACCGGCCTCGAGGGGATGAGCCGATCGGTCGCCGAAACGCTCTTTCAGGTCCTCGAATCGAACGGCGTCGAGCCGACCTACGTGGACCTGCGCGAACGGTACCTCGCGGCCGGCGATCGACTGGTCGAGCAGTACCGGGCCGACGCTCGGTACAATTCTCTCGCGTACGACGCGGCCGACGAGCGATCGCAACTCCGGCGGTACGTCGACGCGATCGAACCCCCTGGGCCGGATCGCCGGCGGCCGAGCTGGGAAGCGGCGCCGCTAGACCCGGTGGAGATCGTCGAACTGGCGAAACCGATCGCCGAGGGCGAAACTAGACCCATCCACCGCTGATCGGCACGCCGACCCGTATTTTGCCGTACCGCCCGTCGCTTGCGTACCCGGAACGCGGGTCGACCGACGACGGGAACAGGACGACCCGCTGGGAACGGCGTCGAGCGCAAGAGTCTAACCATCACACGACATTGCGACGAGCATGGAACCGACGCCGGACGAGTTAGCGGGGATCGTCGATCTCTTCGGCGCCGTGACCGACGGCGAGTTACGACGATCCTGCGAGGAACTCGCCGCCAGGACGGGCGGTGATACCGGGACAGATGATCGCGTTGGCGACGCGATCGACGACGCGCTCACCGGGTTCGAACTGGTCGAATACGCAGTCGACGGCCAAACGGGCTACGTCGTCGGCCCGACGGCCTTTCCGGAGCCGCCGACTCACGCCGAAGATCTTCCCCACATCCTCGACGTCCCGCGTCGGTCGATCGATCGGGACGTGGCCGGTACGAACGCACGAGAACGGTTCGAAGCGGGCGTCGACGCCGCGATCGACGGGAACGACGGGGATCGCGCTCGCACCCTGATAGACGTGAGTTACGACATCGAGGCCTGGGCCCCGGTCGAACTCGAAGTGTACCGCGACGACCTCGAAACGGTGATCGAGTGAGATGGCGCGCGTTTCGTTCGATCCAATCGTGTCGTTCGAACCGACCGCGATCGGAGACCAGCCGAACGACGCCGCGGTGATCGTACCGATCGTCGAGCGGCGCGACGAACACGCGATCCTGGTCACGAAGCGAGCCGACCACCTCGGCGAACATCCGGGTCAGATGAGCTTTCCCGGTGGCGGGGCCGAACCGGACGATCAAAGCTTGCTCGAGACCGCGACGCGAGAAGCCGAAGAAGAGATCGGGCTCACACCGGCGGAAACCTCGGTTGTCGGTCGGCTCGACGACATTCGAACGGTGACCGAGTACGCCGTCACACCGTTCGTCGCTCGCGTGCCGGATCGTCGGTACGTGCCAAACGACGACGAGGTCGCCGAAATCGCGATCGTTCCCCTGGCGCAATTTCTCGATCCAGGAAACGTCGAATTCGAGACGCGGTACCACCCAGCGTACGGCGAGATCGTCGTCCACTATTTCCACGTCGACGGCTACACCGTGTGGGGTGCAACGGCTCGAATGCTGGTTCAGTTACTCGAGCTGGCGACACCGTTTCGCGCACCCGAATTGGACGATAGCGCAACCGTCGCCTCCGGTACCCAGACCGACGTGGACAGCCCCGAGTGAGCAGACGTCCGACGAGGATCCCGAGTGAGCAGATACTCGCTGAGGGTCGCGAGTAAACAGACGTCCGACGAGGGTCACGAGGAAGCAGATGTCCGAGTATGCGGAACGCCACACTTTTGTACACCGGTGTACACCGTTCGAGCACATGGTCTCACAGACGATGGATCGAGTTCCGAACCGTTTCTAATCAGCCCATCGTCTCGGACGGTGATCGTCGATGCTGAACGAAGTCACGAGTGGCGACTCTCGGCCCAATGCGATCGGGCTGGACGGCGTGGCCGTAAAACCCACCGAGAGTGACCTCTATCGCATCGACGACCTCCCCGTCGAGACGATCGCAATCGATTACGAAGGGACCGACACGTTTCCCGATCGTCGGCTTCTCGACACCCTCGCGAAACGACACAACGTTCGGGTAACCACGCCCATCCGCGCGGACGGGTTCGACCCGCTCGGCGACGAGTCGCTCGTCTCGGAGATCCCCGACGCGGTCGGGCGCGTCCTCGTCGCCGGCCACCCGGCGTATCTCACGGACCGAGAGCGACGGCGAGCCGTCGCTCCGCGGCTGGGATCGGCCGTCGATTCCGACCCCGGCGCGTGGGTCGGGACCGAGAGCGTCGAACGAATCGCGCTGGCGACCGGCGCTCCCCAGTTCGAGTTGCTCTCCCGGACGACCGAACGCGAGATCAGGGCGCTACGAGCCGCCGGATTCACCGGCGAAATCGCCGTCTACGCGCCGACGGTCTGCACCGACGATCACGACGCGATCTTAGATGCCGTCGGGGCGTACGTCGGTCGCCGCCGACCGATCAGCCGGTCGCTGCCCGAAGGGGCGCCGACCGATTCGACCGCCACCGGCGACGTTCGGACGACGCTCCTCGAGGGAGCAAAAACGTACGCGCTCGTCGGCGACGAGTCGACGGTTCGCGAGTCGATAGAACGGTTGCGAGCGGTCGGCGTCACCACCGTGATCGGCTACCCCGCCCGCGGGCTCGACGCGCTCTTCGAGGAGCCGAGGTGATGGCCGAAACCACCCACACGTAAGTAGATCCCGTGCTGAGTGGCAGGTATGCCCACACTCGCGACTATGACGACCGAGGACGCGGCCGACGCGTTCGAATCGGCGGCCGTCGGGGTCCTTCCGACCGGCAGCACCGAACAGCACGGTCCGGCACTTCCGTTAGGCATGGACCACCTGGCAGCCGAAGCGTTCGCCAGCGCCGTCGCCGATCGGGACGACACGATCGTGTTGCCGACGATTCCGGTGGGCGTCAGCCCACACCACATGCAGTTCGACGGCTCGTTGACGGTGTCCGAAGAGACGTTCACCAACTACGTCTCGGAAACGATCTCGAGTGTCGCCGAACACGGACTCTCGAAGGTCGTCATCGTCAACGGACACGGCGGCAACGTGAGCGCGCTGAGTCGAGCGGCCAGAGAGTTACGCGAGACGCAAGTTGCCTACGCACCGACGTGGAACTGGTGGGACGCCGTTGCCGATCTTGCCGACGAGCTGTTCGACGAGGTTGGCGGACACGCCGACGCGTCCGAATCGAGCCTCATCTGGCACCTCCACGAGGAACTGGTCGAGCCCGACGCGCTTGAAGACGCCGAAGGTCGCGGGGCGGACGGCTGGGGGAAGACCGTACACGGATCCCAGATCGGCTTCGATACCATCGACTTCACCGAGAGCGGTGCCGTTGGTAAACCGAGCCAGGCGAGCCCGGAGAAGGGAGCGCAGCTCTACGAAGAAGGAGTCGCCGAACTCGAGGCGTTGCTGGAGTGGCTGGCCGACAGATCGGTCGAAGACTGCTGGCAACGATCGCACCGATGATCGAAGACGATCCGGCCGGGGAGGTGGCGATCGGCGCAGACGTCTTCGTCGACGACGGTGCCGGTCTATCAGTCGCGGTCGTCGGCGCCGGAGCCGTCGGGGCGACCTGCGCGTACGACCTCGCCCGTCGGGGCACCGAGGTGACGCTCTTCGAGCGTGGCTCCGTCGGAAGCGGCTCTAGCGGCCGAGCCGCGGGCGTCTGTTACGACGCGTTCGCCGATCGCGTCGACGCAGAAATCGGTCGGGAGTCGATCGAACGGTTCCGACGGCTCTCCGGCGACGACACGTTCCCGTTCACCGAGTGCCCGTACGTCTGGTTCGCCAGAGAGGGAGACGACGACGTCGCAAGGGAGGTCTCGGCGAGCGTCGAACGAATGCAATCGCACGGAATCGTCGCCGTCGAGATGGACGGCGAGCTCCTCGGTGATCGATTCGAGGCGCTACGAACGGACGACGTCGCCGTCGCCGGCGTCTCCGGAGGCGCCGGCTACACCGATCCCGGCCGGTACACGGCCTGTCTGGCCGCCGCCGCGAGCGGCGCGGGTGCGACGATACGGACCGACACGGCGGTCGAACTATCGACCGATCCACCGGGCGTGATCGTTCCCGGTTCTGGTGAGTCAGAACCGTTCGACGCCGTCGTCGTTACGGCTGGATCGCACACGAAGCGACTGATCGCCGACGCGGGGATACCGATCCCGATGAAACCGTACCGGGTGCAGGCGCTCGTCGCCGACGAACCGTACACCGAACCGATGTGTTTCGACGCGTCCGCCGACGTCTACGTTCGCCCCCATCCCGACGGGTTACTGGCGGGAGACGGGACCGAACGGGTCGAAGCGGACCCCGACTCCTGGAACCGGGATGCGTCGGCCGGCTTCGCTGAATCGGTGCTCGCGGAGGTGAGCCATCGGTTTCCGGCGTTCGACCCGTCCACTGTCCGCGCCTGGGCCGGGCTGTGTACGGCAACACCTGACGGAAATCCGCTCGTCGGCGAGATCGAAGACGGCGTCTTCCTGGCGACGGGGTTCCAGGGTCACGGCTTCATGCGCGCACCGGCCATCGGCGACCGCCTCGCGCGACAGGTACTCGGCGAAATCGGAATCGACGCGTTCGATCCGTGTCGGTTCGACGGCGACGAGTCGTTCGATATCGTGCCGGGAATGACGATCGAATCCGATAGCTAGGAGCGTACGCAAAGTTAAATCGTAGAACTCAGTTGGGCGTCGAAGCGTCGCGTACTCACGACAGCGCCCGCAGTCAGTCGTCGATCGGAATCTGTTCTCCGGCCGGTTCCGCCCGCGTCTCTGGTGATTCTTTCGGCAGTTCGATTCGGACGGTTCCGACGCTCGTGAGCCGGGCTTCGGCCTCGTTCGCGTCGACGATTGCGTCGTCTGGTAACGAAATCGATCCGGAGAGGGTCGTCGTTCGGCCCCAGAATCGTCTCTCGAACCTATCAGAGTTGAGATGGTTTCGGTCACAGGTTACCGTCACGCGCCCATCTAGATACCGGATGTCGAGGTCGGATGACTCGACGCCCGGCGTGTCGACGGCCACGAGGTAACTCGTCTCGTTCTCGAGTAGATCGGCGTCCACTGGTCGGATAGACTGTACCGATCGCGTCGCACGACCGACGCCTCGATAGAGCCGATCGCCGAGGGACCGGACGACCGTACGTGGATTCATCGAATGCCACCTCGCTCGGAGACGGCCAGCGGGGCGGGACAAGGGAGGGAATGGTTCGGTTCCATCGACTCGATAGATGTACAACGACGGTGTTTATACTTCTTGTGATGGGCAAAAATAATCGTCAGACGAAGTTGCGCCTGCTGACACGTCGTCGAGACCGGTGTTACAAGCCGACGGGTTCGAGACAGTCGGTTCCGCCACAGACGGGACAGGAGACGGACGTCGCGTCGTGGTCGTCCGGAACGTCGTAGGTGTAGTGGTTCTCGAAGAGATCGAGGTAGCACGTCGATTCGGTACAGACGAATTCTTCGGTCGGTGGCATGGCTCGACGGTGGGGCGGCAGTCCCTTCAACGCTCGGTCACCGGCTATCCGGGCAGGGCCAGTGACGACTGGATTACGGGGATCGAGCCCGGTGAGTCAACGTTTTCACCCTCGACCCGCTACGGAGGCCCATGACCGACCCCGAGAACCTCTCCGTGACGATCGTCGACGGCTACGTCGACGAACCCGCACACTTCGGGGTACCACCGTACCTCTCGACGTATCCGCGCTTTACGGCCGGCGCGCTCGTCGACGCGGGCGTCCCGCGCGAGCAGATCACGTATCACACCATCGACGCGCTCAGAGACGAGAAACGCCGATGGCGCGACGTCGACGGGGCGGATCTCACGATCTATCTCGGCGGGATGACCGTCCCCGGGAAGTACGTCGGCGGGACGCCGGCCGAACCGGACGAGGTCAGAGAGATCGCCTGGACGGCCAACGGCGTCTCGATGATGGGCGGTCCGGTGAAGTTCGGCGTCGGCGACGCGAACGAGGGCGCCATCGAGACCGAACGGCAGGATTTAGACTTCGACTTCGTCGCGAAGGGAGACGTCGAAGCGGCGGCGTACGACCTCGTTCGAAACGGGTTGGAAGGGTTCGGCGATCGGATGCGCGACGTTCCCGAGGTGACTCGCTGGGCGAGACTGGGCGCGTTCATCGTGGAGCAACATCCCGGCCATCCCGAGTACCTCATCTGTGAACTCGAAACCTCGCGCGGGTGTGCCTATCGCTGTTCGTTTTGCACCGAACCGCTCTACGGCAACCCGTCATTTCGACCGCCCGAGAGCGTCGTCGACGAGGTAGACGCGCTCGCGAACCATGGCGTCGAGCACTTCAGGCTCGGTCGGCAGGCGGACATTCTCGCCTACGGCGGCGACGGCGAAGCCCCGAACCCGAATGCCCTTCGCGAACTGTACGAGGGCATTCGAACCGTGGCTCCGGACCTCCAGACGCTTCATCTCGACAATATGAATCCGGTCACGATCGCGAAGTGGCCGGACGAATCCCGCGAGTGTATCCGGACGATCGCTGCGTACAACACGCCCGGAGACACCGCCGCGTTCGGCCTCGAATCCGCCGATCCCGCCGTCCAGGAGGAAAATAACCTCGCCGTAAGCACCGAGGAGTGTCTCGAGGCGATACGCGTGGTCAACGAGGAGGCCGGATGGCGCCCGGGTGACGACCCCGCGGACGCGCCGACATTCGGACCGGAGGCGTCGGACCGATTGCCGAAACTCCTGCCCGGGATCAACCTCGTCCACGGGCTCGCAGGGGAACGTCCAGAAACCTACGAGTACAATCTGGAATTCCTGCATCGCGTCTACGAGGAGGGGCTGTTACTCAGACGAATTAACGTACGGCAGGTGATGGCGTTCGCCGGTACCGAGATGTCTGAGACCGGCGCCGAGATCGCCCAGGCGCACAAGGATCAGTTCAAACCGTACAAGCGCCAGGTTCGCGAGGAGATCGACAGACCGATGCTCGAGCGACTGGCTCCGCCGGGGACCGTGTTGCCGGACGTCCACCTCGAGTACCACCAGGACGGCTACACCTTCGGTCGACAACTCGGAACGTACCCGCTACTCGTCGGTATCCCGGGTGAACGTCCGCTCGGCGAGACGCTCGACGTCGCCGTCGTCGATCACGGCTATCGATCCGTGACCGGAGTCCCGCACCCGCTCGATCTGAACGATGCCTCGCTCGACGAGCTGACGGCGATTCCGGGGATCGGCAACTCGCGAGCCGGGTCGATCGTCGTTAACCGTCCGTACGACTCGATCGACGAGATCGAACCCACCGACGGCCTAGATCTCGAACGGTTCGGCACCGTCGATAACCAAGATGCTATCGCTCGGAGCCGACAACCGGTAGAGTAATCGACGCGAGTCGCCCATTCGAGTAACCGACACCAGCGTGTTCACTCCTCGATCGAGAATCCGACGCGAGAGTGATCGACCCGCTCGGGAACTGCCAGGGCCCGACCTTCCGATACATCTGGTGACATCGACGTATTTTCCAAGACGATCGATAATATCCATCGGCACGGGGTCGGTAGTTCTAATAGTATTGGACCAGTTGGGTCGCGTGAGGATCTCGCTATGGAAATCTCTGAAAAGCTCCTGTGTCTGTTCAGCACGGACGTTTCCGAAGAAGACGACCGGTATCTCATCGAAGTACCCAAACACGAAATCACGACGGGCGACGTCGAGCCCGGAACGGTCTACCGGGTGGCGCTGATCGAACGCTCGACGAACGCGCAGAGTGAGTCCACGACGTCGGCCGCGCAGTCGACGCAGACCCGCACGGACGAGCCACAGCCGCCGGTCGACGTCGGCGAAACGCGATACGTCGAGATCGAGGACATCGGCAAACAGGGCGACGGCATCGCTCGAGTCGAACGCGGCTACGTCATCATCGTCCCGGGCGCCGACGTTGGCGAGCGAGTCAAGGTCGAAGTGAGCGAGGTCAAATCGAACTTCGCCGTCGGAGAAATTATCGAAGACACCTTCTGAACGGTATCGACGACACTCCGACGATTCGTGCGGAGGCTCGGCTCGATCACACACGGCACGTATCCACTTCGTCGACGAACGAGTCGACGCGAGGTGGAACCTGTCCCGCCAGTCCAGTCGCTCGTCCGAATTACTCCGAGATCGACGAACCGTCGGGGCGCTTTGGCCCTTCGGCGTCGTGTACGACGATTCGATCGGTCGACTCGATCGGCTCGTACCGTTCGACGAGCGCGATCGCCTCTTCGAGCTCGCGGATCGCCCGCGCTTTGAGCGCGCGAGCGAGCGAGAGCGCATCGTCGCGATCGATTTCTCGACCGAGGCCCTCACACTCGTGGGCCCGCACGAGCCCCTCGCCGTCGACGGCCGTACCCATCGGTTGGCTCGTTCCTCCGAGAGCGAGGCTGAACGGATACGTTCGACAGATCAGCGGCCGGTCGGCGTGGACCCGACAGCCGCCGGCCTCGGATCCATCGTCGTAGAAGACGCAATCGCCACACGCGGTCGTCTGTAGTGCCCACTCGAACGTCTCCCCGACGGTCGTCCCATCGGGCGATTTCTCGAGACCGAACGGCATCGGACGCGCGACGTCCCGCCAGTCCGTCTGACCGTCCGTGTTCCCGACGAGGGAGCGCACTTCGTCGGGGAACACCGTCGCCGTGTGAGACGTACCTCCGTCGGGCGTGTCCGTGTTCGACGGACTACAGTCCGAATCGGATTCGGACCGACAACAGGCCCCACAGTGGGTACACTCGAATCCGATCGATTCGATCGCACCGGCGAGCACCGACGGATCGAGGTCGCGAGCCCGAGCGAGTTCCGTTTCGAGGGAGTCCACACCGTCGTCTCCGTCCGAGCGGCAAAAAGTCCGCCGGCTACGTTCGACCGCGTCGCGGACGAGCGCGGTTTCCGTCCCAGACGACGACGCCGTCGTCGTCGAGTTTCACGAGATGCGTCGCAACCGTTTTCCGTGCGAGCGACGCGACGCCGTCGAGGGGTTTGTCGTAACTCGCCTCGAGCACTTCGTCGATCGTCCGGGCGCCCGCCTCGACGGCCCGACGAATACGGTTTTCCCGCCGGAGACGGTGGTGTACGAGCCCTTGGATCGTAGTCGATGGGTGGTCGATGATCGGGCCGTGTCCGGGGAGCAAGGCGGACGGATCGAGCGATTCGAGACGACGGAGCGAATCGAGATAGGCGGACATGTCCGCGTCAGGGCCGGCGATGGCGACGCTTCCGCGAGCGATGGCACAGTCACCGCAACAGAGGGGGCCGTCGTCCGGAAGTTCGATCCCGACGTGATCGGCGGCGTGTCCGGCAAGCGCGATCACCCGTACCGACTCGCCGCCCAGGTGGATTCGATCGCCGTCGACGACGGTGGCGTCGGGGACGAGTCCGGTCGCCGACTCGAATCGATCGGCGAAGTCGGAGAGCGCCCACGTCGTGAGATCGTGTCGGTTCGCGTACCAGCGGAGGGCACCCACGTGATCCGGATGAGTATGGGTACAGACGACGTATTCGACGCCCCGGTCTTCGACCACTTCGTCCAGTTCGTCAGTTCGCGCGCCCGGATCGACGAGGACGGCCGGATCGCGCCCGAGAACGTACGCGTTCGTCCGTCCACCAGGGGCAGACGACTCGACGGGGACGGAGACGCGAGCAACCTCCATGCGGTTGCCCAGGTCGGGGAACGAAAAGTGGTTGCCGGTGTCGGTTCGGTCGCCACGGAGTTGCCACGCCACCTGGGCGGGATCGAATCGAGAGGGATCAGACCACGTCAGCGCGCGAGAATAGATCAGCGCGTCGGGGAGTAATTCAACGCGTAAGGAAGTACACGTGCTTTCTCGCGTCTTTGAAACTGTACCGCGAATCGACGAGACCGACTTCCTCGAGGCGGTTGAGTGCGTATCGAACGGTTCGATCGGGCAGCAGGGATTCCTCGACGAGTTGACCCTGCGAGAGCGGCGCGTCAGATTCGAGAACTTTTGCGACGAGTTTTGCGCTGGGTGGTAGCTCGCGCAGGCGGTCACGGTACTCCGCGTTCGAATGTGGTGGGTCGGGACTGGCAGCTTCCTCTGCGGTCGTGCTCATACCTACCGAGCGAGAGCCAACCCTGGTAAACGTTCCCTATATAGGTGTTCATATTCTGCAGTTAATTATAGGTATATAATGCCATACTAGTGGCGGTTACCTCCCCTCCGACTCGAGGTGTGAGGTTCCGTGGCCCACACGAAACGGGCCCGTCTGCCGTCGATCAAGTCCAGTATTGTTTTAACCCCCCGAGAGTCTACCAGTGAGTAGCGTGAAAGGACAGGAGTGGTACCAGGCCGACGACATCGCCGCCGAGTACGACGACAAGCGCTTCTCGCGGGGCGGTCAGTTGATCGACCAGCGCGAGAAGCGAGCCGTTCTCGACGCGGTTTCTCCCCTGGAGGGAAAGCGAGTCCTCGAAATAGCGTGCGGGACCGGTCGGTTCACAATCATGATGGCAGACCGCGGCGGAGACGTCGTCGGACTCGACATCTCCGCTGCGATGCTCCAGCAAGGTCGGGAAAAAGCCGACCGGGCGGGCGTCTCTGACACGCTCGAGTTCATCAGGGGCGACGCCGCACGGCTCCCATTTCCGGACGACCACTTCGACTGCGTGGTCGCAATGCGATTTTTCCACCTCGCAGACGACCCGCAGGCGTTCTTAGCGGAAATGCGTCGCGTCTCGCGTGGTCGAATCGTCTTCGATACCTTCAATCGCTTTTCGACGCGAAGCATCTACAACTGGGCCCTTCCGATGGGTTCGCGTCTGTACTCGAGACGCGAAGTAGAGGCGTTAGCTGACTCGCAGGATCTGGAAATCGTCGACGCCCAGCACGATTTCATCCTGCCGTACGGACTCTATCGAATTACGCCGAACTTCCTGGCCTCGCCGCTGCGACGCGTCGGGAGCGGCGTCGGCTCAATTCCGAAAGCGGACAGACTCGCGTCGGTTTCGTTCTGGACGACCGAACTCGAGTAACACCGGACGGCGAATTTATACGGCCGGATGAAATACTCACGAGTATGAAGCTCTCGGTGGTGGTCCCGACGCTCAACGATCGGGAGACCCTCCACTCGTGTCTCGACGCGCTGTCGTCGCAACTACCGGCCGAGAGCGAACTCATCGTGGTCAACGGTCCGTCGACGGACGGCACGTCCGGCACCGTTCGGGAACGGCAAGACGTCGACGTCCTGGTCGAAATCTCAGAGCGCGAGTCCGGCGTCGCTCGAAACGCCGGCATCGAAGTCGCCACCGGGTCCGCCGTCGGGTTCGTCGCCGCGACGCACACCGTCGAACCGGGATGGTATCAGGCGGTCGAGACGGCACTGTCGTCGGATTCTGACGTCGTCACTGGTCCGGTCAAGCGAGCGGATTCGATACCGACTGAACGGGATCCCGTTCGGTTCGCCGGTCGCTCGATCACCGTCTTCTCCGCCGGCAACGTGGTATTCGACCGAACGGTACTGGACCGGTTGGACGGTTTCGACGAAAACCTCTCACACGCCAGCGCGCGCGACGTCGCCCACAGGATCGGCGCCGGTGAGTACGTCGTCACGTGGAGTGCGGACATGGCCGTAACGCGAGACCGGGAGAAATCGGATGAACCCGAGAACTGGGGTGGACGCTATCGGTCTCTCAGCTATCGGCTCGCGAAGAACTACGGCCCGAGGCCGACGGTATTCACAAACACCGTCGGTAGCGCGATCCGTGACGGACTACACGGCGTCAGAGAAATCGCCAGCGGTGAAACCACCCCCACGACGTGGATACGAGACGGCGTCGCCGTCGTTAGCAATACGCTCGCTGGGTTGTGGCACGGATTCGGTGCCAGGTACCGGGATCGATCCGAAACGCGCAATCCGAACGGCGTCTCGAGTCGTCACGATCGAGCCGTCCAGGTCTACGACCGTCGAACCCGCGGAGAAGAGTGATACAGGGTTCTCTACTGCGGGTTGCAGGAGTGGTTCGTCACTCGCCGGTAAAGGTGGGGTCGCGGTCTTCGATTCGGGCCTCGAATCCCTCGCGGAAATCTCGGGTGTCTTCCAGTTCGCGTCCGAGCGAACGCTCGTAGGCGAGGCCCTGATCGAGCGGGGTATCGAGCGCCGCACGAAGGGCGCGTTTTGCGTTCTGGACCGCCAGCGGGGCCTTCGTGCAGAGATCGTCGGCGACGGATTTGGCCGTCTCGTCGACGTCGTCGGCGTCGACGACGTGATGGACGAGGCCGATCGATGCCGCCTCATCGGGTTCGATGTACGAACCCGTGTAGATCAGTTCCATCGCCTTCGAGAGACCGATGAGTCGAGGTAACCGCTGGGTTCCACCACCCTGGGGAAACGTCCCGAGAGACGTTTCGATGAGACCGTACGTGGCGTCGTCGCCGAGTACACGCAGATCGCAGGCAAGCGTTAGTTCGAACGCCGTCGCCGGCGCCGTCTGTTTGATTCCGGCGACGACGGGCTGTCGGGCCCGTTCGATCGTCGAGAGCAACTGCGGGAACGCCTCGTCGGCGATCGTCGACAGCTTCGAAAGTTCCTGTAACTGGTCGAAATCGATGCCGGCACAGAACGCGTCGCCGGAACCGAGCAACGTGATCGCGCGGATATCGTCGTCCGCATCGACACGACGGAACGCTTCGGTCAAATCTTTGATTAAATCGACGGTCAACGCGTTTCGCTTTCGCGGACGCGAGAGGTAGATATCCGCACGAGGACCGTCTCGATCGATCGCAGCCAGACCGCTCCCGACAGAACGCATACTGAAATCCATTCGTCGGTGGGACTTAATACTGCCTGCATTGAACTCTCATTGAGTGGTACCGGTTTCTCGACGATACTGGTGAAAATCGACCGATGGGGCGTCACGACGTCGGTGAAAGCGCATCGATGACGCGACAGGCGTTTTTCGAAAATGCCCGACGTAATAGATCCTCGGAGACGTCGAGCGTCAGTATTTCCATGACCGAGACGTTCGGATGGGTCGCCGGCGCGCCGCTGCCGAAGAAGACGCGGTCGGGATGTTCTACCAGCGCTCGCTCTAGTAGTTCTCGATACCGCACGAAACTCGTATCGAAGAAACAGGTATCGAATCGGTCGAGCAGTTCGATCGTCGACGCCATCGATTCGCGATCGAGCGGTCGATCACCGAAGTGGCTGAGAATAATCGGAAACGACCGCCCGAGGAGTGATTCGACGGGCGCGTCAGGTCGACCGTCGCGTCCGATCGACAGGATGAGCGGAAGATTCACCGATTCGAGTTGGTCGAGTACGGCTGAGTCAGGGATCCCGTCGACGCCCGGGTCGAGAACGAACCCGTGGAATCGATCGTCGTACGCGTACTGTTCGACGTCCGCAGGGGAGGTACACTCGGACCGCCGGTCGGAAAGGAGCGCTCGAAACCGGCTCGCTGGACCGGGGGTACTGGGACGCGGTCCGTTGATTCGGGCGAAGGCCACGAACGGTCGGTCGACGCTGAGACGGGCGACGCCGTTGTTGGCCTGGAGGTAGCTAGTCCCGGGTCGCGGGTTCGGACTGACGACCGCTCTGACGATACCCGCCTGGTGTAGCTCCCGCTCGAGTCGTTCCGGTGAAATCGGCCGACCACGGTCTCGTGGCCACGGCTCGTCGCCCGGCGTCAGTCGGGCGTTGACGTCGACGACGCGAAAACCGTGTTCCAGCTCCAGCATTCGTTCAGTCCATACGAGCGAATCCATATTGGCCTACCGGCTTCGACCTCGATCTCCGAGCGGGCGGGTCGACACCCCCTTGGTATTGACTGACAATCACCGGACGGGCCCGGGGCGTAGGGAAACAGTTATATAGAAGTGCTGATGATACCTTTAGTGAGGCATCAACAATGGCACAACAGCGACGCATGGGTGGACAACCGATGTTCATCCTCAGTGAAGACAGCCAGCGGACAGCGGGCCGAGACGCCCAGTCGTCGAACATCATGGCCGGAAAGGCCGTAGCCGAAGCGGTCCGAACGACCCTCGGACCGCGCGGCATGGACAAGATGCTCGTCGACTCGAGCGGCGAAGTCGTCATCACGAACGACGGTGCAACCATCTTAGAGGAGATGGACATCGAGCACCCCGCCGCACAGATGATCGTCGAAGTCGCCGAAACCCAGGAGGCCGAAGTGGGCGACGGAACGACGACCGCGTCAGTCATCGCCGGAAACCTCCTCGGCGAAGCAGAGGACCTCCTCGAACAGGACGTCCACGCGACGACGATCGTCGAAGGGTACCACGAGGCCGCTCGTATCGCGCTCGAGGCCATCGAAGATCAGGTACTAGACGCGGCCGTCGACGACGAGTTGCTCGCCCAGGTCGGCGAATCGAGCATGACCGGGAAGGGAACGGGCGGACTCACTCCCGCAGAGCTTGCCGAAACGGTCGTAACCGCGATCGATCACGTCAGCGACGACGACGGCGTCCACCGTGACGACGTCTCCGTTTACACGCAGGTCGGCGCGTCGACCAGCGCGACCGACCTGATCGAGGGGATCGTCGTCGACGAGGAGCCAGCTCACGATTCGATGCCGACGACCGTCGAGGACGCCGACATCGCGATTATCGACGTCGCACTCGAAGTGCGCACCGGGGAGGTCGACGCGGAGTACGCCATCGACTCCATCGACCAACTCAACGCCGCGCTCGATGCGGAAGAGTCCGAACTGCGCGGCTACGCCGAGACGATCGCCGACTCCGGCGTCGACGTCGTGTTCACGACCGACGACGTCGACAACCGCGTGGCCTCGTTCCTCGCAAACGAAGGCATCCTCGTCTACGAAGACCTCGGAAACTCCGATGTCCGATCGATCGCCTCCGCGACGGGGGCCCGACGTGTCGGCGCACTGGCTGACCTCTCCGACGACGACTTCGGACACGCAGACCGGATCCGCACCGAGCGGTTCGGCGACGAGGAACTGACGTTCATCGAAGGCGGCGACGCGGCAAAGGCGGTCACCGTCTTCGTCCGCGGCGGCACGAACCACGTCGTCGACGAACTCGAACGGGCCGTCGGCGACGCACTCGACGTCGTCGCGACCGCACGCGAATCCGGCGAGGTCGTCCCCGGTGCCGGAGCGAGCGAAATCGCGATCGCAGACCGCGTGCGCTCCGAAGCGGCCGGAATCGAAGGCCGCAAGCAGCTCGCCGTCACCGCGTTCGCTGACGCGATCGACATCGTCCCGCGAACGCTCGCGACCAACACCGGTCGCGACCCGATCGACTCGCTCGTCGATCTCCGCGCGGCCCACGAAGCTGACGGGCGTGCCGGGCTGATCACCGACGGCGAGACGGTCACGATCGACGACCCCGTCGAGTTCGGTATCGTCGACCCGGCAGACGTCAAGCGCGAGGCGATCGAGAGCGCCGCCGAGGCCGCGACGATGATCGTCCGCATCGACGACGTCATCGCCGCCGAGTAACGACGCCACAAAGTCCAGCGTTCGTCGACGAACGACTCTCCGCCGATCGATCTCTTTGGATCGTTCACCGCCGTTATCCACCTACCCACGTCAGTCGCTCGGGTCGCACAGTCACGAGTACCGATCTATCAGAATTCCCGCCAATGTTAAGTGTTAACATGGCGTATTCTGAGATGGTATGTCCAGCTACCACACCGGTGAAAACGGGCGCCGACGCTCCATCGAGGATACAGTGTACCGGGACGAAACAACGGGGACGTACCACGTGTGGGTGGACGCGAACGGATCGGCCGATCCGGCGGTCACGTCGATCATCACGGCCGTCAGCGTCGCGACGGGTCGAGATCCGCTCGAACTCGAGACACTCTCGAAGACGATCGATCCGGACGCGCTCGAACGCTTGCTCGACCACTGGCACCGACCCAACGGCAAACGGTCGCGAGCAATCATAACGTTCGAGTACGAGGGGTGTCGGATCACGATTACCGGTGATGGCTCCGTGGAAGTCGATCCGATTCGTTCTCCGCTCGAATAGACCGACGACCGCTCAAAATTGGTTGCTCGACGAATCGAGCGCTATCGAATCGGTTCGACGATCACGGAATCGCCAGGTTCTATACCGAATTCTATATCTCCGCGGCCTCGGTTGACGTCGAGTTCGAGGTTCCCGTGACTACCGACGACGAGCGGCGCACCCGCCTCGACCGAATCGAACGTCGTCCCCACCGACACCCGCCGTCCGTCGACGCGAACGGTCGACGCGTCGTCGACGAACGATCCGTCAACGTTCGTAACGCAGTTGCCGAAATCGTCGACTGCGAGGATCGTCGCGCGAGCGACGCCGTCATCGAACGCTAGAGACGGGAGGATCAATTCGACCGGATCGGCGGCTGGCTGTAGGCGGCCGATCGTAGCGAGATTACCGCGTGGAGTATCGTGGACAACCGTCGCCGCAGGCGCGAAGACGTCGCGACCGTGGAAGGTGGAACTGGCCGCATCCTCGTCGTCGATTCGATACCACTCTATCGGACCGGCCCCAGCCAGGCGTCCGACCGCCGGGTAGAGAACGCCGTTGTCAGGGCCGACGAGGACGTGTTCGCCGGCCCGAACGACGAGGGCGTCACGGTCCGTTCCCACGCCGGGGTCCACCACGATCAGGTGAACCGCCGGCGGAAAGGTCGGAAGAATTTCGCGTATCCAGAACGCCGCCGAATCGACGTCCTGACGCGGAGTCGTGAGCGACGTCGACGAGCGTGGCGCTGGTTGCTGACAGAATAACGCCCTTCATCGCTGCCGGATACGGGGAACCGAAATCTGACGAGAGTGTTATCACGGTCACTGACTGGTGATAGTCGGACAAAGTGGCGTCGGTACTCGCCGTCGATCGACGGACGGCCGATCACTCGACGAGTTCGCGAGCGTTGTGCCGCCAGGTCCGGACGTGCAGGACGTCGAGATCCAGCGCGGCGGCGACCGCGCCAGCGTGAATGGTAGCCAATCGTTCGGCCGATCGGACGCCGGCTTCGGCGAGTTTCTCGGCGTTTTCCCGACTGACGCCGGTGACCGCCGTTACCGGCGTCGGTTTGGGGTACGGTCGCTCGGCCGGTCGGCCGTGCTCGCCGGGAATCGTCCGTTCACCCGCGTGTTCGAACCCCTGCCAGTCGTCGGTCGCGCTCGCGGCGACCCAGGCACGCTCGTCGTCGCCGAGTCCCGAAACGGTCTCCGAGCGTCGATCGAGATCGCCGTCGGTCTCGAACGACCAGGCCAACGAAAAGTGACGGCGAAGTCGATCCGCCGTCTCCTCGTCGAGACCAGCATCGAGCAGCAGGCGGTAGGAGTAATCCTTCTCGACCACGCCGGCCGGATCGATCCCCTCCGCTTCGAGCGTCTCCGGTTCGACCTCGGCTTCCAGCAGCGTCGCTCGCTCGTCGGGCTCGAGTTCGCGCACACCTTCGACGCCAGGATCGACGACGTTTGGTTCACTCATGACGATTCTACAGGTTATCTGATCGAAGGAGGCAGAACCCTAAAGCGTTTCTCTCCCGGAACCGCGGTCACGAACGGATATCCCGGGTAGATCAAATTCAGGCGACCGTTGAAGGCGCCAGAGGGTGTCGGCTCTTGGGTACGCACCCACACTGAACCGGGCATCGAACGACGCGGATCGCCAGCTTAACGAGCGCAAGCCGGAAACGAACGGGTATGATTCGAGACGATATCGACCGAATCGGCGTCATCGGCGCCGGAACGATGGGAAGCGGTATCGCGCAGGTCGCAGCCACGACCGGGTACGACGTCGTCGTGCGCGACGTCGAGGCGGCGTACGTCGAGTCCGGATTCGAGACGATCGACGACAGTCTCGCGAGGCTCGCAGATCGAGACGCACTGACGGAGTCACCGTCGACGATCCGCGACCGCATCGACGGCACGACCGACCTCGAGGACGTCGCCGACTGCGACGTCGTCATCGAAGCCGTCCTCGAGCGGATGGACGTAAAGCGGGAGGTCTTCGCCGATCTAGAGCGAATCTGCGACGAGGACGTCCTCCTCGCGACCAACACGAGTACGCTCTCGATCACCTCGATCGCGTCGGCCCTCGATCGGCCTGATCGGGTCGTCGGCCTTCACTTCATGAACCCGGTTCCGATCATGGACGGCGTCGAGGTCGTCGTCGGCGAGAAGACGACCGCCCAGGCGGTCGAACTCGCTCACGACCTCGCCGAGGAGATGGGCAAAACGACCTGGGAGTCCGACGACAAACCGGGATTCGTGACCAATCGGATCCTCATGCCCTGGATCAACGAGGGCATTCGCGCCTACGACGAGGGTGTCGCTTCGAAAGAAGACGTCGACGCGGGCATGGAACTCGGCACGAACGTCCCGATGGGACCGCTGACGCTCGCAGATCACATCGGGCTCGACGTCTGCCTGCACGCGACTGAAACGCTCTACGAGGAACTCGGAGATCGGTACAAACCCGCGTACCTCTTAAAGCGAAAGGTGGAAGCGGGCGACCTCGGGAAGAAGACGGGCGAGGGATTCTACTCGTACGACTGATCGGGACGACGGGTCGGAGATACCATCGAACGCATGGTTGACGAGGCCCGATCGATTATCCCGGCCCGTTCGAAACCGGCTACACCGTACGATCTCGCGTGTTACACCCCGGCGACGAGTTCGACGAATAAGATGGTCGACGGGAGTAACACGGAACCGACGAGCTGCGTGAGGATGGACGGTGAGAGCGGGTACAGACGGATCTCCCGATAATCGTCGTACAGTTGCTGGAGGCGCTGGAGTTCGAGTTGCGTGACGACGTCGTCAACGTCGTGTGCCGACGCCGCCGAGAGGTCGGTCTGGATCGAACCGATTTCGTCGCCGAGTTCGTCCAGCCGTTCGACACGTTCGGCGTGAGCGGCGCGATTGACTAACCAGGTCGGATAGCAAAACGAGCCGACGATGACGAGGACGTAAACGACGACGGCGAGGTAAATCGGTTCCTGAAACGGCGTTCCCGCCGCCAGTTCGAACGCGAGCGGCAGCAACAACGCGCCCGAGGAGAGTAACAGCGTCGTTCGGATGGCGAAGTAGCCGACGGCACTGAGCCCGCCGAGCTTATCCGGGTGGTACGGATCGATCGACAGCCGGGTCCGTTCGACGAGCGTCGCGATGTACCCGACGGTTACGAAGGCGCCGTGAAAGCCGATACCGGTGAGCAGACCGCCCCAGACGAAAAAGAGCGCGACGCTCCAGAACAGCGGCTCCGTGGGACCGCCGATTCCCTGCGCCTCCAGGGTCGGCACCGAACCGAACAATACGACGAGCAATAGTATCGTCCACGGTACCACTGCCGCGGGGTACCACTCGGCGAATCGACGGTCGAAGCGTTCGGCGGTCTCGACGAGGACGTCCTCGTCGTCGACTCGCGCCGTCATGCGTCCCGCGAACGTCGTGAGCACGCGGACGTCGTAGTACCAGATCATCGACGGGAGCGCCGAAAGCAAGAGCGCTGCCGTCGCGTACGCCAGCACGAACGTCGCGCTCATAGACTCGGCGGCAACGATACCCAGACCGGCCAGGGCGATCGGCAGCCAGCCGAAGAGGAGAAAGCCGGCGACCAGCGGACCGCCAGGGAGTCCGGTAGCCGCCGATTCGATGGTCCGGCTCAACCAGATGGTTCGGTCGTCGTACTCGACGCTTCGGTCTCGTTCCGTCGCGTACCCCGTCGCCGGAATACGCCCCTCGCGCGTCATACCGGATACGTTACCAGTCGGACCGAATGGGTGTTTGGATTCCGGCGCGACCGGAAAACCGGGATCGAAATTAGTACGTCGACCGCCGCGTCTCCAGACCGGCGTCGATGAGGAACACCTAAGCCGCGAGGGACGATACCGCTTCGTATGGATTTTAGCCTTTCACCGGAACAACGTCAGATCCGGGATATGGTCGCGACGTTCGTCGACGAGGAAGTGATCCCGCGTGCAAGCGAGATCGATCACGAAGACGAATATCCGGCCGACCTGGTCAGCGAGATGGGTGACCTCGGATTGATGGGGATGCCGTTTCCCGAGGAGTACGGCGGTGCCGGGCTCGACTATCACTCCTACGCCATCGGACTAGAAGAGATCTCGCGAGGGTCGGGCGGACTCGGAACGATCGTGGCAGCACACACCTCGCTCGCGGGAAACATGCTCTTCGAGTTCGGCGATGAGGCGCAAAAAGAGCGGTACCTGACGCCGCTGGCCGAGGGACGAGATGTCGGCGCGTTCGCCCTTTCAGAAGCCGGTGCGGGAAGTGACGTTCCCGCGATGGAGACGACGGCGGACGTGGTGGGTGAGGCCGACGATCCCGACGAGTACGTCCTAAACGGCGGCAAGCTATGGATCTCGAACGGCTCCGTGGCGGACACTGTCACCGTCTTCGCCAAGACCGACCCGGACGCGGGTAACCGGGGTATCTCGTCGTTCGTCGTGCGGCCGGACGAAGATGACGGATTCTTCGTCGAGGGAACGGAGGATAAACTCGGAGATAAGGGCTGTCCGACGGCCGAACTTCGATTCGACGACGTTCGGATTCCGGCCGACAGACGTCTCGGCGCGGACGGTGACGGATTCATCCAGGCGTTAAAAACGTTAAACGGTGGGCGGATCACCATCGCAGCCCGCGGCGTCGGTATCGCACGCGCTGCCTTCGAGGAGGCCAGATCGTACGCGAACGAGCGCGAACAGTTCGGCCAGCCCATCGGTGAGTTCCAGGCGATCAAGCACAAACTCGCGGACATGGATACCAAAATACAGGCCGCAACACTCCTGATGCACAACGCGGCCGATAAGAAGATCCGCGGGGAACCCTACATCAAGGAGGCCGCACAGGCGAAGCTGTACGCGAGCGAAGTCTCTCGCGAGGTCGCAAACGAGGGGATTCAGATCCACGGCGGGTACGGATACACCAAAGACTTCCCCGCAGAGCGGTTTTACCGCGACGCGAAACTCAACGAAATCTACGAGGGAACCAGCGAGGTCCTTCGGAACACGATTGGCGATCGATTACTCCAGTAAGATCGGGACCCGGCTTCGTCCGCAATTGTCCAATTCAGCTGATTTGGGCCAGTAATAGCCAGTTGTGCGAGATAGTGACTAGATCGTTACAAAACTAATTCAACAACCGTTCAGTGACGAACGAGAGCGTTCGAACACCGTCTATACGGGCTGAAATACGTGGAAAACCGACCGATCGTCGATCGGATCGATTCACCAACACTCATTATCCACCCTGAATAAGTGTTCACCAATGAGTGAACAGTACGACGTCATCGTTGCGGGTGCTGGGCCGGCCGGCGCCCAGTGCGCGCGCGACCTGGCGACACGGGGATACGACGTACTCGTCCTCGAGACCGAAAACGAAGACGAGTTCCCAAAGACCAGCAACAAGTCGACGGCCGGTACGTTCCCGTCGATGATCACCTCGTTCGGCGTGCCGGACGACGTGGTGATGAACTTCACCGACAAGGTCGTCCTCGAATCGCCGAACAACCACTACACTCGCCACCACCCCGGAGCGGTCCTCGAGTTCGCTGACTTCAAACGGTGGCTCGTCGAGGACGGTCGCGAGAAGGGCGCAGAGTACCGGTTCGACGCGCGAGTCACCGCCCCAATACTGGAAGACGGCGAGATCGTCGGCGTCAGATACAACGGCGACGAGGAGGTACGCGCCGAAATTACGATCGATGCGACGGGACCGAGCGCCCCACTCGCGAAGGCGCTCGACGTGAGCGATCTCCGGCGGGAGAACCACGCGATCGGCATCGAGTACGAGCTGACGGGCGTCGATCTCGATCACCCGGAATACGGCGACCTGACGGACGCGATGATGCTAAGACTCGATCACGACCTCGCGCCAGGCGGTTACTCCTGGATCTTCCATACGGGCGACGACGAGGCCAAGGTCGGCATCTGCTACATCCAGAACGAGAGTCATCGCGAGAACGCGCGCTCTGATTTCAGCGTCGACGACTACCTGCAGTACTGGATGGACACCGATCCACGCTTTGCGAACGCAGAACGGAAAGAAGGCGTCCAGCACCGCGGCTCGGCACACATCCAGATGCCTGGATCGATGTCGACCGACCGGTTCATGGCCATCGGCGATACGGTTCCGACCGTCGACCCAGTCTGGGGCGAAGGGATTCACAAGGGGATGAAATCGGCCCGCGCGGCCGCGATTACCGTCGAAGCCTGTCTCGATAAGGGTATGACCGATACGAGCGCCGAACAGATGAGCCTCTACGACCGCCTCTGGCACCGGGACGTCGCCCCCAACCACCGGCGACGGCTGCTCATGACCGAATTGCTCTACCTGGCCCCGAACGAGCGCTACGATCGGTTCATGGAGGACCTCCACAGCCTGGACGAAGCGACGCTCCGAAAGCTCAACAACGGCAATCCGCTCGCCGTCGCGAACCTCCTCCACGTAGACGACATCGGTCTCCTTCGCGAATTCGTCCGCGACAGGGTCGCGTTCGACCTCGACGGTTTCCTCCCGAAACCGGTCAACAAGCAGCGAAGCGGCGCTTCTGCGGCGTTCGAGTTCAAGTAAATCGGTTGAAACATTTTGCATTTCTTCGGTGTCCCGATTCTCCCCACCGGTCATCGTGCGTAGCGGACCCCTATAACGCAGGTACGTGCGGCGTTCTACTCGAACACGCTCACTAGGGCGTCACCCATTATCACTGCGTCCGTCGTACGCGGCCCATGGTCGACGACCCCGAGACACCGTGGTACGAGACACGGCCCGGGTTGATGGGCGTCGGGATCGTCGCCGTTGGGGTAGCGACCCTCGTTATTCTCCCCTATCTGAATTACGTGCTCCTCGCGGTTGTCCTCGCGTACGTTCTCTACCCCGGACAGCGGGCACTCGAACGGTACGTCAGTGCAACGGTCGCCGCGTCACTCCTCGTGGTCGTCGCGATCGTCGCGATTCTCGTTCCGGTCGGATACCTCCTGGCCGTCGCGATTCGGGAAGCACTCGAAGTACTGACGGCCGTACAGGACGGCGAATTCGGGCTCGAGGATATCGAGGGCCGACTCGAAGATACCGGTTACGCCGTGGAGCTGGAGGAACTGATCGCCGCCTATCGCGAGCCGATCACGATGGGACTACAGGGACTGGCGACCAGCGCGATCGAACTCGTAAGCGGCGTTCCAGGGGTGTTGATCGGGTTGACCGTCACGCTATTCGTTCTCTTTTCGTTGCTTCGCGACGGCGATCGGCTGGTCGCGTGGGCGCAGGCCATCGTCCCGCTCGAACCGCGGGTAAACGCGCGTCTTCTCGCTGGACTCGACGAGCTGATGTGGGCGTCGGTCGTCGGAAACGTCGCCGTGGCCGCTATCCAGGCGATCCTCCTCGGAGCCGGACTGCTCGTTCTCGGAGTGCCGGCCGTAGCCTTTCTGATCGTCGTCACGTTCGTGTTCGCGCTCCTTCCCCTGATCGGCGCGTTCGGCGTCTGGCTTCCGATATCCATCTACCTGATTGCGACCGGTCAGCTCGTCGCCGGTGGTGTCCTGATCGGTTACGGTTCGATCGTCAGCGCCTCGGATATTTACCTCAGACCGGCGCTGATCGGGCGCAGTGCCGCGTTCGACCCGGCCACGATGGTGCTCGGAATCTTCGGGGGCATCGTCGTATTCGGGGCCGTCGGACTCTTCGTGGGTCCAGTCGCCCTCGGCGGCGCGAAGATCGCCCTCGACGTCGTCGCCGACGAACGCAAGAGAGGAGACGATCCGCTCGAGTGAGGACCCACGAGCGAGACGGATCGTTCCAAGTGATTTCTGAGTGAAAATATCGGTTCCGACGGTAAGTTGAGCGTAACCAGGACGATCGGTGAGAGTCGCCCTCTCAGATCAGCGTTCGGCCGTTTGGGCTGTTACCCACTCGACGTGGGAGTGAACGCGACGCTCGCCGGTCTCCGAAAGCGCGTATACGTCGTGGACGCCGTCGGTCTCGTTCGTGAGGAACCCGGCGTCAACTAGCGCCGACAGCGACCCGTAAAACGAGGACGGTTCGATACGCTCGTCGTAGTGTGATTCGAGTTCCGACTTGAGCTGTTGCCCGCGCAACCCGTCGGTCCCGATGAGGAGATAGCAGATATCGCGTCGTCGTCCGCTCTGTAACCACTTGCTCATACCACATCATGTGCTTCCCGAGAGTCGATCGTTTCGATTTAGCCGGCTCCAGTCGGAAGCGACCAGATGCAGATTCCACGACGGAGGATCGATACGTTGGCGTACCCTCGCCGGAAAGACCGATGCATGAGCACGGAGACGGAGGCGAGGGCCGCCGGCATCGTCGCCAAGTATCGAGAGACGCCGAGTGAACGGCAGCTCGTGTTCGAGGCCGAAGACGGATCGAGAACGGCCGCGATCGCCCAGAACGTCGACGGATACGCGATGTTGAAGGTCAGACCGACCGCCGACGGTGACGAAATAGAACGGTACTACGGGTTCGATATGGCCCTCGATCACGCGGGCGAAGTACTCGGCGTCCCGCCGACCGACCTCCCCGTCCCTACCGCGGCAGCCGACATGGGAATGTGAGGACGACCGATCGGGACGAAAACGGGAACCCTAAGTACGATCGAACGAAGCTATACGTAGCATCCGTGACCGCCGAGGCCTTTCCATCCCCGATTCGGACCCGCACTCGATTTGCCGGTGCGCTGACAGCGACGGCCCTCGGCGTCTACCTCCTCATCGTGATCGGTGCGACGACTTCTGTGACCAACGCCGCAGCGACCTGCTCCACCTGGCCGACGTGTACGACGCCGACCGACCCGTTGAGCCAGACCGAATTGGCAATCGCGTGGGGTCACCGACTCGCGGCGCTCGTCGTCGGCGGGTTCGTCCTCGCGGCGACGATCATCGCCTGGCTGGGTGCAACAACCGCCAGAGTCCGCTACACGCTCCTGGCCGCGTGCGGACTGTACGCCATCCAGATCGGTATCGGCGCCGCGACGGCGACGCTCGGCCCGGACGCCATCGTCCCAGGCGTCCACCTCGGCCTCGGCGTCGTCACCTTCGGGGCGATCGTCCTGGCGCTCGCGTGGGAACTCGAATTCGCGACCGGAAGTGACGACGTCGATCTGACCGTCGTGCCAGAGCCTGCCGAGCCGGTGGACGAACCGGCGGATTCGCGCGATCGACCCATCCCGGACGGCTTCGTCTCCCGCACGCGATTGACCCTCGCCGCCTACCTCTCAATGACGAAACCGCGGCTGATGTGGTTGCTCTGTCTCGTCGCCGCGGCCGGGATGGCACTCGCCGCCGGGCCCGCGCTGGATCGCTACACGCTCGTCGCCACGCTGACCGGCGGCGTGCTCGCGATCGGCGCCTCGGGAACGTTCAACCACGTACTCGAACGCGACGTCGACAGGCGCATGAACCGAACGGCCGATCGCCCGCTCGCCACCGATCTGGTGCCGATCAGCCACGCGATACTGTTCGGTCTCGCGCTGACGGCCGCCTCGGTATCCGTCTTTCTCACCATCAATACGCTCGCCGCCGCGCTCGGACTGATCGCGATCGTATTTTACAGCGTCGTCTACACGCTCGTTTTGAAACCGAACACCGTCCAGAACACCGTCATCGGCGGCGCCGCCGGGGCGCTACCGGCGCTCATCGGCTGGGCCGCTGTGACCAACGAAATCGGCATTCCCGCGCTCGCACTCGCCGGCGTGATCTTCCTCTGGACGCCCGCACACTTCTACAACCTGGCGCTGGCTTACCGCGACGACTACGCACGCGGCGGATTCCCCATGCTCCCCGTCGTTCGTGGTGAGACCGTGACCCGTAAACACATCGTCTACTACCTTGCGGCGACGCTCGTCGGCGCGGCGGTTCTCGCGTGGCTGTCGGGGCTCGGCATCCTCTACGCGGTGACGGTCGTCGTCTTTGGAGCGATATTCCTCTGGGCCGCCGTCGACCTCCACTTCGAACGCTCCGATCGAGCCGCGATGCGTTCGTTCCACGCCTCGAACGCCTTCCTCGGCGCCGTCCTCGTCGCGATTCTGGTCGACGCGATGCTCATCGCATGACGCGAGTGGAAGTCGGCCCCGTTACGATTCGGCAACCGCCAGCCGAAATTCTACTCGGCTGGGGGTTCATCCTGGCGATCCAGGCCGCGCTACTCGGCGCGTATCTCGTCGCTCGCGACGTCTCACCGACGTTCTTTCACCTGGCGCCGTTCGTCTGGATCAACGTCGGGCTCTGGGCGTTCCTCAGAACGCGGCCACCATCCGTCGTCGGACGTCGCCGTCTGATCGCGGCGTCGATTGCGATCGGTTACTTCTTACTCGTAAGTTACGTCGGCGGTCTCTACGGGATTCATCCCTCCGGCCACGGGAGGCCGGTCACGGGCTGGGAGATACGGAGTACCCTCCCGCCCGGGTACGGACCCGCGATATTCTACGTCGGCGACGGACTTCGGCTGGCGATCGTGCCGTACCTCGTCGTCGGATACGCGGCGATCGCCTATCTGGTGTACGTGACGGTGCTCGACGCCTCCCGATCGGTCGCCGGTGGCGTGTTCGGACTGATCGCTTGCGTGGGCTGTGCGTGGCCGATCATCGCACCGATCGTCGCGGCGGTCATCGGCGGTGGCGCAGTCTTGACCACCGCTACGTACGAATTCCGATACGAGGTTTCGACGATCGCATTCCTGGCCGCGATTGCATTTCTCGTCTGGCGTCCGATGGACCGCTAATTCCTGGGGACGGCGGCGAGTCCAGATTCTCGATCATCGCCTGGCCGCGTCGATCCACCCGCGGTACTCCTCGGTCAGGTCGACGTCGACGATCGGTGCCGCTCTGGCGATCACGCACCCCATTCGAGGGTGTGACCGGGTTCAATTCCCCGATCCGCCGTCCACTCGTAGACGACTTCGAGGATGTACTGGCCACGACCGGGATACCGATGGGATTCACCGTCCTCGTCCGGCCCTGGAGCCGGGGCGTGGTGAATCGTCGTAATCTGCCCGTCATCGTCGGCGTAGACGATATCGATGCCGAAGTCCATCTCGCGCATGACGAACGTTCGGTCGTCGACGTCGTCGTAGACGAACAGCATTCCCCGATCCTCGGGGAGGTACTCTGTATCACTGAGCCCGAGGTACTGCAGTTCCCTCGTGTCGGCGATGGCCGCGGTCACCGACCCGAGTTCGGCGTTCTCATCCGACGCCACGACGACCTCGGTGGTCTCGTACCCCTCGTGCACCTCGGTTTCGTCGCTTCCCTGTTCTGGTTCGTCGCTCGCCGCGTCGGTTCCGGAATCGTCAGATCGAACCGACGGCCATCCGATACCGCCGGTACAGCCCGCCAGAACGACGCCGGCGAACGTCGCGGTCACCGTCTGTGCGAACCGTCGTCGATTCGCGCGCCGGTCGCGATATCCCATACTACCCACTCATCACCATCTACCCGATAAACGGCGATCACCGAATTGGAGACTGTCATCGAACGCGATCAATCTGCACTCCGAAGATTCCGACAGGTTTCGAACGTGCGCTCGGTCAGCCGAGTTCACCGGCGAGTTCGTCCTCGAAGAAGTCGAAGAAGGCCTCCTGGTCCGGACCGATCTGGTGAACGTAGACGTGATCGTAGCCCGCCTCCACCGCCTCCTCGAACGATTCGATCCAGACCGCCGGATCCGGGTCGGTGACCGTGGCCGACTCGGCGACCTCGTCACGCTCGACCATCGACGCTGCCTGCTCGAAGTGTCGCGGACTCGGTAACTCCTGGGCGAGTTCCCCGGGGAGCGAGCCGTTCGGCCAGACCTCGTAGACGGTGTCGACCGCCTCGTCTTCGCTGTCAGCGTAACAGCCGTGTAACTGGGTGTACCGCGGACCGTCGCCACCCGCGTCTTCGAACACCTCGACGACCTCTTCCTGCGGGCCGGAACACCAGAGTCCATCGCCGTGGTCTGCGGCCCATTCGGCCGTCTTCGGACCGAACGCGCTGACGATCGTCGTCGGCTGCTCGTCGGGCGCGGTGAATAGCTTCGCGTTCTCGACGGTGAAGTGCTCGCCGCGGTGGCTCGCGTTCTCGCCCGTCCACAGGGATCGCATGACGTCCATCGCCTCGCCGAGCATCTCCAGGCGGACGTCGTGTTCCGGCCAGCGGGCGCCGACGACGTGTTCGTTCAAGTTCTCGCCGGTTCCGACGCCGAAGGTGAACCGATCGCCGAGCATAACATCGACGGTCGCGACGGCCTGAGCGACGTTAACGGGGTGGATCCGGATCGTCGGACAGGTGACGCCGACGCCGACGTCGATCTCGTCGGTCGCCGTCGCAATCGCTCCCAGCGTCGACCAGACGAACGGCGACTCGCCCTGCGCGCTGACCCAGGGGTGGAAGTGATCGGAAATGGAGACGAAGTCGAACCCAGCCGCCTCGGCCCGGCGAGCGTGGTCGACGAGTTCGGTCGGTCCGTGTTCCTCGCTCGAGAGCGTGTAGCCGACGGACACCATGGTGGAGAATCGTCCACTCGCCGATCCAAATGGATTGGGCCTGCGCGTGGCAGCCATCGCTATCACCTCAACGAATCGACGTTCGGGTCGAAATCGAACGCCTTACCCCGGCGGATGCGAAACGAGACGGTAGATGGATCCGGTCGTCGCGGCCGACGGCGTCGAGAAGCGCTACGGCGAGACGGTGGCGCTCGATGACGTCTCGCTCTCGATCGATGCCGGCGAGGTCTACTGTCTGATCGGGCCGAACGGAGCGGGAAAGACCACGCTCGTTCGGACACTCACTGGAACGATCGCACCAGACGACGGTGTCGTTCAGCTACTGGGAGACGATCCGACCCGCGTCGACGCGAGCGAGATCGGCGTCCTGCCACAGTCGTTCTCGCCGCCGGCTCGACTCTCCTCGCTGGAACTGCTCACCTACTACGCCTCGCGGTATCCCAGCGCTCGCGACCCCGAATCAGTGCTCGATGCGGTCGGACTCACCGATTCGGCGGACACCTGGTACGAGACCCTCTCGGGCGGCCAGCAGCGCCGACTCTGCGTCGGGAGTACGCTGTTGAACGATCCGGCCGTGCTGGTGCTCGACGAACCGACGACCGGGATCGACCCGGTCGGTCGTCGGACGATATGGGCGCTGATCGAGTCGCTCGCCGACGACGGTACGGCCGTTCTCGTGACCACCCACGACATGGCCGAAGCCGAGTACCTCGCCGATCGCGTCGGACTCCTGTCGAACGGGTCGCTCGTCGAAAGCGGGACACCCGAGGCGTTGATCGACACGTACGCCGGCGCGAGCCGCCTGCGGATCGAACTCGCGACGACCGCGTCGACGGCCGAAGCGCAACCCACGAGCGAAAAATCGACCCAGATCGACCAAGAAGCAACCGACGGAAGCGACCCGAATCCGGTTCGTGAACGGATCGATTCGGTGATCTCGAACCGAGTTACGCTCGACGGCGCCGAGGTGACCGTCCACGACGTCGCCGCGAGGGACATCGGGACCATCGTCGACGAACTCGACGCTATCGGGATCGAATACACCGGTCTGAGCTGGGAAGAACCGGGTCTCGAAGACGTCTACTTCGAACTCACGCAGTCGTCGGAACCGTCACGATCGACGACGAACGCCGGCGGAACGTCGGCCGACCGAGCGACGTCGAGTACGTTGGACTCTTCGGCCACCGATACGATTCGCCAAACCGCGACCAACCCCACGGACGAGCTACAGGGCGAACCCGACGATCGGACGAAGCGCCGTCGCGAAACGGGTGAGCGACCGTGAGCGAATCGACGTCGCTCGGTCATCGACTCTCGCGCATCCGCGGTGAGGCGAGCGCCGGCTGGCGGGCGTTCGTGCGCCGTCGAACGGCCGTGTTCTTCACGTTCTTCTTCCCCGCGATTCTCGTGATCATCTTCGGGGCGCTCGTCAGCACCGATCCGACCGGCGGCGGCCTGTTCGCCGAACCAGCCGGCTACTACGTCGCCGGCTACGTCGCCGTGGTCGTCCTCTTCACCCCGCTATCGCGGATGGGGAGTGAAGTCGCCCGCCATCGCGAGGGTAATCGGTTCGAGAAGCTCGCGACCACTCCGCTAACCCGGGGCGAGTGGTTGCTCGCACAGACCGCCGTCAACGCAGTCATTATCACGATCGCCGCCGCCTTGATCCTCGGGCTCGTCGTCGCTCTCACCGGCGCGTCGATCTCGCTCTCGCCGCTCGTGATCGCGTACGTCCTCGTCGGTGTCGTCTGCTTTTGCGGCGTTGGGACGATGATCGGGAGCTACACGGATTCACAGGACGGCGCCGTCGCGGCGAGCAACGCGATCGGACTGCCGCTTCTCTTTCTCTCGGAGACGTTCGTCACCCTCGATCAGTTACCGGCGTGGTTCGAGCCGGTGGTCTCGCTCTCACCGCTTACGTACTTCGCCCGAGGGGTACGCATCCTCACCTACGACGGGGCCGAACACGCCCCTGTCGCCGGAATCGATCCCGCGTTCGGCAACCTACTCGTTCTGGCAGTGATCGCGCTCGTGGCGTTCTGGCTGGGCGCTCGTTCGATCCCGCAGACGGAATCCTGAGCGTGACTGAGTTCTCGCTCGCCGTCTCAGAAGGTGTAGTCGTAGACGTGATTGAGCAGGAGGTACGTAACGACGCCGAGCACGAGGCTGACGATCCACGATGCCGCGGCGACTCTCCCTACCCGGGCGTGGACGGTTTCTCTGAGTTCCGCCGGGGTGTGTGAGAGACCGAGGACGAGCGCGTAGAGGACGACCGGAACGGCGACGATCGAGAGAAGTACGTGAATCCCGAGCATCGCTAAATACGCGTAGTAGACCGAATCGGGTCCGACGAAGTACTTCTCCCCGCCACCGCCGACGCGGACGAGGTAGACGACGAGAAAGCCCAGGATCAACGAAAACGCACCGATCATCGCCCGACGGTGGGCGTCGACGCGGCCGCGGCGGATCAGGTACCAGCCGGCGACCAGCAGAACCGTCGTGGCGGCGTTGATCGCGGCGATCGCGTGGGTCAACCAGTTCACCTGCGTCTGTGTGAGATCCGGGTAGATCGGCAGTTCGAACGTGAACGTCCCGACGACGAGGGCGTACCCGACGAGCGTGAGTGCGATCGTGACGGTTCTCGGTCTCGTACGGAGCAGGGAATCGGCCCGGGCTACTGCCATCGTCTAACGGTTCGTGTCCGCTACTTTCCGTCTTTCTGTTTTCGCCGGTGCTCAGAAACAGAATTCGGCCGGCCCGCGTTCACCGCGCGGCTTCGACGTCGAACGGAAGTTCGTCGATCGGAGCGTCCGCGTCGGCGATTTCGAACAGATAGCGCTCCGTTTGTCGATTCCCTCCGGACCTATCGTCTGCGTGTTGGGTGTAGACGACTCGTTCGACCTCGACGTCGGCTGGCACCCCCTCGGCGACCACGATGGCCCGAAGCGTGCGGCCGGGTTCGAGCGACGCCTTTCGCGGCCACCAGCGACCCGGCAACGCTGACGCACGCCGATTGAGTACCGACGAACCCTGGTACATAAACCCGTCACGGCCGACGAACGACGTTTCGGACCAGCCGTCCCAGGTCAGCGTCACGTCGGTCCGGTTCGTTATCTCGAAAAAAACGACCGGTCGAACGACTCCATCCTGGAGGACCGGAGAGAGCGTAGAGAGGGGCAATTGCTGTCTGAACGCGACGAGAGAGATCGACAGGAGATCGCCGGAGGCGGACGAACGGCGCGTCGACGAAGCCGTTTCATCGCGGACAAACGTCGGATCGCTTGCCTCGGCGGGAGGCCGATCCGAGCCGGGTGCATCCTCAGGCGGAGATTCTCCGGTTATCTCCTCGTAGGCGCGTCGGATTTGGAGAAACTGAGCGCGGCTACCCCCGTGATCCGGGTGATGGCGTTTTAACAGACGCCGATACCGCGTGCGAACCTCCGGGAGGCTCGCATCAGTCGAGAGACCGAGAACTTCGTACTGACGTTCCATTCACAGTCCTACTCTACTTGCTCGGTCAAAAGAGTCTTTCTGCCCGGTACGGAGCACATCGTCGCCTCGGCTCGTCGAAGAGTTGTTCCATACGGAACGAATCGGTCGGTCTGCGACCACCCGAGAGACATCGGCGCGTCAATCGTGGCGGTTCGAAAGCGGGCCGACGTCCTCGATGGGCATCACCGAGTAATCGACGGTCAGTATGTCGCTCGTCGCCCGTATTTTCCCGACGAACGTGGATATCTCTTCGAGTTCGCCTTCGAGTACGAACAGTTCCATACAGTAGTGGTCGCCGACGTGGGTGTGGAAATTCGAGGCGACGAGCGATTCGTGCTCGTGGCGAAGTTGAATCATGCGCTCTTCGACGCTCGTCGTTTCGTAATCGAAGAGAACGGTGACGATGCTCATCAGCCGACGGTCCTCGAGGCGGGTCTCTTCGAACTCGCTCAACAGGGATCGTGCCGCTTCTCGAACGACTTCGCTTCGGCCGGTGTAGCCGTGTTCGTCCGAGAAGGCATCGAGCCGTTCTAAAAGTTCGTCCGGCATCGAGACACTTACAACAGCCATGCACTAGTAACCGGGCCGCTCGTTAATAAAATATATGAATCGATTCGCGCACGCGCTGGATCGTGTTTATCACCCCCTCGTTTTCGACCAGTGTGACCCCTGAGACGGAACGCACTGATTACTAGCACCCGGCGAAAATGACGGCGGATGGACGCTGGTCAGTTCTCCGATTGGAGATCCTGGAATGCACCGACGAAGTCGTCGTGTGAGGACATCCCGGAGACGGTCTCGTCCACTTGCGATCGAAGTTCTGCGACGCGCTCGACGAGTTCACCGTACTCGTCGTTGTCTTCGAGTTCGCGGTCGGACTTTTCCGATTCGAGCAGCGCCTTCTTCGAGACGAGCGAATAATACTCCTGAATGTCCGATTCGTACTCGGACCGACTGGTGACCGAGTCGATCATCTCGAAGAGTTCTTCTTTCGAGACGGGTTTGACCAGATAATCGTCGAATCCCATCTCGATGATGTCGAAGTCCGGGTCGACGGCCGTCACCATCACGACCCGGCAATCGTATCCGGCCTCGCGAATCTTTTCGAGAACTTCGTCACCCGACAGTCCTGGCATGCGCCGATCGAGGAGGACGACCTCGACGGCGTCCGTCATTTTTTCGAGAGCCTCCGTGCCGTCGTAGGCCGTCTCGACCGATCGCTCAGTGTTGATCCACGCGGCGAACAGATCGGCGAGTCTGGCCTCGTCGTCTACGACCAGCACCGAGTACTCCTCGTCACTCATGCGTTGACCACTCCCATGCCATCACCGTCGATTCCAACCACGCGCAGAAAATAGAAGCACGGGGTGATAAATCTCGCGACCAGCTGTCAACAATCCTAGTGTTGTTGATCGGCCGACATCCCGTCGTTTCAGCCGAACAATGCGCCGGGTATGGCCGAAACGCAGCCGTTCAGTGTCAGAATCGGCTATTCGGTCACTTTCCCTCGAATTCTGGGTCTCGATCGGACTGGAACGCTGACAGCCCTTCCCAGAGATCGTCGGTCGTAAAGAGGTGTCCGAACGAACTCGATTCGACTTCCAGGCCGGCGTCGATATCGCCGCGGCCGGCGGCCATTGCACGCTTCGTGAACTTCATCGCGATCGGCGGGCCCGCGGCGAACTGCTCGGCGAGTTCGACCGCACGCTCGTCGAACGAGTCCGTCTCGACGACTTCGTTGACGAATCCGTAGTCGGCCATCGTCTCGGCGTCGTAATCGTTTCTGGCCGTAAAGATAATCTCCTTGGCTCGTCCCTCCCCGACGATTCGAGAGAGGCGCTGGGTACCGCCCCAGCCAGGGATGAGTCCGAGGTTGTGTTCAGGCTGTCCGAAAGAGGATCGTTCGCTCGCGATCCGTACGTCGGCACACGTCGCCAACTCCATCCCGCCGCCGAGCGCGTACCCGTCGATCGCCGCGACGACCGGCATCGGAATCTCCTCTAGCCGTCCGAATACGCGCTGGCCCAATCTGGAGAGTTCCGCCGCTTCGATCCCGCTCCCGGCCGCCGCCGTCGACGCGTCGAATCCGGCCGAAAACGCTCGATCGCCCGCGCCCCGGAGCAGCACCGCTCGGACGGATTCGTCGTCGACGAACTGATCTATCGCGTCGTCGATCTCTTCGATCATGTCCGTCGTGATCGTGTTCATCCGGTGTGGGCGATCGATGACGATCTCACCGACGTTCTCGCCCGGGTATTCGAGACTGATCGACTCGTACGATCGCTCGCCGTCACCCTCGGCTCCCGTCGGCTCCCGAAACCCGCCCTGTTCGACGAACTCGTCTAAGTGTTCCGACGGGCGGTAGCGCTCGTGACCGGACTCCTCGAACGCCTCCTCGAGCGCGGATCTGGCGGCCTCGACGCCGAACTCGTCGAGCTGCGCGACGGGGCCGTCCGGCCAACCGCCGCCCAGTTTGAGCCCCTCGTCGATCGCATCCGCGGTGGCGATTTCCTCGCCCAGCAAACGGGCGACCTCGTTCGCCATCGCCGCGTAGAGCCGCGACTCGACGAGTTCGCTCCCCGCTCCGGGATCGATATCGGGGCCGTCGCCGTCCTCGTAGTCGTAGAATCCGGAGCCGGTCTTTTGTCCGTACTCTTCGTTCTCGACCTTCTCGACGAGCGCAGGCGCGGGTTCGTAGGCGTCACCGAGCGTCTCGTGCATGTACTCGAGGACGTGGAAACTCACGTCGTGACCCACCATGTCGCCGAGTTCGAACGCGCCCATCGGCTGGCCCATGTCGTACTTCGTCGTCGCGTCGACTTCCTCGACCGACGACACGTCGTCGCTGACGAGCCAGGCCGCCTCGTTCATCAGCGGGACGAGCACGCGATTGACGATGAACCCGGGTGCGTCTTTGTGGACGCGAACGGGCGACTTTCCGAAGTCTTCGGCGAGAGCCTCGATCGTCTCGAGCGTCTCCTCGCCCGTGTCAGCGCCCGAGATGACCTCGACGAGCGGCATGCGGATCGGCGGGTTGAAAAAGTGCATCCCGCAGAACTGATCCGGCCGATCGGTCACCTCGGCGATCTCGGTGATCGAGAGCGAGGAGGTGTTCGTCGCGAAGATCGCGTGATCCGGGGCGAAGGACTCGACTTCCCCGTAGACGTCCTTCTTGATGTCCATGACCTCCGGCACCGCTTCGATGACGACGTCCGCATCGGCGACCGCGGCTTCGACCTCGACGAGCGGCGTCACCCGATCCAGGGCGGCGTCGGCTTCGTCCTCGGATATCTGTTCTTGCTCGGCGAGCTTTCCGAGCGACCACTCGATCTGCTCGTAGCCGTCCTGTACGACTTCATCGTTTATGTCGCGCATGCGCACGTCGTAGTCGGCGAGGGCGGCGACCTCCGCGATTCCGTGACCCATGTTCCCCGCTCCAAGAACTGCGATGGTGTTGATCTCCTCTATATCCATGTCCGACTATCCGTCGTGATCCCGTTTCAACGTTTCCCTCCCGTAGCATAGAAACGCTACGCAAGTTTACTTCAGGTTACAAAGGCCTTTACGGGTGAGTATGGATAGCATAGATATGGACTTCGAACTCACCGACGAACAGACACAACTCCGAGAAGAAGTTCGACGCTTCGCCGAGAACGAGATAGCACCCGTCGCCGAGGAGTACGACGTCGAGGAGGAGTACCCCCACGAGATCGTCGAGAAGGCCGCCGAGATGGGACTGCTCGGACCGCACATTCCGATCGAGTACGGCGGCGCCGGCTACGGCTCACTCGAAGTGGCCATGATCGTCGAGGAACTCTTCGCGGTCGACGCCGGGATCGGGCTCTCGCTCATCTCGACGTCGTTCGGCTGTGAGGCGATCATCGCGTTCGGTACCGACGAGCAGAAAGAGCGGTTTCTCGAGCCAGTCGCCGCGGGCGAGAAGATCACCGGCGCGGCCATCTCCGAGCCCGACTCCGGCTCCGACGTCGCCTCCGTCTCGACGCGCGCGGAGAAAGACGGCGATGAGTGGGTGATCAACGGCAACAAAATGTGGATCACCAACGGCTCGGTCGGCGACTTCTTCGTCGTGCTCTGTGAGACGAATCCCGACGCCGAGGGCCGCTACAACGGCTTCAGCCAGATCGTCGTCGAATCCGACCGCGACGGATTCTCTGCGGACAAGATCACCGGCAAGCTCGGTATCCGGGCCTCCGACACGGCGGAGCTCATCTTCGACGACGTGCGCGTCCCCGAGGAGAACCTCATCGGCACCGAAGACGCCGCCTTCTTACAGCAGATGCAGTTCTTCGACGAGACCCGCACCGCCGTCGCCGCCCAGGGTGTCGGCATCGCCAAAGGAGCAACCGAGGCCGCCCTCGAGTACGCCCAGGAGCGTGAACAGTTCGGTCGACCCATCTCGGATTTCCAGGCGATCCAGCACAAGATCGCCGACATGGCCACGAACACCGAAGCAGCGCGCAACCTGACCTACAAGGCCGCCTGGAAGGTCGACCAGGGCGAAGATATCACCACGCTCGCCTCGATGGCCAAGGAGTTCGCCTCGCGCGTCGCCGTCGAAGCCGCAGACGAGTGCGTCCAGATCCACGGCGGCGCCGGTTACGTCAACGACTTCCCCGCTGAGCGGTTCTACCGCGACGCGAAGATCACCCAGATCTACGAGGGAACGACCGAGATCCAGAAGAACATTATCGCCAGAGAACTCCTCGGAAAGGGCGCGTTCTAAACCCGACCGCTTTTTCTGCGGACGGCTCCACCGGCTCGCTACGACCTTGATCAAAAGACGCTACGCTCACCGCCCAGCCGTCGACGCACGGCTGGCTCGCTGCGTCGACGCTCGTCGATCCGCGCCGCTGTGTACCGCTCCACACCGGTCGTCGATCCGCGAAGACTGCGACTACGAACGGTGGTTCTTGCCGTCCAATTCGTTACGTATCCGTATCCGAATCAGTATCGCCGTCTTCGCGGTCAGAATCGGAATCGGCGGCGTCCGAATCAGTATCGCCGTCGTTGCGGTCAGAATCGGAATCGGCGGCGTCCGAATCGGGATCACGGACGTTCGGGTAGTCGTCCGGGTTCGGCGTCGGTACGGATTCGGGCGACACATCGAGACTATCGTCGCGGTCCACCCGGACGCGCTCGTCGCCGGAACCGTTTCTTCGTTTCGTGTTTCGTTGCGACGGGGATGACCACCCGATCACGTAGAGGACGACCGGCGGGGCGACGTACGCGGTGATCGCGACGAACGCGAACAGCGGATCGACGAACACGAGTAATCCGAAGATGGCGAGCGCGGCGGTTGCGGCCGTGTGAACTGCCGTCGTCGTATACTGGCGGTAAAATCGCCAGAAATCCACCGCCGTCCGTTCGAAGGAGATTCGACCCACAACGGTACTCGTACGTCCGCCAGCGGGATTTCACTTCGGGGTCGAACACGCACTCGCTGTGGGTCTGCGATCTGAATCGATACGCCCCGAGATACCTTTCACTTCCCGGCTCGTAGAGCCGATCGATGAGAGAGTTCGTCTTCGCGCTTTCGTACGACCCCGGGACGAATCCCGTCGCGGACGTACTCGCCGAGAATCCGGACGCGTCGATCCGATCGCTTTCGTGTCACGTCACCGAAGAGAGTTTGTGGCGTGTCGACTATGCGACCGGCTCCGCCGACGCGCTCGCCGAACTGGAATCGGCCTACAGAGACGCCACGTACTGTGCGGACTGCCTCGTTCGCGACCACTGCGGTGCGGACTGTGAGGTGCAGATCCTCCACCGCTGTCCCGACGAGTTAGTGGTGTACACATACTGGGATCGGACGGACGTCTGCACGTCCGTTCCCCACGTCGCCCTCGAGGAACTCGGGGATGGCATCATCTTCGAGACCTACCGCGAGGCTCGTCGCTATCGCTGGCGGTTGATCCTCACCAGCGACGCACCACTCTCGGCCTTCTTCGACACCCTCGAAGACGAGGTGGGCGCCTGCGCGGGGATGGAGGTTCTCCGACTGACCGAGGTCGACCCTGACGGATCACACCCCGCTCAGCGCGACCGGCTTTCGCCCGAACAGCGGGCGGCCCTCGACGCAGCCGTCGAGCACGGCTACTACGAGACGCCTCGAGAGATCGACCTCGACACGCTCGCAGACCGGCTCGACGTGCCCCGCTCGACCCTCTCGTATCGACTCCGGCGCGCAGAAGCGACGCTCGCGACCGACTTCGTCGACCGCGAGTCGTCGCTTACGCCCACGGTGTCTCACCCCTAACCGTGAACCGTCGACGTCGACGCGTATTTTTGGCGAGCGCCAAACAAGGTGTATCCTGATCCGACCGGTACTCCTACTCGATGAGTAAGTCGAATCGCGACGATACACCGCCGGAGCGTCACAGAGTCGAACTCTCGGTTCCCGAGATGGATTGTCCCTCCTGTGCCGGCAAAATCGAGCGAAGCGTCGGACGACTCGATGGGATCGAGTCGATCGATCCCCGCGTGACGAGCGGGCTGCTTTCCGTCGAATACGACGCCTCGAAGACCGACGAGCGGGCGATCCGAGAACGGATTCGCGCGGCCGGATACGCCGTCGCGGACGAGCGAACGGAGTACGCGTTCGCCGTTCCGGGGATGGATTGTGCCTCGTGTGCTACCAAAGTCGAACACGCACTCGACGGCGTCGCCGGACTCGATCGAATCGACGTACAACCGACCGCAGGACGGGTCTCGGTCACGGTCGACGATTCCGACCGGCGACCGAGTCCGTCGGACGTCGAATCGGCGATCGAGCGCGCGGGCTACGACGCGTCGGTGATCGACGATGGAGAACGCGCACACGTCGAACCGCCAACACTCTGGCGAACCACGCGAGCGCTCGGGACGGGCGTCGGCGCGGTGCTCGTCGCCGCGGGTCTCGTTCTCCAGTTCGGACTTTCGGAATCGAACGTCGCGGTGTTCGAACTCGCCGGGAGAACGTTCCTTCGATCGCACGTTCTGTACATCCTCGCGGCAGCGATCGCCGGCACGCCGATTATTCGCAACGGCTACTATTCGGCACGAAACGCGAGCCTGGACATCGATTTCCTGATGAGCGTCGGCATCGTCGCGTCAGTCGCCGCCCACCACCCGTTCGAAGGCGCGATGCTCGCCGTGCTCTTTTCGATCGCGGAGTTGCTAGAGCGGTACTCCATGGATCGCGCTCGCGGTTCCCTGCGGGAGTTGATGGAACTCTCACCGGAGACCGCCAGTCGAAAGCGCCCCGACGGCTCGACGGAGACGGTTCCGGCGTCGGCGGTGGATGTGGGCGATCGCGTCGTCGTCAAACCGGGAGAGAAGATTCCGACCGACGGAATCATTTGCGACGGTGAGAGCGCGATCGACCAGTCGCCCGTCACCGGCGAGAGCGTTCCCGTCGATGGGACGCCCGGAGACGACGTGTACGCGGGAACGATCGTCGAGACCGGGTATCTCGAGATCGAGGTAACCAGTCCGGCCGACGAATCCACGATCGCCCGGATCGTTCGCCTCGTCGAGGACGCAGAACGAGAGAAAACCGAGCGCGAGCAGTTCGTCGACCGATTCGCGAGCGTGTACACGCCAATCGTCGTCGTCCTCGCCCTCGCCGTGGCGACGCTGCCGCCGCTCTTCGTCGGCTGGTCGTGGGATACCTGGTTCCTTCGAGGACTCACACTCCTGGTGATCGCCTGTCCCTGTGCCTTCGTGATCAGCACGCCGGTCAGCGTCGTGTCCGGAATCACGAGCGCCGCCCGCAACGGCGTGCTCGTAAAGAGCGGGCGCTCGCTCGAAGCCGTCGGTGAGAGCGATGTCGTCGCCATCGACAAAACGGGAACGCTGACGACGGGCGAGCTGTCGGTGACGGACGTCGTCGCCCTGGACGGGGCGAGTCAGGACGAACTGCTGGCACGAGCAGCCGCGATCGAGCGTCGGAGCGAACATCCGATCGCCGAGGCGATCGTCGACGAAGCCGACGCGACAACCGCTGACAGACGAGTTGACGAGTCGACGCGGACCGACTACGAGGTCGAGTCGTTCGAGGCGCTAGCGGGACGCGGCGTTAGAGCGACGATCGACGGCGACACCCACTACGTCGGGAATCCGCGCTACTTCGCAGACGAGAGCGGACTCGACCTCGGTCACCGACACGCGACCGACGGCGGCGTCGAACTCGCGAACGACACGCGCCAGTGCGGTGCAGGCGAGTGCGTCGACGTCGTTTCGGAGGTCGTCCCCCGTCTCGAAGCGGACGGTAAATCCGTCGTCCTCGTCGGAACGGACGAACGGCTCCTCGGCGTTATCGGCGTCGCAGATACCCTCCGACCCGAAGCCGAGTGGGCCGTCTCGCGCCTGCAGGAACAGCGAACGCGGGTCGTCATGCTCACCGGCGACAACGAGGGAACGGCCCGCGCGATCGCCGAGCGCGTCGGCGTCGACGAGTTTCATGCGGCGTTGCTCCCCGAAGAGAAGTTAGACCGGATTCGGGCGCTCGAGACCGACGGCGCCGCGGAGGAGGAAAATCACGTCGTCATGGTCGGCGACGGAATCAACGACGCGCCGGCGCTCGCGACGGCGACGGTCGGCGTGGCGATGGGCGCCGCTGGAACCGACACCGCACTCGAAACCGCAGACGTGGCGCTCATGAGTGACGACCTCTCCCGACTGCCGTATCTCTTCTCGCTGTCCAGCCGGGCCAACGGCGTCATCAGGCAAAACATCTACGCCAGCCTCGCCGTCAAAGCGGTACTCGCCGCCGGCGCGCCGTTCGGCGTCGTAACCGTGATCCACGCGGTCGTCGTCGGCGACATGGGAATGAGCCTCGGCGTCACCGGCAACGCGATGCGCCTCGCGAACGTCGAACCGGAACGACCTGACGCGTCGGAGCGGTGAGACCCATTTTGGACGTCTCCGGCGAACCACATCCAGGTCACCCTCGACGCGGGAGGTCGATCCCCGGGCGACCGTCGCTCCACCAGACGACGAGCCCGGCGACGAGAACGACGGCTTCGAGCGACAGCGTCGTCACCTCGACGCCGCCGACCGTTCCGAGCGGTTTGACGCCGGTGTAGGGCGGCATCGGCGTTACCGGCCAGAGTAAGAATCTGAGTTCGTCGAAGTCACCGGAGACGACGTGCCAGGGAACGTCTGTCGCGACGTGAGAGAGCACGCCGACGGCGAACGCGAGGCCGAGTTCGGACCGGCCGACGCTGCGAGCGAGTACCCAGACCGCAACCACGAGCGGGACGACGAATAATAACGAGTGACCGATCGTCCGACCCACGTCGACCGCACCCGCAGCGTAGAGCGGTTTATCGACGAGATCGGGAATAGCCGCACCGACGAGGACCGCCGCCGTCGGGGCCGATTCGGGCGGCTCTCCGCGCTCGTACCGGGTGTACGTGGCCCAGCAGAGGTAGCCGACTGCCAGGTGGACGACCGGTTGCACGCGTGACAGTGTGCTAGGCGCGCACCTAAGTCCTGTGTCGACACGACGCTGCGGAGACCGCAGTCGTCGAGTCGGCCCCACGGAACCACACGTGATCCGTCGTCCCACCGATCGACCGTGAGGCCTATGACGGCCCATCGCTTCCTACATTCCCGAAGTATGATCGACGAGGCGCGCCCCGTACTGGAGCGAGATCCCGTAATGGCCGAGTTGATAGAGCACCACGACCCGTACGTGGAGCCGGAGTGGGACGAGTACGAACGACTCTGCATCTCGATTATCAACCAGCAACTGTCGACCGCCAGTGCGAACGCCGTCCGCGAACGCGTGTTCGACCTGATGAACGGCGACGTAACGCCCGAGAACGTGCTAGAGACGGAGGATGAACCGCTTCGCGACGCGGGCCTCTCGACCAGTAAAATCGAGTATCTGCGAAACGCGGCTCGGGCGTTTCAACGGCGGGATCTGAGCCGCGACGGCCTCGCGGCGTACTCGAACGACGAGGTGATCGAGACGCTCACGGAAATCAGGGGGATCGGCGAGTGGACGGCCAGGATGTACCTCCTGTTCGTACTCGAACGCGAGGACGTACTCCCGCTCGGTGATCTCGCGGTTCGGCGGGGAATCGAACAACTGTACGGAAACGGGGTCGAACCCGGCACAATGACCCGAGACGAGATGCGTGAGATCGCCGAGGCGTGGCGCCCCTACCGATCGGTGGCGACGCGATACATCTGGGCCGAGTACGAATCGGAGTGACGGCCGAGACGAAACAAGAATCTACCGCCGATGGCCGGGGAGGTGTGTACCGGTCGAACGGTCACTCCTCTCCGAACTCGCGGTCGTCGCCGTCGATTCGTCGCCCGACGTCGACGCGGTAGTGTCTGAGGATGTCCCGGCCGAGGATCACCGGGTACTCCATGTGGCTCCGATCCTCGATGCTGGCGGTGACTGTGTGCTGGTTCCCCCCGACGCCGACGACGACGTCGACGACCGGCCGACTGCGACTCTGCTTTGCACTGCCGGTTCTGACCTTTGTGATCGACTTGATCGGGCCGGCGCCGATGTCGGCCGCCAGCTTCGTGTCGATGCTCGTTCGCTTGGCACCAGTGTCAGATTTCGCGAGGACGGATTCTGAGCCGCGAGTACCGGTGAGGATGACCTCCTCGGTGTAGCCGATGTCGGTCGGCACCTCGTCCTCTCGAATCGGCTCCGGCGGAAGGAACGACGGGCGCGAGTCGTCGAGCGTGCGCGAGAGCTGTTCGACCCGCTCGTCGTCGACCTCGCCGCCGACGCGCTCGATCGCCATCTTCGCTATGTGCGGTGCGGGACTGACGCCCGTCGCTTCGAAGAGTCCTTTGAATCCGGCGGTGGGATTCACCTCGAGGACGAACCACCCGTCGTCGCTCTCGACGACGTCGACGCCGGCGTAATCGAGTCCGATCGCCTCGGTCGAGCGGATCGCGATGTCTCGGACCTCCTGTGGAAGGTCGTCGGTTGCGTCCTCGACGGAGCCGCCGAGTGCAACGTTAGTCCGCCAGTCGTTCTCGGGAGCGTAGCGGTACATCGCGCCGACGATTTCCTCGCCGACGACGTAGATCCTGATGTCGCGGTGGCGGTCTGCGTCACGCTCGATCAACTCCTGTAAGAACGCGTATCGGTTTCCGACCTTCGGGTTGACCCGTTCTTCGAGCCCGACTTTCCACGTCCCGCCCCCGTGTGTGCCGATCGCCGTCTTGTAGACGGCTTCCTCGCCGAATTCGGACCTGGCTTCGTTGAGCCGATCGCTACTGAGCGAGAGCAACACGTCCGGAATCGGTATCTCGTGTGCGGCGAGCGAGACGGCCGTCGAGAGCTTGTGCAGCGCCGTCATCGCCGCGACCGGCGTGTTCAGCGTCGGCACCAGCCGCGAGAGGGTGTTCACCAGACCGAGCGCCTCGCACGGTTGTTCGGTGTTCGACAGCAGGAGCCGATTGGCGACGACATCGACCGACGGTTCGAGACCGACCCGGCCGTCTTCGACCCGTATCGTCGTGTTATCCGTCCGAAGCCACTGGGGGTTGTGTCCCAGCGCCTCGACGGCGTTGCAAATCGCTTTCGTCTCCTTGCTGCTGTGTAAGCTCAACACCCCGACAGATACCGGCTCGGCGTAGCCCATATCTACTCAATTCTTCGACGCGCGAAAAGGCTTGTTACGTGTCTCGGTGGACGTATCTCACCGAATACCGGCCGCTTCCGGCAGAAATTTTCGTGACGAAAACCCGGATTGTCTGCCTAATCGGACGATCTGGGGCGGAAATCTATGCAGAACGCGAATATGGGGGAGAACCTCACACCCATCCAGGAAACGGTGGCTCAACTGAGAACCGCTCGAATGGTCCCCGGCCGGATCAACCCGCTCGCGACAGAGAGTACCGCCCAGGCGGTCCCGCCGACGGCGACCGCCAGGGCGAGCAGGGGAACGGACGTAATTTCAGGGACGAGAAGGACGATCGTCGCCGCCATGAGCGCCGACACGGAACAGATTCTGGCCAGATCGATCGCGAGCGAACGGACCCGAAGCGAGAGTTCGTCGTGGATCACGTAGAGATTCACTGCCACGTAAATCGAGTGGGTGAGCACGGTCGCGACGGCGGCGCCAATGACGCCGATCGTCGGGATCAACAGGATGTTCAACCCGAAGTTCGCGAGCGACGTACCACCCTTCGCGATCGCGCGCTCTCTGGCGCGGCCGAGGTAATCCAGACCGTCGCTCGTCAAATTAGTGATCGCCTGCAAGATGACGAAGAGCGAGAGAAGTTGCAACACCGGGGCCGCACCGGCGTAATCGGCGCCGAATACGAGAGTGATGGTCGGTTCCGCGACGATCGCGAGGCCGACGGCAGCGGGCACGTAGAGCACCATTGCGTTCGAAAGGGCCGTCTCGTAGAGCTCTCGCGTTCGGTCGACGGTTCCGGCCGCCTTGTCCTCGCCGAAGTTCGGCGAGATGACGAACCCGAGCGATTCGGCCGGCGCGAGTACGAAGTCGGTGATCTGCTTTGCGAGCGTGTAGAAGGCCACGGCCGCCGGATTGAGAAAGACGCCGACGAGAACGATGTCGATCTGTTTGTCGAGGACGTTCGCGCCGCGGGTGGCAGTCAACGGAACGCTGTATTCGAGCAATCGGCGCGACAGTCCGTCCTCGATAGTCGGTGCCGGGTCGTATCGCGCGTAGACCAGAAAATACATCGCCGTCAACCCGAACACGGCCGAGATCACGTACCCGACGGCGTAGCCGAGGAAGGCCCCGAGGGCGCCGAATCCGAGCGCGACGAAGGCGACGGCGAAGACGAGTCTGGACGCCCCGCCGATCGCCCTGACCGTCGCGCTGTAAACCAGGCGATTCGATCCCTGAAAGACGATCTCGGCGAAGACGCTGAACGACTTCGCGGCGACGAAGAGGACGCCCGCCGCGAGAAACGGTGCGGCGGCCGGTTCGCCGAGCGCCTCGGCGAGCGGGCTCGCGACGACGAGCAACAGTCCGGCGACGACGGTCACGATGACGAGTTTGTACCCGACGACGTGTCGTAGCAGGTGCGGAATCTGTCCCGGATCCGTCTCGCCGTACTCCGCGACGTACCGTGCCGCGGACTTCCCCAGTCCAAGGTCGGCAACGAGCTGAACCACAGCGAGGATCCCGATCGTCCAGAATAGCAGACCGTAGCCGCCCGGATCGAGAAAGACCCGGGCCAAGAGCACCATCAACAGGGCGCTCGAGAGCATGTAGATCGCCCGTGCCGCGAGCGTCGCCGTAAAGCCGCGGACGATGTGATCGAGCGAGCGCATGAGGGTGAGATAGCCCGGCCGACGAGACGGGCCTCGGCGGGTCGACGGGCGACCGAGGGATTGTTATCCGGACCGGAACGCCGTCAGGATCAGCGTACAGCGTGTGGATTCGAGCGAACGGAGCGATTGAGAAGCCGGCCGACAGAGCCATTCCGAACCGTACGGTAGTGGAATCGAGTGGTGGCCTCCCACTTAGAGGTACGAGGCGTCCCACCGGGTCGCCTTCCGCTGGTTACCGCACGCGTTACACTTGATCCGTCCCATCGCGTCCATCGCGTTGTCGAACGATTCGCAGTTACCGCAGTACCAGCCGTACCGGTCGGTGCCCGAGTCCGTCTCGTAGGCGCTGTAAAACGGGGCGAGCGAACCGCGGGCGGGTTCACCGAAGCTGACGTAGATGGTGGATCCGTCGCCGACGTCGCGTTGCTCGAGACTTCGCCACTCGACCGGCTCCCCTGCGCTCTCGGTGTAGACGTTTTCCGTGTACGTATCGCCCCCGACCTGTATACTCCGGGTTCCCGCGTGCTCGAACCCGTGTTCCTCGTAAAACCGATTCCCGAATTCGTTTTCGGCCAGGACGAAGCCGTGAATCACCTCGGCCCCGACGTCTAAAAGTTCTTCACGCGTTCGAGTGAAGAGTCTCGAACCCAGCCCCTCCCCGCGAGCGTCGGGGTGAACGTGAAGCCAGTGAATCTGTCCGACGGTTTCCTCGTCGCCGACGATCTCACACTGGCTGAACGCGACCGGTTCGTCGTCGACGGCGACGAGGACGAGCGAATCATCGCTCTCGAGTAAATCGGTAATCGCGTCGGTCGCGTACCACTGTTCCAGCGCGTCTTCGATCGTCGATTCCGAGAGAAACGTCGTGTACGTCGCTGCGAGCGAGTCGGCTGCGATCGATCTGAGCGACTCGGAATCGTCGGTCGTCGCCTCGCGAAACTCCATGTTCGAAACATTGCCAGCCACCTACAAAACGTTCGCCCCGGGATGCAAATTGAGAGGCGAGGCGAAGCGATTGTCCCCGTCGTGGAACCGTTCCTGACCGGGACGCTCGGTCTCACCCAGGTGTTCGAACGCGGTACACGTATCTTTTATAAGAGTGCCGGCGGATTGGGTCCGTATGGCCGACGTCGAGTCCGAACCGGACGCGGGAGAGACCGCAGAGCCGTTCACGTACGACGGTGGGCGGATCGATCCCGGTGAATCGGCGAACATTCGGTACGGCATCAGCGAGACGTACCTCGGCGATCCGATACGAATTCCGGTCACTATCGTCAACGGCGAACATCCTGGTCCGACCGTCTTTCTCACCGCCGCCTCCCACGGTGACGAGTTGAACGGTATCGAGGTCGTCCGGGAGGTCGCCCACGACTGGGACCACGCCGGCTTACACGGGACGCTCGTCTGTATTCCGGTGATGAACGTCCCAGGGTTTCTCGCCCAGGAGCGGTACCTGCCGATCTACGACCGCGACCTGAACCGATCGTTCCCCGGCGACGAAGAATCGACCAGCGCTAAACGGATGGCCCACCGGATCTTCAGGAACTTCATCGCCCCTTGTGACTTTGGACTCGATTTTCACACGTCGACTCGGGGTCGGACGAACATGCTTCACGTTCGCGCGAACACCGACAATCCGGCGGTCAAACGACTCGCTCACGCGTTCAGTTCGAACGTCATCATCGATGGGCGCGGACCCGAAGGGACGCTGCGACGGGAGTCGACCGACGCCGGTATCCCCACGATCACGATCGAGATGGGCGAGGCACACCGATTCCAGCGAGGACTCATCGATCGCGCGCTGACGGGCGTCGCGAGCGTCCTCGCCGAACTCGGCTGTCACCCCGACTCGTCAGTTCACTGGCCCGGCTGGCGAACCGTCATCTCGGACGCGGGCGATAAGACCTGGTTACGGGCCGACGCCGGCGGGATCGTCGACATGAAACTCGGGCGAAGCGAACTCGTCCGCGAGGGAGAGGTCATCTGCACGATCACGAATCCGTTCAAAGAGGAAGACGACATCGTCCAGGTCGAAGCCCCGTTCACCGGCCTCATCGTGGGCGTGCTCGAAAATCCCGTCGTCTACCCGGGTAACCCGCTCTGTCACCTCGTCGCGCTCGACGACGACACGCTCACCGCCCTCGAACGCGAACTCGCGAAGTCGCTTCCCGTCTTCGGCGACGGGTAGCCCGTACTCTCCGGTCGGCCCGATCGACCGGTTTCGAGCGCTATAGACGGCGAACGGACCGTCCACACGGGACGAGCGGGGACAGGTGCCGGCACCTGACCGATACGGCCGAACTGATTCGGGAAGCGGTGGCTCGAAGCGCCGTCACGGGCGGTGGTGGCGGCGACGGAAAGTAACTTCTATACCAGCGGGGTGTGACCCCACGGATGAGCACATGAGCCAGTCTTACAACCGCGGTCTCGTCGAGGACTTCGGTCGGTGGCGGGAGTTCGCGCCCGGAATGTGGGCGTGGATCCTCCACAAGTTCACCGGCTGGATTCTGATCGGCTACCTGTTCACCCACATCGCCGTGTTGAGCACGGCCATCGGTGCCGCAGGGGAACCGGAAACCGCCATCATGGCCGGAGACGACATCTACACGACCACGCTACAGGGTCTCGAGGGCCTGTTCATCGTCCGGGTTCTCGAAGTCGGTCTGTTGGCAGTCGCGGTCTTTCACATCCTAAACGGCCTCCGGCTGTTGCTTATCGACCTCGGAATCGGACTCGACAGCCAGGATAAGAGCTTCTACGTCTCGCTGATCGTCACGGCCGCGATCACGGTCGCGAGCGTCCCGACCTTCATGACGGAGGTGGGTCTCTGATGGCCGAACGCTACTCGAGTTTTACCCCCGGTGGGACCGCCTGGCTCCTCCAGCGAGTGACGGCAGCCTTTCTCATCGTCACGCTGGCGTTTCACTTCTTCTTACTCCACTTCGTCAATCACGCGTGGGAGATAACGTTCGCCGGCACGCAGATGCGAATGGAGAACCTGGGTTACATGCTGACGATGATCCTGTTCCTGTGGGCCGCGGCGTTCCACGGGGTCAACGGAGTGTACAACGCCCTGGTCAACCAGGGCCTCTCGGGGACGCCAAAGCGCGTCGTCCTCGTCATCCTGTCGCTCGCCGGACTCGCGCTCGTCGCCCAGGGAACCTACGTCGCACTCATCATGGGAGGGATCGTATGAGCACCCAACAAGAACAACCGCCACAGACGGAAGAGACCGAACCTGGAGAGGAATCGGCGGACACCGAGCCCTCACCCCAGGACCGACGCATGGCGCAGAAAGCATCGCGACAGGCCGAACGGGAGAAGGCAGCCGAGGAGGCCGAACCGACCGGGGAGACGGTTCACCTCAAGGTGTTCCGATTCGACCCCGAAGTCGAGGCGAAGCAGAAACCCCGCTTCGACGACTTCCACGTTCCGTTCGAAAAGGGAATGACCGTCCTCGACGCGGTTATCTACGCCCGCGACGAGTTCGACTCGTCGCTTACGTTCCGACACTCGTGCCGACAGGCCGTCTGTGGCTCCGACGCGTTCTTCATCAACGGCCGACAGCGACTCGCCTGTAAGACACAGATTTCCGAACTCGACCAGCCCGTCAGGGTCGAACCGCTTCCACACCAGGAGGTGATAAAGGACCTGGTCGTCGAGATGGAACACTTCTACGAGCAGATGCACGCCGTCGAACCGTACTTCCAGTCCGAAGACACCCCGCCTGCATCCGATCTCGAAGAACAGCGACAATCGCCCGAGAACCGTGAGAAGGTCAAGATGTCGACGCGCTGTATCTGGTGTGCGGCGTGTATGTCCTCGTGTAACATCGCCGCCGGGGACAACCAGTACCTGGGTCCCGCGGCGATCAACAAGGCGTACCGGTTTGCGATGGACGAGCGCGAAGAGGAGGAACTCACCGAACACCGACTTCGCATCATCGAGCAGGAACACGGCGTCTGGCGGTGTCAGACGCAGTTTTCGTGCACCGAGGTGTGTCCGAAAGACATCCCGCTCACCGAGCACATTCAGGAGCTCAAGCGTGAAGCCGTGAAGAAAAACCTGAAATTCTGGTAACCATGTACGAACACGACGTAATCGTAGTCGGCGCCGGAGGGGCCGGCCTCCGGGCCGCGATCGCAGCGAACGAGGCGGGCGCCGATACGGCGATCGTCACGAAGCTTCATCCGGTCAGAAGTCACACCGGTGCGGCCGAAGGTGGCATCAACGCCGCGCTTCGAGAGGGCGACGACTGGGAGCTACACGCCTACGACACGATGAAAGGCTCCGACTACCTCGGAGACGCACCCGCCATCGAGACGCTGGCCCAGGACGCTCCCGAAGACACGATCAGACTCGAACACTGGGGTATGCCCTTCTCCCGCGAGGAGGACGGAACCGTCTCCCAGCGACCGTTCGGCGGGCTCTCGTTCCCGCGAACCACCTACGCCGGTGCGGAGACCGGCCACCACCTGCTTCACACGATGTACGAGCAGGTCGTCAAGCGAGGGATTCAGGTCTACGACGAGTGGTACGTGATGAATCTGGCCGTCACCGACGAGCCAGACCCGAACGATCGGACCTGCCACGGCGTCGTCGCCTACGACGTCCAGTCCGGGAACATTGAAGGATTCAAAGCGAACGACGGCGTCGTCCTGACGACCGGCGGTCCCGGTCAGGCGTTCGACCACACCACGAACGCCGTCTCCTGTACGGGCGACGGGCACGCCATCGCCTACCGCGCCGGCGTGCCGCTCGAAGACATGGAATTCGTCCAGTTCCACCCGACGTCGCTTCCCTCCACCGGAGTGTTGATCTCCGAGGGCGTTCGCGGCGAAGGCGGCATCCTCTACAACGAAGACGGCGAGCGGTTCATGTTCGAACGAGGATACGCGAACAACGCCGGTGAGTTGGCCTCACGTGACGTCGTCTCGCGAGCCGAGTTAACCGAGGTGAACGAAGGACGGGGAGTCAACGACGAGTACGTCTACCTCGACATGCGCCACCTCGGCGAGGAACGGATTCTCGATCGACTCGAGAACATCCTCCACCTCGCGGAGGACTTCGAAGGCGTCGACGGGCTCGTCGAACCGATGCCGGTCAAGCCCGGCCAGCACTACGCGATGGGCGGGATCGAAACCGACGAGAACGGCGAGACGTGCATCTCCGGGCTTTACGCCGCAGGCGAGTGTGCCTGCGTCTCCGTCCACGGAGCGAACCGACTGGGTGGCAACGCCCTCCCCGAACTCATCGTCTTCGGAAAGCGAGCGGGCAGACACGCAGCCGGCGAAGATCTCGGCGAGGCCGAAATCGTTACCGGGTACGGTGAGGACGTCGAAGACGAAACGGACCTTGACTCGCCGGTCCAGCCGGGTCGTGCCGGCCTCGGCGAATCCAAAGCCGCGGGCGAAGTGGCGACCGACGGGAGCGGCCAACTGACCGCCGGCGAGGACGTTCTCGAACGAGCAGTCGAGGCCGAACGCGAGCGCGTCGAGTATCTGCTCGAACACGACGGGACGAATCACGCCGACATCCGAGCGAAGTTGCAGGAAGCGATGACCGCGGACGTCAACGTGTTCCGCACCGAAGCGGGGCTAAAGCGGGCATTGAAGGTCATCCGGGAGTGTCGCGAAGAGTACCAGAACGTCGGCGTCGCCGATCCGTCGCGTACGTTCAACACCGACCTCCAGATGACCTACGAGACGCGCAACCTGATCGACGTCGCCGAGACGATCACTCTCGGCGCGCTCGTGCGTAACGAGTTCCGAGGGGCTCACTGGCGCCAGGAGAACCAGCGACGAGACGACGAGAACTGGCTCAAACACACGCTGATTTCCTGGAACGACGGCGAACCGAACATCTTCTACCGACCGGTAATCCTCGACGGCGAGGAGAAGACCTACGAGCCCAAAATCCGCAGTTACTGAAGCCGATTGGCGAGGTTTTTCTCGGTTCGAAGCAGTGTTGAAATCGATTCAGATTGGTAGCCGAGGGTACGAACTGTGAGGAGAGTTAGATGCCGAAGACGTCTATCACGTCGATTCCGACGTCTACGTGATCGACGAGCTTGTAGCCGAGAAAGAGCCCGACGATACCGAGCAATCCGGGGAGTTCGGGTGGGGCCGGAATCGGTATCGAGAGAAATCTGAACAGTCCGCCGGTCAGGAGACCGGTCACCAGGGCGAGAACGGCGAGTTGTGTCGACATCGTCGATACGTGAGACGGGAACCGAGAAAAGTGATGCGACAGCGCCCGCGCGCGATTAGAGTTCGATCCGTTCGACCAGTTGATCGCGGTTCTCGTTGGTGTTGACGGCGACGATCCTGACGTGATCTTCGAGCCCGGAGCCGTTTAGTTTTGCTTTCAGGAGGTTGTCCACCTGATAGACGCCGGCGGCGTTCGTCATCTCGATTTCGACCATCACCGGACTCGAGTTACCTTCGTGGAGCGAGACGCGACTGATCGCCTGACTGGAGAGGGTGTTGATTCCGCGACCACCGTGTTCGTAGGGTATTCGCGAGCGTCCGCGCTCCATGTCGAGGGCGTCTGCGACCCTGATGATGCCGGCTTCGGTGGTGAGCGGTTCGACGGGGCTGTGATGACAGAGGATCGCGTGAAGAATTTCACCGCGCATGCGAACGGCCTCGCTGACGTCGTAAAACTCCGGCAGAATTCGATCGAGGATGTCGGAGGCGAGCGGGATCGAGTAAAACGCGTGTCGATCGCGATGGACGGTGTGGCCGACGTCGTGTAACGTCGCCGCGAGTGCAATGATGACCGATTCGTCGGCTTCGTCGAGTGATTGTTGCTGTGCGCCGTTGAACTCGACGTCACTGGCTTTCAGGAGATCGTACAGACAGAGCGCACGATTTCGAACGATGTCGATGTGTTTCGGTCCGTGATCGTTGTACTGTAACCGCTCGACGGCGTTTACGTTCTGCGCGTCGAGGAAGGCGTTGATCTCTTCGTCTTCGGCTACGTACTCGAGGACGGAGTTCAGCTTCTCGTCTGGAAACGCGTGTGAGTCGGCTGGATCGTACACGCGCCGGCCTCCGGAAGTCGAATTGGTCATACCTGAAGATATCCTGCGGTGGCAAAAAGCCCTACGTTGGCGAGTATGTGATGAGTGAGTGTCGTCCAGCACACGGTTGGTTTTCCGCCCGCACTGTGCGGCCAGCTCGACCTCTCGTTCGAGAGTTCGCTTCCAATTAGAGACGAGATGGGCCAAGAGGACACGCCATCCCAGATGGTTTTAGCGTCGGACAGTGCGGAAATTGCGTAGTTACTGGTCGTATCTGCCGAGTTCGTCCAGCATTACTTACCTGTTCGGTCCAAAAAGGTTATAATTGCCAGTCGGTAAGGTTCGGATAGAGATGGTAGCCGAAATCGCACCACTGTTCATCCCCGGCGTACCCGGGGGTCCAGAGCTCTTGATCATCCTCTTCATCGCGATCTTGTTGTTCGGAGCCAACAAGATTCCGAAGCTCGCCAGGTCGACCGGAGAGGCCATGGGTGAGTTCCAGAAAGGAAAAGAGAAAGTCGAAACCGAACTCGAAGAGATGCGAGAGACCGGATTCGAAGAAGCGACCGAAGAAGACACCGACGAAGTCGTCACCGACGACGACACCGAAGCCGAGACCGACACCGAAACGGAAACGAACTGACTCCGTTTTCAGCCCCGGGGCGTGTGGCCTAGCGGAGAGGGCAGTAGGTTCCTAACCTTCTGATCACGGGTTCGAATCCCGTCACGCCCGTCATCGTGCTGAGCGAAGCGATGCCGATGACGGATTGTGGGATTCGAATCAGACAGAGGTTTCACGAGCGGAGCGAGTGGGTTCTCAGGCGTGGTTCGACTCCCGTCACGCCCGTCCGTGGCTTTGAGGGGGAGTGGGCCGGTAGCGGAGTGCGAATTTGAGAAGTCGGTTCAGTTTGCGTGTGGCGGTAGATCCAATTTCACCCACTGTACCAGTCGCCACTGCCCGATGGTCGATGACCGTTACCGAAGCTTATAGATCAATAAGTAATGTGAACAGAGAGTCAACAATCATAAAATAAAAGACCCGTGAGGTACGAACATACACAGATCGAATCATATGTGCACAGGGTTTGAAATGTTAGGGTGTCAACCGGACGGGAGAACGCCGGACCGTGGTGTGGTTCGAATTATCATGCCCGATAATTTGTGGATGAATTTTTTGATGGGTGAGTGTTTGGAGGGTGTTAATGGCTATTGACGAGGGCGACCACACCGGCGTTCGGGGATTTTCTGACGGGGACTCGTCAGATTCGACCCCGGATTCCGATGAAACGAGCGGTCCGACGAGCGGCGCAGCCGTTCGAGTAGGATCGTACACGTGGGAGGATTTCATGACCGAGTACGGGTACGAGACGGACGTTTCGACGCTCTACCCAGAAGATTCGACCGATTCGGGTCAACAGCTCGGCCTCGACGCGGACGGGCGTGCATCCGTTCCACGTGGCTCCGACTGGGATCGGGTCGATTTCGACCCGACGACCTATCTTGGATACCACCCGGACGATGTCGAATCACTGATCACCGAGACGTTCGCTCCGAATGCGAAATATCTCTGGAACGAATTTCTCGAGTACGTTAACCCGGAAACGACGCCCGTGGTCAAAGATGTCTACACCTGGGAGCACTACAAGTGGGAGTACTACTACGACGACGACGGATCGCGACCACGGACGAAAGAGGGTGACATCGATCGGTTCGACGGCGAAGAGGCGCTCGGATTCGATCCCGATTCGATCGAATCCCAGCTTCACGCCGCAGGTAACGCGGCGATGGAACTCGACGAGCTCGTCGACGAACGGACGGTCGACGTCAACGAAGACCTGGATGAAGACGAGTTCTTCTCGACCGATCACGGGAATACGACCGTCGTCAACCGATACGATCTCGAAAAAACCGTTCCGTTTGAGAAGAAACTCCACTTCAAAGAGACGGAGCGATACTGGGTCAACAAACCGTATTCGTTCATCATCATCTTCCACTCGGAGAAAGAAAACGAGAAGAAGTACTACGTCGTCGAGCCGTACCGAAACGAGATCGAACGGGAACTACAGGAATTTCTCTCGGGGAAACTCAGAACGGCGATCAAGTACGCCGACGATGGCGTCAAGAACAAGCGAAACGAGGACGGCCGTAGAGAGGTCATCGAACGAGAGACCCGTCGGTTGCTCAAACGATACGATCTGTTCGAAGAGTCGAGCAACGCGACGACGATGGGAATCATCGAGTCGTTCAAAGAGTTCTTCGACGATGACGAAGATAGCGACGACGAAGATGAGGCGGAAACGCACGCACCGCTCCAGGGTATTTCGGTCAGGCCGGAACCGATACTTCTCGAGGAAGATCCTGACACCCTCAACGAGTACCAGGTCGAAAAGTTGCTGTACATGTTAAAACGCGACTTCATCGGCTACGAACGAATCGATCCGGTCAAACACGACATCAACGTCGAGGACATCTCCTGTGACGGGTACAACTCGCCCGTCTTCGTCTACCATTCCGAATACGAACAGATCATCTCCAACGTGTATCACGGTGAAGACGATCTGGACGATTTCGTTGTCAAACTCGCACAGCGGTCGGGGAAAGGTATCAGTAAGCGACTTCCACAGGTCGACGCGACGCTGCCGGACGGTTCGCGGGCACAGCTCACACTCGGGCAGGAAGTTTCCGATCACGGGACGAACTACACGATCAGGCAGTTCAAGGACGTCCCGTTCACCCCGATCGACCTGATAAACTGGAACACGTTCAGCCTAGACGAGATGGCGTTTCTCTGGCTGAGTATCGAAAATCACAAGAGCCTGATCTTCGCCGGCGGGACTGCGTCCGGGAAGACGACCTCGCTTAACGCCGTATCGCTTTTCATACCGGCGAACACGAAGATCGTCTCGATCGAAGATACACGCGAAGTCGAACTCCCGCAACGAAACTGGATCGCCTCGATGACCCGGCCGTCGTTCTCCGACGACTCCACCGGCGATATCGACGAGTTCGACCTGCTAGAAGCGGCACTGCGTCAACGACCCGACTACATCGTCATGGGTGAGATCCGTGGAGAAGAAGGTCGAACGCTGTTTCAGGTGATGTCGACGGGTCACACTACGTACACTACCTTCCACGCCGACTCGGTCGACGAGGTGCTAAAGCGATTTACGACGGATCCGATCAATGTCTCGAAGACGATGTTCACAGCTCTGGATCTCGTTTCCATCCAGACCCAGACGCGAGTACAGGGACGCAAGGTCCGGCGGAACAAGTCGCTAACCGAGATTAACCACTACGAGGCGGAGAACGACGAGATAAACGTTCAAGACGTCTACCAGTGGCAAGCCGAGACGGACGAGTATCTCAAAATGGGTGATTCGAACACCCTAGACGAGATCATGTTCGATCGGGGCTGGAACTACGAGAAGCTCCAGGACGAACTGTTCAAGCGGAAGGTGATTCTGGCCTACCTGATCAGAAACGGGTTGAATACGTACGCCGAGGTGGCAGCGACGGTTCAGGCGTTCATCAACGATCCGGATACCATTCTCACGCTGATCGCGAACGATCAGTTAGAACACAGCCTCGCCGACCTCCGCGAGATGGAGAGCGTCAAGATCGACGTCGATCCCGAAAAGGAAGAACTCGTTCCACGCCCGGACGCATCAACAGAGACCTATAACCTGTCGATGGACATCCTAGAGCGAGCCGAAGAGTCACTCTTCGACGAGTATCGCGGGCGCGTCCCGAGTGGGCTTGCAAGCGCGCTGGAGCAGGTCGAAGCGGATGAAACTGCGTTCGAACCAACGGATGAGGAAGCGTTCGACTTCGACGAAGCGTTCGTGACCGGACCGGCACCCGAGTGGGGCGCCGACGAAGACGAAGCGTTCACTTTCGACGAACCCTCGGCGGAGGCAGGTGTCGAAGCCGAAGCCGAGACGCCATCCTGGCTCGAGGATGATGGAATCGAAACCAAGACAGTTGAGGCCTCAGGAACCGCCCAGGAAACGGTCGAAACTGACGAAAGCGAAGCCGTAGCGCATCCACCGGCACTGGAAGGAAGCGACGACCCTACAGAGTCGGCCGAACTCGATGCGACGTCCGATGACACGCTCGAACTCGAAGAGCCGTCGCCCACAATCAGCGACCCGGACGCGACGGACCGATCGGCGGACGATTCTGGTGACGGACTGGAGAGTCTCTTTACCGGGATGGAAGATACGCTGGAAGCGCTCGAATCGGGCACCATCGAATCTGAGCCATCTGAAGAAGACGACTCGTTGCAACCGGATACGTCAGATTTCGACTCGATGTTCCCGGAGGACGATCTCGCTTCGATCTTCTCACCGGGAGGAGACGAGTCGGATGAGAGCGAGCCGGAGTGGGATCTCGGTCGACGAGCGCGAACGAAGGAAGTGAGTAAAACTGACCGATCCGATCGAGCAACGGACGACGAGACCGAGTGGGAACCAGCCAGTGACAGTGCCGACGACGCGTGGGAATCGGGAGAGCTTCAGTCGGAACAGTCGACCGGGGACGAGTCGACAGACAACACAGAAGACGACGACACCGGGTCGATCTTTGGCACGGAAGACGGGCCCATGTTCGACGATACTGAGCCCGATACAGGCGATTCTGGCTCGATCTTCGACCGGGAGTCGGACGAGGAATCGATCTTCGGTTCGTCAGAGCAGGACGAAAACGAGGCGTCCCCCCGGAGTGAGACCGGTAGCGACGACGTAAACGAAGCCGAAGGGGACGAACAAGCCGATCGATTCGACGAAGAGGACGAGTCATGAGTTTTCAGCAGAGAGATCCATCGGATACCCGATTCGGCGACTCCGACACCCTCGGTGATACGTTCTATCCGGTCTACGCCCGGCTGTTTAGCGACGACAGCCAGTTCGCCGCCGACGTGGAGAAGAAGCTCGCTCAGGCCAGAATGACGGACACGGTCGAGATGTACCTCTCCCGTGCAATCGGTATCGGGTTCATCAGCGGCTTGTTCCTCTGGATTCTGGGATTACTCATCGGCTGGGCCGTCTTCGGAACGGGGCTCGTCGAAGTCGAAGAAATCTTCGGCGTACCGATGTCGAGCGAAACGATGCTCAACCTCTGGGAGACGGTTAAAATACCGACTCTGGTTATTCTCTGTGGCATCGTCTTTGGGTCGCTCGGGTTCGCACTCGGCTTCGGATCGCTCGTCGCCGTCCCATACTCGAGAGCGTCAGCCAGAAAACGCGAGATCAACATGTTGCTTACCGACTCGGTCTCGTTCATGTACGCCCTCTCGGTTGGCGGGCTCAACCAGCTCGAAATTTTAGAAGCGATGGCCGAAGCCGACGATACGTACGGCGAGGTCTCGAAGGAGTTTCAGAGTATCGTAAACGAAACTGAATACTTCGATACGGACTATCGAACGGCAATTCGAAATCAGGCGATCGAGACACCGAGCGACGAGCTGTCTCAATTTTTGACAGATATGCTCTCGATCGTCAACAGCGGTGGCGACATGGAGAGTTTCCTCTCGGATAAGAAAGAAAAGCACATGCGGACGGCCAAACAGCAACAGGAACTCACGTTAGAGACCCTGGAGCTATTCGGCGAGATGTACATGACGCTCTCGCTGTTTCCGCTACTCTTGATCATCATCCTGGTGATCATGCAGATGATTCCGGGTTCTGACGTCTCGATAAGCATGATCTACATCTCGGTCTACGCCCTAATTCCACTGACTGGGATCGGGTTCATCGTTCTCGTGTCGACGGTGAAACACGACGAGATCGGCGACGGCTACCTCAGTCCCGACGGCGGTCACGAGCGGTTACGAGCGACCCAGAACAGCAGCCTGCTCGATCTGGGACTCATCGAGCAGTTCACTGGCAGCCACCGGGTGTTCGATCGGATCAAGAATCGGGAGGGGACACACGAGACGATGAACGTCCTCCAGCGACCGCATCACTTCTTCCGAGAGAATCCGATGTACACACTCGCGCTTACCGTCCCCGCCGTCCTGGTCATCGTAACGTCAGCGATGGTTCAAGACTCCGCGCCGACGAGCTGGTCGGGAATGCAAGAAAATCCGGTCTGGGGGACGTTCATCTACGTCTACTTTCCGGTGTACGCAACGATGATACCGCTTGCGATCTTTTACGAGTGGAACGTCAGATCCAGACACCAGGTCGTTTCGACGCTCTCTGAAGACCTCCGAAAACTCTCGAGTGCGAACGATACGGGGCTCACGCTGCTCGAATCGCTGAAATCGGTGTCGGACACGACGAATGGTAAACTGGCCGGCGAGTTCGAGCAGATGCACACCAAGGTCAACTACGGGATGAGTCTGAAAGCGACGATGATCGAGTTCAACAACAAGTACCACATCCCGCGGCTGGCTCGAACGGTGAAATTGATTACGAAAGCCCAGGAGGCGTCGAATCAGATTTCGAACGTCCTTCGGACGGCCGCACGAGCGAGTGAGAACCACGACGACATCGAGCGCGACCGAAAGTCGCGCACGCGGATGCAAGTCGTCATCATCATCATGACGTTCATGACGATGCTCGCCGTGATCGCGATCTTGCAGACGCAGTTCCTGGAGACGATGTCTGGACTCGGGACCGAAGGAGAGGTGGATGCAGATCAAGCACAAGCTGCGGGTGGTCCGATGTCGGATATGGATCTCAGCGATAATATCGACGTGAACCTGATGTCACTTCTGTTCTTCCACGCTGTGACGATGCACGCCATCCTGTCCGGGTTCATCAGCGGCTACATGCGAGATGCGAAGCTGCTGAGCGGACTGAAGTACGTCATCGCCCTCTCGACGGTCGCGCTAGTTAGCTGGTCGCTGATCGCCTGATACCATGACGTACGAACCACGACAGAAGCCGATGGGGGACGACCGCGGACAGACGGTTCAGGATTTCGCCGTCGGGATCGGTCTGTTCATACTCGCGGTGGCGTTCATCTTCGCGTTCGTCCCGACGATCATCACGCCGTTTGCCGACGCGGGCGGCGCACAGACGGCGCAGGCCGATCGAATCGCCGCGACGATCGTCGATAACGCTTCGACTGACACGCCAAACGAGCTAGACCTCGAGGAATTCGATGAGTACTACGATGAGGATGGGGACGACCTCATCGAAGTCCTGGGATTGCGCAGTTCGAGTGATCGCGCGTTCGATCGCGTGAACGTGACCATTGTGGAGCTAGACGAGTATGGTGACGACTCTGCAGAGTACGTAAATGCAAGTGGGCATCTGTACGACGGAGAGATCGGTGCCAGTGCAACGCGAATCGTGACGACCGAACAAAGCGAATGTGATCCCGTCTGTGTACTGACCGTGAGGGTGTGGTAGCATGAGAGATCGAAGTCCAACGACCGACGAGCGTGGCCAGGCGTTTACGCTCGAAGGGTTTGTCGCGGCGATCGTTCTCCTGACGGCAGTGTTGTTCGCGCTGCAGGCCGTCGTGATCACGCCGACGACGGGTGGCGCGGTAGATCGCGGTGTACAGGCACAGGCCGAACAGGAGGTCAAAGACGTCGTGATGACCGGAGCGGCGAGTGACGACCTCTCGAAGCTGGTTCGGTACTACGACAACGAAAGCGAAGAGTGGATCGACGCGACGTTCGGTGAGGACGCAGACTTCGTCTACAACAACTCGGCGTATGCGAACGTGAGCGACTTCGGATACGTACTGAATACGCACTTTTTCGAACACGGAGGGAATTCGTACAACGTCGAGTACATCTACTGGGAGGACGAGAATAATCGATCGACGACCGACGCCGTCCGAATGGGTGGTGCCAGAGGACAGGGAGCCGTCTCTGCGAGTTTCACGGTTACGCTGTACGAATCGCAGAATCTGACCGTGTCCGGATCGAATGGCCCCGAAGAAAGCGATGAGACCGTCACCCTCGAAGTGGCACACGATCAATACGACTATCCCATTCCGCCGATGGAGCAAGCCGACGACTCCGAAGTGTACAACATCGTCGAAGTGCGGGTGACCGTATGGTGATCGCGAACGCTCCGGGTGACGAGAGGACCGAGCGCGGCCAGCTCGTCCTCATCGGCGCGATCACGATCGCGTTCATCCTCCTCGGCGTGGTCGTCATCTTCAACGGGGTTCAGTACACGGAGACGGTGAATACAGGCGACGCAGGCGAGAGCGCAGAGGACGTACGGATCACCGAAGCCGAACTGGAAGCCGGAGTTGAAGGCTTAATTGAGCATTCTAATGAAACTAACAACGTAAGTTGGGAAACCAAGATTGAAGAATACGTCGAAGATCAGTACACTCTGACGCGGGCGCAGGGGAAGGCCATCCACGTCGAAGCCGAAGCGAGCATGCTCACTGACTCACCAACCATTAATGAAGATCTCGAGGTTGCAGTCACGTACCATTACACCTCAAATAGCCTCTCCATCGAGAACACGATAACAGTCAGTGCCACACTGGGCGATGCGCTGGGTGAGACACCTTGAAGTTTGGACGTGACGACCGTGCGGTCTCGATCGCCATCACGCACGTCCTGACGGTCGGAATTACGGCGGTGCTCATCTCCGGGCTGTTGATCGGCGCGGGCAGCATGCTCGACACTCAGCGAGAACAATCGGCCGAGGCGACACTCGAAACCATCGGGGAGCGCCTCGCCGGTGAGATTTCCGGCATGGATCGGATGGCTTCCGAAAATAGCGAGAGCGCGACGATCAGAACGGACCACCAGCGCTTCGCGTCGGGATCGCAGTACACCGTGGAGTTGCGAGACTCCGGTTGCGATATCGATGAGTATCCACTGGTCGAAACCAGCGAGTGTCTCGTTCTCACCTCCCACGGTGAGGACGTAAACGTCGCCGTCCCGATCGCAGATCACGTAGACGTACGAGAAAACTCGAGCGTTACCGGCGGACCGATCCAGGTCGTCTGGGACGACGGGATTACGCTGGAGGATCAGCCATGATTCGGAGCGATGGCCGATCGACCGACCGCGGGGTGAGCGAAGTCGTCGGCTTCGTCATCGTCTTCGGCCTCATCATCGCCTCGGTGGGCGTGCTCTACATGACCGGCTTCCAGGCGATGGGCGACTTCCAGCAGTCAGAACAGCAAAACAACGCCGACTTCGCGATGGACGCGCTCGCGGAGAACTTCAACGACATCGTTCGCAACGACGGCGTTCTCGAACGCTCCGGGGAGTTGAATCTCAGAGAAGGGACCATCCAGGTCGAATCCGATGGTTCAATTAAACATATTAACGTAACTAAAGACGGCTCTGATACAGACGTACTCGACGACCACCTGAGTAACTACGACCACGATGGTATCGGGGCGTTCACCTACGAGTACGAGGGAACGACCGTCGCCTACCAGGGTGGAGCCGTCGTGAAGGTCACGCCGAGCGGGGAGATCACGGTTCGCGACCCGCCGATGAGGTGTGTCGACGGCGTCGCGGTCGTCTCGCTGGTCGTCGTCGACGGTGACGAGCGGTCGCTCATGGCTCACGGGAGCCAGGAGGTGACGGCGAACAAGATTGGGACGAGCGTCTATCAGGGAAGCAATGTCACTATCGAATTGGGTGACTCGGAATATACCCAGGCGTGGGAACGATCACTCGAATCGCTCGGACTCAAAGACAAGAATGAATGCGACCAAGAACACGCCGTCGTCAGGATAACCTCGGTCGACATCAGTTACGACTGATTGCTCCAGTCCCCGGTGAGCATCGCCCTGAGTCCGGCTCGCGACGCGAGCGCCTCTAGTCGCTCGGCTCGGTTCTCGATCGTCCCGCTTGTTTTAAGGTAGGTTCCGTTCGACAGCCGCTCGTAGGCGCTCCACCGCGATCCGTCCGGGTCGACGGGTTCGTCGTTCAATACGTACGTCTCGCCGTCGTCCGGCCAGGGAAGCCTAACGCCGGAGAGTCCGCGTTCGAAGAGGTACGCCGTCGCTTCGGAGAGCGCGCCGGCGGACGTCGAGTGACCGACGGCCCCAATCTTGCCGCGGTCGTTGAACACGCGAACGACGAACTCGCCCTCCTGGTCTTCAGTCGGCGAGTTGGAATCGGGAATTTCCGATACGGAGTCCGTCGCCGGCGATCCGTGCCCATCCCCCGATCGGTCGTCGGGAGCGTCCGCTGATCCGTCTCGACGCGTTTCATTCGGGGGTTGATCGAACATCAGATCCGCGTCCCCCTTCGTGCCCGAACTCCCGGAGGGGAGGCCGGCTGATTGATCGGTCTTCGTGACGAGTTCGTCGAGGATGGTCTCGACGAGAGGGGCGCATTCGTTCGGCTCGAGATCGATCGCATCGGCGAATTCGTCCGTCAACGTCTCGATCAACGCGTCGCGTGACACAACGAGGCGTCTGGCGACGAGGTCACTCGGATCGAGCGAGGCGATGTGTGAACGGATTTCCTGGCGGGAAAACGGTTCGAGGACTGTCGGCCGGTCGGAGAGTTCTTCGATCGGGACGATCGCAGCGGGCGTCCCGTCCGTTCCCGTAAACGTCGCGATCTCCCCACGCTTGAATGCGATGGCTCGATCGAGGGCCATCTCCGAGAGGATGTTACCCACTTCGTCGGTCGTGAGGCCGTCGGCATCGACGAAGACGGCTACCGCAGGTGTCGATCCGTCAACGTCGACCGACAGGACGAACGCCTCTACGTCAGTTGACTCGATCGAAGACGGTCTGTCCACCGACTCGGCGGACCAACCGAGCGCTGAGAGGAGAGGACGAACCACCCAGTCTCGCCGTTCTGCGGCTGATCGGGGTGGATTCGTCGCGAAAACCGCATCGAGTCGTTCGACACAGTGCTCCAGCGCGTCCATACTCATTACGGAAAATTCGTCACGCGCAACTATGTACCATGTGGTCGACTGGTCAGGATCGGCCAATCGCGTCGGTACAACACACAGACTGAACGACCCGCGTTCAGATTCCGAAGGATTCGGTCATCTGAGGTTGAGCTGTGACTGCTCTGTGGGTTCGAATCGGTAGATACGTAACCGTCCGTCGTGGATCGAAAACGACGATTTCAATTGTGGCGGAATCGTCTCCGCCTTTCCGATCACCAGGAATCCCTCCTGCCTGAGCGACTTACCGATCGTCTCCAGCATCGATCCCTTGTACGCCGGATCGATGTAGATAAACAGATTCCGACAGATGACCAGATCGAATCCCGACTTCGGCTCGTCGTTGATGAGGTCGTGTCGTTCGAAGGTGACGTTCTCACGGACGGGAGCTCGAACTTCGAACGTGTCTTTTCCACGACACTCGACGTATCGATCGAACGCGTCTAGATACGAGAGTTGATCGCTGATGTCCGTCGTTCGCGATTGTTGATACACACCGCTTCGAGCGGTTTCGAGCGCCGGTTCACTGATATCGGTTCCGAGAACGTACAGTTTCGACTCGTCGATCTCGGGGTCGGCGTGGGCGAGCATTGAGAGTGAGTACGCCTCTCTGCCGTCCGCACAAGCCGCTGACCAGACGTGAACGGAATCGTTCGAACGCGATAGGATCGCAAGGACATCACGAATGCCGTCCCAGACGTCTGGGTTGCGAAAGAACCCGGTTACGTTGATCGAAAGCGAATCGAGTAGCGCCGTCTGTTCCTCGGCGTCCTCTCTAATTAGCTCGTCGTACTCGGCGTATCCGTCACAACCGGTTCGACGAATACGAGACGAGATTCGCCGATCGAGGTAACTATCGTTGTAGTGGCTCGTCGCGAAGCCGAGATTGGATTCGACGTACGAGAGAATCGACGCGAACGCATCGTCGCTCACAACTCGCTCACTCCGTTTTCTCCGTTACCGCTCTTGATGACGAGCGTTCCAGTTCCCGGTGTAAACTCCACTGTCCTGCCGTGATTTCCACCGACGTCCTCAGAAACGAGTGGTACGCCGAGTTTCTCGAGTTCCGCACGAGCGGCGTCGGCGTTGCGCTTTCCGACGCCGTCGCCGAAGCTTTCGAATTCAAACATATCGCTTCCGCCGGCAATTTTCGCCTCGACGTCCGTGTAGGTCGCGCCCCGCTCCACCATTCGCCGAAGCAACGCACGAATCGCCGTATCGGCGTATTTACCCGGTTTGATATCGCTGTTTTCTGCCTGGTCGCCGTCCGGTAACATCGTGTGAGCGAGCCCCCCGATTCCAGTATCCGGATCGTATAGCGCGATCGCCAGACACGACCCGAGACCGTAGGATTTCAACGTGTTCTCACCCTCGCTGACGGCGAGTTCGGAGATACCTACCTGGACGGGGTCTGGCACTCCTGGTTCAGTTCCGTACGTCTTCATGTTCCTTCTAGTTCTCCAAATTCTGCCGTCGTCGGCGTCTCGTCGATCTTGTCGACGTCGAGAGCGTTGAGGGCGCGTTCCAGATCGTCTTCGTCCGGAATCGCATACACTTCGCAATCGAATTCGCGACCATCGGCGACGACCTTCGTATCGAAGACGAACGCGTAATCTTGTTGTTCGCCGAGATGGATGATTACCGGGTCGACCGCGGCAGCACCGATATCGTGAACGAACTCGGGCGTCGAATGGTCGATCGTCGTATCGAGGACGTTCGCCCACCCGTCGAGAAACCCACTCGCCATGATATTACCGAGTTCCTTGATGGCGCTGCGTCCCATCTCGTCGAACTCACCTGGTTCCGACGTCCCGGTATCCATCGGTACCATCGCATCGATGATTTCGGTCGCCGACGTCTCGTCGAACAGGAACAAGAGGTAGCCACTCGGCATTCCGTCGAACTCGAACGCCACCCCAACCAGACGGTCGTTTGCAACCTCTTCAGGAATCGCTTCTAGCGAAACGAAGTTGAGCCGGCGAATCTCGACCGTGGTTTCGATCCCGGTCAGCGTCGTCGCGGTCCTGGCTACCTCCTGTGCACCCTGTTCTGCCATCCGATCGAACCCTTCGAGTTTATCGTACTCGATTCCCTCGCTCGTTCGCAACCGTTCTAAGAGCGTCGCCATCGAGTCGTGCTCGGGAAAGAGGTAGTGACGAAACCCGGTTTCGGTCCCGACGGCCTCGATGTGACTCTGAAAGACGAGTGCGAGATCGTCCGCGTCGGGCGCCGTCTCCAGATCCCCAAAGAACGGATCGGCACTCTCCCCTTCGATAAATTCGGGCGTGGATACGTCGATGACGGTTTCCAGGACGTCGGCCCAGCCGTCGATAAAGCCGTTGTTCATAATCTGACCGACCTCCGTCGCCGCGGATCGACTCAACTCGTCGAACTCGTCTGTCGTCTGATCCGGGAGTAACGCGTTGAGTACCGTTCGAGCACTGTCGCGATCGAAGACGACGATCGAATGCCCGTCAATCCCACCCGAGAGCTCGACCCGAATGCCGACTTTCTCCGAACCGTCTTCGAAATCGTGTCTGATCTCGGTCCCGCGCATGAAGTTGAGCTTCGTCACGCCCACTTGCGTCTCGACGTCGGTCATCTGGGTTAGCCGCCCCGCGGCGAGACCGGCGCCCTCTCTCGCCATCCGATAGAACGTTCCGAGGGCGTTTACGTCGAGTCTCATGCGGTCTGTGGTTCGATTTCGTTGACCATCTCAACGAACTCTTCGAGGTCGGGAAACGCGTAGATCTCGGCTTCGATCTGGTAACTCGGCACCGTGAGGTTCGAGTCGAAAAAAAGCGCTAGATCCTCCCCGCCGAGTCCAGCGGTCCTGACGACGATGTCGCCGGCGGGTGCGTAGACGAGCTGCGGAGCAGCCGTGTCGATTGCCCGACCGAGAACGTCAGCCCAGCCGTCGATGAACCCAGAAGCCATCATGTTGCCCATCTCCTCGACGGCGCTTCTGGCCATCTTCCCGGAGACGTTTTCCATGTCGTCGACGACGTCTCTGAGCATGAGTGCGGTGATCTTCTTCGCACTCGCTTCTGGAAAGAGAATAAGGATGTGGCCGTGTGGCTCGTCAAGGAGGCGCACGCGAACGCCGACACGCTTGCCACCATCGAGCTGGGATTTGATATCCTGGACGTCGATGAAGTTAGTCTTCGTTACCTCCATCCGGGCGTCCTGTCCGGTGAGTTTACTCAGGTTATCCGCGACTCCGTTCGTTCCAACCTTCGCCATCTCGTTGATGAAACTTAACTTTCGAATGTCTACTTTCAGCGTCATGATTCGATGATCCTCTCTTCGTCTCTCGTTGTGTTCATGATTATATTGTTGCTACGTCTAGGATGGTCACTACTTCACCCCGACCCCTGACCGTCGCTCCGCTGACACCGGGGACGTCTCGCATGAACCCATCGAAGGGCTTCACGACGACCTCACGCCGACCGTGGACCAGGTCACACTGTAACGCGACCGATCGGACATCGTCTCGAACTCGCACGACCATTCCATCCCTGTCGGCCGACGGCATCGACGTTTCCATCGCCTCAGCGAGTTCGACGACAGGCATCGGTTCGCCGCCGTCGTCTAACACGAGACCGTCATCCGATTCGGCGACGAACCGGCCGTCGGCGACGTCCTGAACGACGTCTACCGGAATGCCAAACTGCTCACCGGCGGTCTCGACGAAAAGGACGTCGTCGATCGCGACGCTGACCGGGAGCGTCATCGTAACCGTGGTTCCCTCGCCCGGCTCGCTCTCGACCGAAACGGTCCCGTTCAACGTCTCGATTGTTCGCCTGACGACGTCCATCCCGACCCCTCGGCCGCTCACGTCGGTGACCTCGTCAGCCGTCGAGAGTCCGGGATGGAAGACCAGATCGTAGATCGAGCCATCGTCCAGTTCGTCGACCTCGTCTTCGTCTAGGACCCCGGCTTCGAGCGCTTCGTCTCGGATGCGATCGGCCTCGAGGCCACTGCCATCGTCTGTTACCTCGATAGTCACCCGGTCGCGCGATCGGTCCGCCCGAAGCGTAATCGTCCCCTCCGGAGGTTTACCGGCCTCCTCCCGGGAATCGGTCGGTTCGATTCCGTGATCGACCGCATTTCTGACGAGGTGGATGAGGGGATCTCCGATTCGATCGAGAATGCTTCGATCGAGTTCGACGTCGTCGTTCTCACGTTCGAACGAGATCTGTTTGTCCTGTTCCCGAGCCAGGTCTCGGACGACGCGCGGTAGGCGGTTGGTCACCGTTTTGAGTGGGACGAGTCGGACGTCCATGACCGTCTCCTGGAGTTCGGATGTTATGTCCTCAAGATCGTCGAGTTCCCGCTCGAGGGTCTCGTACGGATCCTGGTCGGTGACCGCAGACCGAAGCCGGACACGGGACGTGACGAGCCCTTCGACCAGCTGCAAGAGCGAGTCAACCGATTCCCGATCGACTCTGATGGACTGTGAACCCGTCTCTATCTCCGATTCGGTCTCGAATTCGGCCGGATCCGGAACGTTGAGATCCGGAACGACCATCTCGGCGACGTTGTCGAGAACTGGGTCACCCGTCTCGCTGCTATCGGCCTCGTCACCATCGCGTTCGTCCGCTCCGAACGACGACGTTTCCTCGTCGAACTCGACGAACGACTCGTCGACCGATGGATCGTCGAATTCGTCGACGGCGAATCGGTCGTCGTCTTCGAAATCTGCCGATCCTGCCGTTTGCTCACCGCCGAAACCGTCATCGGTGTCGTCGAACGCCACATCCCACGCCTCCGATGTCGGATCTGGATCGATTACCTCCCCGTCGAGATCATCGTCGTCCGACGGATCGAACGCGACGTCGTCGAGTGCGGCGAAGTCGTCCTCGTCGAACGATTCGTCATCGGTTACACCGGCATCGAGAAACCCTTCGTCGGCTACATCGGTATCGAAGGACTCGTCATCGGTCACACCAGCATCGAAGGACTCGTCATCGGTCACTCCGGAATCGAACGACTCGTCGGCGAACTCGTCAGGCTCAGGGACGAACTCCGGATCGAAGACGTCCGCCTCGAAGACTCCGTCGTCGTCCATCTCCGTCCACTCGTCGTCTAGATCGTGGTCCGTCTCGGTTTCGGGTGCGTCGGGCGATTCCGTTTCGGCTACACCGCTCGAGACTGGCTGTTGTTCATCGAGATCCACGGTGGCCGGCGGTTCAGTTTCGTCCACTTCCGAACGAGCTACCGCATCATCGCGTTCGACAGCACGTTCGGTGTCGTCCAGTTCATCGGCGATATCGTCGACCGGTTCGACCGGCGAAGCCGGATCGTCGCTCTCTTCGTCGAATTCGATTTCGATATCGTCGACTTCGGTCGATTGGTCTCCATCGTCGTCAGATACTGCAGGAGATTCAGACGGCTCGTCCGTGCGGTCCGGATCGTCGCCCTCTTCGCCGGACGGATCATCGGGTTCCGCCTCACTTCCGAATAGCGCATCGGCGAATTCCGAGGGAGCCGCTTCACCGGCGGACGCAACATCCTGGACGGGTTCATCGGAGCTATCAGACGTGTCGTCGGCCGGGTCATCGGCTGATGCGTTGGCAGTATCGTCTGTCGTTCGACCGGACCGCGCACTGACGACCCACTCCGGTTCGCTGTCACCCGCGTCAGAGGCCGCTGCTTCGTCGGCCGGAAGAGCCGACTCGTCGCTCGGGTCCGAGGGTGCTTCGGCGTCCACCGAGTCAGCTTCTACCGAGTCGAATTCGGGTTCCCATCCATCCGGGTCCGACTCGTCCGACTCATCACTCGCCGAAATCGGCTCCGAATCCGGTTCGACAGCCGCCGACGGGTCAGGTTCCACGTCAGAACCAAGGCTGTCGCCCTCGACATCGAGTGAAACCTCGTCGTCGGTCGCCTCGGTGGGAGGCGAGTCCGCGTCCGCGACTGTCGGCTCCGCTTTCTCGGGCGAGAGATCCGCTTCGTCGATCGGAGAGTCCGCTTCGATATCGAGGAACGCCGGATCGTCTACGTCTACGTCGTCGCCGAGCAATTCGTCCATTCCGATCTCGTCTTCGTCGAATTCGTCGAATTCGAGTTCGTCCAGTTCCTCCTGGAGTTCGTCGAACCCGACCATCTCCACCTCGTTTTGTAGCTCGGCGAACACGGCACTCGCATCGTCGACATCGTCGTCCGAAGCAGACGTGTCGGGTTCGGACGCTTCACCGTCCGATTCGGCTGGTTCAGCGTCCGCTTCGGTTGGTTCGTCGAAGAGTTCGTCGAACGATCCGGCATCGGCGATATCGTCGAACTCGCTCGCGTCTTCGATTTCGTCGGCGAGTGCGTCGATGTCGTCGAGTTCCGTAAACTCGTCTAACAGCTCGTCGACGGACATCTCGTTCGCCTCTTCAGACGACAGATCGACGGTGGTTAGATCGTCCTCGACCGACTCGGAAGGTTCGACCGGTTCCGTCACGTCGAATCGGTCACCGACCGAAACGATGTGGAACGCCGCGACTGCCTCGACCGGTTGCAAGGCGGCCTCGATCGACGACTCACCGACGGCGGACGAAAATACCGCATCGATCCGATCGCCGTGTTCGTCCTTCTCGATCGCCTGTTTCGACGGAACGGTCCCGAGAAGGTCGAACGCGTCGATCAACGCCTCGACGACGACGAGGCCGTTGTTCAACTCGCCCGACGGGGTGATCGACAGACGGACGAGAAATACGTCGTGATCGGTATCAGTTGGATCGTTTGCGCGCGTTAGTATCTCGTCGATTTCCTCGTCGGAAGGGGGTGAAAACTCCGCCGTACCATCCGGGAGGTGGGTTCTGAGCGATGATATCACCGGGCTCGGATCCGTCTCGATTCGGCCGTCGGTCGCTACCTCGTCGATCATCGATTCGAGCGCGTCCACCGCATCGAAAATCGTATCCATCAGCGACGGGGAGACCGGTACGGATCCCGCTTTGATTTCGTCTAAAACGTCCTCGAGTACGTGTGCGAGATCGCTGATCCGATCGAGACCCATCGCACCCGCGTTCCCTTTCAGCGTATGTGCCGTTCTGAAAATATCGTCGATAACGGCGCTATCATCGGGTGATTGTTCGAGTTCGAGCAACTGCGTGTTCAGTTCGGTGATCGCTTCATCGCCTTCTTCGACGAATTCGCGTCGGTACTCATCCATTTGTCTCGACACCTCCGGACCGTTCGCTCACAGGGATGGTTAGCGTCTCCGCGAGCCGCTTCGGGAGTCGGTCGATCGGAACTACCTCGTCGACCACGCCGGCTTCGATCGTCCGCCGAGGGATGCCAAATACCGGACAGGTACGTTCGTCCTGTGCGAACGTCGTTCCCCCGGCATCGCTGATCGCTTCGATACCGCGGACGCCGTCTCGACCCATCCCGGTGAGAACGACGCCGATCAGTTCGCCCCCACAGGTGGACGCAACGGACTCCATCGTTACGTCGATCGAGGGACGCACACCGTGCACTCGGTCCCCATCCCGACACTCGAGGCGTAGGTCTCCGTCGTTCCACTCCGCTACGACGAGGTGTGATCCACCCTGTGCGACGACGGCGTCCCCGGCGGAGAGCCACGTTCCTGATGCTGCCTCCGCAACGGCGTATTCGGACGCTTCGTCCAGACGCTCTGCGAACCGGGACGTAAACTCCGGTGGCATGTGCTGGACGACGATTACCCGTGCATCGAGTGCCCGGGGTAACGAGGCGAGAACGTATTCGATGAGTTTCGGACCGCCGGTTGAGGCGCCGATGACGATCAGCGGGTTCTCGGTAACCGTCCCATCGATCGTAACCCGAGTCGGAACCAGTGGGTCGGGTACCGATCGAGCAGTTCGTTCGTTGTTACGTGGTTCGAATGCGGGATCGTCGATGGACGTAGTGGCCGTGTCCGATGAATTCGGGTCTGGCGAACCCGCTTCGGCGGATCGACGATCGGACCTCTCCCGATCCGTCGTCCACTCTCTTGACCGCGTTCGATTTGCGCTAGCCGACGTTCGAGCGAGGGCGAGCGATGACAGCGTCGCGTCGGCCAATTCCGCGACGGTTTCGACGAGTTCGTTCGTGAGATCGGTGAGCGACCGACCGTTCGAACCGTCCGGTTTCTCGATGACGTCCATCGCTCCCCGAGAGAGTGCGTCGACCGACTCCTCGGCATCGGTACCGGCGTAGACACTCACAACGACGATAGGAGTCGGATTCGTCGACATTATCCGCTCGATCGTCTCTAGACCATCCAAACCCGGAAGGTCGATGTCCATCGTGACGACGTCGGGGTCGAACGAGGAGAGCGACTCGAGTGCGGTTTCACCATCGGGTGCCGTTTCGACGTCGTATCCCTCACCGGACAGGGCGTCCCCGACGACGGTTCGGACGAACCGAGAATCGTCGACGACCAGTACTCGCGTCATGCAGCAACGACGTCGGCCAGTGCTTTACGGACGCTCGGTTCTTCGAACGGCTTCGTTACGTAGCCGTCGGCACCGGCCTTGACCGCGAGTTTCATCTTTTCACGCTGACCGACGCTCGTGCACATGATGACCCGCGAGGTCGGATCAAGTTTCTTGATCGCGGCCGTCGCCTTGATGCCGTTACATTTCGGCATCACGATGTCCATCATGACGATGTCGGGGGATTCTTCCTTGTACAGTTTGACCGCCTCGGCTCCGTTCGACGCCTCACCAACGATTCGGTAATCCGATTCCAGAATCTGGCGAAGGAGATTTCGCATAAAATGGGAGTCGTCGACGATAAGCACCCCTTGCGACATTTAGTTGTACACCAACACTCGATAGAAATACGACGACCATAAATGCTGTCTCTCGATTATCAATCGTGATAACAGACGAAACGCGAACCCTCACAGCCCCACTTTCGTGCAGGCGACCCGTTTCAGTGTCAACATAACCGGATCCGGCGAAGAATAGCGGTTTCGGACGCAGTATCGTGCAATGATTCGACAGACAGCGATTGTTTCCTATACGGAATCCGGCTCGTCAGTATCCGTTCCCGTGTCGCTACCGAGTTCGTTATCCGGCTCGGCCTCACCAACTGAGTCGTCATCGTCAGGCTCGACTTCATGTCCGGACTCGCCGTCGCTAGGCTCGATCTCGTTCAACGGATCGACGTCACTGCCGCTGGCACCCGTAATAGCACCCGTGTAGTCTGAGTAAACATCAACCGGTTCGTCACCAGACATCTCGTCGACTTCCGAGTGACTGTCTCCATCCGCCCCGTATCCGGCCGACACATTGCTTACGTCCAGGTCGGGCGATTTCGACGGCCCATCGGCGGTCGATTCGCCGTCGATTGTCGATTCGTCGACGATCGCCTCACCGGTCTCCGGTGGCCCTCCGTTCTCGGTACGATCGGCATCAGCCGACTCGGTATCATCGTCCGATTCGGATTCGACAGGTTCGGAGCTACCGGATTTGCTTTCGATCGCCGGATCGGCGGATTCGGTGCTAAGGGCGTCCGGAGCAGACTCCACGTCCGATTCGGCCCCATCGCCCGGCTCGTCTGCGGACTCTCGGTCGGTGTCAATTTCTCCGAGTGGCCCAGATGCGAGGAGGAGTCGATCGATGTCGAGTAACGGAATCACCTCGATCTCGACCGAATCTTCCCCAGCGCCGAACGCATCGTCCGGTTCGGCTTCATCCTCGAGTGAGAATTCAGATACACGGACCCCGTCCTGATCGATCTCCTCACTCTGTTCGGTGAGTAGCTCAGTCAGCCCAGATCGCTCAGTATGGCCTTCCACAGCGTCGGTGGGTTCGGCGGCATAGGCATCGACGATCGAATCGCGTTTGGTCCGTTCGATCTGGACGGCGCCGACGATGAGCGGGTGGGCGAGCGCCGTTCCAGCGATCTCTTCGGCGTCGTACCCATCGGCGTCGACGAGGGCATCTTCCGGAACGACCTCGACGCCGTGAACGGCGTCTACGTCGATCGCGGCCGGTTGGTCGGGCCGATCCAGAACGAGCAACGATTGATTCGACGACGAGCCGCCGCTGTCTGGAAAGTGAACGTGCGGGTCGACGAGTACGGTAATCTGGCCGCGTATGTCCGTTACGCCGGTGATCGCCGGGGGCGTCCGTGGAATTCGAGTGTACGTCGTCGGCGGGTCGAGAATCGCCAGAATGGATCCGACTGGAATCGCGAGTCGGTGATCACCGATCTCGATGACGGTAACGCGATGATACGTTTCGTCGTCGGCCGCTCGCTCGGACGCGTCGTCCTCCCGATCGCCACCCGATCCTAAAAACCCATCAGGAAGATCCGAAGACATGTGATAATCGATGTATTACAGCGCATCGTTAAAACTGTGCCCCCTGTTCGATCGGTAGGGCCACTCGTTCGGGCGACTGCGCATTGCTAGTTCCAGTGTGATCGACCGGTCTCAATACGAGTCGAGTACGGCTACGACGATGCCCGTAGTGTCCCCTCGACCCGAACTGTCACCGTTCATTGTAGACCGGGCGGCGGTCGGCGATCGTCGTCTTCAACGTCGACATCGATACCGATCTCCTCGCGCTTTCGTTCGACTCGTTTCACCTGTCGGTAGGTGTACGTCAACGCGATTGCCCCGACGGTCAGCGTGATGGAGACCAGACCGAAGAATATCGGAACGTCCCGGCTGTGGTAGTACCTGATCGAGACCGTGCTATCGACCTCGCCCCAGGTGAGTCGCTCTCTGTCGTCGACGACGTCTCTATCGTAGCCGCTCGGACTCACGCTGCCGAACAGGAACATCGACGATCGGTGTCCGTCTGGGAGGGTGACGTCGTACGATCCCTCGACGAACGCCGGGAGCGAGAACGTCGTGCGACCGGCGTCACCGGAAAATGCGAGCGTCCCGTTCTCGGCAGGGAGGACGATATCAGTGCTCGATCGACCCTGATCGACGTCGAGATCGGATCCCGTCACCACCGTCCCGTTTTCGTACCAGAACCGAACGCTGTGGATGTCGATCGCTTGATCACGGTAGAACGAACTGCGATACAGTTCGAGTTCGTCCGTCTCTTCGAGTTCGTAGACGGCGCGGAATTCGCCGCTGGTGACGAACCCGCCGTCTTCGACGTCGATCGAGACGGTTGCGTTGCGTTCGCGCAGGTCGTCGTACTCCTGCTCGCGATCGAGTTCCTCGTCCGAAATTCCGCCGAAGATCATCGCACACCCCGCAAAGCCGACCAGCAGGGCGACCGCCAGGACGGCGAACCAGAGACGACGGGACCCACCGGAAACCATGCTAGGGGACGACGCAGCGAAGCTCCGCCCGCAGGTACGAACCGATACTCGAGAGGAGGCCGGGCGGGTCGGTGTCTTCGGTGCAGATAACGCTCTGTTCTAACAGTCCAAGGCGCTCTACGGTCACGTAGTCCTGTGCGTGTCCGGCGCGGTTCAACGTCGCTCTCACCTCCCCGCGAGTCGCGCTGTTTACGTTGAGCCGGCCGTTACCCCGAGTCCACTCGTAGAGCCGGTCTCGCTCGTCGTCAGCCAGTCGGTTCGGCTCGTCGTCACCGTATACGAACTGCATCGGAAGGTGCTGGACGAGGCCGAACCGTTCGCGTATCTGGGTCGGCGTTCCGGGACCGAGACCGAGTTCGGCCGCCGGGATTCGGACGTCTCTCCCGGCGTCGAGGACGAAGCCGTCGTCGTCCCAGGATTCGAGCGTGCCGACAGCCACGGTACCGGGTTCGAGTTCGGGTAGAATCTCTCCCCACTCGGCCCGAAGAACGTTTCTCGCGACGACGGCGTCCTCGCCCTCGATCGTCACGCTCGGAAAGTCGTCGTGTCGGATGCCCACATCGAAGGTGACGTCGAGGTCGGCGAGTTCGTTATCGACGAGCGAATCGAGCGATTTCAACGCCCGTTCGCGCGCGTCGCCGTCGACGTACACTTTGGTAGCGAGGACGACCATTAGGCCTCGATGTCGATGTTGAGTTCGTCCTGCAGTTCGTCGAGGCGGTCGTCCATCGCCGAGACGAGCCGGTCGTTGTCCATCGCGTCCATCGGCGTCCCACACTCGGGACACTCGAAGCCGAAATCCATCGCCTCGCCGAACTCGAATCGGATCGAACAGATTTCACACAGGTAAAACTCGTGTGTCCGTTCGTACTCACGTCGGGAATCGAGCGCGTCGTAGAGACGCTCCAGTTCCGATTCTAGATTCTCGGGAATGTTTTCGTACTCGAAGGTCCAGAGGTAGGTCAACCAGCCCGAATCCTCGTCACGAAGCCGTCGGTAGCTCGCGAGATCGTTTTCGTAGAGGATAAAGAGCGAGCGACGGACGTCGTTCAACTCGAGGTCGAGTGTCTCTGCGAGTTCTTCGTCGGTCACTTCACCGTCTGGAGGTGCCGCCGCGACGGGCATCCCCTTCGGACCGACCAACTCGTGTAAGTACTTCTGAATTACGGGGTCCTCGAGCAGGTCCTCAAAAGCCATTGACCGTTGGTAGTCCGATGACACAATTAAGTCTTTTGAGGACGGAGTTGGTTCGATCGGCACGTATTGGTCGTCAATCAGCGGGTGAATCGGCCCGAAACCGACATAAATTGCCTGCATCGGACGGGTCGGAATCCATTTATGACCTCGGATTACCGCCGTCCATGGATGAAAACCATCCACTCGACCGTCGACAGTACCTGACCGCTGCTGGCGCGACGATCAGCGCCGTCCTGATCGCCGGCTGTGGCGACGAAGGGCCGGACGACGACCCGATCGATGACGACCCGGCAGACGATCCGGCCGAACCAGACGACGACGTAGGCGACGACGACATGGACGACGGCATGGACGATGATGACGACGACATGGACGACGATGACGACGACATGGACGACGATGACGACGGCATGGACGACGATGACGACGACATGGACGACGATGACGACGGCATGGACGACGATGACGACGACATGGACGACGATGACGACGACATGGACGACGATGACGTAGGCGATGACGATGATGACGACGACGGAGTCTAGGGATAGGAGCGCCACAGAATCGCCACATCGCACGTATTTCGTACCCGATCCGTAGACACATCGGCGAGAACGTTCGCCGGTGGTCGTGAGCGAGACCTATTTCAACGCATCAAAACCCACCAGTACCGGACGAGCGGTTCGCTCACCAGACTCAATCCGGTTCGAAGGGTCGTCGATCAGGTTCCGGACTAGTCAGATGAGGACTCGTCAACGGTGACGACCTCCTTTCCAGTCTTCTTTGGCACCACCCGACGCGTCGCGTCTTTCCATGGTCGGTCGAGTTCGTCCCCCTCGAACAGTCGGTCGAGAAAGACCGCCAATCCGGCGACTTCCGAGTGTGGCTGATTCGTGACGCCGACGTTCCAGTCTGCTTCTTCGTACACCTCGAACGGGACCTTCTCGGAGCCGACGACGATCAGAATCGGTTCCCGCTGATCGTACAGTCCGCTGCGAACCTCGGTTTCGACAGTCTGGATCGGTTCGCCGTACATCGTCAGGTGTACGATCAGCCCCTCCCATGACCTGATGACGCCCCGGGGCGAATCCGTCCGCTCGACGTCGAACGGACCGCCGAATCGATCGGTGATGTCCCGAACCGTCCGCTCGGCGTCGGTCGCGTTCTCCGGAAAGATCACTCGATCGGCACCGAGAGCGCGCGCCGTTAGCCCGACGTGCGTCGTCATCCGGTCGTCGCGTCCGGGGCGGTGACCGAGTCTGCAGACGGCGACCTCCGGTACGTTCTTCATACCTCCCGTTCACGGTCGACGACTTTGTCAGTTCGGATCCGACGGCACCCGAATGGAATCGGCCAGAATCGGCCGCTCGGTTCGAACGTCGATCCACAGTCGGAAGCGATTCGATCGTCTGTCGCCGATCACGATTCGGCCGTCCGCTGGGCCAACCAGTCGTCTAGCAGTTCGGTCACCGCCGCTTCCCGGTGAAGGTATTCGTCCCGACAGTAGGTATCGAGTTCGGCGAGCAGTTCCTCGGAGAGTTCGACGTCGCACCTGACGCAGCCACAGTCGTCCACGTTACTCACCCCGCCCGTGTCGGGTCAGACAGTTCGAGAGGCCGATCAGTTCGACGGGTTCCGAGTTGTCCGGCGAGTAAACGACCATTTGCCCCTGTTCCATGTATGGAACCTTCGATTCGAGTGAGCGCGGGATGTTGACGCTCTTGATCGCGTCCTCGTCGCCCAGGTTGAGGACGATCGTGGTGTTGATCTGCTTGAAGACGGCGTCGTCGATGTCCTGCGGGTCCTGCGTGACGAGAAACAGCCCGAGACGCTCTTTCCGACCCTGTTTCGCCGCCTCCGTGAACTTCGAGATAACTTTCCCCGCCTGCACCGAGTCCGCATCGGTCAGGAAGTTGTGCGCCTCGTCCATCCCGAGTAGCAGCGGCGTTTCGTCGATTCGGTCGTAGGTTGGATCGTTCGAGAGTTTCTCGTCGATGAGCAGACTCGAGAGGGCCAGCACGACGGCCTCCGTCGCGCGCGAGTCGTTGACGTGATAGGTCGGCACGACCGAGAGCCGACCGGGTTTGACGAACTCGTGAACGAGGTCGGTGATCGGTCGCGCGTCCTGGTCGAACACGTGTCCGAACCCGCGCACCCGCCGGCCGACGGCGTCGAACGTCGCCTCGTGGACGAGACCGCTCTCGTCTAGCTCCTCGCGGAGCGCTCGATCTGAGAGGAAGTCGACGAACTCGTCGTACGAGGAGTCCCGACCGTACTGGCGTTTGAATCGCGGTAGTAACACGCTCACGAGCGCCCCGTACTGATTGTCGTTGAGCCCGCTTCCGGCGACGAGCCACGGGTTGTCGTGCACCATCGAGAACGGGATCGTAAACGGGACCTGTTCGGCCCCGTGGTGATCTGCGGCGTAGGAAGCCGTGCCGATCGTCGGGACGAACGCGACGGTATCGTCGTGGCCGCCGTGGGCGATTCCCTCGCGATCGAGCCGCGCGGCGAACTCGTCGTCGTAGTCGCCGTCGTCGTGCATCTGGGCGTACTCGTCCTGCGGATCGAACTGGACGACCGCAGGCGTGACGGTCCGCCCGTCGCCCATGGGGTAGCGTCGGTCGTCGGCGAGAAACTGTCGCAAGACGTTCTTCGCGGCGTGGGTCTTCCCCGAGCCGGTCCCGCCGGCGACCAGCGTGTGCCTGAAGACGAGCGGATCGCCCGCCTCGTAATCGTCGTTTATCCGATAATCGATCGTCGGCGGGGAGGCCGCGGTGTGAACCTTCTCGCCACCGACCGAAAGATGGCCGAGGAAGATACCGTCTTCCGGCATCTTCAACCCGGTCTTAATCTGCGTCGGATCGCTCGCCCTGGCGAGCGTCGTCTGCGGTTTTGGAACCCGGTCGGTCATCCGCCGTTTGAGTTCAGCACCGTCCTCGTAGAGAACGGCGACCGGTTCGAGCGACGCGATGAACTTGTAATCCGCCTCGTCGATTCCGTCAGCTCGCATCGCCCGTCGGGCGTGAATCTCCGTCGCGTCGTCCGCGTAGTACTGCTGTGCGTACTCGAGACCGGTGATCCGACAGAAGAGCAGTTCGCCGTCCGGATAGGGAGCGATCAGGTAACTTCCGATGCGAACGGACGATCGATTCCCCCGCGTGACGTAGGCCGACAGCGCGGTGTCGTCGCCATCCTCGGCGACGCGCAGCCCGTTCGAGACACAGAGCGCGCCGATTCCCTCGTCTGTGCCGAGCGGTTCGATCGTCGGTCGGTCGAAGCGATCGGTCGACGACTCGGCGCGCTCGGTAGCCGACGACGGTTCGCCGGCATCCACCGCATCCGATCGGGACTCGTCTGCGGACGGTGACGCGGACGCCGACGGATCCGACTCGTCGTCGACCGCGTCGGCGTCCGAGAAGTTCTCGAAGTCCCCAAGGTCCGTCATACCGACACAGTTTAGCGCCGTCCTAAAACACGTTTCCCCTCTCGGCAGACGTCCGTCTGACGAATCGGGAGGAGTTCGGTGGCTTCCGTCGGAAATCGTCCACCGACGTCGACAGCCACCGATCGACGAATCAATCGAGATCGTCGGGGCGGTCGACCGTTTTCGCCGCCTCGTCGTACACGAGAACGCCGGCAGCCGATAGCGCCGGAAGGTGAGAGTGCTCGAGCGAGATCCCGACGCGGTCGACGGCGTGTGCGGACAACTCGCCCGGACTCGATGCGGTTTCGACGGACGCGACGAGGCGGGTGAGTTCGTCGACGGTCATCGGCGTTCCGTGCTCGTCTACGATGGCGAGAACGAGTCGCCGACGAGGAAGCGAAAGCACCCTGCGCATCCGAGCCGCCGCGACGGTCGGCGGGCCGCCGACGAAGCGTCGTAACCGGGTTGCCGACACGCTGCGTGCAAGTGCGACGGTTCCGGCCGCTTCGTCCCACTCGACGAGCGCGTGGGCCGCCAGTTTCGGGAGGTGGTTGTGGACGAGCGAGACGTGAACCTGGCGCTGCTCGTCGTCGGACACCTCTCCATCGGACTTTCCTCGTTCATCTCCTGCCACCCGCCTGGCGAGTGCCTCTACGGAGACCGGCTCGTTATACGACGCAAGGGCGGCGAGCGTCGCGACGCGACGCGGTTCCGAGAGGACTCCGAGACGGTCGATCGAGACGCTCGTATCGATCCCGCTCACCGAACCCGAAGTACGTCGCGTACACATAGGCCGAGTACGCCGACCAGGGCAAAAAGGCTCTTCCCCGGGGCGTCTGCTGTGAGCGACCGGAGCGCTCTTGTACGTCGAGTCGACCGGGCAGCGCTCGATTACGCCGACACCTGCGGTTCGTCGCCGCTCTCGACCGTGATCTCGACGGCGTCTCCGTCGACGCCGATGCGGACGAACTGCGTTCTGACGTGTTCTTTCGCCGCCGCGAGCGCCTGCTCTTTCGTGTCGAATCCGCGCGGTAGCGGCGATTCGAAGGCGACGTTCAGCACGCGGTCGGCGAGTTCGAGTTCGGAGCCGCCGCTTTCTACCTCGTAGAACTCGTCGCAGATCCAAACGTACGCGGAGTCCTGATCCGGCGCGCCGCTGAACGTCGGTGCCTCCTCACCGCGCTCGTAGATCGTTCCCGAGAGCTCGGTCCCTCCCGTCAGGCCGCGGACCTGGAGCATACTCAGTACTAGGACGTCACGGGAGAAAAGTTGTTGGTGGCTACACGATCGATGAAACGAGACACCGACCGAGGACCGTCGGAACGATGTGACCGTCGGCTCACCGCTCGAACCCAGTCGTCTGTTCGGCCGTTCCACCCCACCGATGGTCGTCGTAATCGCGCTCTCTCGTCGTCTCGAATCTGGCTTCGAACGTCTCTCGAAGGGAGTGTTTCTCCGAGGCGCTGATGCGCGCCAGTTCGTCGGCCTTTTCGACGACGGCGGGCGGTCCGGCCGAGATAGCCACGTCGGAGAGAAGCTGGCGGGTGAGTCGCGCTCGACGGTCGTCGTCGCGGGTGAACGCGTACGGCGCTTCCACGCGATAGCAGAGGTCGACCCGCGGGTCGTAGATCACGAAGAACGTCACCTCGTACGCGACGGGATCTAGTTTTCGTTCGACCCCCAGCGCGTCGCCGTCGACGGACAGCGGTGCGTCGACGCCGCCCCGCGATCGGAACCAGCCGGTGTAGGTCAAGCCGTCCGTGTCTCGCTCCCAGCGCGTCCCCTCGACGTCGTCGACGTACTCGCCGCGTTCGAGCACCCGGGTGAAAAATGACGTATCGTCGGTCCACGGCGCCGATTCGCCCTTCCCAATGACCGTCCGAGAGATGACTCGCGTGGCGGGATTCTTGACGAATCCGACGAACGGGACGTCACGCTCGACGAACGACTCGACGAGCCGGACGTAGTTTTCGAGGACCGACTGAGGCTGTTGATCCGCCACGAGAAAACTCGCGAGGTCCGGGTGTTGATCGTTCCAGCGCAGGATGCCGCGCGGATACAACGGGCCATCGAGGATCAACAGCTCCGAGACGGCTTCTGCGTGTTCGAGAGCGTGTTCGCTCTCGGCCAGGTAGAGCGCGAGCGCGTGGACGACGCCCTCGGCGAACCGCGGGAGTGGCGGGACCTGTATCGCTCGACTTCGGCTGAATCCCTCGTCGAATCGGCCCCAGCGGTCGTCGACCGACGCCGTCGGATCGTTCGAGTGGACGGAGGCGACGACGGTCCGCGACCGGTGGAGATCGAGATCCGTCGGCGTCGACGCCATCGCCGCCTGCGCGATATCGAGGACGAGTCCGTTTCGAAACGTCGTCGGATTGATCGTGCCGGCGTCCAGGCCGTGCTCGCGGTCGAACGGTCGCTCGGCGAGGGCGACGTCTTCGACGTCGATCAGGTGTCGACTGACGGATTCGATCGGCTCCAAAACGACCCGGTCGCCGTCGGTGAGCGGATCGAGAAACGACTCCCAGACCGTCTCGGCGAAGTCCCGGTGATCTCGCTCGGACGCGCCGTGATCGATCCGACGGGCGAGGCGTGCGATGCCGTCGTAGTGAACCGGATCGAGCGTCATCGACCGAAGCATCCAACCCGACTGCAAAAAGCTTCGCGGTAACCGGGCCGGGAGCGACAGCTAGTTAGTTTCACGTCGTGATCACTCGCGCATGGACGCGGCGCTGATCGTACTCGACGGCTGGGGGCTCGGCGCAGGAGATCCGCACGCACCGGGCAGTAGCGATGCGACGGACGAGGTAGAGACCGCTGGAGAGACGACCGGACGGAACGCCGTCGTCGCCGCGGAGACCCCCGCCTTCGATCGGCTCGCAGAAACGGGAGCGTTCGGCGTCCTCACCGCGTCGGGTCGAAGCGTCGGGCTGCCGAACGACCAGATGGGAAATAGCGAAGTCGGTCACCTCACGATCGGCGCCGGACGCGTCGTGAACCAGGAGTACACGCGCATCTCCGACGCGATCGAAGACGGGGCGATTCGTGAAAACGAGGCGATCACGGACGCGTTCGAATTCGCCCGCCAGAACGACGGGCTCGTCCACTTTCTCGGCCTCGTCAGCGACGGTGGGGTCCACTCCGATCAGGCTCACCTCCACGCGCTGATCGAACTGGCCGCCGAGCGGGACGTCGAAGCCGTCACACACGCGTTCACGGACGGGCGCGACACCTCCCCTCGCGGCGGCGTCGAGTACCTCGCCGCACTCGAATCAGTGATCGCCGAAGCGGGAACCGGCCACGTCGTGACGGTCTCCGGACGCTACTACGCGATGGACAGAGACGAGAACTGGGAGCGGACGAAGCGAGCCTACGGGGCCATCGTCGAGCGAGAGAGCGAGTACGTCGCCTCTTCAGCGATCGAGGCCGTCGAAGCGTCGTACGCTCGCGATGAGACGGACGAGTTCGTCGTTCCGACATGTGTGAGTGGGATGCCCGCAGTCAGTGACGGCGACGCCGTGGTCTGGTTCAACTTCAGAGCCGATCGCGCCCGCCAACTCACCCGGCTGCTCGCCGACGTCCGACCGGGCGACTGGAGCGCCGAAATGACGATCGATCCGCCGGACGTGGCAGTGACGACGATGACCCAGTACGACGAGACGTTCGACCTGCCGGTCGCGTTTCCGCCGATACGGCCGGCGAACACGCTCGGCGAAGTGCTATCGAACGCCGGCCGATCGCAACTGCGCATCGCCGAATCCGAGAAGTACGCCCACGTCACCTACTTCTTAAACGGCGGTCGCGAGGTCGAGTTCGACGGCGAGATTCGCGAGATCGTCGACAGCCCCGACGTCCCGACGTACGACCGGAAACCGGAGATGAGCGCACCCGAAGTCACCGATTCGGCGATCGATCACCTCGCCGAAACTGACGCGGACGTGCTCGTACTCAACTACGCCAACCCGGACATGGTGGGTCACACCGGCGACTTCGAGGCCGCCGTCGCGGCCGTCGAGGCGGTCGACGAACAACTCGGTCGGCTGGCGGATTATCTCACCGCGCGCGACGTACACGTCCTGGTGACGGCCGATCACGGCAACGCAGACGACATGGGAACGCCAAACGATCCACACACCGCCCACACCACCAACGACGTTCCGTTCATCTACGTCGGGTCGGACCGAACGACCGAGACGAGGGTACGAACGGGCGGGGAGCTTGCTGACGTCGCACCGACGCTACTCGCCCGCATCGGCGTGAGCCGGCCGGCAGAGATGACCGGTGACGATCTGCTCGAATTCGAGTGATCGTCCAAGCAGTTGGAGTTGAGTGATCGCGACAGCAGCGGGAGTCGAGTGAATCGTCGTAGCAGCGGGCGTCGACCGAGATAGCGTCCGATTTTGCAGCTACTGACGGGGTTTAGGCCCTGGCTCGGAAACCACGGGTATGGAAGACGAGCAACCGACGGACGGGTTCGCCACGCGAAGTATTCACGCCGGCCAGAAACCGGATCCGACGACCGGGGCCCGGGCACCGCCCATCTACCAGACGACGTCGTACACGTTCGACGACACGGATCACGCCGCGTCGCTCTTCGGCCTGGAGGAGTTCGGAAACATTTACTCGCGGATCATGAACCCGACGAACGCGATGTTAGAAGAGCGCGTCGCGACCCTCGAAGGAGGCGTCGGTGCGCTCGCGACGGCTTCGGGGATGGCCGCGTTCGATCTCGCGACGTTCATCCTCGCCGACGTGGGCGACAACATCGTGAGCGCCTCGTCGCTCTACGGCGGGACCTACACCTACCTCACCCACACCGTCGCCAAGCGGGGCATCGAGACGAAATTCGTCGACACGCTCGAGTACGACGCCTACGAGGCGGCGATCGACGAGAACACCGCGTTCGTCCACCTGGAGACGATCGGCAATCCCGCGCTCGTGACGCCCGACATCGAGCGGATCGCCGACATCGCTCACGACCACGACGTCCCCCTGTTCGTCGACAACACGTTCGCCACGCCCTACCTCTGCAACCCGATCGACCACGGCGCCGATCTGGTCTGGCACTCGACGACGAAGTGGATGCACGGCGCCGGGTCGACGGTCGGCGGCGTCCTCGTCGACGGTGGAACCTTCCCGTGGGACGAGGGTGACTACCCGGAGATTGCGGAGCCGAACCCCGCCTACCACGGCGTGAACTTCTACGAAACGTTCGGCGAGCAGGCGTTCGCGATCGCCGCCCGCACCCGCGGTCTGCGGGATCTGGGCAACCAGCAGTCGCCGTTCGACGCCTGGACGACGCTCCAGAAACTCGAATCGCTCTCGCTCCGGATGGACCGCCACTGCGAGAACGCCCTCGCCGTCGCCGAGTACCTCGAAGACCACCCCGACGTCGCGTGGGTCACCTATCCCGGCCTCGAATCGCACGAAACTCACGAGAACGCCGAGACGTACCTGAACGGCGGCTACGGTGGTATCGTAACGTTCGGCCTGGAGGGTGGCTTCGACGCAGCGGAGACGGTGTGCAACGAGGTGGAGTTGACGAGCCTGCTCGCCAACGTCGGCGACGCCAAGACGCTGATCATCCATCCGAGCAGCACGACCCACCAGCAACTGAGCGAGGACGAACAGCTCGCCAGCGGCGTGTCGCCCGAACTAGTGCGCCTCTCCGTCGGTATCGAGGACGTAGACGACGTCATCGCCGATCTCGACCGGGCGATCGACGCCGTGTAATGGTCGAGTCGGCCCCCGCCTCGAACCGAGTCGACTCGCCGGTCTCGATCGCCCCCGACGTGAGCCACCGGATTCGAATCCCTTATCGTTTGCTCGCGACGACCACCCGACGTGACCTCCGACGTGGACATTCGAGACGCCGACCGGGCCGACGCTTCGGCGCTCGCAGCGTGTTACCGGAACGCCTACCGAACCGGCGCGGAACGGGGCTTTCCGACCCGGATGACCGAGATTGAAGCCGACACCGTCGCCGAGTGGCTGGCCGCCGACGCGGTCACGCTGGTGGCCGAACCCGCCGATGCGTCGGCCACCGGCGCGTCCGATCGACGCCAGATCGTCGGATCCGTCCGCATGCTCGAAGAGCGGGACGATCCATACATGGAGCGGCTGGCCGTCGTCGACGACTGGCAGGGCCGGGGGCTCGCCCGAGCCCTCTTCGATCGGATGGAAGCGATCGCGCTGGATCGAGGCCACGACCGGATGCAACTGACGACGTACTCGAATCACCCCTTCCTCTTCGATTGGTACGCAGACCGTGGTTACGAGACAGTCGAGACCCACGAAAAACCCGACCGACCCTACGATTACGTGACGATGGAGCGCCGGCTCTCCACTCCGATCGAACGATGACGACGGGAGCCGACACCAGCAGATCACCAACGGGGGAGCCTCGAGGCGAGCACGGCGTACGAGAGTGAGCCGGCGGCGGTCGCCGCGGCGTACCCTGGCCGGACCGCATCGAGTTCGAGGGCCCAGATCAGTAAAATAGCGGTCGCCAGCGCGGTCGAGAGGAAACACGCGCTTCGGTGAAACCAGGACAGCGATGGGGATTGGGCGCTCACTGCGGACCGATCAACCCCGCCGCCACCGGATTCGACGTCACGTCGTTCCCGACGGACTGCAGGACCGTCCCGGCGGACGTACCGGCCGAGAACGTCGATCCGATCGACGACGAGCGAACCGAAGGCCCCCGCGCTGGCGCCCATCAGCGCGGCCACCGCGAGGACGTAGGGCGACGAGCCGACGGCCGTCGCCGCGGCGGCGAATGTACCGATGACCGCGCCCGCTATCGTACTGCTCAGCCCGCGCGACCGCCGTTCGAGCCGGGGCGGTCGATCCCGCGACCGACCGTCGACGTAGCGCCCGTCATCCATATGGCGCACCCACATCGACGGCAGCCGTAACCGTTTCCCTGGTTCACACGACGCGATTGCGCATATCGTCCAGTTTTCCGCTCGCGAAGCGTTCGAAGTTCTCGATGAAGATTTCGGCGATCCGATCGTAGTAGTGCGGCGTCGAGCCCGACACGTGTGGGGTGACGAGGACGTTGGGAAGATTCCACAGCGGCGAGTCGGCGGGCAAGGGCTCCGTCGAGAAGACGTCGAGCGCCGCCCCGCTGATCCGACCCTGCTGGAGCGACTCGACGAGCGCCTCCTCTACGACGACGTCGCCCCTGGCGACGTTGACGACGACGGCGTCGCGAGGCATGGTCCGGAGCGCTTCGCGGTCGATCAGTCCTCGCGTCTCGTCGGTCAGCGGACAGGCGAGGACGAGGTAATCCACTCGCGAGAGGACCGAATCGAGTTCGTCGGCCGGATACACCTCGTCGACGGCGTCGGGCGCGGTCGACGGATCGCGCTTCGTTCCGATCACCCGACAGCCGATCGCCGACGCGAGTTCTGCGGTTCGCCCGCCGATTGCCCCGAGGCCGACGATCCCGACCGTCTTGCTCGCGAGTTCGCCGCCGCTCTCTCGGAGCCACAGCGACTCGCGTTGACGGTCTCGTGCCTCGAAGAGCCCTCGCTCGATGCCGAGCATGGCCCCGAGCGCCCACTCAGCCATCGGCTGTCCGTGAACACCCGTCGCGTTCGTCAGGATGATGCCCGCGTTTTCCAGCGCGTCGAGGTCGTAGTGGTCGTAACCCGCGGTGCTCGCCTGCGCCCACTGTAGGTTCTGGGCTCGGTCGAGCCACTCGTCGGGGAGACTCGGCGTGAGCGCCGCCGTGGCGGTTTCGATCCCCGAAATCGACGCTTCGGGTGTCTCGGCGACCGTGACGGTCGCCCCCTCGAGTTCCTCCAGTCGGACGGCGAGCGTCTCTCGCGCCTCTTTCGAGTAGCGGTGCGGTATCAGGATCTCGTGGTCGCTCATCTCGCTGACCAATTCGTCCCGCGCAGTCTATTCTTTCGATTCCGGCCAAGCGCGTCTCACTCGACGCAGCCGAACCGACCGCGCAGATGACGCTCGGATCAGAACTGGTACTGTCGCGGCTCGTGCTGGATCGAGATCCACTTCGTCGTCGTCACTTCCTCCAGGATCGAGTCGGCGTTGTACCGCCCGAGTCCGGAGTCTTTCACGCCGCCGAAGGGGACGTGCGGTTCGTCGTTGATCGGCTGATCGTTTACGTGTATCATCCCCGTCTCGATGCCGTCGGCGATCCGACGCGCCTGTGAGAGATCCGCGGAGTGAACCGATCCGGAGAGACCGTGGACGGTGTCGTTCGCGAGTTCGATCGCCTCCTCGTCGTCCGCGTAGGGGATGACCGGGGCGATCGGGCCGAAGTGTTCGTTACACGCCGCGGCCATCTGGTTCGACGCGTCGGCGAGGACGGTCGGCTCGACCACCAATCCCTCGTGCTCGCCGCCGGTCACGATCGTCGCGCCCTCGTCGACGCTTTCCGCGACGAACTCCAGCATCGTGTCGCGCTGATTCTCGTCGATGATCGGCCCGATGACGGTGTCGTCGTCGAGCGGATCGCCGGCCGGGAGCGACGCGGCGCGGTCTGTTAGCGCGTCGACGTACTCGTCGTACAGAGACTCGTGGACGAGGTGGCGGTTGATCGAAATGCACGCCTGGCCCTGGTGGAGGAACGATCCGAAGACGGCGCCGTCTATCGCTCGATCCAGATCCGCGTTCTCGGTCACGACGTGGACGTTATTTCCGCCGAGTTCGAGCGCCGGCAGCGCCGTGTTCTCGGCCGCGCGTTTCGCCACTCGCTGGCCGATCTCCGTCGAGCCGGTAAAGGCGAGGACGCGCGGAATTTCGTGGCCCGCCATCGCGTCACCGATCTCCGAACCGCGTCCCGTAACGACGTTCAAGACGCCGTCCGGGAGGCCCGCCTCCTCGAAGAGCCGGGCGAGCAGGAGCCCGCCGGTGATCGGCGTATTCGACGCCGGCTTCAACACGACGGCGTTACCGGCCGCGATGGCCGGAGCGACGGCTCGCATCGAGAGGTGCAGCGGAAAGTTCCACGGCGAGATGACGCCGACGACGCCCACTGGGACTCGCTCGACGACGTTCTCCTTTCCGGGAACGATCGAGTCCGCGTGCTCGCCGGCCATGCGGAACGGATAGCTCGCCGCCTGCTGCATCATCCCCTTGGCCGTCTGCAACTCGGCGACGCTCTTTACCGAGGTGCTCCCGGATTCGACCGCCAGGAGTTCGACGACCTCGTCCCAGTGATCGGTCAGCGCCCGAAGCGCCCGGTTGCAGACGCTGGCCCGACGTTGGGGTGGTTGATTCGCCCAGGCTTCCTGGCAGGAGGCCGCAACTTCGTACGCGCGGTCGACATCCTCTTGCGTCCCAGCCGGAACCGTCGCGATCGTCTCGCGCGTGTACGGATTATCCACCTCGATCGACTCGCGATCGCCGGGTTCGATCCACTCGCCGTCTCGGTACAGTGCGTCCCATCCCGACTCCGGGGCTAACGGCAGCGTCGACATACCCGTTCGACGCGGTCTGCCGGTAAAGGAGGGAAACCCGCACGTGCAACCACTCGATCGGATCGTTGTGGCCCTCGTCCGGAGGAGAACGTCCGATACGTGACGAGCGCTCACTCGCCGGTCCGAAAGGAGAGATCGAGCGACGGTGCCGAGTGGGTGAGCGAGCCCATCGAGATGACGTCGACGCCCGTCGTCGCGTAGTCGGCGACGGTCTCCTCGGTGATCCCGCCGCTGGCCTCGGTCAGGACGCCCGCGTGACCGGCCGTCTCGAGTTCGTCGACGGCCCGACGAACCGATCCCGGGTCCATGTTGTCGAGCAACACGACGTCCGCTCCGACGTCGGCGGCGCGTACGGCGTCGTCGACGGCTTCGACCTCGACTTCGATCTTCGTCGCGAACGAACTGCGGTCGGTAAAGTGCGTTATCGCCCCTTCGAGACCCATCTCCGCGACGTGGTTGTCCTTCACCATCACCATGTGTGAGAGGTCGAGTCGGTGCGTGTCACCGCCGCCAGCGACCACGGCGCGCTTTTCGAGTCCGCGCAGCCCGGGCGTCGTCTTTCGCGTCGCGGCGACGCGTGGCGGAGGCGCCGTCCCATCGTCGCCGACCGCTCGCCGAACGTCGTCGACGACGCCTCGGGTTTTCGTCGCGATACCCGACGCGTGGCCGACCAGGTTGACTGCGAGACGCTCACCGCGGAGGATTTGCGTCGCCGATCCGTCGACCGAAAGGATCGTGTCGCCCGATTCGACCACCGTTCCCTCCTCGGCGCGCTCTACCACGTCGACGCCCAGGTACTCGAAGACGGCCGTCCCGGCGTCGAACCCCGCGGCGACGCCCGGTTCAGTCGCGACGAGTCGACCGGAGGTTTCGCCCGGCACCTGATTCGTCACGTCGTGGTGGCCGAGGTCCTCTCTGAGCCACCGTTCGATCTGTGATCCCGTAATCATGCTCGATATCGAACCCTTCCCTCCGAACCGCTTATCGCCACCGATTCGACAGCAAGTCCCGTCTCGAAGACCGAATCGTGTTACCCAATTCCGGCGAGAACACCACCGTGTGTCGAACCGATACGACAGCAACAGTTTCCCGGCTGGACCTCTAACTGGTGGTAAATGCAGCGGCCCGAACGTTCGAGGCGCACGTTTCTCGGTACGACCGCCGTCGCCGCGGGTACGGCCCTGGCGGGATGTCTGCTCCCTCGAGGGAATCTCGCGTCCGGGACGCCCTCGAAACTCACCTTCGAAGACGTCGACGAGCAATTTCGAACCCGGACCGAAGCGGTGTACGAACGCGTCGCCGAGATGATGGACGCGGCGGTCACCGACGAGACGGCGATCGAGCTCATCGACACGGCGGAGATGCAAGAGATAGCGGTCGGCATGGGCCTCACCGGAGAGACGACGACCCAGCAACTCGCTCACCGCGCGCTCGGGCTCGTCGATGATCTCGAACCCGAACTCCCGTTCGAGTTCGCCGGCGCGTACTTTCCGGGGTCGAGGACGATCACGTTCGTCGGCGAGGACGGGGACGATATCGACGATCAGTTGATCGCACACGAACTCTGTCACGCGATCCAGTTTCAATCGTCGGACGTCGGCAGTCTGAATCGGACCTGGTCCGCCGGGTTCGACCGATACAACGCGAAACAGGCGCTCGTCGAGGGCACCGCCCAGTACGTCGAAGACGAGTACGTCGGCGGCTGCGACGGCCACTTCTCGGAGTGTCACATCGGGGGACCACGAGCCGCTGGACTCAGCCGGGTCGATCCCGCATTGCTGCTCGCCTTCGGCGCGTACATCAACGGACACGAGTTCGCGGCCGCGCTCGCCGACCGAAACGGCTGGGACGCGATATGGGACGCCCACGCCACGCCACCCGTCTCGACCGGACAGATCCTCCATCCCGAGTGGTATCCGGATCGCGAACCGGAGCCGATCGAGTCGCCATCCCATCCGAGCGACCGGTGGTCGACGCTCGATACCGAGCAACTCGGCATGCAATCGCTCTTTGTCACCCTCTGGAACGAAGGAGTACTCCCCGAGGAATCGATCTACACGAACGGTGACGACGAGACGGACGAGGTGTTCTCCTCGCTCGTTCGGTATCGCGCCCCGGTATCCGACGCCTGGCGGGGCGACGCGTTCACCGCGTTTCGTCGATCCGACGGGCGCCACGGCTGGCGGTGGCAACTACGATTCTCAGATTCGAGCGCCGCCGAGACCAGTTTCGAGTACTTCAGCGAGTGGGCCGAGGCGCGGGGAGACCGTACGTCCGCGGGAGACGTCTGGGAGCGTACCGACCGGTATCTGACGCTCGCGATGGACGGAGACGAGTTGATCGTCGCGATGGCGCCCGAAGTGGATGAGCTGGACGCTATCGCGTCGACGAATTAGAATTGACCCAGAACCCAGGCGTTTCGCCGGTCGCGTTCGAACGGATCAGTGGTCGGCCGAGACGGTGGCGTTCGACTCCTCGGCGACGTAGTGACAGCCGACCGACTTCGGCCGTTCGCTCGCCGCCCGCGCGACGAGTACCGCCGTCACGGCGGCGTTCCGTAACTCGTAGAGGTCCCGTGAGGTCCGCGTCCGCACGTAGGCGTCTACCTCCCCTTTCAGCCGGCGGAGAACGCCACCGGCTCGCCGGACGTCGTCGGGGTCGCGGACGAGACCGAGGTTCTCGTCCATCGTCAGCCGGAGCCGAGTGAACTTCTCGGCCGCAAAACGCGGGGGCAGTTCTGGATCCGAGTTTCTGAGTTCCGGCGGATCGGGACGAGCCCGACGCCCCGCTTCCAGCGCGGCCGCGTCTTCGCCGGCTCTGAGCCCCCAGACGAGCCCTTCGAGGAGGCTGGTACTCGCCAGGCGGTTCGCGCCGTGGACGCCGGTCCGAGCGCACTCGCCGACGGCGTACAGTCCATCGAGACTCGCGCGACCGCGGTCGTCGACGTCGATTCCGCCACAGAGGAAGTGCTCGCACGGGGCGACCGGAATTCGATCGCCGTCGACGCCCCGATCTGCACACTTCGACGCCAGGTTCGGAAACGCCTCGACGAAGGGTTCTGAGAGCGTGCTCACGTCGAGGACGACCTCGCCGGTCCGCGCCCGCTCGGCCGCGACGGCCCGGGCGACGACGTCGCGCGGTGCGAGTTCTGCGTCCTCGTGAAGCGACGGCATAAATCGCTCGCCGTCCCCGTTCAGCAACCGGGCACCGTCTCCGCGAAGCGCCTCGGAGAGAAGGAACGTGGCCTCGTTCGACGGGTCACGAGCGTCTCGCGACTCGTCCCCCGCAAAGGCGGTCGGGTGGAACTGAACGTACTCCATATCCGCGACCTCGGCGTCGGCGAGCGCGGCCATCGCGATGCCATCGCCGGTCGATCCGGGTGGATTGGTCGTGTGACTGTAGAGCGAGCCGATACCGCCCGTCGCGAGGATCGTCGCGTTCGCGTAGATCGGATGACCGGACGACGACTTCTCGGTGAGGACACCGTGGACGCCGCGATCGTCGGCGAGCAAGTCGAGAACCGCCGTGTCGTCTCGCACCTCGATGCGATCGTGGTCGTCGATAAACCTGAGAAACGGTCTGAGGATGTGCGTCCCGGTCGACGCGTCGACGTGAAGAATCCGCTCGGTCGAGTGTGCGGCCTCTTTCGCGTAGTCGAACTCGCCGTCCGCGCGATCGAACTCGACGTCTATCGTCTCCAGTAAGACGTCCGTGACCGCGTCGTCCGCGTTCTCTACGAGGACGTCGACGGCGTTCGGATCGGCCGTTCCGTCGCTCGCTGCGATGATATCCCGTTTGAGCGAGGCGGGGTCGCCACGCGTCGTCGAGATGCCGCCCTGCGCCCAGTCCGTACTCGCATCGTCGGGCCGGCTGGCTTTCGTCAGGACGAGGACGCTGGCGCCGTCTCGAGCCGCACCGAGCGCGGCCGCACAACCCGCGATTCCCGAACCGACGACCAGTACGTCGGTCGATTCGACGGTTCGTCCGTCGACCTCCTCGGTGTCCGAACGGCCGGTTTCGTCGTCTGGCATCGGTCAGACCTCCAGCATCCGTTCGAGGGCGACCGCCGCGAGTTCCTTCTCCTCGGGGGCGACTTCGATCACGTTGCGCTCGCGACCGGCGACGAGTTCCTCTAAGACCCAGGTGAGGTAGTTCGGGTCGATCTGACGCATGGCGTTACAGTCCATGCAGGCGTCGCCACAGAGGGCGAGTACGTCGACCTCCGGGTGCCAGCGCTGGAGGTGTTCGGTGAGGTGGATCTCGGTACCGATCGCCCACGTTTCTCCCGGGTCCGCGCTCGCGATCGTCTCGCAGATGGTGCTCGTCGAGCCGACGACGTCGGCCGCCTCGACCACTTCGCGACGACACTCGGGGTGGACGACGACCTGCGCGTCCGGGTCGTCCTCGCGGATCGCCCGGACGTGGTCGGCCGTAAAGCGCTCGTGGACCTGACAGTAGCCGTCCCAGAGGATGATGTCCGCCTCGGCGACCGCTTCGGGGTCTTTCCCTTCGGGGTCCCACGGGTCCCAGGTCGCGATTCGATCCTCCATGCCGAGGTCGTAGGCGGTGTTCTCGCCGAGATGTTTATCCGGTAAGAAGAGGATCTTGTCGCCGCGCTCGAACGCCCATTCGAACGCGTTCGCGGCGTTCGAGGACGTACAGACGAGCCCGCCCTGGCTCGCACAGAACGCTTTCAGGTCGGCGTAAGAGTTCATGTACGTGATCGGAATGATATTCGCCTCCGGTGCAGCGTTCGTGATCTCGGCCCACGCGGCGTCGACCTGCAGGGCTTCTGCCATCCCGGCCATCGGACACGACGCCTCCATGCTCGGGAGGATCACGGTCTGGTCGTCGTCGGTGATGATGTCAGCGGACTCGGCCATGAACGTCACGCCGCCGAAGACTACGTACTCGGCGTCGGCTTCTGCCGCGCGCTTCGAGAGCTCGTACGAGTCGCCGATGAAATCTGCGTGCTCGACGATCTCTCGACGCTGGTAGTTGTGACCGAGCACGATCACGTCGTCGCCGAGCGTCTCGAGCGCCGACTCGATTCTCGGGGTGCGCTCGGCCTCCGAAAGGGTCCGGTACGCCGTCGGAAGTTGCTCGAGATTGTCGTACTTGAACAGGCTCAGATCCGTTTCGATCTCCGCGGATTCCATCGTTACCATGGCGACACCAGTTGATACCAGTCACTCATACCCCCTCTATGAAAAGATTTTATCTTCAATCCCGGTGTTTGGCAGAGATTGTGCGCACATATCGCACAATGTGCGGTCGACGTCCGTCGATCGGGCCGATACTGTGTGCCGTCAATACGCGCGTTCGAACCGGTGGACACGCTTCGCGTTCGAACCAGTTGACAGCTTCGCGTTCGAACCGGTCGACAGTCCCTACAGCGTGTCGAGGACGCCGAGGACGCGTTCTTCGTCCGCTCGATCCGGCCCGTGTTCGCGGCCGGTCCGATCGGACTCGATGTGATCGGCGACGGCTCGTTCCATCGCGGTCGAAAGCGGCGTCGACTCCCAGCCGAGACGCGCGACCTTCCCGGTCGAGAGCATGTGTGGCGGGTCCCGGTAGAGGATGAAATCGTCCATCTCGAGGTCGGCGGCGGCGAGTTCGCGCGGTCCGGCGGTGACGATCTCGACGCCCGGATCGTACTCGGGGTCGACGCTCGCGAGCGCCTCGTCGATCAGTTCGATCATTCCGCGCAGGGTGACCATCCGCTCGTCGCCGACGTTGTACGCCTCACCGGGTTCGCCCTCCTCCGCGACGATCCGCATCCCGCTCGCGACGTCCTCGACGTAGACGCGGTGCCAGACGTTCGTCCCGTCGCCCGGGACCACGACGCGATCGAATCGGCGGACGCGATCGATCCAGTAGTCCAGCCGCTCGGTGTAATCGTGCGGGCCGTAGACGATCGGCGGGCGGACGCTCATCGCGTTGACGCCGTCCTCGGCAGCCTCGAAGACGATTCGATCGCCCTCGGCCTTTCGCGGCCCGTAGCTGTCGTGATCTTCGTCGACCGCCTGTTCGTCCGTGCACTCGTGAATTGGGGTCGTCTCCTCGAGCTTTGGCAGGTCCTCGCGCTCGTAGGCGGAGCCGCTCGAGATGTAGACGTAGGCGTCGACGTCGTCGAACAGCTCCGTCGCCCGGCGCACGTCGCGCGGAAAGTACGCGACGCAATCGAAGACGACGTCCGGCTCGACGGCGGCCGCCCGCTCCAGGTCGTCGTCGTTCGTGCGATCGCCTTGTACGCGATCGACGCCCTCTACGTCCGCGAACGGATTGTCGTGATTTCCGCGGTTGAAGAGCGTCACGTCGTAATCGTGTTCGAGCAGATCCTCCACCAGGTGGCGACCGATGAAGCGCGTGCCGCCGATGACGAGCGCGTGGTCCATGTGGCGAGACTCGATTCGGTGGGGTAAAACGGTGCCGAAGGCGGTAGACGCGTTCGACGATCGTACGGAACGACTACACGTCCAACGAGGGACTCGTAGAAGACTGGTCAGGAGTCGTCGTAAACTACCTCCCCGCCCACGACCGTCCAGGCAACGTCGATTTCGTCGATCCGATCACGATTGTCCCACGGCGATTCGTCGAGAACCACCAGATCCGCCAGCTTGCCGATCTCGATCGTGCCCATCCGATCCTCGTCGAAGCCGGCGTAGGCCGCACCGGCGGTGTAGCCGCGCAGCGCCTCCGTCACCGAGAGACGCTGGCACGCCATCGGGGCGTTGACGGCGTGGTGAACGCCCAGTAACGGATCGAGCGGCATGCAATCCGAGCCGAGCGCGAGCGGGACGCCCGCGTCGAGAACGTCGCGCAGTCGGTTCGAGCGTTTTCGTCGCTCCTCGCCGAGGCGCTGGTCGTAGAGACCGTCCGGCTTGGCCCACTGGTGAAAGTTCGGCTGCATGGAGGCGACGAGTCCCGCTTCGGCCATCCGTTCGAGCTGGTCGTCCGTCGCGAGTTCGACGTGCTCGATCCGGTGGCGAGCCGTCTCGGTGTTCTCGGTTTCGGCCAGGACGTCGACGGTCTCCTCGATCGCCTCGTCGCCGATGGCGTGGACGGTGAGCTGGTAGTCGTGGGCGGCGGCCTCGGTGGCGATCGCGTTCAGCTCGTCGGGGTCGACGACCCACTGGCCGCGGCCGTCGGTCGGTGTCCCCTCCTCGGATCGATCGTTCGCTGGTAGATCCTCGTAGAGTTCGAACAGCTTCGCCGTCCGCGCGCCGATGCTGCCGTCCGTGAAGGACTTGATCGCGCCGGTTTGGACGAACTCGCTGCCGGCGTTCGTCGCCAGCCCAGCGTCGATCACGCTCTCCAGGTGATCGCTCCAGTAGTCGAGCCTGATACGACAGTCGAGTTCGCCGGCGAGTTCGAGGTCGCGATATATTCGCGGTGCGTGTGAGTTTCGAACCTTGTCGTGGACGCAGGTCACCCCGAGCGAGGTGGCGTGGTCGACGGCGGCGGTGACGAGATCACGCGCCTGCGCGTAATCCGGTTCAATCGCATCCCAGACGGCCTCGGTCGCGTCCTCGACGACGACGCCGGTCGGCGTCCCGCCGTCGGTCTCGACGTCGTGGTCAGGCATCTCGTCGACGAGGCGTTCGAGCGCGACCGAGTTGAGCGACGCCGTGTGCATGTCGACGCGCATGGCGACGACCGGTCGCTCCTCGCTGACGGCGTCGAGATCCTCCCGGGTCGGATACCGGGGCGCTGGCCACTCGCTCTCGTCGTACCCGAATCCGAGAATCCACTCGCGGTTAGAATCCGCCTGCGCGGAGAGCACGTCGATCGCGTCCGAGAGCTCGCTCGCGTCCGAGAGGTCCGCGTGGACCAGGTACGACCCCTGGCTCTCCATGTGCGTGTGCGCGTCGACGAATCCCGGCAGGACGACCCGACCCTCACAATCGATGACGTCGGTTTCGACGCCCTGGAGGTGTTCGATCTCGGTCGTCCGATCGACCCGCACGATGCGACCGTCTCTGATCGCGACGGCTTCGGCCGTTTCGTCCGGTTCCGAGAGCGCGTGAACCTCCCCGTTCACCAGGACGAGATCCGCTGCGTCTGTCATATCACTACGCGCGAGTGGGATACCCAAAACCGTTGCGTCACGAACGGGCGAGCGAGACGAATCAGCAACTGTTAGGACGGGGCCGCGTCTCGGGTGAGCCATGAGCGACCCCGAGACCCTCGCGGATCGCCTCCGCGCGGGCGAGATTCGGTTGCACGAACTCGAAGCGGAGACCGATCACGAGACGGCGGCGACGGCCCGGAGACGGTTCGTCGAGCGCGAGACGGATACCGACCTCGAGACCGTCGGCGACTACGCCTTCGCCGCCGAAGAGACAGAAACTGCCATCGAGAATCTGGTCGGCGCGGCGCAGATTCCCCTGGGCGTCGCCGGACCGGTGCCGATCGACGGGGGCGCGGCCGACGGCGAGTACTACCTGCCGCTCGCGACGACCGAAGGGGCCCTCCTCGCATCGGTCAACCGCGGTCTGTCCGTCATCCGCCGGGCCGGCGGGGCGACGGCGAGGGTGACCAAGAACGCCATGACGCGCGCGCCGGTGTTTCGCGTCGACGGCGTCGTCGAGGCCGCAGAAACCGTCGAGTGGGTCGGAGAGAACGAAGAGAGACTCCGCGAGGCGGCCGAGTCGACGACCAATCACGGCGAACTGCTCGGCGTCGAACCCTACGTCGTCGGCGACTCGGTCTTTCTCCGCTTCGCCTACGACACGAAAGACGCGATGGGGATGAACATGGCGACGATCGCGACGCGCGAGGCGTGCGAGGTCGTCGAGGCGGAGACGCCCGCCTCGCTCGTCGCCGTCTCCGGCAACCTCTGTTCTGATAAGAAACCGGCGGCGATCAACGCGATCGAGGGTCGCGGTCGGTCGGTCACCGCCGACGTCGTACTTCCGGGCGAGTTCGTCGAATCGCGCCTCGGAACGACCGCCGAGGGTATCGTCGAGGCCAACACCCGAAAGAACTTGATCGGCAGCGCGAAGGCGGGCAGCCTCGGATTCAACGCCCACGCGGCGAACGTCGTCGCGGCGGCCTTCCTCGCGACGGGTCAAGACGAAGCGCACGTCGTCGAGGGATCGAACGCGATCACGACGATGGACACCCGCGAGACCGACGGCGACGGTTCGGCCGACCTCTACGCGAGTATTTCGTTCGCCTCGCTCCAGGTGGGAACCGTCGGCGGCGGGACGAAACTCCCGACGCAGGCCGAATCGCTCGACCTGCTCGGCGTCCGCGGCGGCGGCGATCCAGCCGGTGAGAACGCAGACGCGCTCGCCGAGATCATCGCCGTCGGCGCGCTGGCGGGCGAACTCTCGCTGCTCGCCGCGCTCTCGTCTCGTCATCTCGCGAGCGCGCACGAAGAACTGGGTCGATAAGCTGGTTGTTGGTCGATGAGCGGATTGTAGGTCGATACGCGGGTCGTACGTTGGTTTCAGCCGGGCCGTCTCAGTGACGAGGTGAACCGATCCGAAATCGAACGCGTCGGTCGTTCGACGGCCAGCGCACCTCCCAGGAATCGACAGCGAGGTCACCCAGCGAGTTCCGCCAGCGCTCGGTTACGCCGACGGACGACGAGAACGACGTAGAGTCCCGACACGACGAGCACGAAGAGTCCGATGAGAACCTGCGCTCCCGTACCGACGAGGACGAACAGCCACCCGACCGCGACGCCGCCAAAGCCCCACGTCAGGTCGTACTGACCGACCAGGGCGTGGAGTGTAGCGACCGCCCCGAGCGTTGCTGCGAAGACCCAGCCCGCCAGGGTGATCGGCTCGAAGCCGGCGATCGTCGGCGTGAGAAACGTCCCGATCGCCAGGATCGCGACGACCAGGAGCGTTCCGAGGCCAATAATCGTCCCCTGAAGGTCAGCCGAATCGTCCATGCTCCGACTACCCGGGCGGGAAGAATAGCGCTGACGATCGACGAAACCGATGTCGCCGGCGAGAGCGTCGCTTCGACGAATGTATCCAGCCGCACCGAACGATCGTCGAAAGCGCACCATACGAGACGCAAATATTGCCAGTCGAGAGTCTCACTCGCTCGAAACCCTCACGATCGATCGCACCCTTCGGAAGCTTCTTTATTCACACCGTCAACACCACAGGTACAGATGGCTGTACTCTGGCTGGACGAGATCGGGGCCGACGACATCGAGACCGTCGGTGGCAAGGGTGCGTCCCTGGGTGAACTAACCGGGGCGGGCTTGCCGGTCCCGCCCGGCTTCGTCGTTACCGCGTCGACCTATCGATCGTTCATCGAAAACGCAGGAATCGACGAGGAGCTGTTCGAGGCCGTCGACGTCGACGTCGAGGACTCGAGCGCCCTCGCGACCGCCGCGGAACGCGCACAAGAACTCATCACCGAGACGCCGTTCCCGGATGACCTTCGCGAGGAGATCCTGGTCGCGTACGGGGAGATCGAAGAGAACGAGGAGGCGTTCGTCGCGGTCAGGTCCTCGGCGACCGCAGAGGACCTGCCTGACGCTTCGTTCGCAGGTCAACAAGAGACGTTTCTCAACGTCACTGGCGAGGACCTCCTCGATCGAGTTCGCCGGTGCTGGGCGTCGCTGTTCACCCAGCGGGCGATCTACTACCGACAGGAACAGGGATTCGACCACGCCGCCGTCAACATCGCCGTCGTCGTCCAGCAGATGGTCGACGCGGAGAAATCCGGCGTCATGTTCACCAGTCACCCGTCGACGGGCGACGCGACAATGATCGTCGAGGCGGCCTGGGGACTCGGCGAAGCCGTCGTTTCGGGGGCCGTCTCGCCCGATAACTACGTCATCGACCGCGAGAGCGGTTCGATCGACGCGACGGTCGCCGACAAGAAGGTAGAACACGTCAAGGACCCCGAAACGGGCGAAACCGTCGAAGTAGCCGTCGAGGACGAGCGACGAGAAAAGCGCGTCCTCTCGGACGCCGAGCTCCAGCGACTGATCGAACTCGGCGAACACGTCGAGGCCCACTACGGGAATCCGCAGGACGTCGAATGGGCGATGGCCGACGGCGAGGACTACATGTTGCAGTCGCGACCGATCACGACGATCGAAAACGGTGACGGCATCACCGACGCCGCCGAGATGGAAGCCGACACCGCGACGAGCATCACGGACGGAAGCGGTAAAGTCGAAGCGGTCGACGGCGAGTCCGGTGGGCTCGAGACGGCAGACGGTGAGCTCCTGGTCGACGGTCTCGGATCGAGTCCCGGACTGGTCTCCGGGCCGGCCCGACTCGTCACCCGCCTCGACGACCTCGATAAAGTCAGAGAGGGTGACGTGATCGTCACCGAGATGACCACGCCAGACATGGTTCCGGCGATGAAACGAGCGACGGGGATCGTGACCGACGAGGGCGGGATGACGAGTCACGCCGCCATCGTTTCGCGCGAGCTCGGCGTTCCCGCCATCGTCGGGACGACGAACGCCACCACCGTTCTGGAGGACGGACAGCTAATCACGCTGGATGGTGATAAGGGCCACATCCTGGCCGGATCCGAAGTCGAACCCGACGAAGCGGTCGAACCCGTCGAAGACGTCCGGCCCCAGTCGCCCGTAAAACCGATGACGGCGACCGAGGTCAAGGTGAACGTCTCCATCCCCGAAGCGGCCACCCGTGCCGCCGCGACCGGAGCCGACGGTGTCGGACTGCTGCGCACCGAACACATGATCCTCTCGCTGAATCGGACGCCCGCGAAGTTCATCGAGGACGAAGGCGTCGACGCCTACGTCGAAGAACTCGTCGAAGGCATCCGAACCGTCGCGGACGAATTTTATCCGCGACCGGTCCGCGTACGGACGCTCGACGCGCCGACCGACGAGTTCCGCCAGCTCGAAGGCGGCGAGGACGAGCCCGCAGAGCACAATCCGATGCTGGGCTACCGGGGAATCCGACGCAGCCTCGACCGTCCCGACGTGTTCGCCCACGAGCTAGAAGCGTTCCGACGCCTCTTCGACCTGGGCTACGACAACGTCGAGATCATGTTCCCACTCGTCAACGACGCGGAAGACGTTTACCGGACGAAGAAGCTCATGAAAGAGTCCGGGATCGATCCGGCAAAACAGACCTGGGGCGTAATGATCGAGACGCCCGCTTCTGCGCTCAGTGTCGAGGCGATGGCCGAAGCCGGTATCGACTTCGCCTCGTTCGGTACGAACGACCTCACGCAGTACACCCTCGCCGTCGACCGGAACAACGAGCACGTCGCCGACAAATTCGACGAACTTCACCCGGCCATCCTCCGATTGATCGGCGACGTGATCGAAACCTGCAGAGAACACGGCGTCGACACCTCGATTTGCGGCCAGGCAGGGTCGAAACCCGACATGGTGCAGTACCTCGTCAACGAGGGGATCAGCTCGATTTCGGCGAACATAGACGCGGTTCGCGACGTCCAGCACGAGGTCAAGCGCGTCGAGCAAAAGCTGTTGCTCGATTCGGTCCGATAGCGAGCGACGGTTCTCACCAGACAGCGTCCGTCTCATTTTCAGTGGTGCGCGGAGAACACAACAGATAAAGTCCTCACACTCGACGTCTGGCATATGCAGGCCGAGCCCCAGGGGTTCGACCGGGTGTTGTCTTCGATGTGCACGGAGCCCCATCCGGTCGCGAGAGACGCGGCCGAGCGATTTCTCGCGACGAATCCCGGCGACCCTGGCACGTATCCCGCCGTTTCCGAGCTCGAGGACCGGGCTATCTCGATGCTGGGTGAGATCGCCGGACTGGACGATCCTGGCGGCTACGTCGCGAGCGGCGGGACCGAAGCCAACATTCAGGCGGTGCGAATCGCTCGCGAGCGGGCGCGATCTCGCGGGATCGAAACGCCGACCGTCGTCATGCCGGAGTCGGGCCACTTCAGCTTCAAGAAGGCCGCAGACATTCTGGACGTCACACTCACCATCGTGCCGACTGACGGCGACCACCGGGTCCGACTCGACGCCGTCCGAGAGCGGGTCGACGCGGAGACGGCGCTCGTCGTCGGCGTGGCAGGTAGCACCGAGTACGGCCGCGTCGATCCACTCCGGGAACTCGGATCGATCGCCCACGAGTACGACGCGCTCTTTCACGTCGACGCGGCGTGGGGCGGGTTCGTGCTCCCGTTTACCGATCACGCGTGGAACTTCGCCGAAACGCCGGTCGATACGATGACGATCGATCCGCACAAGATGGGCCAGGCCGCGATTCCGGCCGGCGGATTGCTCGTCAGAGACGCGTCGCTACTCGACGAACTTGCCGTCAACACGCCGTACCTCGAGACGACGGCGCAGGCGACGCTCACGGGAACCCGCTCGGGGGCCGGCGTCGCGAGCGCCGTCGCCGCGATGGAAGAACTGTGGCCCGGCGGCTACGCCGCCCAGTACGAGCGATCGATGGCCAACGCGGAGTGGCTGGCCAATCGGTTCAGTGATCTGAGATACGAGGTCGTCGAGCCGTCGCTTCCGCTGGTGACCGCTGACGTCACCCGGGAGACGTTCGACGCGCTCAGAGCCGACGGATGGCGAATATCGCGGACGGGTGCGGGCGAACTCCGCGTCGTCTGTATGCCCCACGTGAGCCGATCGATGCTCGAATCGTTCGTCGACGATCTGAGGCGATACGAGTCCGTCGCCGAACCCACTGCGATCGGCGGAGATTGATCGACGATGGAACGAACGAAACCACGGGACGAATCGGGACCGAGCTAACGTGGGGCTCGACCGACTCGACCTGATCGCGATCGCCTCGATCTTCGGTATCGTCGGACTCTCGACGCAGGTCCCTCGTCCGTTCACGGCGGCGATGCTCGGCGGTCTCTGTTGCTCGCTCGCGACGTGGCGGTTGTACGGTGGACGACCCTGGGAAGCGACCGCCTGGCTCGTCTGGACCGTCGCGGCGATCGGACTGATCGTCTTCCCACCGGGGGCGGCGTCGACGGTCGGGATACTGGCGCTGATCGTGACGGGAACGGGACTCCTCCTCGCCGACCGGTTGTCGGTACTTCCGGCAGTCTGGGCGCGGCCGGTCGGCGCCGACGACCGGTAATCGACGGCGAGACGTGAGTAGAAAACGCTTTATCCGCCGTCCGAACATGGTCGTACGAGACATGCGCGTCCCACGTCGGTTCGAAGCGTCCATGCGTCCGCCGTGTGTACCTGGCGGATCGTCGCGGTGAGTCGGTCATACGGCACGCTAACGCGTCGATGAAACCCGGTTTTCCAACCCTCGACCTGCGAGTCGCATCGCGTTCGAACCAAAACCGGCGGGTTTTACGCCCGTCACGGTAACCAACAGACAAGAACACATGAGCCACGACCCATATCCGACGGACGAACCGGCGGTGGTGACGTGCGGCCTTCCCTACGCGAACGGGGACTTACACATCGGTCACCTCCGCGGCTATATCGGCGCGGACGCGTTCACTCGCGCGCTCGAAACGCTCGGTCAGCAGACCGCCTACGTCAGCGGTTCGGACATGCACGGGACGCCCGTCGCCGTCAACGCTGAGAGCGATGGCGTCGATCCCGAGGAATTTGCCCTGCGCTGGCACGAACAGTACCGTGAGACGTTCCCGCGCTTTAACGTCGAGTTCGACAACTACGGCCACACGCACGACGAGACTAACACCGAACTCACCCGCGAGATCGTCCGCACGCTGGACGAGGAGGGGTACGTTTACGAGGATGAAATTCTCGTCGCGTACGATCCGATCGCCGACGACTACCTTCCCGATCGCTACGTCGTCGGCACCTGTCCGTACTGCGGCGAGAAGGCCCGCGGTGACGAGTGTGACGAAGGGTGTCAGCGCCACCTCGAACCGGGCGAGATCGAAGAGCCGCGAAGCGTCCGCACGGACAACCCGGCGGAGTACCGCGAGCGGACGCACAAGTTCTTCCGCGTCTCCGAGTTCGCCGAGTACCTCACAGACTTCCTCGACGGGCTCGAAGGGACGTCGAACGCGCGCAATCAGCCACGGCAGTGGATCGAAGAGGGTCTGCAAGACTGGTGTCTGACCCGCGACATGGAGTGGGGAATCGACTATCCGGGCGAAACGGACGAAGATATCGTCCTCTACGTCTGGGTGGACGCACCGATCGAGTACATCGCAAGTACGAAGCAGTACGCAGAGCGCGTCGGCAGCGACGAGTACGACTGGGAGCGAGTGTGGAAAGAAGACGGCGAAATCATTCACGTGATCGGCCGAGACATCATCCAGCACCACACGATCTTCTGGCCGGCGATGCTCGAAGCCGCAGGGTACAACGCCCCGCGCGCGGTCGCCGCGACCGGCTTCATCACGATCAACGGAAAGGGTCTCTCGACGAGTCGTAACCGCGCGGTCTGGGCAAACGAGTACCTGGAGGAGGGCTTTCATCCCGATCTACTTCGGTACTACCTGACGACGACTGGCGGCCTCCAGCAAGACGTCGACTTCTCGTGGGACGCGTTCCAGGAGAAGGTTAACGGCGAACTGGTCGGTACCGTCGGCAACTTCTGGTATCGAAGCCTGCTCTTCGCTCACCGCAACTTCGAGGGAACGCCGGAGACGGACGTCTCCAGGGAGGTCGAAACGCGAATCGAGGAGGCGATCGTCGAGGTTCGCGAGGCGATCAACGACTACTCGCTTCGCGGCGTCGGCCAGGCCGCGACGCGGCTCGCGCAGTTCGGTAACGAGTACATCCAGCGCAACGAACCGTGGAAACTCACCGACGAGGATCCCGATGCGGCGGCCCAGGTCATCCGCGACTGCGTCCAGCTCGCGAAGGCCGTCGGCGTGCTACTCTACCCGATCACGCCCGAAAAATCACAGACGCTGTGGGAACAGATCGGCGAGGACGGCGACGTTGCGGACGTCCGCATCGAAGCCGCCCTCGACAGCCCGCCGCGTCACTTCGAGGAGCCGGGCGAGCTATTCGAGAAACTCGACGACGATCGGGTCGACGAATTGAACGATGCGCTCCGCTCTCGAATCGACGCGGCGGCGAGCGACGAGCCGAGTCCGGACGAAACCGAAAGCGACGACACCGCGGCCGACGAATCCGAAACCATGGCTGAGACCGACGATCTCGAACCGCTGGCAGACAATCGCATCAGTTTCGAAGACTTCCAGGCGGTCGACATCCGGGTCGGACGCATCGAAGTCGCAGAGGGAATCGACGGTGCGGACGACCTCGCCCGACTGGAAGTCGACATCGGGTTCGAAACCAGACAGGTCGTCGCCGGCATCAAGCGCCTCCACGATCTGGATGAGCTACCCGGCCAGCGTTGCGTCCTGCTCGCAAACATGGAACCGGCCGAACTGTTCGGCGTCGAATCGAACGGGATGGTCCTCGCGGCGGGCGACGACGCGGACCTGTTGACGACCCACGGCGACGCCCAACTCGGCGAGAAGATCCGGTAGGTGCGCGCGAGCGCACACGACGGGCGGCCGCTGATCGATCCGGGGCACTCGATCGACGTCAGCGTACATTTTTCCCTGCCTCGCTCGTAGGCCGGCGTATGCGAAACGCCAAGATCGTCTGCACGCTCGGACCCGCCTCGAGCGACCGCGAGACGATCCGAAAACTGGCAGAGGCGGGCATGTCCGTCGCCCGGTTGAACGCGAGTCACGGCGAGACGGACGATCGAGCCGAACTCATCGAGCGCGTTCGGGCGGTCGACGAAGCGCGTCGCCACCCGATCGCCGTCATGCTGGACCTGCAGGGCCCGGAGGTTCGGACCGCGCCGCTTTCGGACGACCGAACGATCACGCTCGAAACCGGCGGTTCGGTCACGCTGGTCGAAGGTGACACCGCGTCTGCGGACGAGATTGGCCTGTCTACGTGGATCGGTGGCGTCACGCGAGGCGACCGCGTGTTACTCGACGACGGGCTTATCTCGCTCTCCGTAACCGACGTGACGGGAGAGACCGTCACCGCGCGCGTCGATAGCGGCGGCGAACTCGAGGGGCGAAAGGGCGTGAACGTTCCCGGCGTCGACCTCGATCTGGAGACCGTCACCGAGAGCGATCGGCGCGAACTCGAACTCGCCGCCGAGTACGAGGTCGACTTCGTCGCCGCGAGTTTCGTCGGATCCGCCGCGGACGTCTACCAGGTCAACGAGGAACTAGAAGCCCTCGGCGTGGAAATCCCGATCGTCTCGAAGATCGAGCGGGCCGACGCCGTCTCGAACCTCGACGAACTCGTCGACTCCTCGCAGGGAATCATGGTCGCCAGGGGAGACCTTGGCGTCGAGTGTCCGATGGAGGACGTCCCAATGATACAAAAGCGGATCATCCGGCGCTGTCGCGAGAGCGGCGTCCCCGTCATCACGGCGACGGAAATGCTCGATTCGATGGTTCACTCCCCGCGACCGACGCGGGCGGAGGCCTCCGACGTCGCGAACGCCGTCCTCGACGGTACCGACGCCGTAATGCTCTCGGCGGAGACGGCCGTGGGCGACGATCCCGTCAGGGTGGTCGAAACGATGCGTCGAATCGTTCGCGAGGTCGAACGGTCCGAAGAGTACGAGGAAGTCGTCGAGAGTCGCGTGCCCATAACCGGAGCATCGAAAACCGACGCGCTCGCCAGATCGGCCAGATACCTCGCTCGAGACGTGGGCGCAGACGCCATCGTCGCGGCGACGGAATCGGGGTACACGGCGCTCAAGGCCGCGAAGTACCGCCCGACGATTCCGGTCGTCGGCTCGACGCCGCACGACGACGTGCGACGACGATTGGCCCTCAGCTGGGGTGTCACGCCGGTGTACGCACCGATCTCGGATCAGAGCGCCGACGCCGTCATCGAGCGAGCCGTCCAGTCGGCGATCGACGCCGAGGTCGCCGAGAGCGGCGATACGGTCGTCGTTCTCTGCGGGATGATGACTGAACTCGAGGGGGCGAACACGACGAACATGTTGAAGGTCCACGTCGCGGCGGACGCGCTGGATACCGGCCGTGTCGTCGTCGAAGGACGCGCGAGCGGTCCTATCGCCCACGCACCCGACGGCGATTTGAGCGAGGTTCCGGCCGGCGCGATTCTTTCGCTCGGGCACGAATTCGACGACGAGTTCGCGGGCGACTTCGAGACCCTGGCGGGGATCGTCGACGCCAGACCGGGAATGACCGGCTACTCGGCGCTCATCGCCAGGGAACTCGAGATCCCGATGCTCAGCGGGGCCGACATCACCGACCTCGAACCGGGCCGGATCGTGACGATCGACGGCGGTCGCGGTGTCATCTACGACGGTGAACTGGCCCACCACGAACCGGATACCGACCGAGACGAAGCGTAAGTGCCGGGGCGGGGCAGCCCGGATTCACACTGAGAGACCGCGACTTTTTCACCGTTCGTCGAGTAGAACGCGGTATGACTGGCGAGGCGGATCGGGATGGAGAGATAGATGAGACGCCGATACACACTCACGAAAGTCCCGACTTCTCACAGATAACGCCGGAGACCGAGTCGACGACCGAGTCTGGCCCAGAGACGGCGGACGAACGGCCCTCACAGCAGTTTCCCGAACCGGGATCGACGCCGGTCGTCGCGGGGACGGTCGATCGCGAACACGCCCTGTTCGTGGTTCTGGGCGCGTTGACGACCGTGATTGTCGTCGCCCGAACGATGGGAATCGGATTCTGAGCCGCGTTTCATCAGGACCGTACTGACAGTAAACATTTAATCGGACCCGGCCCCTACCAACGGATATGCTCGAGTTACTGGTTTCGAACGCCGCGCTCGCTCTGCTCGCCGCCGGATTGCTCCTGATGGCGATCGAGGCGATGTCACCGGGCGCGTACTTCATCGTCATCGGCGTCGCCATGGCCGGTGCCGGCCTGATCGGCCTTCTCGTACCGGGTGGACTCGGCGTGCTCGTCCTCGCCGGATTGACGCTGTTGATCGGTCTCGCAGCGACCTGGATATACCGCGAGTTCGACTTCTACGGCGGGAAGGGACGAGACCAGACGAGCAACTCGAGTTCGCTCGCCGGCGCGACCGGCTACGTAACCGAGACCGTCACGCCCCGGGGTGGCGAGGTGAAACTCGACAGCGGAGGCTTCGCACCCATCTACAGCGCGCGCACGACGGGCGGGGAAATCGAAGCCGGATCGGAGGTCATCGTACTCGACCCCGGCGGCGGAAACGTCCTCACCGTCGAAGAGATGGACGCGATCGAGGCCGACGAAATCGATCGCGCACTCGCTCGCGACGCCGAAGAACGCGAGCGGCAACCGGAGGAACCAACCACGGAGTCCGACGAGGACCGAACGGATACCGACCTCGAAACCGAGCGGTAGTACGGTGTCAGTTACCGTCCTGGAGGTCCACGACGGGAGAGAGGACTGATTGCGCCACCCGGTGACGTTATTTCTCGTTCTGGAACGACAACACTTTTTAGGTAATCTGCGTAAGTATCCCCTATGGCAACGACATCGATACTCATCATCAGTGCGCTCCTCTTCATCGTCGTCATCGCGGCGCTTTTGAGCGCAGTGGAGATCGTCAACGCGTACGAACGACGTGCGCTGACCGTCTTCGGGGAGTACCGCAAACTCCTGGATCCGGGAATCAACATCATCCCGCCGTTCGTCTCGAAGACGTACAAATTCGATATGCGGACCCAGACGTTAGACGTGCCGCGCCAGGAAGCCATCACGCGAGACAACTCCCCGGTAACCGCAGACGCCGTCGTCTACATCAAGGTGATGGACGCGAAGAAGGCGTTTCTCGAAGTCGACGACTACAAGAAGGCCGTCTCGAATCTCGCCCAGACGACGCTCCGGGCCGTCCTCGGCGACATGGAACTCGACGATACGCTCAACAAGCGCCAGGAGATCAACGCCCACATCCGCCAGGAACTCGACGAGCCGACCGACGAGTGGGGCATCCGCGTCGAGAGCGTCGAGGTCCGCGAGGTCAACCCCTCCCAGGACGTCCAGCGCGCGATGGAACAGCAGACCTCCGCCGAGCGAAAACGCCGCGCGATGATCCTCGAAGCGCAGGGTGAACGGCGGAGCGCCGTCGAGAAAGCCGAAGGTGACAAACAGAGCCAGATCATCCGCGCCCAGGGTGAAAAACAGAGTCAGATCTTAGAAGCCCAGGGTGACTCCATCTCGACGGTCCTCCGGGCACGATCGGCCGAATCGATGGGCGAGCGCGCCGTCATCGACAAGGGAATGGACGCCCTGACAGAGATCGGAACGAGCGAATCGACGACGTTCGTCCTGCCACAGGAACTGTCCTCGATGATCGGTCGCTACGGCAAACACCTCACCGGTAGCGACATCGCCGAAGGCGACGGTACGCTAGAGAGCCTGGAATTCGACGAGGAGACGCGCGAACTGATCGGCCTCGACGATATCGCCGAGATCATCGGCGAGATCGACGAGGAAGCCGACATGGACATCGAGGCCATGGAGCAGGAAGCCCAGCGCATCAAAGAGGGCAAGGATCCGGCCAACATCGCCGATCCGGACGAGGTAATCGAAGAGATGGATCAGGAGTTTAGCGCCGACAGGAATCAGAAAACCAACTAGTCTCGAATCCGGACGGTTACATTCGACGGATCGAATTCGAACGAAACGTGTTTTACCGTAGAGCGTGAATATCGAGTAGAGTCAGATGGGTCGAGACGACCGCGTCGATGCCGACAAACGGGCGACGCTCCGCCGATTCGCGACCGTCGGAGCCACCGCGCCGTTCGTCGGCGCCGGTTCGGCAGCCGCAGAAACCGGCGAAAGCGAAGTTCGAGACGCCATCTCCGGATATCTGACGACGACACCCGGTGCCCACTTTTCGAAGATTCGAGACGACCTCAAACTCGGAACCGGCGAGGCCCAGCACCACCTCCGGACGCTCGAGGAAGCGGGTCGGGTCGAACAGTATCGAGACGGCGATTATCGCCGGTTCGTCGCCGCCGGTCGGTTCGACGACTTCGAAAAGACGGCGCTTGGCTACCTTCGGCGCGAAACGCCGCGAGGAATGATAATCCAGCTACTGCGAGAGCCGGCGGTGAGTGCGAGAGAACTCGCCGAGAACCTCGACGTCTCGGCTCCGACGGTGAGTAAGTACGCCGCGTCGCTCGAAGAGGCGCAACTGTTAACACGCGAAGACGGGTACGCGCTGGTCCGTCCGGAGTCCCAGCTGGTCTTGCTCACCAGACACGCCGATTCGTTCGGATCAGACGCCGTCAGCCTGGCGGGCGAGGCGGATTCGCTCGTCTCCTACACAGGCTAATCGAGAATCGACGCTCGACACACGGAGGTGGGGAACGCTTTTAGGATCTGGGGCCAATCGTCGGAGAGATGAGTGACTTCGACCTCGATCTTCGGGCGATGGAAGAGCACATCGAGGAATCCGACACGCCGGTCGACGGCGACATCGTACTCGACTTTCTCGACGGTTCGACGCCACCGGCTGAACGCGTCGAGACCGTCGCCGACGGAAACGTTCTGGTATTGTGTGTCGACGGCGACGTCAACGAACTGGCTGCCGGATTCGCTCGGCAGGTTTCGGAACTCGGCGGCAACCTGGTTCACTTTCGCGGATTTCTACTCGTGACGCCACCGGACGTAGAGGTCGACAACAGTCGATTGTAGTCGCCGAGACGACCTACCGATCGATGAGCGTCAGGTGGTGACCGTCCGGATCGACGACGACCCGCCCGTCGTCGGTTCGATCGGTTCGACAAGCGAGCGAGTCGACGGTATCGACGACGCGATCAGGATCCTCGCAACTGAATCCGAGATCGACGTGGACGCCGCCTCGCGCGTCTGCGATACCTAGTTGTGGTTCCCAGAGTTCGAGGGCCATCGGTCCAGCCATCCGGATCCGACGGCGATCGGTCCCGCGGTCGACGGTTTCGAATCCGAGCGCCTCGTAAAACGTCTCGGCGCGATCGAGCGAACCTACCTCCAGAGCGACCTCGAATATCCCGCAGATCCCGGGACCCGAGACGTCGCGCTGACCCAGCTCGACGCAGTTTCCGTCCGGATCGTACAGGTAGAGCGATCGGGCGTCGCCGAACTGAAATTCCTCCAGATCGTGGGCCGCGTCGAGTCGATGCCACCACGCCTCGTACGATTCAGCCGGGATCGAACACGCGAAGTGGGTGTGGATGCCGCCCCGAGGAATTTCGGAGGGCCGTCGCAGGATCAACGTGGACGGTCCGACCTCGTAGCTGATTTCGGTGGCTCGTTCGTCGGCGATCGACAGGTCGAGCGTCTCTTCGTAGAACGAGCGAGCGGGTGGCAGATACTTCACCTCGAGGGCGAGCCAGGCGAGATCGGTGAGCATGGATACCCTTCACCGAGGGCCGCAAAAGGCGTGCTGGTCACGACCGGGCGGCCGTCATCGACAACGGACCATTTAACCGGTGGTACTGCGTGAACACACGCCAGAGACCGATGTCCGAGTTACCGGATGATTTCAGCTGTACGATCACCAACTGGGAGTACATCTACAGCCTCTGTCGAGAGGTGAGCCAACAGGTTAGACGCGACTCGTTCGAACCGGACGTAATCGTCGCGCTCGCGCGCGGGGGCTGGTTCGCCGGCCGCTGTTGCTGTGACTTTCTCGGCCTCGACGACCTGACGAGCCTGAAGATGGAACACTACGTCGGTACCGCAGAGAAATCGGGCGAACCAACTATCCGCTACCCCATGCCAGAGGGCAGCGTCGAGGGCAAAAACGTCCTGATCATCGACGACATCGCCGATACCGGCGGCTCGATCGAGCACGCACACGAGTACGTCAGCGATCGCGGTGCCAAAACGGTTCGGACGGCGACGCTCCAGCTGCTCGGGACGAGCGAGTTCGAACCTCAGTACGTCGGCGAACGCCTCGAATCGTGGACGTGGATCGTCTACCCCTGGAATTTTATCGAGGACATGATCGATCTGCTCTCCGGCGTCATGGAACGAGCCGACCAGGAGACGTTCACCGCAGACGAACTCAGACACCAGCTGGCGAGCATCCACGATATTCAACGCATCGAGATGGAGATCGCCCAGCCCGACCGCCTCCCGGAAGTGCTCACGGAGATGGACCGACGCGGCGTAATCGAGCGTGCGGGAAGCGACGAGTGGCGACTCAGTTCCTGACCGCGATCGGCCTCAATCTGCGATGGCTTCAGTCGCCTCCGCCTCGACGGTCACCGGCTGGATCCAGAGGTCGCCAAACAATTCGTCCTGTTCGAGTTGTATCCGACCGCGGTGAGCCAGAAAGAGTAACGCGAGGTAGGTCATCACGCGCGAGCCGCCGGCCTCCTCGATCTCGGCAAAGAGCACTTCGTCACGGCCGGCCTCGTAGTGCGGTTCGAGTTCGGCCTCCACGTCGTCGATGACCTCCTCTATGTCTTCGTCGTGCTGCGTGTGCGTGACGTCGTCGGCCGTCGGTTCGTCGACACCCCGATAGGCGTCCCCGGAGTGGTAGCTGAGCTCCTGTACGCCCCGGTTGAATCCACTCGGCGAGTTCGAGGTGTCGTACTCGCGCGAGCGCTTCCACCACGATCCCCGTTCGGCATCGCGAAGCTCGCGGACCAGTTCGTCGAGCGTCTCCGGCTTGCCACGCGCGTTCTGGCGTTCTAGCCGCCGGTCCATCTCGGCTTCGAGCCGGTCGACAGGATCGAATCCCGGGCCGTCATCCGGGTGGTCGCCGTCATCGACGAACGGCGCTTCCCACGGCGGCAGCTCATCTTCGTCCGGTTCGTCGGGACTGAACAGGACGTCACTTTTCATCCGCAACAGCACGCTCGCGTAGAACAGCGCCCGGCCGGAGGTCCGCAGGTCCGCCTCGTCCAGGGCGTCCAGAAAGGCATCCGTCACGCGAACGATGTCGATATCCCACGGATCGATCTCGCCTCGCTTTGCGAGTTGAACCAGCAGTTCGACCGGCTGGACGTCCGAATCGTCGGATTCGGTCGCTTCGTCTTCGACCTCGTCGGGAAACGGATCCACATCAGTAACTGAGAGCGAATCGGCCGAATCGTTGGCTCCGGGCGGGTCCCTCTCTTCGTGACCGACGATGGCGAGCGGGACGTCGTCCGACCGGGCCGATTCGCCATTGACGTTCTTCCCGGCATCGGTCCCATCCGTCTCCGACTCACCCCCACTCGGTGAGTCCCTAGTCATCGGCGGCGACCTCCGTCTCCCCGCTCAGGTCGATCCCGGTGACGGCACTGACGTTGTCCTGTTGCATCGTCACGCCGATGGCCCGTTCGGACCGATCGAGCATCGCCTGTCGGTGTGAGACGACGACGAACTGAGCGGCACCGGCGAGTTCGTCGACCATCCGCCCGACTCGCTCTGCGTTGACCGCATCCAGGAACGCGTCGACCTCGTCTAGCGCGTAGAACGGCGCCGGATTGTGCCGCTGGATAGCGAAGATGAACGCCAGCGCGGTCAACGACTTCTCGCCGCCCGACATCGCGTCGAGACGCTGGATCGGCTTATCACCCGGCTGTGCTTTCATCGTGAGTCCACCCTCGAACGGATCGGCTTTGTCCTCCAGGTGGAGCGACCCGGTTCCCTCGGAGAGTTGCTCGAAGATATCCGTAAAGTGGGCGTTGATCGACTCGTAGGCCTCCATAAACGTCTCTTTCTTCTGACTCTCGTAGCGTTCGATCCGTTCGCGGATACCGTCGGCTTCCTCGACGAGCGTCTCCCGATTCGCCTCGAGTTCGTCGAGATCGGATCTAACCTCGTCGTACTCGTCGATCGCGAGCATGTTCACGGGCTCGAGCGCCTCCATGTCGGCTTCGAGGAGGTCGATCATCTCGACGACGGTGTCGTGGTCTGGAACCTCGTCGGGATCGTACTCGCCGACTTCCGCTTCGAGTGATTCGATCTCCCAGGAGAGGGCGTCCGCTCGATCTCTGGCAGTGTGCAGTTCGGCCGTCGTGTCGTTGACGTCGTCCTGTGCCTCGTCTCGCTCGCGTCTGGCCGCCTCGACCTCGTCTTTTAGCTCGCCTCGCTCGTCTTTGAGTTCAGAGAGTTCGTCTTCGAGCTGGGCGACCGCGTCGCGTTTTTCCTCGAGACGGCGTTCTTGCGATTCGATCTCCTCCTCGCAGAGCTCGATCCGCTCTTCGTACTCGGCCTTTCGGTTCTGGGCGGACTCGATCTCGTCGTGGAGATCTTCGATCGCGTCTTCGGCGTAGGTCTTCTCGAGTTCGTACTCGTTTAACTGGCTGTCTAAATCGTCGATTCGATCGGATCGTTCGTCGATCTCCGCGTCGAGTTCTTCGATCTCGGCCGTGAGCTGTGGGATCTTCGAATCGGCCAGTTCGGATTCCAGCGCCGAGATATCGGCCTCGAGTTCGTCGATCGACTCCTGTTTCGTCTCGATCCGACCCGCGATCTCGGTCATCTCCTCGTCGACCGACTCGCGTTCGGCCTCGAGTTCTTCCAGATCGTCCTCGTAGCCGTCGATCTCGGCTTCGAGACGCTCTTTCTGGTCGTCGACCTTCTCGATCTCGGTTTCGATCGATCTGACCTCGTCTGCGGCGTCGGTCTGGCGGTCGCGGGCGTCGTCCAGCCGAGATTCGACCGCTCGCAGCTCCTCGCGTAGCTCGTCTCGTTGCTCCTGGAGCTCGGTGATCTGGGTCGCGACGCGCTCTAGCGTGCCGCGACCGTCCGTCGAGAACGAGTAGCGCGATCCCTTCCGCGACCCGCCGGTCATCGCGCCGCTCTTCTCGACGAGGTCACCTTCCAGCGTCACCATCCGGTAGTCACCCATGTACGAACGGGCGGTCTCTAAGTCCTCGACGACGAGCGTATCTCCGAGGACGTACGAGAAGATGCCGGCGTACTGTTCGTCGAAGTCGACGAGGTTGTACGCGAAGTCGACGACCCCTGGGTCGGCGGGTGCCGACGGAAGGGACCTCGTGTACATCTCCGACATCGGCAAAAACGTCGCCCGGCCCGCGTTTCTCGATTTCAGGTGGTCGATACAGCGTTGACCGACGCCGTCGTCGTCGGTGACCACGTTCGCGAGCCTGCCACCCGCGGCAGTCTCGCAGGCGACGGCATACTCGCCGGCCACGCTACCCAGCTGGGCGACCGCACCGTGAACGCCGTCGAACCCTGCGTTGAGAATCGTCGTCACCGCGCGTCCAAACGAGGAGTCGCCGCTCTCTCCGGCTTTCGCCTCGAGTTCGGCGTACTCCTGTTGTTTCGCCTGGAGTTCGTCCTCGAGATCGTCGAGGTCGTCCTGGTGAGCAAAGCGCTCGCGCTTTAGGTCCGTGACGACCTCGTCGATGTTCTCTGCGTTTCGCTCTGCTTTCTCGAGTTCGCGCCCGAGTTCGGCGCGTTCGTCGTCGAGTTCTGGCAGCAGTTCCCGCGTTTCTTCGATCGACGATTCCATCTCCGAAATCGCGTTCGAGCGCCGACGCGCCTGATCGAGCAGGCGGTCCTGTTCGCGCTGGAGATCGTTCTTTGCGGTCTTTTCCGCTTCGAGTGACTCTTTCCGTTCGGCGAGTTCGGCTTTCACCTCGTCGTACTCGGTGTCGACGTTTTCGAGTTCCGTTTCGAGTGACTCGATCTCGGTCTCTCGCTGTTGAATCTCTGAGGCGATCGACGCTTTCTGTAACTTACACTCGCGCATCTCGTCTGTAAGTTCGTCGACGCGCTCTTGCTTTCGGTCGATCTGGACGAACGCATCCCGTCGGTCGGCTTCGGCCGCTTCGACGCGCTCCTCGCAGGCGTCGATGCGATCTTCGAGCCGGGAGATCTCACCTTTTACTTCCTCGATCTCGGCTTTGATCTTCAGCTGTTCGTCCTCGCCCTTCCGTTCGATTTCGGCGTTCAGATCCTCCAGATCCTCCGTCAGGCGGACGACGATACCTTCCTTTTCGTCCAGTTCGCGCTGGAGGGACTCGAGATCGGCTTCGAGATCGGCGATTCGGTCGTCGACCGAGTCGAGTTCGTCCCGTTTGTCTTCGAGTTCGCTGGCTTTCAGGTAGCCCTCGTACTCGGCCTTTTCGCGTCGAAGGCGTCGATAGCGCATCGCGGTCCGGCGCTCGTCTTCGAGCTGATCGAGACGCTGGCGCTTTTCTTCGATTCTGAGTTCGGCTTCGTCGATCCGCTCTTCGACGACTTCTAGTTCCTCGAACGCGTCGGCTTTTTTCGCGTCGAACTCGGCGACGCCGGCGATCTCGTCGATGATCTCGCGCCGATTGAACGGCGTCATGTTGATGATCTCGGTGACGTCTCCCTGCATCACGACGTTGTACCCTTCGGGTGCGACACCGGCCTGGGCCAACAGGTCCTTGATGTCGGTGAGGTTGACCGAGCGTCCGTTCAAATAGTAGTAGGAGTAATAGTTGTCTTCGGTCTGCTTGACCCGCCGACGGATACGTATCTCGTCGATGTCGCCGACGTCGTCGGTGCCGGCGGCCGACGTCACCTGCGCCATGTCGAGCGTTCGGTCGCTGTTATCGAGTACCACTTCGACCTCGGCTTCGCGGGTTCGGGCCGGCTGTTCGCCGTCGTCGTAGCCGGGGTTGTAGATCAGATCCGTCAGCTTCTCCGCGCGGATTCCGCGCGTTCGAGCGAGCCCGAGCGCGAAGAGGACGGCGTCGATGATGTTCGACTTTCCGGAGCCGTTCGGGCCGGTAACGACCGTAAAATCCTCGTAGAAGGGGATCCGGGTCTTTCGCCCGAAACTCTTGAAATTGTCCAGAACGAGCGCTTTTATGTGCATTTACTGGCGGACCTCCGGGCGATTCCGGCTGACTGTTTAGGCTACGATGATGTCGTCGGTACGTGACTCTTGTGGTTCCGAGTCGGTCGCGGCGGACGCTTCGTCATCGACCGGCTCTTCGTCGGCTGAGTCCTCGTCGGCCGATTCGGCCTGGGCGGCGGCGGCCGCGACCTCGTCGGGCGCGGCTTCGAACGAACCGCTACCCCGGCGCTCCGGAACGCGCGTCGGCGGTTCGGCCTGCAACAGATCCTCGAGGACGCGAATCCGCTCTTTCGATTCGACCAGTTCTTCCGTGAGCCCTTCGATCGTCGACTCGAGTTCGCAGACCGTCGACTCGAGTTCGTCGACGCGATTTTTCGGCATACGCGCTAGGGGTTTCCCCGTCCACATAAACGTGCGTCAGACAATAGTATTTCAATTGATACGTAGGGCGTTCGTTCCCATCGTCGGTGCGACTGGCGAAACCATCCGCGGGAGTCGGTTGACAATGGAACGTTCGGCTTGATACGGATTCCGCTCGTCGACCTACGCGGACACAGACGATGACACGTCAGCAGGTTTCCCCGGCGCCGATCACGCTGGACGGTATTCACCGATTCGACGACTCGCTTCCCGACGACGCAGTCTGTCTCGTCACCGGCGGAGCGTCCGGGATCGGGCGTGCGCTCGCGATCGCCGCCGCGGCGAACGGACTCACGGTCGCGGCGACCGACGTGAACCGAGAGGGGCTCGCAGAAACCGTAGACCGCTGCGAGGAGTTAGAGACTGCGGGCTCAGTGAGACCGATCGTCGGAGACCTCACCTCGGATCGAGACGTTGAGCGCATCGTCGTGGAGGCCGCCGAACTCGGCCGACTCACGTTTCTGGCGAACGTCGCCGGCGTACAACACGTCGATTCGATCGAGTCCTTCCCGATGGACGTCTACGACCGAATGCAGCGAATCATGCTCCGAGCACCGCTCTACCTCACGAAGTTGTGTCTCCCACACTTTCGCGAGTCGACCGAGGGTTGCGTGGGTAACATGGCGTCCGTTCACGGACACTACGTGACGAGCGACAAGGTCGCCTACAACGTCTCGAAGTTCGGCATTCGAGGGCTCACGCGATCAATCGCGGCGGAAGGGGACGGTTCGATCAGGTCGTTTTCGGTGAGCACCGGCTACGTCAAAACGCCGCTCGTCGCGGACCAGATTGAGGCGACGGCCGAACAGCGCGGTATCTCGGCAGAGGACGTCGTCAGCGACGTGATGCAGGGCCAGGCTCGCGTCGACGAGTTGATGGAGCCGATCGACGTCGCCAACCTGTTCCTGCTCGGGTTCTCGGATCACGGGCGCCACCTGAACGGGGGCGACCTCCTGTTCGACGGCGGTATGACGACTACCTACGAGTAGCGCTATCGTGCGGATGCGACGGCGCGGCGCCATCGCCGTTCGGCGCGTCCCGATACGCTTTACCCCCACGAACCCGAAGCGGGGCTCAATGACCGCCCAGAGCGCCCAGCGGGGCGACCTCGTGACCGTGATCGGCCTCGAGGTGCACGTCCAGTTAGAGACCGAGACGAAAATCTTCTGTGGCTGCCCGACCGAACAGTCGGACGACCCGAACGACACGGTCTGTCCGGTCTGTCTCGGCCTTCCGGGCGCCCTTCCGGTGGTAAACGAAGCGGCCGTCGAAGCCGCCGTGAAGATCGGCAAAGCGATCGACGCGACGATCCCGACGGAGACGCGGTTTCACCGCAAGAACTACTTCTACCCCGACCTGCCGAAGAACTTCCAGATCACCCAGTACGACGACCCGATCTGCCAGTCGGGCGAACTGGAAGTCAGCGTCGAAGGCGAGCGTCGAACGATCGAGATCGAGCGCGCCCACCTAGAGGAGGATCCGGGGAGCCTCCAGCACGTCGGCGGCGGTGGTGGAATCGACTCCGCGGAGTACACGCTGATCGATTACAACCGGGCCGGAACGCCGCTGATGGAGATCGTTACGGCGCCGGACTTTCGGGGACCCGACGAGGTTCGAGCATTCCTGGCGGAACTCGAGGAGGTGCTCGAGTACCTCGGGGTCTTCGACGCCGAACGCGACGGTAGTCTCCGCGTCGACGCCAACCTCTCGATCATCTCGACCGACGAGGCGGACGAGGACGGCCAGATCGGGACCGATGCGCTCGAATCGGCCAATCGAACGGAGGTAAAGAACATTTCCAGTCACAAGGGTGCCCAGAAAGCCCTCGCCTACGAGGAAACACGCCAGAAGAACGCCATCAGGCGCGGGCGAGTCGTCGAACAGGAGACGCGCCACTGGGACGAGAGCCGCGGTATCACCGTTTCGATGCGATCGAAGGAGGCCGAGAAGGACTACCGATACTTCGAGGAGGCCGACCTCCCGCCGCTGCGGGTGGCCCACTGGAAGGACGAAATCGACATTCCGGAACTGCCACGCGCGCGACGCGAACGGTTTCGCGCCGAGTACGACCTCGGCGAGGAGGCGGCGTCGAAACTCACCTCGACGAAGCAGGTCGCCGACTTCTACGAAGATCTGGCCAGCGAGTTCGATCCGGATCTCGCCGCGACCTGGGTCGCAGACGAGGTACTCGGCGAGCTCAACTACCGCGACATGGAAATTACGGACCTCGAGGGACGACTCGACGAGATCTCGCGGCTGGTCGAACTCGTCGCGACCGACGAGATTACGGCCAAGAACGCGAAGGAAGTCGTCCTCCGGACGATGCTCGACGAAGGGGACGGTCCGGACGCGATCGTCGACGCCGAGGGACTCGGCAAGACCGGGGCGGACGAGGTCGAACGGGCCGTGACGGCGGCAGTCGAGGAGAACCCGGATGCGGTTGCCGACTACCGAGACGGCGACGACGGCGCGATCAACTACCTCGTCGGACAGGTGATGCAGGCGACCGGCGGCAGCGCCGACCCAGGCTCTGTCAACCAGTTGCTCCGAGCCGAACTCGACGAGTAACCGATCGAGCGGTAGTCCGACCGAAGCGAAACCGATCGAACGCGCATCACTCCACCTCCACTGGCGGCCAACCGAACGCTCACCACTCGGTCTCCACCGGCGGCCGATCGAACGTGGACGAACACGCCACACACGCCACGATCGGTTCGTTGGCCTCCCCGAGCGTCACGCGGAGGTCGTCTCCAGCGCACGAGGGGCAATCGGCGGGCGTCCGCCCCAGTTCGCACTGCGGACAGACGAACGTGAGTGGGCCGTCACCGAAATCGAGCCGAAGATTCTCGTGATCGCAGGAGACAGTCGATCGGGATTCTGACGTCCGCGCTCTCGGCCGGTGCGCCGAGCGCGAGTACCGCCAGCAGGTCCTCGTGGTCGTTCTTGCCCGCCTGGAACTCGCCAGGGGAAAATCGGACGATTTCGTCCGCCTCGACGAGCACCTCGCCGTCGAGTGTCTCGAAGGTGGCCACCCCACTGAGAACGACGAACAGTTCCTCCTGGTCGGCGTGAGCGTGGAGACCCGCGGGGAGCCGTTCTCCCGATGGGACGAGATAGTGATTGATCGCGAGGCCGGAGACGTCCAGTTCGTCATCGAGTCGGGACGCGACGAGCGAATCGATTGTCCCGTCGGCCGTCACGGTTTCGAATTCCGTGCGCTTCATCGTCGGAGGTGGGTTCGCCGGGACCGTATACCTGACTCTCCGAGAGAAGAGACCGTGCGGCGTCGTCCGCCGTCGATCGGGTACTCGAAATCAATCGTACCCGGCCGGATCCGTTCGATCAGTCGTCGATCGATTCGCCGTCGTCGGTTGTTTGGCTCACGTGATCAGTCCGCGGCCCCGGTTTCTCGTCGCCACCGTCGTCGATCACCGCCTCGCGCCACGTCCCCAGTCGGAACCAGAGGACGCCGACGACGAACGAGGTAGCCATGCTGAACGAGATGGCCCACCAGATGCCCGAGACGCCCCAGCCGAGACCGGTGACGGTGACGCCGACGATGGGGACGGTGAGAAGCGCGCCGAACGCGAGAAGGAGTACCACCGGGATCTCGAACACCCACCGCGAGAGGAGCGACAGCGCCATCGCTTCGCGCGTATTGCCGGCCCCGCGGAAGCCGCCCTGAACGACCATCAAGCCGGCGAAGAGTCCCCAGAACAGTCCGTTGATTCGGATGAATCTGACCCCCTCGTTGATGACCGCCTGATCGTCGATGAAGACGGCCATCGTCTGGTGAGGGAAGAGAAAGACGGGCAATACCAGTGCGAATATGAGGGCCATGGTGCCGGCCGTGGCCACCCAGGTGACGCGAGCAGCTCGTTCGGGCGTCCGCGAGCCGAGGTTCTGGCCCACGCCCGTCGACGCAGCGTCTCCAACGGCCCCGGCGACGGCCCAGGTGATCGACATCAACCGAACGACGATCCCGTAGGCGGCGACGGCCGTTGGACCGAACCGCGCGACCAGCGCCGCGAGCGCGACCGTCGAGAAACTTCGGGCCCAGCCGTCGAGCGTCGCCGGATAGCCGACGTCGACGAGCTGGCGCTGGATCGAGAGGTTCGGCCTGAGATCGCCGAGACGAAGGCGAACGCCGAATCGACCGTCGAGCAGGATGTAGATTCCGGCGACGGTCGCGATCGCCCGGGAGATGAACGTCGCCACGGCCGCTCCCTGGGTACCCAGTTCGGGAAACGGTCCCCAGCCGAGGATGAAGAACGGATCGAGGACGACGTTGATGCCGGCCGAGATGAGGACGAGCCACATCGCCGTTTTCGTGTCGCCTGCGCCCTGGAGCGAGGATCGAAACGCGAAGAACAGGAAGGTGAGCGGCAGCGCCAGCAAGATGATTTCGATGTACTCGAGCGACTCGACGAAGACCTGGTCTCTCGCCCCCATGAGCGAGATCAGGTCCCGCCTGAAGTAGAGGCCGATCGCGGCGAGAACGACCGAGATAATGGAGGCGAGGATGACCGTCTGCCCGACGACACGATCGGCCTCTCGCTGACTGTCCGCGCCGACGTGCTGAGAGACGAGCGCGATGGTCGCCGCCGTCAGCCCCATCGCCGTCGAGATGAAGAGCCACGAGAGTGGAAACATGAGCGAGACGGCCGCCACGGCGTTCTCGTCGACGCGGCCGACCCAGAACATATCGGCCAGGTTGTAGAGCGTCTGGAGAAGATTGCCGAGAACGAGCGGCCAGGCTAGGTGAAATAGCTTCGGGGAGATCGCCCCCGTCGTCATGTCGATCCCTTTCCGGTCGCTCTCGGCCACGATTGTCCCTGCGTTGGCTCTCGCGAGGTCGACAGTTAAAGGGTCGTACATTCCGGTCGGCGTTTCGTAACAGACATTCGTCGTTCGATCGATAGATGGTCGTCGTTGCAATTTATGTCAATAATATAGAGGAAAGGAATATTCGGGAGTAGTGAGAGGTTCGCCACGTCATATCATGGCAACAAAAAGACCCGCAGAACGAACCCTCGAAACGGAGATACTCGGTCAATCCGTGCGATTCGACTACTCGGAGACCTGGATCGGATACTCGATCCTGTCGTTACGCCTCGTGATGGCGTACGTGTTCCTCTCGGCCGGTATCGAGAAAATCCTCGACGACGACTGGTCGGCGGCCGGATACATTAACCCCCAGACCGAATTCGGCGTCACCCAAGACAATCCCCTCTCGGGGATGTTCGCCGAGATGGCGGCGAACGCGGGTGCGATCGACCCACTGGTGATCTGGGGACAGATCGCGATCGGGCTGGCCTTACTGTTCGGCGTGCTCGTCCGATTCGCCGCGTTCTGGGGTGCGATCCAGATGTTGCTCTTCTGGATGGCCGCCTGGCAGGGAGGGTTGCTCGCCGGCCTTCCCGTCGAACACGGCTACCTCATCGACAGTTCGTTCGTCTACGCGCTGATCCTGTTCGGGATCGGCGCGGTCGGCGCCGGCCGGATCGTCGGACTCGACGCGAAACTCGAAGAGAGCGAGTTGGTCCAGGAGAACAACTGGCTGAAGTACCTGCTCGGATAGCACCGGCGAGAGCGATCGACTCACCGGTTTTGGCGGCGAAGTACCTCCATTTTCCGAACAGTGATGTACGTCCGGTGTACAGACCCGCCCATGAGTCGTGAGACCGACGCACCCGGTATCGACGAGGCGACTATCGAGACGATAGACGACCTCCTGCGCGACAGAATGGCCGCCGACGACGTCCCCGGCCTGAGCCTCGCGATCGCCGACCGAGACGGCATCGTCTACGCGAACGGCTACGGATCGCGAACCCTCGAGACGAACGACCCGGCGACCGCGGAGACGATCTACGGCATCGGATCCGTCTCGAAGTCGTTCGCCTCACTGGCAACGCTACAGCTGGTCGGCTCCGGCGAACTCTCGCTCGAAGACTCGGTGACCGCACACCTCGACATCGACGTCCCCGAGGACATCACGATTCACCACCTCCTGAGTCACACCTCCGGCTTCCCCTCGCTCGCGACGAGCGAAGCGCTCCTGGCCCGGCAGATGGGGACCGGCGAGGCCGGCGTCCCGCTCGGCACCCGCGAGGACTTCTACGCCCACGTCGAGGGCGCGACCGACGAGATTGCCGGCGAGCCGGACGATCACTGGATGTACTGTAACTCGGGGTATACCCTGGTCGGCGAGGTGATCGAAGCGGTCGACGGCCGGTCCTACGTCGAATACGTCGAAGACGAGATCCTCTCTCCCCTCGCGATGGATCGGTCGACGTTCGACGGCGACGAATTCGAGTCGTTCACAGACCGGATGACGCCGTACTTCGCCCCCGAAGACGAGATGGAAGCCTATCCGCTGCCGATCCGCGAGCGAAGCGCGGCCGCGGGCGGGTTGCTCGCCCCCGTCACCGACCTCGTCCAGTACCTCCGGATGCACCTCCGCGGCGGCGAACTCGACGGGACCCGCCTCTGTGCGGAAGATCTTCTCCAACGAGCCTACGGCGAGTACGCCGAGACGCCCGCGGGGCCGTACGGCTACGGGTGGCGCACGCGCGACGTGGCCGGGGAGACGATGATCGGCCACGGCGGATCGATCGCCGTCTCCGCCGCGTACGCCGGGTTCAGTCCGGACGACGACGTCGCCATCGCCTTGCTCTCGAACACGTCGCCGTCGTACGGGCTCGCCGAACTCGGTACCGGCGTCTTCGCTGCCCTCACCGGAACCGATCCGCACACCTTGCCCTTCTTCGCCAGAAGAGCCCGCTTCGAGGAACTGAGCGGCGAGTACGAGTCCTACCGCGGGATCAAGCAGGCCGAGGTCGAACCCGAAGGCGGAATGCTCAGGCTGCGCGTCGGCGGGCCGATCAGCGACGGGGCGTGGAGTCCGCTCGTGCCCGACGACGTCGAGGCTGGTAAATTCTACACCATCTCGGCCGCCGGCGACCGCGTTCCCGTCCGGTTCGAAGAAGACGGTGACGACCTGAGCTGTTACATCGACCGGTGGCGCCTGCACAACGTCTGATCCTTCGAACTGCCACCATCGGTCTCTCACATCCCACCACTATCAACGCGCACCGGTCTCTCGCATCACACCACTACCAACACGCACCGTTCTCTCGCACGCGCGTCGCCCGCATACGACGCGCACACCCGCGCTGTCGTCCGGTTTTACGCCGAAACGATTATCCCCACAACCGGCGTAGCCGGCCTCAATGACGCGCTATCGCACCGACACGCGGAGTGATCAGTCGTGGAACTGATCATCACCGAGAAGGACAACGCGGCGAGACGAATCGCCGATATATTGAGCGGCGGTTCGATGCAATCGACGCGGGAGAACGGCGTCAACGTCTACGAGTGGGGCGGAAAGCGCTGCGTCGGCCTCTCGGGACACGTCGTCGGGGTCGACTTTCCGCCAGAGTACGCAGACTGGCGAGACGTCGAACCAGTCGAGTTGATCGACGCCTCGATCGAGAAGCGCCCGACAAAAGAAAATATCGTCGCGACGCTTCGCATCCTGGCTCGGCGCGCAGAGCGCGTCACGATCGCGACCGACTACGACCGCGAGGGTGAACTCATCGGAAAGGAAGCCTACGAGATCGTTCGCGACGTCGACGAAGACGTGCCGATCCAGCGGGTTCGATTCTCCTCGATCACGGAAAACGAGGTCACTCGCGCGTTCGACGAGCCCGAGTCGCTCGACTTCGATCTCGCGGCGGCCGGCGAGGCCCGCCAGATCATCGACCTCGTCTGGGGCGCTTCGCTCACGCGATTTCTCTCACTCTCTGCCGGGCAGCTCGGCAACGACTTCATCTCCGTCGGTCGCGTCCAGAGTCCGACCCTGAAGCTGATCGTCGATCGCGAACGCGAGATCGAGGCGTTCGATCCGGACGACTACTGGGAACTGTTCGCCGAACTGGCGAAAGACGGCGGCGACGGCGACGCGTTCGACGCCCAGTACTTCTACCTCGACGACGAGGACAACGAGGCCGAACGGGTCTGGGACGAATCGGTCGCAGAGTCGGTCTACGAGACGCTCTCGTCTGAAACCGAGGCGACCGTCGTCGACGTCAACCGACGCACCCGAACCGACACGCCGCCGACGCCCTTTAACACGACGCAGTTCATCCGCGCGGCGAGCGCCATCGGCTACTCCGCAAAGCGAGCGATGTCGATCGCCGAGGACCTCTACACCGCCGGCTACATCACGTACCCCCGAACGGACAACACCGTCTACCCGGACGACCTCGATCCGGAGGCCCTGCTCGATGACTTCCTCGGCCACCCGACGCTCGGCGAGAGCGCGGAGTCGTTACTCGAGCGCGACGAGGACATCGTCCCAACCGAGGGTGACGAGGAGACGACCGACCACCCGCCGATCCACCCGACCGGCGAGATACCCGCCCGCGGGGGCGACGTCTCGGACGACGAGTGGGAGGTGTACGAACTCGTCGTCCGGCGGTTCTTCGCGACGGTCGCCGACGCGGCACGCTGGGAACACCTCAAAGTCGTGAGCGAGGTGGACGAACACTCGCTCAAGGCCAACGGAAAGCGCCTCGTCGAACCCGGTTACCACGCGGTCTACCCGTACTTCAACACGAGCGAGAACTACGTCCCCGCCGTCGAAGAAGGCGAGACGCTCGCGATCACCGACACCGAGTTCGAGGCAAAACAGACCCAGCCGCCCCGTCGCTACGGCCAATCGAGGCTCATCGAGACTATGGAGACGATGGGCGTCGGAACGAAATCGACCCGGCACAACATCGTCGAGAAGCTCTACGATCGCGGCTACGTCGAGGACGACCCGCCGCGACCGACGCAACTCGCGATGGCGGTCGTCGACGCCGCCGAGCAGTTCGCCGACGAGGTGGTCAGCGAGGAGATGACCGCCCAGCTCGAAGCCGATATGGACGCCATCGCCTCGGGCGAGGCGACGCTCGACGACGTCACCGACGAGTCCCGTGAGATGCTGGAGACCATCTTCGAGGAGCTCGCCGACTCGCGCGAGGAGATCGGCGATCACATTCGAAAGTCGCTCAAAGACGACAAGCGACTCGGACCGTGCCCGGAGTGCGGCGAGGACCTCCTCGTCCGGCGCAGCCGATACGGATCATACTTCGTCGGCTGTGACGGCTACCCCGATTGTGAGTACACCATCCAACTTCCATCCACCGGCAAACCGCACATCCTCGAAGAGACGTGCGACGAACACGAGTTAAAGGAGGTCAAGATGCTGGCCGGCCGCCAGACGTTCGTCCACGGCTGTCCGCTCTGTGCAGCTGAGGCAGCCGGCGAAGGGCCGATCCTCGGCGATTGTCCGGAGTGTGGCGCTACCGACGGCGGCGAACTGGCCATCAAGACCCTCCAGAGCGGTTCGCGACTGGTCGGCTGTACCCGTTATCCCGATTGCGAGTACTCGCTTCCGCTCCCTCGGCGCGGCGAGATCGAGGTCACCGACGAACGCTGCGACGAACACGAGCTACCGGAACTCGTCGTCCACAACGGCGACGAACCGTGGGACCTCGGGTGTCCAATCTGCAACTACCGCGACTACCAGGCTCGCGAGGCCGAGAGCGGCTCGGAGCTGGAGGCGCTCGACGGCATCGGGGCGAAGACGGCCCAGAAGCTGGCGGCGGCGGGAATCGAGAGCGTCGACGACCTCGCCGACGCCGACCCCGAGGCGATCGCGGCCGACGTCGACGGCGTCAGTTCAGACCGCGTGCGAAGCTGGCAGGCGAAAGCCTGAGACGCGCCGCCGGCTTTCGACAGCCACAGCGACCAGCGGACGATCGAATAACCGGTTTCGAGACGCTTTTGGGAACGAACGGCCGATGAACGGTCGTGTTCGAGTTCCTCGGAACGCTGTTGGTCGGTGCGATATTCGGGCTCGCGCTCGCCGCGCCGCCCGGACCGATGAACGCCATCATCGCCGAAGAGAGCGTCATCCGCGGCTGGGTTTCCGGGTTTAAAGCCGGCCTCGGTGCGATGACCGCAGACGTCCTCTTTTTCGTCCTCACGCTGATCGGCGTGGTGGCCCTGCTGGACGAGTGGTCGGGAATCCAACCGCTGTTCTACCTCCTCGGCGGCGGGCTGATGTGTTACTTCGCGCTCGGCGCGTTCGAGGGGGCGAAAGCCGAGTTCGCCTCCGGAACCGAAAGCGACGGACGGGAAAAAGGGTTTCAGAAGACGTTCGTCCTCTCGATTACGAATCCGTATCAGATCGGGTTCTGGCTGACGGTCGGCGTCGGACTCATCCAGCGGGGGTCGCTCGACGTGTTCGCACACGTCCCGGCCGTCGACAGTCTGCTCGCCGGCACGCTCGTCGTCGAAACCGGATCACCAGCGCTTCTGTTCGGCTTTTTCGCCGGAATCACCGTCTGGATCGTCGTCTACCCGGCCGCGCTGATCGAGGTCGGAAACCGGGTCGACGCCGTCGCGCCGCTCGTCGCCGGCCTGAGCGGCCTCGTCCTCGCCGGCTTCGGCGTGTTGTTTCTCCTCGTCGGACTGACGAGTGTGACGTAAGGGATCCGATGAACGATGATACGAAAACGGAGCGGGGTTGACTCGCGAGACCGAGAAATTGAGGGCGGTTCAACCGAGGAGGTACCGGAGCGGCGGGTACCGCTCGACGAGCCTCTCACCGCCGATTCGGACGTTCTCGATGTACGCGTCGACTCCGGCGATTCGACCCGCCGCGAAGGCGCCGAGGGCGACGAAGACGACGGCGTAGATCAGCGTCGAGTCGAACGTTGCGAGCCACGCACCCTCCCAGCCGCCGAGGTAGAAGGCGATCATCTGCAGGGCGCCTCCGAAGGCGGCCAGGCGAACGAACGCGCCGGTGATCAGCGCGATTCCGATGAGTACCTGAGTCAGCGGGATGATCACGTTGATGACGTCGAGCAACATTGCGCTCTCCGCCATCGCGGCGTAGAGACCGCTAACCGGGCTCGCCGGGTCGACCCCGTGGACGAGGAAGCCGCTCGCGTCGAACGATTCGCCGCCGAAGTAGGCGTACTTTCCGAGGCCGGCGAAGAGTATCATTCCGCCCATCACCAGCCGGAGCGCGACAACCGTGAGCGCGCTGAGCGGGTGTGGCCGTCCCGTGAGGGCGATCTTACCGTACTGGCCTTCGAGTCTGTTTTGGGTCGTGGTGGACATATTCGGTCACCTCTTTACAATTAACACTGGGAGCCGAACCAGCCTATATAGTGAAGGCAATTCCCCGGTTGCAGGAATGGTTCTCAAACGCCGGGAACGACGCTCCGGTGCGAGTGACGGTGCCAGTCCATCCCACAGTACTCACTGGCCTGGAAGACTGCAACGATCACAATCGGTTCGTGCGACGTACTACTTACTCGCCCATCCCGGCGATCTCGTCCTGGAGCCACTCGCGGAACCACTTGACCCGCTTGAGTCGTCGGTGAGCGATGTCGTTCGCCGTCTCGCTCTCGACGCGGTTGGCCGCGTCGACACCCCGTTCGAGAACGCGAGTTACCATCTCGTCTGCGTCCATGTGGACGCGCGACTCGTAGCCCATCCGCAACAGCATGAGAGCGGTCCCGTTGGCACCGACCTTATCGAGAAGGTCGGCCTCGACGAGACACTGCGTCTCGAGCGGGAGGTCGGTCACCGGGCCCTGATAGGAGTGGTTCTCGACGGCTCTGCTCACCTGATCGATGAACGACGACGGATGGTCGCCGCGCGATCGGAGAAACTCCCGGGCCACTCTGGCACCGGCCTCCGCGTGACGATCCTGGGCCGTTTCGAGCTTCGCCACGTCGTGAAAGATCGCGGCCGTCCGAGTGACGTCGACGTCGGCACCTTCCTTCTGGGCGATTTCGCGCGCGAGGTCGGCGACGTTTAAGATGTGATTGTGGCGATACTCGGCGGAGTGCCAGGGGTACCAGCGCATCCGGCCGCCGTCGTCTTCCTTCTCGACGCTCGCGGCCAGATACTCGTAGACGAATCGCTCCATCTCGGCGTACTCTGCCTCGCTGATCTCGGGTTCCGTTATCTCGACACCCACGAGAGATCCCTCCGAAATATACGAATGACGGTCATTGTGTTGATATTCGTCTGTTTCACTCTTTAGCCTTTGGTTCGCGTCGGCCCCTTCCACGGCGCACCCGATCGACGTCGGCGAATCGAGCCGATACCGTCGGAACGACGGGCCGCCAGCGCCGGACGCACTCCGTTAGAGTCAAACGCGATGCGAGCAAACGTCAGGGCATGAGTACGGAATCGGCGGGTCGTTCGATCCGCTGTCTCGTCGCGAAGGTTGGACTCGACGGACACGACCGCGGCGCCCACGTCATCGCCCGGGCGTTCCGCGACGCCGGGTTCGAAGTCATCTACTCCGGACTCCACAACGCACCGGAGGAGATCGTACAGGCCGCGGTCCAGGAGGACGTCGACGTACTCGGGATCTCGATCCTCTCGGGGGCGCACAACACACTCGTCCCGAAGATCATGGCCGGTCTCGAGGAGTACGGCGCCGCAGACGACACACTCGTCCTGGTCGGTGGCGTCATTCCCGACGAAGACCGCTCGAAGCTCGAAGACGCAGGCGTCTCCGCCATCTTCGGACCCGGTACGTCCATCGAAGAGACCGTCGGCTTCGTCCGTGAAAACGCCCCCGAGCGATGACTGAAAACGACGCAGCAACCGAGCCGACAGAATCGGCTCCAACCGACGAGATCGACGCACTTCGATCCGGGCTCCTCGCGGGCGATCACCGCGCACTGGCTCGGACCATCTCCAAGATCGAAGATCGCGCGCCGGGCTACCGACGCCTGGTCGGTTCACTGTTCGATCACACCGGCACGGCGGACGTAATCGGCGTCACCGGCTCGCCCGGTGCCGGCAAATCGACGCTCGTCGACAAACTCGCAGAAACGTACCGCGATCGCGGCGAGACGGTCGGAATTATCGCGATCGACCCCTCGTCACCGTTTTCGGGCGGCGCGGTCCTGGGCGATCGCATCCGCATGGCGTCGACGGTCGGCGATATGGACGTCTTCGTCCGGTCGATGAGCGCCCGGGGCACCCTCGGCGGCCTCTCGACGGCCACCGCGGACGCCGTAAAAGCGATGGACGCCTTCGGCAAGGACAAGATCATCATCGAGACGGTCGGTGCTGGACAGAACGAGATCGACATCGTCCGGACGGCCGACACCGTGGCCGTCCTGGTCCCGCCAGGCTCCGGCGACGCCGTTCAGACGCTCAAAGCCGGCATCCTGGAGATCGCCGACGTGTTCGTCGTGAACAAGGCGGACCGAGACGGCGCTGACCGGACCGTCCAGGAGCTGTTAGAGATGATCGAACTCGGCGACGGACCGAGTTTCAGTGTCGACCCCGGACACCACGGACCAGGAAGTGTCGAGACGTCCGACGATGGCGACGCCGAACCCAGCGAATGGCGACCGCCGATCGTCGAAACGATCGCGACCGACGGCGTCGGCGTCGACGAACTGATCGACGAGTTTGCAGCCCACGCCGACCACCTCCGCGATACGGGTGAGGGCGACAAGCGGACGCGACGGAGACACGCAGAAGAGATCCGGACCCTGCTTCGAGAGGACCTCCACGGATTGCTCGAAGACGAGCTAGACCGGGTCGGCGGCATCGACGAACTCGCGAGCGCCGTCGCCGGCGGACGAACGGACCCGTACACGATTGCAGGGGAGCTCCTCGAGCCGGTCGAAACCTGCCTCGGCCAACTCGACGAATCACCGACGATCGAGTGATGCAGAACGGGTTTTCAGCCAGGATGCGAACCGTGCGAGCGACGCTTAGACGGGCTCGAACGCGATTAGTCGATCGTCCGTCGTCTCAGATTTCGTGCTGGTGAGCGAGACCGTCAGGGAGTGTTCTACCTCCTCGGGGGCGACATCCAACACGCGACCGGTGACTCGCACCGGTCCGAAGTCGACGATAGCCGTGACGTAGGGCGCGTCGTCCTGGAACGCCGGCGTCGGGACGTGGACGGTAGAAAAGGTCTCCACCGTTCCGGTGTCGGGGAGCGGTTCCTCCGAGAGCGATTGTTCGCCACACTCGGGACAGATCCGTCGCGGTGGGAGCGAGCCGTGACCGTTGGCACATTCGATATAGTAGGGATCGCCCGCCTCGAGGGCGTCCATCCAGTCGTCGAATCCGGCGGATCCCGCGTCGTCGGTCATCGTCCCACCTCCAGGACGTGAACGACACAGGAGGCGACCGTGCCACCCGCATTGTGTGCGACGACCGTCTCGCCGTCGACCGCGTCGCTGTGTGGGTGGTCGCCCCGGAGGAGCCTGGTCAACTCGGCGATCTGTGAGGCGCCGGTTGCTCCGACCGGATGGCCCTTCGCTTTCAATCCGCCGGAGAGGTTCACCGGGACGGGGCCGTCGGCTGTCGTGTACCCATCGCGTGCGGCCGAAATACCGTCGCCGACGTCGACGATCCCGAGCGATTCGATCGCGAGCACCTCGGCGATCGTAAAGCAGTCGTGGACCTCGGCGGCGGCGACGTCTTCTGCCGTGATACCGGCGTCGTCGTAGGCCACCTGGGCCGCCTCGTCCGCTGCCGGCGAGCGAGCGAGGTGGTCTCGGTCGTGGAGCGCCATGCGATCGCCGCCCTGACCCGATCCGGTGATCGAGACTGGTGCGTCAAGGTCGTTCGCTCGGGCGTACTCCTCGCTGACGAGAATCAGTGCACAGGCCCCGTCGGAGATCGGACAGGAATCGTACAGCCCGAGCGGCTCCGAAACCGGTGGCGCAGAGAGAACGTCGTCGACGGTTATAGCGCGTTGGTACTGTGCTTTCTCGTTGTCCAGCGCGTTGTCGTGGTTTTTCACCGCGATGTGAGCGAGATCCACCCGCCCGCCGCCGTAGGTGTCGAAGTACGCCTGTGCCATCAGACCGTACGCGCCCGGGAAGGTGACGCCAGCGCGGACCTCCCAGAGGTCGTCGGCCGCGATCGCCAGCGCTTCGGTCGCACCGGCGGTTCCGAGGTTCGTCATCCGTTCGGCGCCCCCGACCAGACAGACGTCGCTCTCACCGTTTCGCAGGCTGATAACGGCGTCGCGAATCGCCGTTGCAGACGAGGCGCAGGCCGACTCGTACCGCGTCGCCGGTGCGGTGACGCCGGCGGCTTCGGCCATTAGTGGCCCCTGATGGCCCTGGTGCTCGGCGAGTTCACCCATGAAATTGCCGTACCTGACCGATTCGACATCGGACCGCGGGACGTCGGCATCCTCGAACGCGGACGAGGCGGCCTGTGCGAACAGATCGCGTCCGGTCCGATCGGGTGTGCTTCCAAACGGCGTCAATCCGACACCTGCGACGCGTACCCCACTCATAGTTCACCCTACCGGGTGGATCGATTAATATCTCGTGGTTCCACGCGATCAACGACCGCGTCTCGATGGGATTCATTCGAGGAGCCCCCTGAAGTGAGAGGTCACCGCACGTGGTGTTTGCCAACCCAGCGAGTGGAACCGGTTGGATTTACGGACATCGACAGTATGGAATACGAATCTGGAACGAGATTCTTCGGATAAAACGGACCTCTAGTACGATATTACCAGTAGCGGTGGACAACACAGTCACGATAATGTGATATTTAGGTTTCGCTTCGGTAGATATTTACGATTCCCTTGTCAAAGACTCTCCATGCCCGATACCGCGAATCGGCAAGATGTGGACAGTTCACGACGGAAGATGCTCGCCCTCCTCGGCGGCAGTGCGTCAGTGGGGTTGGCTGGTTGTTCGGCCCTCTTCGGTGGCGACGACGATGACGCCGACGACGGTGCTGACGACGGCGACGACGGAGATGGCGGAAACGGTGGCGACGACGAGACCGGATCGCACGCCGACAAGGCACAGCGCGCCTGGGAACGAATCATCAACAACCCAGGAGCTGACGCCGTAGACCTCCGTAACGAGGCGTACGTCGAGATAGAAGAGGCCGTCAGAGACGACATGATCCTGATGCCGCTCTATCACGGCATGGGCGAACGCTTCTGGTACGATTACGTCGACGTGCCGAAGATCGGTGCGCTCGGTGGACACCACCAGCAACACCACGAGACCGACGTCGAAGGCGACACCGAACTCAACATGATCAACTCGACGTTCTCCGAACTCGACCCGATCATGTCGACCGACACCGCCTCCAGCGTCGTCATCGCACAGATTTACGAGACGCTGACTCACTACCCGAACGGGGTCGCCGAACTCGAAGACAAACTCGTCGAGGGATACGATTCCACCGAGGACGGCCTCACCTGGACGTTCTACCTGAAGGAGGGAGTCGAGTTCCACGACGGCCGAGAACTCACCGCCGACGACGTGAAGTACTCGCTTCGCCGCCTCGGCGAATCCGACTTCAGCGAGCGTGCGAGCTTCCTTCTCGACATGCCCGCCGGTCTCGGTATCGCGTACGAACCGGCGGACGAGGACGAGGGCATTCCCGGCTCGCGCCCCACTGAGGACGGTATGGAGATCGAAGTCGTCGACGACTACACCATCGAGTTCACGATCCGTGAGCCGAACCCGGGTGTCCTCGACATCATCTCCTACGGCGGATTCGGTATCGTCCCCGAAGGACTCGTCGACGACCTTCCGGACTACGACGGCGAAGTCACCCACCAGGAGTTCGCGACGGAGATGGCGAACGGGACCGGACCGTTCGAATACGACTACTTCAACGTCGACGAAGACGTCCGGCTCACCGCCTTCGACAACTACCACGACGGTGCGCCGATCCTCGAGTCCGTTCACTGGGAGATCATCGAAGACGACGACGCAATCTGGACGTACTCGATGGAGTACAACGCGGACATCATCGGCGTTCCGCAGGCACACTACGACCCAAGTCTCATCGACGCCGAACCGGACGAGCGCGGACGCGAATCCGGTACGTACGGACCGGTCGAAAACGGCGAGGAAGTCAACTATCTCGGCATCACCGAGATGAGTACGTACTACTTCGCGTTCAACGCGCGCCACGTCCCGCGTCCGGTCCGCCAGGCCGTCGCGTACGTGACCGACCACGAGGAACTGGTCCAAGAGTTCATGGACGGTCGCGGATTCGAGGCGTTCAGCTTCACGCCGTCCGGTATCTGGCCGACTGGCCCCGAGGGCTACGAAGCGTGGCTCGACGCCTGGCCGTACGGTGTCAACGAGACGGACCGCGACGGTGCACGTGAAGTCCTCGAAGACGCCGGATACTCCGACGACGATCCGTTCGAGATGAACTGCACCACCTACGAGAGCCAGCTCTTCCAGGACATGGCCTCGAACATCCGGGAGAAGCTATCCGGCCTCGGCGTCGAGATGTCGACCGAGGAAACGCAGTTCAACACGCTCCAGGAGCGCGGTGAGGACGGTGACCTCGAAATGTACTCGCTCGGCTGGATCTGGAGCTGGCCGGACCCGGCGTACGGACACTTCGGATTCGAACCGAAGAACACGGACACGTCCCGCATGCCGACGGACACGAACGGCTACTACCTCGACTGGCAGGAAGAACTCGAAGAAGAAGCATAAGCCGACGAACGTACATTTTTCCGGTTCGATCGAAAATCGCGTTGTTCGTATCGTCCGTTGGTAGACCACCGGGTAAACCAATACGTAGCCCAAGAGATTGAGAAACAGGACGTTTGAATCAAGCGATAGCGGGTACCCTGTCGTGACGAATGCAACGACGGATAAGACGAGGCGTTTACCAGGGTATCGGTATAAGCGGCAGTGTCTGCATTTCCAATATTGATTGGTTTTGGTGCTAGGTGGGGCGCTTTCGACCCTGTAACAGAACGTTTACAACGATTCCATCGAAGTACTTCACCGAGAAGAATGTACGGAGAAACACGGGCACCCCTCAGTCAGGTGAGTGAGCGACGATGAGCCGCTGGGGATACTTCTTCAAGCGGCTATTACTCTCGATCCCGGTCCTGTTCCTCGTAATGACGTTCATCTTCATTATGCTTCGGATGGGGCCGATCGATCCCGTAGCCGCGAGACTCGGGCCCGAAGCGAGCGGGGCCGATGCAGAACGAATGCGAGAGCGATTGGGCCTCTACGATCCACTCTGGGAACAGTATCTCGATTTCGTGTGGAATTTCCTCACACTCGACCTCGGCCAGTCGTGGGTCGTTCAGTCGGAGCGTGACGTGACGACGATCATCATGAACTCCGGACCGCCGACCCTCTGGCTCGGGTTCTGGGCGATCTTGCTTCCGCTCTTTATCGGGATTCCGCTCGGATTCTACGCCGGCCTCAACCCGAACACGAAGGGCGATTACTTCGCGACGATCAGCGCGATTCTCTGGCAGTCGATGCCGAACTTCTGGCTCGCGATCATGATCCTCGCCGTCCTGCGACGGACCCACGGCGGTGGGTGGCTCGGATTCGACTGGTACACGTTCGGCCCGGAGTTACGGAGTATTACCGGAACGCCGAGTCTCGACTTCTACGAGACGGGTTGGACGGAGATATTCGGCGTCATACCGACGCCGATGACGATCGATTGGGGAGCACTGGCAGTCGACATAAAGTTCATCCTCCCTCCAGCACTCGTCCTTGGATCCGCTTCAATGGCCGCTGAAGCACGTATCGGTCGAACGGCGGTCCTGGAGAATATAAACTCTAATTACGTCGATACCGCCCGTGCGAAGGGACTGAAGAGTCGAGTCATCGTCTGGAAACACGTATTCAGAAACGCGCTCATCCCGCTCGTTCCGATCATCTCGAGTGAGGCGTTCATCCTGATCGGCGGTTCCGTCATCATCGAATACATCTTCAACATCAACGGCCTCGGTAATATCTTCTTCAGGGCGATGACCCAGGGAGACCTGCCACTTGCCGGTGCGCTGTTGTTCTTCTTTACGGTCGTGATAATCTTTCTCAATATCTTACAGGACTTTCTCTACACGATCATCGATCCACGCGTGGGGTACGACCGATGAGTGATATAGCAAACAACACGGCGGATGCAGGTGAACCGGGCGCAGAAGAAGAGACCCTCTTCCGTGAACGAGTCGCCGATAACCCGCGACCGGCCCTCCTCTGGCTGGCCGGACTGGCCGTCTTCGTCTTGCTCGAATTCTCGACGTTCATGGGAGGCATAAAACGCCTCGGCCACATGCTGTCGTTCGTCGTTTCCGGAGTCGCGACCATCCCGGGGTGGATCGGTGGAAACGTCGGAAGCGGGATCGCCAATGCGTTCTCCGTCCTCGGTCTCGGATCGACTGGCGACGCCCTCGGCGAAATTGCGGGGCACCTCGCCAGCGATCTGATCTCGCTCGCAATACTGTTCGTCGCATCGATTTTCCTCACCGGAATCCTCCTCCCGTGGCGCGTCGCAGAGCGATTCGAACTGGACGTAACGCGTCGAATGAGCGTCCTGCTGGATCGACTCGTTGTCACCGGGATGCTCGGAGCAGTCGCGTTCGTCCTCGTGTTCACACCGATCGGAACGATTGTCTCTAACGAAATTAGCTTCATATCGAGCGTCCTCGATTCGCTCTCGTCGCTCCCATCGCTCACCGATCGAGACGTCATCTCCAACGATGGACATCGAACGCCCGACGGTGGATGGGACGGAACGTTCCTCGGATTATCGCCAGCGTGGGCCTGGGGGATTCGCGTCATCGTCGTATACGCCTACGCGTTCGCGCTCATCGCCTGGATGTGGAAGGGCTACAACGTCTTTCGTACGCATTATCGCGCAGCGGAGTGGACCCCGCGCGACGATACGATCCGTCGGTTCCGAAACCACTACTGGGGATTGTTCGGTCTGATCGTCGTCACCATGTTCCTCATCCTCGCACTCTGGGCCCCGGCGGTCAGTCCGGTCACGGCTGAGGCCAACATCTACTCGACGTACGAACATGAGTTCGAGTATCTCGACGAAGATACGGGAGAAATAAACACGATTGCCCACGGAACGGCAAACGTAAACAGCCAATCAGGGAACGTTGACAAAGTCGGCCTGTGGAGTTACGACGATTACGACCGATGGTCGCCGCTTGGAACGACCCACGTCGGGCAAAACATGATGACACACCTCGCGTATGGAGCCCAAACGTCGCTGGTGATCGGATTGATCGCAGTCGGGCTCGGCGGGTTGATCGCGGTGTTGCTATCGTTGATCACGGCCTACTACAAGGGAATCGCCGACGTCCTCACCGTGATCGCCAGCGATACGATCATCTCAATTCCGGCGTTCTTGCTGGTGATGATGCTCTCGGTGATCTTCCAGGAAGGAAATCACTTCCTCGCGGAGCCGATGGACGGCGGGTTACTGCTTGCACTCATCTTCGCGTTCGTCTACTGGCCAGGGCTCTGGCGATCCATCCGTGGTCCATCCCTGCAGGTTGCAGAAGAAGAGTGGGTCGACGCGGCGAAGAGCTACGGTCAAACGCCGCTCGCAACCATGCGAAAACACATGGCCCCATATATCGCCGGCTACATCATGATCTACGCGTCGCTGATCCTCGGCGGCGTCATTATCGCCACGGCGGCGCTTTCGTTCCTGGGTCTCGGTATCAACGAACCGACGCCAGAGTGGGGTCGACTCATCAACAGCGGACGCCAGTACGTCTCGACGCAGTCCTGGCACATCTCGACGGTCTCTGGAATCATGATCGTCATCGTGGTCACCGGCTTCAACGCGCTCGGTGACGGGGTTCGAGACGCGATCGATCCGGAGGCCGACGTGCCGAGTGAAGGCGCAGGCGCGGCCGGAGGTGGTGGATAATGTCAATGGAATCTACAATCGAGAAAGCGGAGACGAACACTGAACCGATCCTCTCGGTGAAGAACCTGCAGACGGCGTTTTTCACCGAAAAGGAGACGATTCGCGCCGTCGACGGCATCTCCTTCGATATTCGACCAGGCGAAACCGTCGGAATCGTTGGAGAATCGGGGTCGGGGAAGAGCGTCACCGCGCGATCGATCATGGGCCTCGTCGAATCGCCCGGCCGTATCATGGCAGGTAGCTCCATCCGATACACCGAACTCGAGACGGTCCGAGAGTACGCCGCCAGGTTCCCGAAGCGAGTCGTCGACGTCGCGGCCCACCGAAACTCCTACGATCCAGAATCGGTGTTCGATCACCCCTCCGTCGACGTAACGCCGGGCGATCTCGGCTTCGATTCGCCGGACGACGTTCCCGTAGAGGACGTCATCGCGGCCGGCTATACGGAGCCGTTCGAGGGCGTCGATCCGGCCGACTTCGTATTCGTTACCGAGGGAGATCCTGAGACGCCAGACGGGATAACGGCCGGATTCGTCGAGCTGTCGAATCTCTCAGGAGAATCCCAGCGCCTCATGCGGGGCGGACGAATCGCGATGGTGTTTCAGGACCCGCTGACGAGCCTCAATCCGGTCTACACCGTCGGAAACCAGATCAAGGAGGCGCTTCGTTTGCACCAGGGATTGAAAGGTGAAGACGCAACCCGAGAGGCGGCGGCGCTTCTCGAAGCGGTCGGCATTCCGGACGCCCGTCGACGGGTGACCGAATATCCCCACCAGTTCTCCGGAGGGATGCGACAACGAGCGGTGATCGCGATGGCGCTCGCCTGCGAACCAGAGGTCCTGATTTGTGACGAGCCGACGACGGCCCTGGACGTGACGATACAGGCTCAGATTCTCGATCTGCTCGCAGAGATACAGGACGAACGGGATCTCGGTATTATGTTTATCACACACGACATGGGCGTTATCGCAGAGATCAGCGATCGAGTAAACGTCATGTACGCCGGAGAAGTCGTCGAATCGGCCGGCGTAGAATCGCTCTTTCAGGAGCCGAAACATCCGTACACCCACGGCCTACTGCGCTCGATTCCGGGCAATCAAACCGGTAAGCGGTTAGAGACGATCGACGGGAACGTCCCGACGCCGAACGAGCCGGCGACCTACTGTCGGTTCGAACCGCGCTGTTCGGAATCCTTCGACGAGTGTTCGGTCGTTCACCCCGTCTCGGTGCCGGTCGACGGCGAATCCGAAGATCACACGGCCGCCTGTCTGTTGTATCCCGAATCGATGTCGACGGTCGAAGCGGTCGAGCTACACCAGCAGCGTGGACGTACGGACACCGACGGAGGTGAGGACGAATGAGCCAGGATGCACTTGCGACGGGAACGGAAGGAACGGACGAACACGTCTCAGAAGCGATGATCCAGGTAGACGGATTGAAAACCCACTACGAGAGCAGTGGAATCTTCGGCGGACGTCCGGTCAAAGCCGTCGACGGCGTGACGTTCGAGATACACCGAGGCGAAACGCTCGGGCTGGTCGGAGAATCAGGCTGTGGGAAAACGACGCTCGGACGCACGTTGATCCAGCTCGAGGATGCGACGGCCGGCGAGATACGGTTCGACGGACGTAACGTAACGACGCTCAGCCGCGACGAGCTCCACGAGTGGCGAAAGAACGCCCAGATGGTGTTCCAGGACCCGGAATCGAGTCTCAACGACCGGATGACGATCGGAGAAATTGTTCGAGAACCCCTCGACGTGCACAAGATCGGGACACCTCGGGAACGACGCCAGAAGGTCAAAGATTTACTCGCCACGGTCGGATTGCAACGCGAACACTATTTCCGGTATCCCCACCAGTTCTCAGGCGGTCAGCGCCAGCGAATCGGTATCGCGCGGACGCTCGCGCTCGAACCCGATTTCATCGTCCTCGACGAACCCGTCTCAGCGCTGGACGTCTCCGTGCAGGCGGAGATCATCAACCTCCTCGAAGACCTCCAGGACGAGTTCGGGTTGACGTACCTCTTTATCGCCCACGACCTATCGGTCGTTCGCCACATCTGCGATCGCGTCGCCGTCATGTATCTCGGGAACATCATGGAGATCGGACCGACAGAAGAGTTGTTCACCGATCCGCAAAATCCCTACACGCACGCACTCTTATCAGCTATCCCGGAACCGGATCCCACGGCGAACCGTGAACGAGTGACGCTTCACGGCACCCCACCAAATCCGCGCTATCCACCGGACGGCTGTCCGTTCAGCACTCGCTGTCCGGCCAGCATCAGGCCGGAACGATTCCCGAATATGGATACGGACCTCTGGACGCAGTTGATTCAGTTCAGGGAGGTACTCCGCGAGCGGATGCGAGCGAATCGGTCAGTTAGAGAACGCATTCGCGAACGCTTTGGCAAAGAAACGCGGTTCGGAACGATGGACGAAACGGTCGAGGAACTCTTCGGAGAGTACGCCGTTCCAGACGAGATCCAAACACACGTCGACGAGATCGCAGAACTGGTAACCGAACGGGGCGAAGCCGCGGCGCTCGAGGCGTATGCCGACGTCTTCGGGAGCGTCTGCGACGCGACCGAACCCGAGTTTTACGACGTCGGCGGGACGAACCACCAAAGTTACTGTCACCGACACGATTCGGAGTATCGAGATCCCGAGACGGTAATCAACACACGATTCGACTAGCATGGAAGCAGAATCCGGACGGGACGGGAGAGCGTCCGCCTGGATTCACGCGTTCACCTACGCGGTTGTCGGCGGAGGCGTCCTGACGGTCGGTTCACTCGTTCTCAGCCTCGTTACCGGCGGCGACCTGGTCAGAGCCAAGATTATTCTCTTTCTTGCGGGTTGGATCGTCCTCGCCTATTCGACCGTCAAGCTCTGGCCGACGTCGAGACCGCACGACGAAGCGGGTCGAGAAGATCCGTATGCACAGGCCGTTCCACACGTCGAGAACGTCGGTCGCTTTCAGCGCATCGTCTGGAACACGCCCCCGGCACGGTACCTGACCACTCCGGCACCCGAGGACCGAATATCGACGGACGGAAAGCTGTTTCTCGTCGGACTCGTCACGCTCGCGATCTCGTTCGTACTCGAGACGGCCTTCGGGGTCGGATAACGAACACCGCGGACGTTCGGGTCGTACTGACTCGATCACAGCCGTCTCGAAAAGAGTTATCCGGCTCCTCCGCCGACAGTGACGTATGCCAGGAAACGAAGAGATCGATCCCCACGTCGAACGCCGGAAGGATCCGGAAGGCGTTCACACGGAGACGTGGAAACGGGTGTTAGAACAGATGGACGCGATCGCGGATGATCGGCGAGACGACGGCTGGGAGGTGTTGACCATCATGGCCGGACACACGAACACCGTCGGCCGTGATGGCGACGAATCGAAGAAATTCGGCCTGTGTCACATCGTTCCCAACAAAAAAGCCGAGGCGTTCGAGGACTTTTACGACGAAGAGACGTTTACGGAGTATCTCGCCTACGGCACCTCCGTCGGCGTGTTCATGTACGTGGTAACCGAACTGATCGATCCAACGAACGATCGGTCAGTCCTGATCGCGAGTCGATACGATATGTCCTACGCGAAGGCGATGATTCAGGATGCAGAACGCGAAGGTGTCCTGTACACGCACGTCCAGACCCTCGACGGGACGGTCATCGGAAGCTTCGAGCACGAAGAGTACGCGCCGTTGATCACGAAACCGGGTGCGTAACGCATTGCATCGCTCGCTGCGTCTGTCCGCGATCCCGTGGGTGTCGATCTGTAGCCTCCGAAAGAGCGAACTGCATTAATCCAGGCCTGCGTGTCGAATATCGTCAATAGCGTAACTGAACCGGCAAAAACATTGCAGCAATGAACGTAGAGAATCCGCGTATTTTTACATCTAAAGGGCCGAACAGCTGATATGGCACCCCACACGGTTGACGAGAACCTCGTCGTCGAACTGACCGAAACGAGCGGCGTTCCCGGATACGAAGACCGAATTCGCGAGCGAGTCATCGACGAACTCGAGGGAACGGTCGATCGGATCCGGACCGACGCGATGGGGAACGTCGTCGGGACGATCGAGGGCGACTCCGACTATTCCGTCGCCGTCGCCGCGCACATGGACGAGATCGGCTTTATGGTCAGCCACGTCGACGGAGACGAAGACGGCGGTGGCTTTCTCGAACTCGATCCGCTCGGCGGCTGGGACGCGCGCGTCCTGCGAGCGCAGCGAGTGACGGTTCACACCGAAGACGGAGACGTGCCGGGTATCATCGGCTCGCCGCCGCCGCACACGCTCGATCCGGAAGACCGCGAGAAACCGCCGAACGTCGACGACGTCTACGTCGACCTGGGCCTTCCCTACGAAGAGGCGACCGATCGAATCTCGCCGGGAGATCTGGTGACGATGGATCAGTCGACCGAGTTCGTCGGTGAGACGGTCACGGGGAAAGCACTCGACGACCGAATCTGTCTCTACGCGATGCTCGAGGCGGCCAAGGAGATCGACGATCCGGACGTGACGATCCACTTCTGTGCGACCGTTCAGGAAGAAGTCGGACTCCGTGGCGCCCGGGCGCTCGGCGTCGACGTCGATCCGGACCTCGCGATCGCCCTGGACGTGACCGTCGCGAACGACGTCCCCCAATTCGACGAGGGTGAACACGTCACGCGCCTCGGCGATGGGACGGCGATCAAACTCAAAGATAGTAGCGTCATCACGAGTCCGAAGGTCCACCGCCGACTACGTTCGGTCGCTGAATCAGAAGAGATTACGCATCAAATCGAAATCCTCCCCGCCGGAGGGACCGACACCGCCGGTTTCCAGCACACCTACGGTGCAAAGCCAGTCGGTGCGCTGTCAATTCCGACGCGGTATCTCCACACGGTGACGGAGATGGCCCACCGCGAGGACGTCGCCGCGACGGTCGACCTCCTCTGTGCGTTCCTCGAGAGCGAAACGGGCGAGCACGACTACTCCTACTGATCAGTCCCGATTACGCGCTCGACCCGGGCGCGTCGTGAACCACCAGCTCGACGTTGCGAGAGTCTCCTTCGACGTCCTCGACGAGCCGACCGAGGACGCGTTCGGCTTCGTCGTACAGTCGCGGTCTGACTCGTCGAACGACCCAATCGAGCGAGACGAATCGCGGGAGTGAAACGGTATCCGGATCGGCCGAGTGCGGATCGTACCGAACCTCGAAGTAGAGTCGGCTCGCCTCGTCGATATCGGGACGACCGTCCGGCTCGAGCGGTTCGATGCGCCACTCTCCCGTGGCGTCCAGATCGGCCGTCAGTTTCCAGCCTAACCGGCGTGGCTCGTCGATCTCGGTGACGGCCGATCGAACCGTGTAGGAGAGTTTCCACCACGAAAAGTGGAGGCCGTAGCGAGTACCGACGCCGCCGTCGCCGTCGCAGGTTACCTCGTCCAGGTGCTCTGCGTACGCGGGATAGTTCGAAAACGATCGAACCGCCTCGAAGACGGCAGCCGGTTCGCGGTAGACGACCGTACTGAGGAGGATTCGATCCACGATACGGGGAACGTATTCGACCGGGGTAAATCTTTACCGCGATGACGAACCGTAAACGCAATTGAGACCCGCGAGCCGACGAGTCTGCATCACCCCATCGAAACGCGCCGTACGATCCGCAGCCGATACCGTTGTTAGTTCTCGCTCGAACGCTACTCGTATGGACGACGTATGCATCGTCGGTGGCGGCGTCTCTGGAATGGCCGCGGGAATATTCACCGCACGCGCCGGGCTTTCGACGACCATTATCTCGAGCGGCGAATCGATCCTCGCGCGAAATGCGAGCCTCGAGAACTACCCGGGGTTTCCGGCCGGAATCGACGCTCGAACCTACCTCGAGATGGTTCGCGATCAGGCGGAACGCGCGGGGTGTCGATTCAGTGACGACCTGATCGTCGACGGAGCCCACCGAGACGAATCGGAGGGGTTCGTTCTGACGGGAAACAGTGGGACCTACGAAGCGACCGCCGTCGTCGCCGCGTCGTGGCCGGATAGCGAGTACCTTCGCGAACTCGACGTCGACCGCGAACAACGCGGGAGCAAATACGTCGTTCGCGCCGATCGAGCCGGTAGAACGGGCGTCGACGGACTCTACGTCGCTGGACGGGTGGCCGGCGAACCACACCAGACGATCGTCGCGGCGGGCCACGGCGCGCGAGTCGGCCTCGCCGTAATTCAGGACAGCGAGACGGCGTTCTACCACGATTGGGTCGCCCCGGCGGGCTACTTCACTGGGAGGGACCGAGACGTACCGCCCGCCTGTGCGGAGATTACCGACGAGCAACGACGAGACCGGGACCGACGCGCGAGAGAAACGCTGCTCGCGTATCTCGAAGCGCCGAACGAACGACGCCCGACGATGCACCCGAGCGTCGACGCCGACGGCGACCAGGAGTGAAGACGGTAAACGCAGTAGCCGTGCCGACGGGGGTGTTTCTTCCCCAGGGAGGTTGTACGACGGCCATGGCCAATGTCGCGATCACCGGCGGCACCGGATCGGTTGGCAAAGAGGCGATCGAGGCGCTCTCCGACCACGAGACGACCGTCATGGCTCGATCTGAACACGAGACCGTCAACGTGGTCGAACTGGACGTTACCGACCGTGACCGGTTCGTCGAGGTGCTCGACGGACAGGACGTCCTCGTACACCTGGCGGCGAACTCCTCGCCGTTCGCCGACTGGGACGAGGTGGTCGAACCGAACATCGAGGGGACGTACAACGCTTATCACGCGGCGCTCGAGTGCGATCTCGATCGGGTCGTCTTCGCGAGTACGAATCACGTCGTTCACATGTACAACGCGGCCGACCCGTCCGAGCCGGAGTCGTTGATCAACCGACCGCGTCCGGTAACGTCGAGCGAACCGGCTCGCCCCGATTCGTACTACGGGGTGAGTAAAGTCGCGGGCGAAGCGCTCGGGGCCTACACCGCCGACCGCTTCGGTCTGGAGGTCATAAATCTACGAATCGGCTGGCTCATGACCGAAGCAGAACTCGAGACTACGCAGGAAGAATCGGCCGACCACGCGCGTTTCGCACGCGCGATGTACCTTAGTCCGCGCGACTGTCGGGATGCGATCTACCGGTCGATTACCGAACCGATCGACGAGTCGCCGCTGACCTGTCAGATAATCTCACTTAACGACGAGCGGTACTTCTCGCTGATCGAAGCGACGACCGGGCTCGGTTACCGGCCACGAGACAATTCGAGCGACGTGCTGGCCGAACGAGCGAACTAGGGACCAAGTGACCGGCTCGCGGTCGGTCGCGAACTCAACGTTTAACCCGGGTCCGGTCTTACGTCAGCCCAATGTCGACGCTGGAGGGCGTCTCCGTCGCGCTGGGTATCTCGGGTTCGATCGCCGCCGTCAAGACGATCGAACTCGCCCACGAGTTGCGACGGCGTGGCGCCGAGGTGCGTGCCGTGATGACGGATAGCGCGTGCGGAATCGTCCACCCCGACGCGGTCGAGTACGCCACGGCGAACGAGGTGGTGACCGAGTTGAGCGGTCGTGTCGAACACGTCGAACTCTGTGGCACTGACGGCTGGGCCGACGTCTACCTCGTCGCTCCGGCGACGGCGAACACGGTCGGCAAACTCGCCGCCGCGATCGACGATACACCCGTGACGACGACCGCCACGACGGCACTCGGAGCCGGAATACCGGTCGTCGTCGCACCGGCTATGCACGAACCCATGTACGACCATCCCGGCGTGTTAGAGGCGATCGAACGCGTCGAAACCTGGGGCGTCGAGTTCGTCGAGCCGAGAGTCGAGGAAGGAAAAGCCAAGATAGCGAGCGAGTCGGCGATCTGCACGGCAGTCGAACGCGCCACCACGGATTACGTGCTGGCGGGCAAACACGTCGTGGTCACCTCCGGCGCGACCGAAGAACCGATCGATCCCGTTCGGGTACTCACAAACCGCGCGTCCGGTCGGATGGGGCGAGCGATCGCCCGCGCGTGCTACGTTGCCGGAGCGACGGTCACGATCGTCCACGGCCCGGTTGGCCCACACCACGTCGATCGATCGGCCCCACCAGACTCGGCCCCCTACGCGGAACTACTCACGGTCTCGCGGGCCGATGAGATGATCGAGACGACGAAAGCAGCCTGCACCGACGCCGACGTGCTGGTTTCGGCCGCCGCGATCGGCGACTTCACCACCACGCCGGCCGACTCGAAGATCAGGTCGGGGAATGCGTTCAGCCTCGAACTCGAACCGACGGCTAAGCTCATCGATACGGTTCGCGATCGAGAACCGACGCTTCCGATCATCGGGTTCAAAGCCGAAACCAGCGGCGACGAATCCGAGATGGTCGAAGCGGCCAGATCGATCCTCGAACGAACGGATCTCGCGTTCGTCGTCGCGAACGATGCGACCGTGATGGGAGCTTCAGAGACCGAAGCGCTGCTCGTCCACGCTGACGACGTGGCCCGGTACACCGGAACGAAAGACGGACTGGCCCGAGAGGTCGCCACGTCGATCGGCGTCATCCTCGGAGCGACGGAGGATGACCGGTGAAGCGGGCGTCGAGTCGGACACACCCACGTAATCGTACCCGTCTACTAGCCCGCGAGACCAAATCGAGTGCGCCCGTCGAGTTTCGTAACGATCAGTAATTAGTTAGACCGAATCAACCCAGTATTGGTTCAATTCATCCACGGCAACCGATCAGTCACGAACGTTATATAGATCGCGTTCGTGGCTCTCAGATGATGGCAGTAGATTCACCCTCCACAGAGACTACCCTGGTGACCCACTATGTTCCCCGGACGTCCTGACACGGAGTTTCTCTCGAAGGGAGAAATCTTCGAGGTGCTTCGAAATCAGCGTCGGCGGTACGTCCTCCAGTATCTCAAACAGGACGATCGGCCGGTCGAACTCGGCGATCTCGCCCAGCAGGTGGCCGCGTGGGAGTACGAAACGACGATAGACGAAGTGACGCCCGAACAACGAAAACGCGTGTACACGACGCTTCAGCAGACGCACCTGCCAAAGATGGACGAGGCGAGCATTCTGTCGTTCGACTCGGACGCCGGCGTGATACAGTCGACGGATCTCACGAAAGACGTCACGGTCTACCTCGAGATCGTCCCGGGCCACGAGTTCGCCTGGCGGGAACTCTACCTGTCGTTAGGGGCGATCAGCTGCGCGCTCGTGGCTGCCCTCTGGGGCGGCGTATATCCGTTCACTACCGTTCCGACGATCGCCTGGACGGCTCTGATCGCCGTTACGATCACGGGTACGTCCGTCATCCACATTATTCACGAGCGAAACATGCGACTCGGGTACGGAAATAAGCCTCCAGAGCTCGCCTACGGAAGCGAGGATTGATTTTTCGCCCTAAGACAGTTAGTTCATCGAGAGATTCGTCGGGAGGGGGCCGACATTCGTCAGGTTTTACTCGGGTTCGAACCCATCCACGACATGGATCAACTGGAACGGTCACTACGTGAGGCACCGATCGTCGAGAAAGACGATGGCTATCAGTACTTCGTTCACCCGGTAAGTGACGGCGTGCCGAAACTCGACCCGGGACTGTTACGGGAGATCGTCATCCAGATTATTCGGAAAGCCCAGCTGGACGAAGTAGACCGGATCGTCACCCCAGCGGCGATGGGAATCCACATCTCGACGGCCGTTTCGCTGATGACCGATCTGCCGCTGACGGTGATCAGAAAGCGCGAGTACGGCCTCGACGGCGAGGTAGCGATCGCACAGGAGACGGGCTACTCAGAAAACGAGATGTACATCAACGACGTCCGGGCCGGCGAACGGGTCCTCGTCCTGGACGACGTTCTCTCTACGGGCGGTACGCTCGCATCGGTGCTCGCGGCGCTCGACGAAATTGGGGCGGAAGTCATCGACACCGTCGCCGTCATCAAGAAGGTCGGCGGAGAGAACAAGGTCGACGACGCCGGCTATCACGTCAAGACCCTCATCAATGTGGACGTCGTCGACGGCGAGGTTATCATCATCGATCCGGACGGAGACGACTAACCGGTCACAGTTAGCTGCCAAAAGGTGGCTCGGGTGGTTCCGTTCGAACAATCCAGCTTCTGTTGATACCGCCCGATACGGAACTTACCACTGTAAGATAAAAATCTGGTAGATGAAACCGAGAAGCATCGCGACGGTAATCGAGACGAGAGACAGCACGATAGTAAGATTTCCGAGTGGTTGCATTTCTAACCACGCAGCCGTAACACCGACGATCGCCAGGGCCAGCGAAACGACGCCCAGTTTGACGCCGAGATTGCCCCCGAATTCTACCCACCAGGGCGGATCTGCCTCGTCTACCGAACTCGACGGGAGCATGTTGGCGAGCCCGTCCAGTGGAAGCAACCCGTGATTCGTTCGTCGCTTTCTCGCCCGCTCGGCCGAGAATTCGACGTCAGGTGAGCCCAGTTCGTCGTCCGCTGAGTCACCGTCCTCTCGCGACATACGAAGGAGGTGGGTGGCTCCGCTCAAAAGTCCATCGGAGCAAGTGCACGCAGTGAAGACGAAATTTGGGACCAGGCTCACCGCATAGAACCCCTTACTGGTTCCCGCAGCGACGCGAGACCGTGTCGAACCGTTAATCGGTCGATTGACGGTGCTGGGCTTGCTCGCCCACGCTGGCCGCGAGTGGTTCGGTTGGGTTCTCCAACAGACAGGCGGACTGTCGACCCGGTTCGACGGTGTCGAGAGCTGGTTTTTGTTCTTCACACGGCGTCGTAAAGTTCTCGTTTAGGATGCTCACGGCCGCATCCTCGTCGTCATCGACGATCGATTCGAGCGCGTGTGAGAGGATCGTCTCCGCGGTCGTATCGGTCAACTGCTGTGGTAACTCGTACTCCCGTCGTATCCAGTTCGATAGCGTGTCGGCGTCGATATCGTCGGCCGTCACCGACGTCGGATCGTCGATCGATTCGTCATCCAATACGTTTACCTTGACGATACTATCGAGGTCGATACCGCTCCCTTGTACTTTCTTTCTGAAGTGTAAGAGGTTTCGCCACTCAGACTGTGGGAGGTTGATCCCCTCGGGCGGGATGACCTTCGGACAGCGAGTGTGGAACCGACAACCCGCCGGCGGTGCAGACGGATCCGGTACGTCGCCTTTCAGGTCCTGGCCCATACCTCGCTCTCTGGGGTCGGGAGTCGGGATCGCAGAGAGCAACGCTTGGGTGTAGGGATGCTTTGGATTCGTAAACAGCTCTTCGGTCGGCGCAACTTCGACGAACTCTCCGAGATACATCACGGCGACGCGGTCACAGACCTCGCGAACGACGCCGAGGTTGTGACTGATGATCAACATAGTCAGCCCGAAGTTTCGCTGGAACTCATCCAATAGACGGAGGATCTCGGATTGAACGGAGACGTCGAGCGCGGAGACCGGTTCGTCGGCGACGATGAACTCCGGATTGACCGAGAGCGCACGGGCGAGACCGATACGCTGTTTCTGGCCACCGGAGAATTCGTGGGGATATCGCTCCATGTCCGAGGCGGACAGACCGACCCGTTCGAGTAAGTCACCGACGATTGCCCGACGGCGTTCGCGATCGGTCATCCCCTGAACGATTAACGGTTCCGCGACGGAGTCACCGATACTCATCCGGGGATCGAAACTGGAATCGGGATCCTGGAAGATCATCTGGACTTCACGACGGAACATGCGAAGTTGCTTGGGGTCGTAGTCTAAGATGTTCTCACCGTTGAAGTGCACCTCGCCGCTGGTCGGTTCTTCGAGACGGATCATCGACGTCGCAGCGGTCGACTTACCACAGCCCGACTCGCCGACGATCCCGAAGGTCTCGCCGCGCTCGATCTCGAAGCTGATCCCGTCGACGGCCCGCGCACGGCCGATCTCTTTGTTCATAAAGCCCTTCGTGATCGGGTAGTGCTTTTTCAGGTCGGTGACCTTGAGCAACGGATCGCCAGCACGGCTCATTCGAAACCACCTTCCTGTTCGACCATTTCAGTCGTCTGCTGTGTCAGTACCGTACTGGAGTCCATGTCAGATCTGAAGTGTACACACGAAACGTCGTGATCGCGGTGGTCGTCGATCGAGTGCATCGGTGGCTGATCGCCGTACCGACACTCGTCGATGGTGTGTGGACAGCGGTCGGCAAACCGACAACCGTCTGGCGGATCGAGCGGATCCGGTAGATCGCCCGGGATGCCACCGAGGTCACCCTTCCCGGGAAGACATTCCAGAAGTGCACGCGTGTACGGATGGGACGGTTTCTCGAAGATTTCCATCACCGGACCCGTTTCCATCACCTTGCCGGCGTACATCACGACAACCCGATCGGCGACCTCGGCGACGACACCGAGGTCGTGGGTGATAAACAGGACGCCCATGTCGAACTCGTCCTGGAGTTTGTTGAGTAATTTGAGAATCTGGGCCTGGATCGTCACGTCGAGCGCCGTCGTCGGCTCGTCTGCGATCAGCAGGTCGGGCTCGCAGGCGAGCGCAATCGCGATAATGACGCGCTGTTTCATCCCACCCGAAAGCTGGTGTGGGTAATCTTCGAGCCGCGAACTCGCCTCTGGAATGCCGACCTGTGTGAGCAGTTCAACGGCTCGTTCGTTCGCTTGCTCTTTCGAGAGATCCTGATGCAGCGTGAGCGCTTCGCGTATCTGCCAGCCGATCGAGTAGACCGGATTCAACGCACCCTGCGGGTTCTGGAAGATGTGACTCACCTGGCCACCACGAAGGACCTGCAGTTCGTCATCGTTCATGGTGGTCACTTCGTTTCCGTTCACCTTGATCGAGCCTTCTGGGATGTACCCTGGAGGACTCTTGAACAACCGCGTAATCGATTCGCTCGTGACGGTCTTTCCGGACCCACTCTCTCCGACGACCGCGACCGTTTCACCGCGGTTTACGGTCAATGAGACGCCGTCGACGGCTTTGACCGTCCCTGCATCGGTGTCGAAGTAGGTGTGTAGATCCGTTACTTCGAGAAGCGGTTCGCTAGCTCGGTGCGTCGTCGACACCTGTTCGTCCGGCCGTGTGCTGTGATCGGTACTCATTAGTCGGACCCTCCGTGACGTGGATCGAGCGCGTCTCTGAGTGCATCACCGATGAAGTTGAACGCGAGGATGGTGAAGAACAGGAAGAATCCGGGGAAGGTGGAAATCCACCACGCACTCCGGAGGTAGTCCTGTCCGTTCGCGATCACTCGCCCCCACGATGGAATCGACGCGTCGGCCAACCCGAGGAACGAGATCGCTGCTTCGGTGAGGATGATACCAGGAATCGCGAGCGTCGCCGCCGTGATGACGCTGTTGGTCGTGTTCGGCAGGAGGTGGCGCCGGATCGACCAGCGACTCGTCGCGCCACTGCTCTTTGCCGCCATCATATACGGTTCTTCGCGTCGCTGTAACGCCTCGGCCCTGATGATACGCGCCGTCGCGCCCCAGCCGAAGAGACCGAAGATCATGATGAGGATGAACAGACTGCCACCGATGGTGTACGCCAGCAGCAGGTACAGGAAGAACGTGGGGAACGTCATCTGGATGTCGACGTAGCGCATGAGAATCTCGTCGAGAAGTCCGCCATAGTACGCCGCGGTCAACCCGACGAGCGTCGCGATGGCGATGCTGATGAACGTCGCCGTAATCCCGACCATCATACTCACTTCCATCCCGTGGATGCTGAGCAGTAGGATGTCTTCACCCGACGAGGTGGTCCCGAGCGGATGGTCCATGCTCCCGTGACACATCGTGACGCCGTCTTCGACCGTCGTCCCCCCGGGACAGTTGTTACCGGTGACGTAGTCTTCGATCGACATCCAGAACGGCGGCAGTCGCTCGTAGCCAGGATTACGTGAGGCGTCAGGAAGTACCCGCGAACCGACGACGCCGATCGTGAATATCACGATCAGGAAAAGACCGCTGATGACTGCGGCCTTGTTTTTCCTGAACTGCTTCCAGTAGTGCATGGTCATCCGCGGGCTCTTATAGAGCGGCCGAATGCCGTAGAAGACGAGACAGGCGAGTGCGAACGCCCAGAGATAGTCTTCTGATGCAATTTCACCGATAAACGGATACACCGCCTGGCCCGTTCCCGCAACGAATCGTGAGTAGATTTCGAAGAGGACCCCGAGTGTCCAGACGCTCACGATTACGATCCAGAGTTTCTCACCCCACGTTCGCCCTTCGTTCGTGATGTCAATGTCGTCCCACTCGACGGACTCGAACGTGTCCGTTGGCGCGTCAGAGCCACCGTCGCCCGCCATCGTGTCGGTATCGTCACTCATTATTTATCACTGTAGTCGATTCGTGGATCGAGGATTGCATACATAATGTCCTCAACGAGGTTTCCGACGATCGCCAGGAAGGTCGGAATCAGTATCGTGATCGCGACGAGGTCCGTGTCCTGGCGCATGATCGCCTCGAACGATGCGAGTCCGATTCCCGGAATACCGAAGACGACCTCGATGAGGTAGGATCCGGCCATAACGAGTCCGAGAATCCGTCCGACGAAGATCGTCATGAGCGGGATCGAGGCCGGTCGGAAGACGTGCTTTGCGACGATCGTCCGCGAGCTCACGCCCTTCGCCTTCGCCGTCTTGACGAAATCGGCATCCATGTACTCGAGCGCTTCTGCTCTCGCGTACCGCATGACCGTCGCGATCGAGGTCGTCATGAGAACGAACATCGGCAGAATCAGCTGTTTGAGATTGCCCGGACTCAAAATGCCGACGTAACGGTCACCCTCGAACTCCTGACCGATGAAGGCTCGATGATTGTCATCGGTCGATTCGAGCCATGTGAACCCGCCCTCTGCGGACATGGCGTAATAATTGTTGAATCCGATGTCTACCCACCCGAGCCAGGTGCCGAACACGACCAGCGTGATAACCGCGAACCAGAAGTTCGGGATGCTGAGACCGAAGAACGCGACGAACGTCGCGATGTAATCTTTGGTCGTATACTGGTTGGCAGCCGAATAGAGGCCGATGATCGTTCCGAGGATCGTCGAGAGGATAACAGCGGGAACGCTGTACATCATCGAGAACGGAATCGCCACCTTCATCACGTCGATGACCGGCTGGTTGTACTCTAATGACCAACCCCAGTTACCCTGGAAAATGTTGGTCATGAACATGTAATAGCGTTCGTGAAACGGCGCGGCAAGTCCGTATCGTTCTTCAGCGGCTTGCTCGGCTGTTTCGAGATCCACCCCATCCATCATCGCCTGCATCTGAACTTCCATAATCCGCTGATTCGGCGTCTGGTCCATCAACACGAACGTGATCGTGAGAATGATGAGGGAGGCAAATCCGGCCCAGAGCATCCGGCGGAAGATATACCACTTCATGTGTGTATGTTTGTGTCTGTATCGAAAATAATCGTGAATCCCTACCCCGACCGTCCTAGACTTCCTCGAGCGTGAAGTTGTCGTTGTTCTCGAGGAGTTCTCGGGCTGCGATGATGTCCTCGTCGGTGATGTCGACGCCGTAGACGTTCACCGCGGACTCGTCGTACCAGTTCGACCAGGTCGGCTGGAAGGTAACGGCTGGTTCCGCGTATCCCTGCTGGATGTCCTGGGTAATCGTCTCCTTGTCGACGACGCGGGCGATGGCTTCGCGGCCGTCACGCTCTCGCGTGAGTTCGGAACCGTTCGCGCGCTGGTTGTAGAACATGAAGTTGATGTACGGCGTCTGCTGGTCTTCGACGCGAACGTCGTCGACCGCCTCTTCGAATTCCTGGATGACGTCGGTCGGCAGACCCATTCGGTCACCTTCACCGGCACGGAATCGCTCGACCCGGGTCGACTGCTCTGACTCGTTGTCGAACTGGTAGAGATCGAAGTACGGCGCATCCGCGAACGCCTCGTCCATAACCTGGACGTTGCTCTCTTCCGTGTGCTCGCGCATGTAGTAGTCGTCGTTGCGCGTGAGCGTGAACGAACCGGCGGCACCGGCAACGCGGTCGTCGAACTGGTACGGACCGAGGTTGCCGGTCCAGGTGAATTCGGTGACTTCATCGGATTCACGTAGCGCATCCGGGTCCGGTGCGTACTGCTCGAACAGCGCCATCGGCAGAACGTCCTCGCCCCAGATGACCGGTCGGAACGGGAAGAACGGATCTGGTTCGAAGAGTTCGAGCTGGAACTCGAGTTCGCCAGTCTGCTCTACGTTTTCGACGACTGCGTAGGAGGCCGTGGCTTCGCTCGGTGGCACGGACGAATCCCAGTAATCGACGTCTTCGGGGTCGTCGTAACCCACCGCGTGAAGGTTCTCGAGCTGGAAGACCCAGTCTTCGGCCGTCATCTGGCCGTAGGAGTTACCGTCAGCGTCCTCGCCGTACATGAGGTTGTCACGAAGCGTACAGACCCAGACCTGCGAATCGCCGGAGTCTTCGATATCGATGTGAAGCGGGATGATCTCGTCGTCGGTGCCGACGGCGTACGCGCCGTCACACATCAGCGCCGTTCGCATCGCCGAGTTGTTGTCGTCCTGTTCGGGGAGGAAGCCCTGCGAGAACGGCGTCGCCTCGAGGCGGACGTAGTCGCCACCGACCGACTGGTCGCCGCGGTAGCGCTCGATCGAGGTCATTTCCGCGCCGTAGAGGTTGAAGTCGTCGCTCGTGTGGATGTCGTCACGGAACCCGAAGAAATCGAGTCCCTGCGAGAGGAAGTTCGCTGGGAGTTCCTCCGTCAGCGCCCCCATGATGTTGTTGAGGATTTCCTGGCGCTCTGCGTCGTCTTCCGCGTCGCCGAAGTCGTCGTACATGCCGGGGATGTCTGCTTCCGGCACGTACCCGTACGCGTTCACTGCTGCATCCGGCAACCAGAACACGTCCGTATTGTCAGGTGTTCGTGGATAGGAATTTGCCCCAATTCCGATGAGGATGTCCCAATCGAACACCGTTTGCGTTCGGTCCGGCGGTCCAGCGTTTCGGCCGACTGGACCCCACTCGAAGTCGTCTGGATCCTCGTCAGGCAGCGGCTCCGAGAAGAAGTCCTCACCGAGCACCTCTGGACGGGGCTCCATCTGCAGGTCGACTCCGATCAGTTCGAGGTCGGAGGCGATTGCCGCCGCGATGTCCTCGGAGGTCTGACTCCCCGAGTCGTAAATGATCGCTGGTTCGATACGTTCCTCTCCGTCGGCATCGTACAGTTCAACGTCTGGAAGATCGGCACCTGGATCCTCGCCGTCATCGTCATCTCCACCACCAACACAGCCGGCCAATGCTGCAACACCAGCAACACTGGAGGTCTTCATCAAGGCACGCCGATTCAACGGTCGAATGGGCCGTCGTGGCATAGGAAGTGGAAGCCACTAGCATGATATATAGTTTGTGTTTCGGTGGGCGAGTTCATAGCACAATAAAAAATAATCGCAATAGCTTGTGATACCCACATTACTGTGCGTAAAGGCCCATAGAGATCAATGTTAATCGGACAATACCGCCAAATTGTAAACTCGTATTAATAATTACCATGAATTTCCAGCGTGGGCGAGAGCGATAACCCCTATATTTTAACTACACTATATTCTTGTAGATATTGTATAAGAAGTCGAACATATGTGAGAATGACAGTTAGTGGTTGACCCATGGTATTTACCACTAGCCAGGACAGGATTCGAATCACCACTTTCGAATCAGATTCACTGGACGAAAGAAAATCCTGTTCCTCCCCACTCTCGGCGGTCATACAACGGACGGCAACGTGTCCTTGGTCGTTCAGGTGTGTGACGCTCGCGAGAATGCTCGCGTCAAAATATAGCGGGAGGTAGATTTGAACTACTCCGTCACCGTCGCTTCGCTCGGCGCCGTCTCGTTCAAACTACTCCGTGCGAATTACGAGGCTCGCGGATTTGCTCGCCTCGAAAAATAGCGGGAGGTAGATTTGAACTACCGATCTGCGGGTTATGAGCCCGCCGGAATCTCCTGGCTATCCCATCCCGCTACTTCTTCGTATCCGAGTACACCAGTTAAGGGTTGTGATTCGGTCGCCCGGTTGCGAATTTGTGGCTCGGTTTACGCCGCGGCCGGCTCTCGGACCGTCACGTCGTCGGCATCGACGTGTTCGACCGACAGAAAGTGAGGAATAAACTGCCGACGGGCGAACGCCTCTCGTTCTGCTTCCTCGCCCACCGTACACCACAGCTGGACGCGTTCGGGTCCGTGCCACTCGCCGTTCCGACTGATACCGAAACAGACGTATTCCTCACCGTCTACGTCGATCACGGCACCCTTACGAATTCCCGGGTCGCCGTATATGATGAGTCGCTTCATACTCGGGGTTTCGGACAGCCACACCGTAAGCGCTTCGGAGTCGACAGTCGACCCTCGCAGGGCGGGTCTTCTCCGAAACCCATAGCCGGATGCGTATTCGATACGACGACGTCCGAACCGATGAGAACTACGTTGTATCCTCCGTATATCAGTTTACGCATGGGCACGGGTGCACCAACCAAACACCAGAAACTGGACCGTGACTGACCGAACATACATCGACCAGCGTGAACCGACGAACAGTGGGGGTCACCGGACCGACAGCCGAGAGCGAACCAAACGCGTTTTAAGCGGGGCTATCCAACCAGCCGGTAAGTGAGATAACAATGCAGATGCCACGTCGGTTCAATACCTACTGTCCGCACTGTCACGAACACCACGAACACGAAGTCGAGAAGGTCCGAACTGGACGCTCGACGGGGATGAAAAAGGTCGCAGACCGCCAGCGACGACGCCAGCGATCCACGATCGGTAACTCCGGCAAGTTCTCGAAAGTGCCGAGTGGGAACAAACCAACGAAGAAGACCGACCTGAAGTACCGCTGCAGCGAGTGTGGCAAGTCGCACCTCCGTAAGGGATGGCGCGCCGGCCGACTCGAGTTCCAGGAGTGATTGAGATGGCAGGATCTTTCTACTCCGTCCGCTGTGGCGATTGCGAGAACGAACAGATCGTCTTCGGGAAGGCGTCGAACGAAGTCGCCTGCGCCGTCTGCGGGACGACCCTCGCACGACCGACCGGTGGTAACGCCGCCATCGAACACGAAATCATCGAAACGATCGAGTCACGATGAAGTACACCGGCTGGCCAGATCCCGGGGAACTCGTCGTCGGCAAAATCGACGAGATCGAAGACTTCGGCGTCTTCGTCGATCTCCAGGAATACGACGACAAACGCGGCCTCGTTCACGTCTCCGAGGTCGCGAGCGGATGGATCAAAAACGTCCGCGATCACGTCAGCGAAGGCCAGATCTCGGTCTGTAAGGTGCTCGACGTCGACGAATCGACCCAGCAGATCGACCTCTCGATCAAGGACGTCAACGATCACCAGCGCTCGGATAAGATCCAGGAGTGGAAAAACGAGCAGAAGGCCGACAACTGGATGGAACTGGCGTTCGGCGAAGACCTCGAGAGCGAACAGTACACGTCGATAGCGAACGAACTCCTCGGGCACCACGGAAGCCTCTACGACGGATTCAAACAGGCAGCCATTCACGGCGAGGAAGCGCTCGACGGAACCGATCTCGACGAATCGGAGCGAGATGCACTCGTCGAGACAGCTCGAGAGAACGTCTCGGTTCCGTACGTCACCGTGACCGGCTACGTCGACCTCGAAAATCCATCCCCGTCGGGCGTCGACGGCGTCCGTACCGCCCTCACCGCCGCATCGGGCAACGGGGACGTCCCCGAAGAAGTCGATCTGGACGTCACGTACGTCGGCGCTCCGGAATATCGCATTCGAGTCAAGGCACCGAACTACAAGACGGCCGAAGATCAACTCGAATCCAGTGCGAAACGGGCCATAACAGCGATCGAAGGCGAAGGCGGTACCGGGGAATTCCACCGCGAACGACGGACCGACGACGAATAACGATCCGCTCGTGAAATCGGATATCAAACGGTGTGTCGACTGGTCACGGTCTCACGAGCGACCGGTCTACACCCTCGAAGACCGATGTCCGCTCTGTGACGCTGACACCGAAAACACGTCACCCGCACCTATTTCTCCCGAAGATTCACACGGCGAGTACCGACGCGCACTTAAGCGTCGGCTTCGCTGATAGGATATGGACGAACTCGCGATCGAGGTCGTAGCCGATCCCGACCTCGAGGATCCGGTGCTCATCGAGGGCTTGCCGGGTGTCGGACACGTTGGCGCACTGGCTGCAGACCATTTGCTCGAAGAACTCGACGAACAGGCGACGCTCGTCCGCCGGATTTACTCCAGAGCGTTCCCACCCCAGGTGTCGGTCGAAGACGGAGTCGCCTCGCTGACACACACCGAAGTTCACGCGGTATCCGTCCCGGATGCCCGCGACATGCTCGTGTTCACCGGCGACCACCAGGCCCAGCACGGCGACGGACACTATACGCTCGCGAGTGCGTTTCTCGACGTCGCCGACGAGTTCGACGTCTCCGAGTGTTACGCACTGGGCGGCGTACCGACGGGAGAACTGATCGACGAGTACGACGTTATCGGAGCGGTGACGGACGCGTCGATGATCGATCCGCTCGAAGACGTCGGTGTCGAGTTCCGCCCTGACGAACCGGCCGGCGGCATCGTGGGCATCTCGGGGTTGCTGCTCGGGCTCGGCGTTCAACGTGGATTCGAGGCAACCTGTCTCATGGGAGAGACGAGCGGATACCTCGTCGATCCAAAAAGTGCGCGCGCACTGCTCTTAGTTCTCGAATCGCTACTCGGATTCGAAATTAGCTACGAATCGCTCGACGACCGAGCAGACGACCTCGAAGACGTCATCGGGAAGATCCAGGAGATGGAATCACAGGCTGCGATGGACGTGCCAAGTGACGACGACCTTCGCTACATCGGGTGAGCGCACACGACCGAGACGGGAGCCGTCGAGTGAAGTACGACGATAGACAGGGAGGTCGATTTTCTCACGCCGTTGCGGTTCGAACCTCGAAGGTGACGTCGCCATCCCGCAATGTGTCTGTTATCCTACCCAAATCGTCCATCGTCGCGACGACGGTAACGTCCAACCCGCGATCGGTCGCCTGCGCGGCAATCTCACCCGCCGCGACGGTAACTGCCGGCTCGATACCGAGTCGGTCAAGACAAACTACCGCTTCGACTCCCGATGCGACGACGATGTCCGATCCGTCAACGAGATCCTCGACCGTCGAGTCAGAGACCGCTCGACTGCCGCCGGATCTGACGGAGGGAACTTCGACGACGGTGACCGTGCCCCGTTCGAGATCGATCACGCCTTCGAAATTCGTCACACCGACGTCCGTTTCGGCCGAGGCGTCGGTCGACGCGATGCCGGTTGCGTCCCCGCCGGTCCCGGGCGTCGCGTGGAGCAACCCGTTCTCGATCGAAAGCGACACCGCTTGCCCCTCGGTGACGGCTTCCGTCGCGATAGCGGCGTCTTCGCCCATCGCACCCAGGACGTCTTCGGTAACGTGGTCTGCAAAGCGACGGACGTCGTCTGCGGTCCGAAAGAGCCAGTCGACGCCTTCGTTGGTGACCCGATACCGCGAGCGTGCTTCCTTTTCGACGAATCCTTCCTCGACGAGTTCGCGTATGTATTCGCTCACCGCCTGACTCGTAACGCCGACCTCCTCGGCGATCTCGCCCTGGCTGACGGCGGGCTGTCGTTCGGCAATTTCGACCAGAATTCGCAACTGGGTTGCGGCCCGCTTGTTGTCGAGGACGTCGACCATGGTTAGGAGACAGAGGCCGGTCTCAAAAAGATACGTGATTCAGGCGGAGAGCCGCCGAGTCATCGCCAACCAATCAGGCGTCTTCTGCGGTCGCTCGCTTCAACGAGAGGACGGTGCGTTCGAACTCACAGACCAGTTCGTCGTGCTGGTTGAACACTTCGACGTACATCGTTACGACACCGCGTTCGCCGTCCGAGGTCTCTCGCTTTTCGGTCACGGTCGATCGAACCCGGATCGTGTCTCCGTGGTAAACGGGGTTCGGGTGCGAAACCTCGTCGTAAGAAAGGTTCGCGACGATGGTTCCGTCGGTCGTCTCGGGTATGGAGATCCCGACCGCGAGCGCCATCGTGTAGATCCCGTTTACCAACCGGCCGTCGAATTCGGTATCGGCCACGAATTCGGCGTCCAGGTGGAGTGGCTGTTGGTTCATCGTCATATCGCAGAACTGCTGATTGTCACTCTCCGAGATCGTCCGTCGACGTGAGTGGTCGATCGTCTCTCCGACCTCGAATTCCTCGAAGTAGAGTCCGGCCATACTCGCCAGTTACTCCGTCGGTTAAAAAAGCGATTCGAAAGCGAGGAGAGTTACTCGGCGGCGTCTCGGAACGCCTGAAAGCCACCGACGACCGGAAGTTCGACGGTAGACCAGCCAGGACTGAGCGTCAGTTCCGGATTATGAGACGGCCGTCGCGTAAAGTCGTAATCGCTCGACCGGAAGACGATTCCGAGTCGATGATTCGACCCGAAGACGTGATCGACGGCGTGTATACGGAATCGGGCGCGATAGTGTCCCGGTTCCGTTCCAATCTGGTACGATTCGTACAGCGATTCGTAGTTCGTCACGTTCATCCAGCCGCGGTTGATAATGCTGGCCCCGCCGTTAGCGTCGTAATCGACCAGAATTGCCGTAATCAGCGCCGCGGGTTCGTCACACGAAAGTGCGAGGTTCGGCCGGATCGTCCCGCTCACGTGAAGCGGTTCTGAGAGCGGTTCTGTTCGATAGACCAACGAGTACTCCGAATCGAGCGACCCGACTAACGACGTCGTCGGAACGTTCGGATTGTCCACGAACGATTCGGTCCGTTGATCACCGATCGTCGGGTACGTCGTTAGTCCGCCGGGGCTGGAACCCCCATACTGCAGTTTGACCGGGAGCGATCGTACGTCCTGGTGTGGCCAGGCGTCGTAGTGGTCGAACGAGCCGGATCCGCGTTCGACCGTCGCCGTCGGTAGATCATCGATCTCGTCGCCGGGTTCTTGCAACCAGTGAGTAAACCAGACGTTCAGCGCATCGAGCCACGGCTCTGGGTGACGATTGATCGGATCGTCGTGTCCACCCTGCGTGAGCCAGATTTTGTGTTTGGTCTCCGTTTGTCCTCCGGTCAACGCGTCGACCCACTGGCCGACGTTCCCCGTCTTGACGTTCGTATCGTAGAGCCCGTGTACGGCGTAGACGGCGGCGTCGACGGTTTCGGCGTCGGGGACGTAATCTCGCTCGTCCCAGAATTCGTTTCTATTGCCAGTCAGTCGTTCCTGTCCAGAGACGAGTTCATCGCGAACGGAGTTACAGACCGACGGATTGGATCGAGTCAGGACGGAATCGAAAAGCGAGTCGGTGTCCATCGCCCCACCGGCTCCAGCACCGGTCGCAATGACGGCACCGTTCGCACGATAGTAATCGTACCAGCTCGAGATGGCGACGATCGGAACGATCGTCTCCAATCCATCGACACCGGTCGCGGCAACCCCGTTCGGCAGCGTCCCGTTGTACGACGCGCCGATCATGCCAGTCTTTCCGTTTGTCCAGGTCGCTTCGACGGGCGAACCACCTGAGACCGAGTCGTAGGCCGTCGCGCGTCCGTTGAACCAGTCGACGACCGCGTTAATTCCGGCAATTTCTTCCGGCCCTCCGATCGTCGGACACCCAGTCGAGTACTCGGTCCCGATCGACGCCGCGTAGGCGAAGATGAAACCCCGCTGTAAGAACTCCTCTTCGTACGCGCTCGGACCGATCGTGCTAGTTTCGCTTCCGGTGAACTCGACGAGATCGTCCTCCGTGATCTCGATCGGTTCAGAAGCCCCTCGCCGCCGGTCAGCGGGTTCGTCCGGGACATAGAGTTCTTCGTCCATCGGGTGTGAAGTACCCCAGTTTAACCCACCGTAGTACGGACTCGGTTCGAGGATGACGGGAAGTTGTTCGCTCGACGACGACGGGCGCGCGACTTCGACGTGAACGCGATCGGGAGAACCGGATCCATCGGTGTCGAGATCGGTCTCGACCCAGACGTCCTCTCGGATCACGTTCGACGTCGCGAAGGTCGGCTGCGAGCGACCGTTCTCGACGACGACTTCGTCGGCCGGACCGCGTCCGCGGCTGGCGACGCCGGTCCCCATCGACGACGCGACGGTCGCGCCACCGACGCCGACTGCGGTCGCACGCAGAACGGACCGTCGAGAAGAATCGGACGGCGGGTCGAACTGCTCACTCATGGGCACCCACCGATCGATTTGCCGTTACTGTCTGGTTGAATATCACGCGGATCATTCTATTCTGCGAGAACGTCCGAAGCGTTCCCCCTTAATTTTTTCTACTCGTTTTAGTTATTTATATCTGAATAGTCGATGTACCCGACTCGCTCGTGGCCGGTTACAGAACCAACCGATCAATGGACACCAGAGAATCACTTTCGGCGGGCCTGGGAGGAAACCACACGTTCAACTCGCCCGCATCCCAACGCGACGTATGGTACGACGCAGCGTGATGTTCACGCCCGGAGATCGTCCCGAGATGATGCGAAAGGCGCCGACGGCTGGTGCGGACGTGCTGGTCTTCGACCTCGAAGATGCCGTCTCACCCCAACACAAGGAAGAAGCCCGAGCGGCCGTCAGGGCCGTCCTGAGCGATCCGGAGTTCGATCACACCGGAGAGGTGTGCGTCCGGATCAACGCCGACGGCCCCACCGCCCGCGCGGATCTCGACACGCTGTTCGACGAAGTCGAGTCGCTCGAGCTCGATTCGATCATGCTTCCGAAGGTCCAGTCGGCCGAAGACGTCCGCGACGTCGCGGTCAAACTCGAGACGCGTGGTGTGGGGCTACCGGTGTTAGCCCTGATCGAGAACGCCGCGGGCGTTCTTGCGGCCGACGAGATCGCGGCTGTGCCGGCCACCGACGCGGTGATCTTCGGCGCCGAAGATTTCGCGGCGGACGTCGGTGCGAGTCGAACGCGTGAGGGGACCGAAGTCCTCTACGCGAGACAGCGCGTCGTCGTCGCGGCGGGCGCACACGACTGCGACGCGATCGACACCGTCTTCACCGACTTCGGCGACGAGGAGGGACTCAGCGCGGAAACGTCGTTCGCGATACAACTCGGTTACGACGGCAAGCTCGCGATTCACCCCGCACAGGTCGACCCGATCAACGAGGCGTTCACGCCGGAACCGGACGAACTCGAGTGGGCAAGGCGGGTGCTCGAAGCCAAACGCGAGGCCGAGTCTGAAGAGCGCGGGGTCTTCGAGGTCGACGGCGAGATGATCGACGCACCGCTGATTGCCCAGGCCGAACGGATCACGGAACGGGCGCAGGCGGCAGACGCGGACGGCGTATAACGTAATGAGGTATCCACCGCTCTCGGCCGGGCTTCGATTCAACGAGGGAGTGCAATTCTTACGCCGAAGCCACGGCTAATGGACCATGGAGTAGTATGGTACCGTATGACAGGATCGGCGAATCCGCTCGAGAGCTTACAAACCCAGCTCGACGAAGCCTCCCGACACGTGGAGGTGGCCGACGACGTCCTCGAACGACTTAGACACCCGAAACGAGTCCTCGAATCGAATCTCGTGATTGAACGAGACGGTGGGACGCTCGAGCGATTTCGCGCGTACCGATCGCAGTTCAACGGTGATCGCGGGCCGTACAAAGGCGGCATCAGGTACCACCCAGCCGTCTCTCGGGACGAGGTGGTGGCGCTCTCCGGTTGGATGGCGTATAAGTGTGCAGTGGTCGACGTCCCGTTCGGCGGGGCGAAAAGCGGAATCGCCGTCGATCCGGACGCGTTATCTGCCGCGGAACTAGAGCGACTCACTCGCGCGTACGCGACCGAGTTGCGCCCGCTCATCGGCGAGGATCGGGACGTTCCAGCGCCGGATGTTAACACCGGCCCCCGGGAGATGAACTGGCTCAAAGACACCTACGAGACGCTAGAACGCACGACCGCACCGGGAGTCGTCACCGGCAAATCCCTCGAAAGCGGCGGGAGCGAGGGTCGAGTCGAGGCGACGGGCCGATCGACGGTGGTCGCCGCGCGCGAGGCGACAGCGTACCTGGGGCGATCCCTCGACGGCGCGACGGCCGCGGTCCAGGGCTACGGCAACGCCGGCTGGATCAGCGCGAAGCTGTTAGACGAGATGGGCGTCACGGTGGTGGCCGTGAGCGACTCCGACAGCGGTATCGTCGATCGTGACGGGCTCGATCCGGCCGAGGTGAAAGCCCACAAGGACGCGACTGGTAACGTGCTCGGGTACGATGGGAGCGACGCGTGCACCAACGAGGAACTGCTCACGCTCGACGTCGATCTGTTGATACCCGCCGCGTTAGAGAGCGTCATCGACGCGACGCTCGCCCGAGACGTCAGCGCCAACATCATCTCCGAAGCCGCGAACGGACCGATCACCCCCGACGCCGACGCGATACTGGCCGAAAACGACGTTTTCGTGGTCCCGGACATCCTCGCCAACGCCGGCGGCGTCACCGTCTCGTACTTCGAGTGGGTCCAAAATCGACAGCGGGTGTCTTGGAGCGAGGACCGGGTGAACGAGCAGCTAGAGGCCGTCATCGTCGACGCGTTCGATTCGTTGTGTCGGACGGTGGAAGAACGGAATATAGAAATTCCGCGCACGGCCGCGTACGTCCTCGCGATCGAACGCATCGATCGAGCGTACGAACAGGGTGGGCGGTGGCCGTAATCGAGCCAGTAGCAAAGCTGGTCCAGGTGGCTTATGAATCAGCAGTTACCAGTGTTATTTCGGTAAGGCACAACAGCTACTACCAATAAGACAAGAGACAGAATGCGTTAGAAGAGAGGAAGTGACTTTAGACAAACCGAAGGTTTAGACGTCGACCAGGCTAAATTACGTTCAAGAAGTTCGAAAGTATTATTTATCATTTAGTAAAATTGGGTACTAAAGATCCAATGGCATGATTCGATATCCAGTGTGCGTGTTCGGATCAGTTCTTTTGGAATTCGGTCATACCCCTATATGCCGAGTACACATTGTAGGATCGATATACGTACTTTTTATAGTCGTTTTTCTTGGGATCGCGTTCGAACGATACCGAAATGGAGCAGATAGACTCACAATCGTCGGTTGGGGCCTTACCGATGTCGGCTGGGCGCTTCTGGGCGTCAATTTCATCAACAGACAAACGTCCAGTATCTCTCTAGCAGGGTATCAGGAAGCGGCGCTCCTCGTGTCCATCGTCGCCGTTGGACTGACAGCCGGAACACCCATCCTTCTGACAGACGACCGCCTGCTCTAGCGACGAAAGTTGGTTGAAGGAACTCGAACCGACATCGGTCGAAGCGTACACCGCTTTGAACCCGTCGTCTCTGCCAATCAGTGATACGGGCCGACGATCGTGGGACTCGCCCCCAACCGGGATCACAAGCTAAGAGATTGACTGCGCCAAGACGCGCAGCTAGATCGTTCGTTTGTCGGTCGAGTCTCTCACGAGGGTAGAAGGACGCAAGCAGCTACACGAGTGCGTACACGACCAACACAACACCGACGGTCGCGAACACGATGCCTACACCTTTCGTCACGGCGATTCGGTCGTCATCGTCGATCTCGTCCGACGCGACTGGGACCATCCCCTGTTTTCGCTGGGCTTCGACCATCGCCGGCGCGGCAACGATGCCGGCGACGCCGAGCAGGGCGAAGACGATTCCGATGGCGAGTAGCCACATGGCCTTACAGGCCGAGTTCGCGACCGATGACGAGGTGCTGGATCTCGCTCGTCCCCTCGCCGATCTCCATCAGCTTGGCATCGCGGTAGAATCGCTGGGGGGCGAAGTCCGTGGTGTAGCCGTAGCCGCCGAGCACCTGAACGGCCTCTTCTGCGACCTCGCGGGCGGCCTCGCTCGCGTCGAGTTTCGCGAGCGCCGAGGCCTTCGTGACGGGCTGGCCCTCGTCGTAGCGTCTTGCAGCCTTGTAAGTCAGCAGGCGGGCGCGCTCGGTCTTGCGGTACATGTCGACGATCTTGTCGCGGATCGCGTCGAACCGGCTGATCGGCTGGCCGAACTGCTCACGTTCCTGGCTGTACTCCGTAGCATGCTCGTAGGCGCCCTGTGCGAGTCCCGTCGAGAGGGCGGCGATGGAGATCCGACCGCCGTCTAACGTCTTTTTAGTCTGGTCCCAGCCCTCACCTTCCTCACCGAGGAGGCGGTCTTCGGGTACGCGAACGTTGTCGAGCGAGATTTCGCACGTCGGCGAGGCGTTCAGTCCCATCTTCTCCCAGATCGTCGTCACCTCGAAGCCGTCGTCTTCGGTCGGATCGACGATGAACGTCGAGATGCCGTCGTAGCCGGCGCCGGGATCGGTGACGGCCTTGACGAGGACGGAGCCGGCTTCGGAGGCGTTCGTGATGAATTGCTTGGTGCCGTCGATGACCCACTCGTCGCCGTCCTTCTCGGCCGTCGTGTCCATGTCGGAGGCGTCGGAGCCGCTTCCCGGTTCGGTCAGCGCCCAGCCACCGAGATACTCGCCCTCGGCGAGCGGACGGAGCCACCGTTCTTTCTGTTCCGGCGTGCCGAAGAGTTCGAGCGGTTTCGAGGCGAGCGACGTGTGAGCGACGTAAGAAAGCCCAACGGATCCCGAGACGCGACCGATCTCTTCGGCGACGATCGAGTACATGAGCGTATCGCCGCCGAGGCCGCCGTACTCGTCGGTGATCGGAACGCCCATCACGTCGAGGTCGGCGAGCTGCTCGAAGATCTCCGCGGGAAATCGGTGTTCCTCCTCGATCTCCTGGGCGATCGGCTCGAGTTCCGCCTCGCAGAAGTCGCGAACCGTCTTTCGGATCATCCGGTGCTCGTCGGGAAGCTCGAAGTTCATACACGTACCTTACCAAGCCGAGAAATAAACGCACCGAAGCGATTCGAGTCGGATAGGCTCAGCGATCGTCGTCTCGATAGCCCCAGCCGCCGGAGTCGTTCTCGTCGTCGGTCGACTCGTCGGCTGGATCCGAATTCCAGCCGTGTCCGGAATCGCCGTCTCGGTCATCACCGACATCAGTGTCCCAACCGTGTCCTGAATCCGAATCTCTCGCTCCCCACCCGGAATCGTCGCTCTCGGTATCGTCGGAAGCCCAGGAGTCCGATTCAGGTTCGTTCGATCGACCCGGCGGGAGATCGTCCGGCGACCCACCTGTATCGTCGTCCCACGCATCCCGTCCGTTCCACCCGTCGGTCGCTCTGACGGCGGCTCGTTGGTCCGGAATGAGGTCGACCGACTCCTCGAGATCGCCCAGAAGTAACAACGCGTAGTAGCGAACGTAGACGATGACCGGCACCTCGTAAAGTGCCAGCAGGAGGAAGATCGAAACGACGAACAGGAGCACGAGCAACACTGCAAGCGGGATCGCGAACGGACCCAGCAAGAAGGCGAGCACGACGAGCAGGAAGAACGGAATCGCGAGGACGATCATCGAGAGGACCCAGAGTATCCCGATCGCGATCGAGGCGATAACGCTGATGATGGTCGCGAGAACGACGTACACCGCGTACTCACCGGGGTGAGAACGTAGACTCGATAGGAACCGCTTCCATCCGGCCCTGATGCCGACGGCATCTTCGATCATGATCGGTACCACGAACTCGGTCGTGAGCCGCAACACGACGGCATAAAAGAGCCACCCACCGAACGCAAGCAATCCAAGTGCGGCCATGGTCGAGACCGAGACGTCGTCGAGTGAATCTGCGCCAGACACCGCAAAATAGCCGGGGGCGGCGATTGCAGCTCCTACTATGATAGATAGTGCGAGAATGAAGCCGAACAACGAAAGCGCCTGCGAGAAGTGGCGTTTCCCCCACCGGCGGACGCGAACGTCGCCCGATCGTAACGACTCGACGAGTACGAACTCCAGGATGGCACGGACGAACGTGAAGACGAGCCAAAGTGCGAATACAATTACTCCGATCGCGATCGCAAGCGCGTACAGGTCGTCCATCGTAACCTCAACGCCGAACTCAGCTTCGAACTCCTCGAATCCCTCGGTTTCGTCTTCGAACGCCACCTCGTCACCGGTCGGAACGAACGGCATTCCCAACCCGATGCCCGAGACGAAAAAGACGATAACGGCGAGTCTGAGCCAGGTTCCTTTCCTGACCGGCGTTAAAAAATCCCGCGTCACGTCGATGGCGTCGCTCAAATTATCGACGGCGTACATGGTACTGGCGCATTTCGTGGGAACGGACTAAACGATACTGATACGTCGATTTCTACTCGATGCTGACACCTGATCTGGCGAATAAAATATGGAGTAGCGGTCGCGGCGTCCTGGTCGATCCGCTCACGTCGAGGCGGCAATCGGTCCACCACTCCGGGACGATTATATCACCGGGGTGCGAAGTTTACTCCGATGGATATCCGGCAGCTCGCACGGGGAACAATCTCGTGGGACCGGCTGGAACGTGTCGCCGTGACCCTCGCCAATCGGTACGACCGTGACGTAGCCCGCGTCGAGTTCTTAGAGGCCGATAACTGGCTATCGACGCCGTTCGTGCTCGACGACGAGTGGTTCGTGAAAATCGTGTCGGTCCAGAACACCCGCATTCACGCCCTCATGACCGCCGGTCGAAACGCCGGAGCGTTCTCGGCGGGTTCGGGCGGCTTTTTCACCCGGTTCGAGACGCCACTCGAGATGGTCGAACACGAGTTAGAGGCGACGATCCGGATGCGCGAGATCGGCTGTAACGCACCGGAGCCGGTCGAGGCGTTCGAGGTAAACGGACTCGGCGTCCTCGTTCTCGAGTACCTCCCCGCGTTCGAAACCGTCGACGAACTCGCAGACGACGGCGTCCACGAAATCGCTCCGGACCTCTTCGAGATGCTCGCGTCGCTCCACGAGCACGGACTCGCACACGGCGATCTCCGCGGGGAAAATCTGCTCGTCTCCGATGGCGAACTGTACTTCATCGACGCGACTCGAGTGCAAGAGAGTCGGGAGTCGGAGACGCGGGCGTACGACCTCGCGTGTGCACTCGCCGTTCTTGAACCGCGAATCGGATCGCGGGACGCCGTGGCGACGGCGATGGGACACTACGGAAGCGAGGACCTCCTCGCGGCCCGCGAGTTTCTCGATTTCGTCAGATTGCGACCGGATCACGAGTTCGATTCGACGCAACTTCGAAGCGAACTCGAGAAAGGAGCCGACCTCGCCGACCGGTAAGACACCGGCCGATAGCAGGGTTTTTCACATCGGTTGGCGAAAAATACGTCGAACATGACACAGCACGCCGACGCGGAAACGTACGGCCACTACGTAAACGGCGAGTGGACCGACGGCACGGGAACCGAGACGTTTGACAGCGTAAACCCAGCAACGGGTGAAACGCTCGCCACTTTCGGACGTGCGAGCGAGGACGACGTCGACGCCGCGCTCGAAGCGGCCGAGTCTGCGTACGAAGACTGGCGCGATCTCTCCTACATCGACCGGGCCGAGTATCTCTGGGACATCTACCACGAACTGCGCGAGCGAACCGACGAACTCGCCGAAGTTGTCACAAGAGAGTGTGGCAAAGAGATCAGCGAAGGGCGCGCCGACGTCGTCGAGGCCTACCACATGGTCGAGTGGGCCGCCGGCAACGCCCGCCACCCCCACGGCGACGTCGTTCCCTCGGAGGTCGGCTCGAAGGACGCCTACATGCGGCGCAAACCCCGCGGGCTCATCGGCTGCATCACGCCGTGGAACTTCCCGGTCGCGATTCCGTTCTGGCAGATGGCGATCGCCCTCGTCGAAGGTAACGTCGTCGTCTGGAAACCCGCCGAACAGACGCCGTGGTGCGGTCAGATCATCGCCGAGATGATGGACGACGCCGGGGTTCCCGACGGCGTATTCAACATGGTCCAGGGCTTCGGCGACGCCGGGGCCGCAATCGTCGACGACGAGCGCGTCGATACCGTCCTCTTTACCGGCTCGGCGGAGGTCGGCCACGAGATCGCCGGCAAAGTCGGCGGGGAACCCGGCAAACTCGCCGCCTGCGAGATGGGCGGAAAAAACGGTATCATCATCACCGAGAAGGCCGACCTCGACATCGCCGTCCACTCGGCGATCATGTCCTCGTTCAAGACGACCGGACAACGCTGTGTCTCCTCAGAGCGACTGATCGTTCACGAGGAAGTCTACGACGAGTTCAAAGAACGGTACGTCGAGACGGCGAAGTCCATCGCGGTGGGCGATCCGCTCGACGAGAACACCTTCATGGGCCCCGCCATCGAGGAGAGCCACGTCGAGAAGATCAGAAAGCACAACGAACTCGCCGAGAAGGAAGGCGGCGAGGTGCTCGTCGATCGGTTCGAACTCGACGACGACGAGATTCCCGACGGCCACGAAGAGGGCAACTGGGTCGGCCCATTCGTCTACGAGATCGAGTACGACTCCGAGCTGCGCTGCATCAAAGAGGAGTGTTTCGGCCCGCACGTCGCGCTCATGTCCTACACCGGCGACATCGAAGACGCCGTCGAGGTCCACAACGACACGCCGTACGGACTCGCCGGAGCGATCATCTCCGAAGACTACCGCCAGATCAACTACTTCCGCGACCACGCCGAGCTGGGTCTCGCGTACGCCAACCTGCCGTGCATCGGCGCCGAAGTCCAGCTACCGTTCGGCGGCGTCAAAAAGTCCGGTAACGGCTACCCGACCGCCCGCGAGGCGATCGAAGCCGTCACCGAACGAACCGCCTGGACGATAAACAACTCGAACGATATCGAAATGGCACAGGGACTCTCGGCCGACATCAAGATCGACGACGACTGAGCCGCACCACCACGTTCGAACGAAAAGCGGTATTGGAGTGTTACTCGATATTCTAGATTCTGCGTTACGAGCGAACGTTCGATGCCCCGGAGTGCCATCGAGCAGAGCGCAATCGAGCGCGAAGTGATCCGGCGCCCGGCCGCCGGATCAGTTGGGCGAGTCGAGCGGGCGGCCCCAGCGTTGTCCCCGGCCATCGTACCGGTATCAACGAGAAAAGCGTCGCATACCGGTAGCTGGTTCTACACAGCCACCGAACAAAAGTAACCCGGTAGGCCGGTGACCGCCTGCCCCGTGTAACATCTGGTCGGACTCACTCGTCGGCCCACGTCGATTCGGCGAGATGGCGGTCGGCCTCGCGCTGGAGGTTGTCCAGTTCGGCGTCGAGCTGGTTGGTGAAGTAGCGCTCGACGCCGGGTACGCGTCCATCGACGACGAATTCGTTGGCGAGTGTACTCCCCGTCTCGGTCGCTGTAATCTCGTGGACACCCGTCACCGACAGTACCGAAGAGCGGCCCGTGAATTCGACGAATCGAGGCGGGTCGCGACTCACGTCGTAGGTTTCGACGGTCGCCGTCCGGTTGAAAAAGGGGATCGGGAGCGAAACGTGCCAGGTACACCGACGCCCGTCCGAAGAGTCAACGGAAAAGTCTTCGACGACGCTGATGGCCCGAGCGCGATTTGCCGGATCGGCGATGAACTCCCAGACGGCCGCTGGTGGCGCATCGAATGTCATCGTCCGCTCGACCCGTACGGTCATAGGTAGACTTCGCTCGCGGTGGATAAAAAGCCGACGACACCGACTCAAGAGAGCGTTACGCGCCAGGTCGTCGACCGAGCTCGGCCCCACTTTTCGATGTCGACGTCCTCGGATTTCTCTGCCAGCTGGGGAAGACGAGCGCCGACCTGCTTCGAAGAGAGACCGATCGCTTCGGCGATGTTTTTCGCCCGGAAGTACTGCTCTCCGCGGGCCGCACTCTCCCGGAGGTGGGTGAGAATGCGTTTATCTTCGTCTGAATAGTCGGTCATCCGTGCAGGGAGGATACGGGGTCACGAGTCTTAACTGTTGGCAGCCGTCTCGTATTCGCGACCCGGAACGGCAACGGAGTTACTCCCAGTAGAGGTGGACGGCGGCGATGGCCAGACAGCCGAAGACAATCGCGGCGGCGAAGCCCCAGGCGGCGATCTGATCAGGTGCCCCGACGGCCATCACTCCGGAGGCGAGTAGTGCGAGCGCTCCAAAGAGGAGCGTCAACCCGACGCCTCGATCCGTCATATTCTCGGCCATACTCGCGATTCGTGATGGGACACTCTTAACTGTGATCATTCGTTCCGATGCGTGAACTGACCGGCCAGTAGTCGTCTCGCCGTGGCGGCGTCTGTTCACAGCAGTTCAGCGGATCGTTGTGTGCTCAGATTCTTCGTTGAGCGCGAGATTAGCGGCAATTTCGGCGTTCCTGACGGCGTACTGGGCCGTCTGTTCGAGACTAACCAGTACTTCTCGAACGCGCAGCAGGTCTTCGTTTTGCATCTCGGGAAGCCCCTGAAGGATGTCGCGTTCGTGCGCGGCGAGTTCTGCGAAGCTCGTTCTGACGTCGATCGCGAGGTCGTAATCGCGCTCGACGGCCGCCTCGACCGAAAGCGACGTGATATCGTCGACCGCACTCGTCAGATCGCGGATTTCGTGCATGACCGACTTCTCCACCGAGAGCCTGTGTCCCTCCGTCTCCATGACGATGTCTGCGATGTCCTCTGCGTTGTCCGCCGTGAGTTCGAGATTCTTCGCGATCGACCGGTAGCCGATCAGGGGAAACCCGTCTTCGAGTCCGACCGACCGCGACGCCGTGGGGTTTTCGTGTGCGGTGAAAATCAGCCGTAACAGAAGGACGAAGATCTTGTTCGCCTGGCGTTCGCGGTTGAGTGCACGCTGGGCGAGGTCCGGGTTTCCGTGATCGAGGGCCTTTATCGCCTCCCCGCGCATCGTTCGGCCGGTACGCTCTAGGCGTTCGAGCAGGTTGTCGAGCGTAAAATCTTCCGCGTCGACGGAACATCGGATCGCGATACTTTCGGGCGTCTCCTCGATGACGCCGAGCCCCATCAACTGCGTCTCGGCGCGGTACACCGCGTTGATGATGTCAGAATTGAGGGCCCCCTCATCGTCTTCGACGCGAATGATGCGCCGGCCGAGGACGTACTGGGCGACGATCGCCCGCTCTACGGCGTCAGCATCGAGTTGCTCACAGTGGACGATCGCTTCCGGTTCGTCCATCTGAACGGACTCCGGGAGGACCGTTAGCGCACCGTTCGTCCCCATTCTGATCGAAATTTCGTCTCCCTTCTCGACGTTCTGGGCGCTCGCCCACTCGGCCGGCAAGGTCATCGCGAGCGTGGAGGGACCGAGCCGCTGGACTTTCCGCGTTTCCATACCACTCGTATAGCCCTCCGGACCTTAATGGTGACTATAGACCTAGTAGGTGATCAGGAATATTCTAATATGAACTAGGTGGGCCGGAACTATCGAACACCCTTATATTAATTTGTGCGGAGGGGGTCCAGTGCGAATGGATGATAAATTACGAGTAACCAATCATGGGATCTAAAAGTGCGGCTGGCATAACAGGTGGCCGAGAAAGAAAGAGTCGATGAGACCCTCTTCACTCAATCGTGCATCGTTTTGGCGCCGTCTCGTTCTCGTGTGACGTTACTCGACTTTGATCAATCGGGTCGTAAACCGCCCCGTCCTGACTTCTTGCCAGCCCCGGAGCGACTCGGCGAGTTCGGCATCGTCGATGTCGACGCGAAGGACGTCGAGCGCGTCGAGTTTCTCGTCCGAGGCGACGACGTCTATCTCGTCGGCACGTCCGAGGACGGCGGGCGAGAGCTGGTGATTGCCTCGCCCGAAGATGAACCCCTGGCCGCCGATCGGCGAGACGACGACGGTCGTCGGCGACTCGATCGATTCCAGGATCTCGTCTTCGGATCCGTCCCGCACCAACACGGAGCCATCGCGCCAGACGTCGACGCCGAGCGGCGACGCGTCAATGTCGAGTTCCGACTCGATAGAGCCGACCGTTCCGCCCGGGCCAAACACGTAAGTTCGGCCGTCTTCGATACCCCGAGCGTAGCCGGCCGCGACCGTATCGATCGTCCCACGCGCGAGTTGTTTTCCAGACTGGACGGATCGGGTCACCGGAACCCGGACGACGGCCTTTAACTCCGACCGAACGGTTCCCTCTCGATAGGCCGCTTCGTCGATATCGTTGACCTCGCGCGGTTCGACGTCGTCGAACGTCGCCGCGACGCGTCCGGCGTCGGCCGGGGTAACGCCGAACACCGCCGAATAGATCTTTACGCCGGCGGGAACCCCGAGCATCGGCGTGTCACTACCGACGGCATTGATGACTTCGGCGACGTCGACGGCAGTCCCGTCACCGCCGACGAAGCAGACGAGATCGACGCCCGCATCCAGGATCGCCTCGACCGCCGCGCTCGTATCCTGCGATGACGTCTCGGTGTACGCGTCGGCCTCCGGGCTGTAGACGACCTGTGGATCCCCACCAGCCTCGCGAACCGCGTCCGCCCCCATCGGGGCCTCAGCGGTGACGATGGTCGCGTCCGGTTCGCGTCCGAGAAACGCCTCGATCGCTTCTCGCGCTCGATCTGGCGCCCGCGGCTCCGCACCGCGTTCGCGAGCCTCCGCTACCATGCCGTCGGTCCCCTTCAACCCGACCCGACCGCCCATTCCGGCGATCGGATTTACGACGAAGCCCAGCCGCGTCATAGCCCGAATTCGGACGCCAGCGGGAAAAAGAGCGCGACTGCGGCGATCACTGCGAGTCGTCTCACCGTCGCCGACGCACAGCGGCGTCTCCGACATATCTGAAACGTTAAGGGGCCCGCCACCACAGATTCGCTCATGTACGCGCTTGCCACCGTCGCCCTGGAGGTCGAACCGGAACTGCCGATGGAGATCGCCGGCTGGGGCGTCCTCGGCCTGAGCATCCTCATCACTGCGCTCTGGCTCGCCTACGTCTATCGGTGACGAATTCGAACGAAAAGACAAACAAGTCAGTTTATTGAGCGTTCAGTCGGGGATCCTCCTCGTACATTGCGATCCCGAACGATCATCGATCTAGATCGAGCGAACAATGTATATAAAGAAACCGTCCAGATAACCACAAGATTCAACTCTGATAATTGGGAAGGTACGGAACAGTGATGTCACGGAGTGGTGGAGCGGTCCAGACCGACAGCGAACCGAACAGGGTGCTTTCGGCACTCGGCAGTAAGTACAGTGCCGAAATTCTCTGTGCCGCAGGAACCCCGAAATCCGTCCAGACACTGAGTGAGGACATCGAAATTCCGATCGCAACGTGTTACCGACGGATCGAAGAGCTCGTCGAGGCGGGCCTGCTCGAGTGTGAAGGACGCACGCTATCCGAGGAAGGTCGCCGAACGAACATCTACCGACGAACGTTAGACGAGATCGAAGTCGACTTCAGCGACGAGGCCCCGCAGTGTTCACAGAAACGACGGACCGAGGCGAAAAACCAGCTTCAGGATCAGCTGGTCGAATAGTTCCGACCCCACGTCCCGTCTGTGAGGCTATATTTTCGATAGCGACCGACCGCTGAACCGATCGCTCGTCACTCAGAGACCGGCTCCGGCGTCGCCGGTGTACGCCGCTCCCGGTCGATCGTCGTCACCGCGATCCCGGCGAGGACGACGACACCACCGACGACGGTGACGGCGTCCGGCACTTCGGCGAGCAAGGCGAGCGCGAGGATCGTCGCTCCGACGGGTTCGCCCAGCCAGGCGACGCTGACGACGATCGATTCGAGATGGCCCAGCGTCCAGTTGATCACCGTGTGACCGAACAGACCGGGCAACAGCGCCATCAGGAAGAAGAGCAGCCACTCGCGTCCCGGGTACGCCGTGAACGCGTGGCCCTGCGCGCCCACGATCGCGATCAACGTGATCGTACACGCGGCGTAGACGACGGTCACGTACGGAAAGAGCGAGACGCGCTGGCGGATCGATCGTCCGGCGAGGACGTAGCCGGCGAGTGTGATCGCGCCGAGGACCGCCAGCGCGTTCCCGAACGCCGTCGCGTCGGAAAGTGGCGCCTGACCGGCGTCGCCGAACGACATCGTCCCCGCCCCGATGATCGCGACGACGATGCCGACGACCGTCGCGCTCGTTATCCGCTCGTTCAGGACCAGCCAGGCGCCGACGGCGACGAAGATCGGCTGGGTCTGGACGAGCGTGACGCTCGCCGCGACGCTCGTGTGATTGAGGCTCTCGAACCAGGTCGCAAAGTGAACGGCGAGGGCGATCCCCGCGAGCGTCGCGAAAAAGAGGTCTCCTCGCGTGAGTCGTCCAAACTCGCTTCGGTGGAAGACGAACGCGACGGGGGCGACGAGCAAGGTCGTAAAGAGAACCCGATACAGGGCGGCGACCGACGACGGCGCGACGCTCCAGCGAACCAGTATGGCGCTGGTACTCGCCGCGAGGATGGCCACCACCAGCGCGGTGTACGGCGCGACGCGAACGTCGGTCGGGGGGTACACGCGGTGGGAGAGACGGTCGACCGACCAAATACTTTCGACTGTCTACGGCGATCGAATTCCGTTCAGACCGCGTAGCACGTCACCGCTTTACCGTGACAGATCGTCACGGCATCCGATTGCCTCGATAGAACTCGGCGAATTCGCGGTCGACGTCGTCGATCGTGTTAACGTCGTCCTCGGACAGATCGTCGTACTCCTCGACGTATGCTTCGGCCTGCTCATCCGTCTCGACCGGTAGCGGACTGCCGCTCATCGGGTAGGAGTGGCGATCGAAGTTCCGTTCGTCGATCAGGTAGCCCTCCTCGGCGTCGAAGAGGTCGCGCGTCTGGTAATCGGTAAACCAGATCCGCTCGACGTCGTCGTCGGTGGCGTGCGTTTCTGGAAGCACGTAGTAGGCGAGCAAACAGCCGGGCGAGTCGAAAAACAGGCCCGTTCCGTCGGCGTGTGCGAGTTGACACATCCAGCCGTGAGCGTTCTCGGCCGACATGTTGCACACGGGGCAACTCGTCCGATCGAACGATGCCGGTTCCGTGATCGGATGATCGTCCTGTGCGACCGCCCCTGCGTTGTAAAAGTCGCCCGCGCCCCCGGGATCGTCTGTCGGGTCGCCATCGTCGTTTCCACCACTCCCTCCGAGGTCGGTACAGCCGGCGAGCGCCGCGGCGCTCCCGGCGAGCGTGGTGAGGACCGCTCTGCGTGAGCGGATCTGGCGGCCCGTTCGATCGAATCGGCAGGAACCTGGCTGGCTCATTTCAATCGTTCTTGCAGGAAACACGGGTGGGCTGCGGTAATCCCGTCGACCGTGAGGATCGTCGAACTGATCAACTCGCCGAGCGTGTCGCCGTCTGGCGCCCGTACCTCGGCCAGGAGCATGTGATCGCCGGTGCAACTGTAGAGCGTCTCGACCTCGTCGATCGCCTTCAGCGCCCGGGTCGCTTCGACGTAGCGCTCGCTCGCGACGTCCATGCCGACGAGCGCGATCAACTGATTCGAGAGTTTCTTCGGATCCACGTCGGCCGAGTAGCCAACGATGACGCCCTCCGACTCGAGTTCGTCGATGTACTTTCTGACCGTCGGTTTCGAAACATCCGCTCTATCTGCGATCTCGGCGTAGGAAGCCTGGGCGTCGGATTCCAGGACGTCGAGGATTCGATCTCGCGTCGACTGGCTACTCATGGTAGTTCATTTTGCTCCAGTGGAAAAATATCTGTTGTTCCGTAAAAGGGAAGCTCGCGTCGGTGAATTTCCACGTTTCGGACAGCTGATTCGCTCCGCACATCGGTCCGACGGGCTATCGTGACGCTTATTCGGAGGCCGACCCGACTGGAACCGATGGTCGCGGTCAACTGGCTAAGCGGCGGCGTCTGGCTACTCGGTGGCGTGTGTATTCTCGGGCTCGGCTACCTCATCGCGTTCAGAGGGAGAGCCGACCTCCACGCCGACTTCGACGAGACGCGCGACGTGGACGCGGACGTGATCGGTCGGCGCGTCGGCGTCGTCGCGCTCTTCATGGGAGTCGTCACTGTCGTCCACGGACTCAGAGAGATCGCGTTCGGCTTCGATCCCGCCGCGCTCGGCCTGTTGCTCGTCGTACTGTTGTTCTGTAGCTACCTGACGAAACTGCTCGCTCGCGGGTGGACGCCACAGCAGGGCTTTCCCGAGCGGTGAGACGGTGTGGAAAAGAACAGTGTCCGACTACGTGTGTCGTTCTAGCAGATCGTAGCTGCGTTCCCACTCACTATCCTCGTCGAAGTAGCGCTCGGCGATCGGCTCGTCGGGCAGTTCGCCGACCGTGCGCTTTTCTTCCTGGTAGGACGGTCGCTCTTCGTCGACGTAGTAGCGACCGGTGAGGACGGTCCCTTCGTAGAGGGCGCTTTCAGTTTCGTACATCATCTCGGCGGCCTCGCGCCGGTCGGTGACGTCGAAGTCGTAGTCGTCTGACTCCTGGACGTCGACGTACGGGACGTACTGCCGGGCGTCCTTGTTCCAGGTGGGACACTGGGTGAGGAAGTCGATGTGGGCGAATCCGTCGTGTTCCATCGCCTCGATCAGGATCTCCTTGGCCTGGTTCGGGTTGACCGCGGCCGTGCGGGCGACGTAGCTCGCCCCGGCGGTCAGCCCCAGCGACAGCGGCCGAAGCGGATCCTTCGCGCTGCCGGAGGGCTGGGTCTTCGACTTGTGACCCTTCGGGCTCGTCGGCGAGGTCTGGCCCTTCGTCAGCCCGAATACCTCGTTGTTGAACACGATGTAGGTCATGTCGTGGTTCTCACGGGCGGAGTGGATGAAGTGGTTGCCGCCGATGCCGTAGCCGTCGCCGTCACCGCCGGCGGCGATCACTTCGAGGCCCGGGTTGGCCAGCTTCGCCGCCCGTGCGACCGGCAGCGACCGGCCGTGGATGGTGTGAAAGCCGTAGGAGTCGAGGTAGCTGTTTAGCTTGCCCGAACAGCCGATTCCGGTGACACACAGCACTTCCTCGGGGTTGCGCCCGACCTCCGGAAGGGCCTGTTTGAGCGCTTTGAGGACGCTGAAGTCGCCGCAGCCGGGACACCAGGTCGGCTGGGGTTCGACCCCCGCGGTGTACTCGTTGCTATCCACCTCGCGTTCGTCGCCGATTGCGTTGAATGCGCTCATGATCAATCACCTGCGGCCGGTTCGATCCGGACCTGTGCGCTGGGTTCGGCCTCGCCGCCGTCGACGTTGATCTCGTATCCTTCGACGATCTCGGCGGGCTCGAACGGGTTGCCGTTGTACTTCAGCAGGCTGGTGAGCTTCTCGCCGTAGCGGCCGAGCTCCTTCTGGATCAGCCCGCGGAACTGTGCCGTCGCGTTCATCTCGACGACCATCGCCTCGTCGACGCCCTCGATGAACTCGGTGAGTTCCGTCTCCGGGAACGGCATCATGTCCGAGACGCTCACGGCTCTCACGGAGTGGTCGTCATCGTTGAGTCGGGAGACGGCCTCGAACACGGCCCCCTGGGACGAGCCCCAGGTGATGATGCCGTACTCGGCGTCGTCTGGGCCGACGTACGTCTGGTTCGTCTCGCCCTCGTCCAGATCGTCGCGGATGTGTTCTAGCTTCTCCAGTCTGCGGTCCATCTGGAAGACCCGGTTGTCCGGATCCTCGCTGATGTGACCGACCGGCGAGTGTTCGTTACCCGTCGCGAGGTACCGCCCGCCCGCCTGGCCGGGGATCGACCGCGGACTCACGCCTTTCTCGTTGTCGTCGTAGCCGAATCGCTCGAACTTGCCCGAGGCGTCGTGGGCCGCCTCCTTCAGCTCCGCTTCGGTGAGCGTCGAACCCAGATCGGGGTTCGGCTCGCGATCGAAGAAGTCGACGCTGACGTTCGTGTTCTCACCCGAGAGCTTCTGATCGTAGATGAGGATCGTCGGGATCTGGTAGTCGTAGGCGATCTCGAAGGCGAGACGCGTCTGCTCGTACGCCTCCTCGACGTTGCCGGGTGCGAAGACGACGCGGGCGGAGTCGCCCTGGCTCGTGTAGAGGACGAACTCGAGGTCGCCCTGCTCCGGCTTCGTCGGCATCCCGGTCGACGGACCGGCGCGCATCGATTCGAGCAGCACGATCGGCGTTTCAGTCATCTCCGCCAGCCCGAGCGGCTCGCTCATCAGGGCGAAGCCACCGCCCGACGATCCGGACATGGCCTTCGCACCTGCGTGACTCGCGCCCACCGCGAGCGCCGCCGCCGCGATCTCGTCTTCGACCTGCTCTGCGACGCCGCCCATGTCTGGGAAGTTCTGGCTAAGGATGGTGAAGACGTCCGTCCACGGCGTCATCGGGTAGCCGGAAATGAACCGGCAACCGGCGTCGATCGCCCCGTAGGCGATCGCGTTCGATCCCGAAAGTAGCGCCTGCGCCGCGTCGTGTTCGCCGGTGGGCACCGTCAGCTCGGGCACCTCGTCGAACTCCGCCTCGACCATGTCGTGGGCCTCGTGGAGAATCGCGAGGTTGGCCTCGAGAACGTCGCCGGACATGGCGTCTTCCATCAGGTCCTCGATGTGGGCGAGGTCCATGTCGATCAGCGCCGCGGTGACGCCGACGCCGGCCGTGTTTCGCATCACTTCACGGCCGTGTTCCTTCGCGAGACCGCGGAGGTCGACCGGGTAGACGTACCAGTCGTTCTCCTCGGCTCTCGCCTCCAGGTCGAGTTCGGCGACGTCGTCTTCGGTCAACAGCCCTTCGTCGTAGACGATGACGCCGCCCTCTCGCAGCTCGTCTAGGTTCTCCGAGAGCGGTTTGAGCTCCTCGTTGCCGTAGTAGGCGTCCTCCTGGGGGTTGCGCGCGAACGAGTCTCCCAGCGCGAGCAAGAAGTTGTAGCCGTCCCCGCGTGACTGTACCTCGTGGCCCGCCGCCCGGATCTCCACGTACGTGTGACCGCCACGAATCCGCGATGGGTAGTGGCGATGCGTGAATACGTGGAGCCCCGAACGCATGAGGGCCTTCGCGAAGTTCTGGCTCGTCGAGTCGATCCCGTCCCCGGAACCGCCCGCGATCCGCCAGATGAGTTCGTCGTTGCTCATGGTTACTAATGTATGGCCTCGATGGCTCCGTACGCGAATTTTGCGAGACAGCGTCTAAAGCCTTTGCTATCGATTAGCATGCATTTATCATGAGGAATGTAGAATCGGGATGGACGTTCGGTACACGATACGTGTGCGGACACGGTCCCGCAGAATCTGGGGTGACGAAATTGATACGCAGATTGATACGCATCTCTGACGGTGACAACCACATCGTCCGCGTCGGACGGGCAAATCTCCGGACGGACTACTCCTCGGTTCGTGGATTGCTCGGATGGTAGTCCGTGGCGTACTCGCCAGGCGAGCCGTCGACGCGGTCGGGATTGATCCGGCCGGAGAGCAACATGAAATCGACGAGCGTGAGGGCGAGCATCGCTTCGACGACCGGAACGCCGCGAGGTGGAAGCACCGGATCGTGGCGGCCGATAACCTGGGCGTCCTCGATCACCTCGCCGGTCTCCCAGTCGACCGTCTGTTGTTCGGCCGGAATCGACGTCGGCGCGTGGAGCGTGACCTCACCGTAGATCGGCTCGCCCGAGGAGATGCCGCCCTGTATGCCGCCGTGGTCGTTCTCTACGGGAACGGGGGTACCGTCACCATCGAACTCCCATTCGTCGTTGCGCTCCGTTCCCGAATAGTCGCGTGCCTCGCGCCCGAGACCGAACTCGAACGCCGTCGTCGCCGGAACGGCCATCATGGCCTGGCCGAGTCGCGCCGAGAGCGAGTCGAATCGCGGGGCACCGAGGCCGACCGGGACGCCGCGCGCCTCGAAGTAGATACTCCCGCCGATCGAGTCGCCTCGTCGCTGGTACTCCTCGACGAGTTCGTGCATGCGCGCGGCCGTCTCCTGGTGGGCACAGCGCACGTCGGTCTCGTCGACGGTGTCGCGGATGGTCTCGAAGTCCACGTCGGGGGCGGCGACGTCACCGATCTGGTTGACGTGGGCGGCGATCTCGATACCCTCGCGGTAGAGGAGTTTCTTCGCGATTGCCCCCGCAGCGACCCAGTTTACCGTCTCCCTGGCCGACGAGCGCCCGCCGCCACCCCAGTTTCGCGTGCCGAACTTCGCCGAATACGTGAAGTCGCCGTGGGAGGGTCGCGGCGAGGTGATGAACGGCTCGTACTTGCCGGATCGGGCGTCCTTGTTCTCGATCGTGAGACCGATCGGCGTCCCCGTCGTGTACCCGTCCTGGAGCCCCGACTCGATGGACACCGAATCGGGTTCGCCCCGACTGGTCGTGATCGTCGACTGGCCCGGCTTTCGTCGGTCGAGTTCGCGTTGAACGTCCGCTTCGTCGAGTTCCAATCCCGCCGGACAGCCCGAAATCGTACACCCCATCGACGGTCCGTGGCTCTCCCCGTAGGTCGTCACCTGGAAGAGCCGGCCGAATCGATTTCCGTTCATTGGGCGTGAGTCCGCGGGCGCGACACTTAGCGGTGGGGATTGTGGCGAATGTGGGCACAGACTTCGGTCTAAATACGCTACCGATCGACGGGCAACTCCGCCTGTACCGAATCTGAACTGTTCGCCGACTCGTGATCGAGCAATCGGCGTTTCGTCTCGATACCGCCAGCGCCCGAGTAGCCACGGAGCGAGCCGTCGCTGGCCACGACCCGGTGACACGGAACGATCAGGGGTATCGGATTCGCCGCGCAAGCCTGGCCGACCGCGACGGGGGCGGTGTCGAGCGACGCGGCGAGTTCCCCGTACGTCCGCATCTCGCCGTAGGGAATCTCGTTCATCCGACCCATCACGTCTCCGAGAAACCCGTCGGGAATCGTCACGTCGAGATCGAACGTCGTCCGGTCGCCCCGCTCGTAGGCCCGCACCTGTCGGCGAACCGGTTCTTTCGTCTCACAGACATAGGTCTCGTCGATCTCGAATTCAGCACCCAGAAGCGTCAGTATCATGGTCCTCCGATAGCTCCGGCTATCTCGTCGTCGACGGACGGGAAAAGTCTCGGCCGCGACCCGAAAGTGAACGGCTCGATCGATCGGTTGCCGTCTCGTGTCGCGTCCGCAATCACCTCAGCCCGACGTCGTCACCAGGTCAACCCCTCGTAGACGTCCAATTCGTCGCGGTCGACGTCGACGCGACGGCCGTCTACCAGGATGCGTCCGCCCATCACCTCGACGGGCAGTTGCTCGTAGGCGGGCCAATCGGTTGCGAGCACGGCCCCATCGGCGCCAGAGAGCGCGCCCTCGATCGAGTCGTCGAAAGAGATCGAGTCGGATCGATCGGTCTCCGCGTAGTAGTCTCGGACGTTCTCGATCGCCACCGGGTCGTGGGCGACGACCGACGCCCCCCGCGCGAGGAGTCGATCTATTACCTCGAGCGAGCGCGACTTTCTGATGTCGTCGGTGTGGGGTTTGAACGAGAGGCCGAGGACGGTGATCGTGGCGCCCTCGAGATCGACGTGTTCGGCGAGCAGCGAGACGAGTCGGTCCGGCTGGCCGTCGTTGACCGCCACCACGGCGTCCAGAAGTTCGGGGTCGTAACCCTGCTCGCGCGCCCCTGCGCGGATCGCGTTGACGTCCTTCGGGAAGCACGACCCGCCCCACCCGAGGCCCGAGCGCATGAAGCGATCGGAGATGCGGTCGTCGAGACCGACGGCTTCGAGGACCTCGTAGGCGTCGGCATCGTAGGCCTTCGCGACGTTTCCGAGTTCGTTGACGAGCGAAACCTTCGCGGCGAGAAAGGCGTTGTTCGCGTACTTGATAAGTTCTGCAGCGCGGACGTCCGTTTCGACGTAGTTCGTCCCCTCACGCGCTAGGATCGGCGCGTAGAGATCCCGGAGTCGCGTCGCGGCGTCCTCGCTCGTCGCCCCTACGACGACCTTATCCGGTTCCTGAAAGTCCGTGACGGCCGTCCCCATCCGGAGAAACTCGGGATTCATCGCGAGTTCGAGGGTGTCGCCGACTGCCAGGCCCGACACTTCGGCGACGGTCGACCCGACGACGTCCTCGGTGGTTCCCGGCAGGACGGTGCTCTTGACCACGACGAGGTGGCCCGAGTCGGTTCCCGCCAGCGCCTCGCCGAGCGCCTCGCTCGCCGCCCGCATCGGCCCGAGATCGAGGGTTCCGTCGTCCGCCTGCGGCGTCGGCAGACAGAGCATGGTGAGGTCGGTATCGACGACCGCGTCGTACTCCGTCGTCGCTCGGAGCCGACCGCCGGCGTGTTCGTCGAGTAACGGGGCCAACCCCGGCTCGTGGATCGGCGCCTCGCCCGCGTTGATCGACGAGACGATCCCCTCGTCGATGTCGACGTTGACCACCTCGTGACCCAGGTCGGCCAGACAGGCTGCGACGGTCGTTCCGACGTAGCCGCTGCCGACGATGGAGACGTACATGTCAGCCCGAACGACGGGAGAGGGTTTGTGGTTTGTGGGTTCGACTGCGGAGTTCGATGGGCACTACTCGGACACCTTCGTCGGCCCGCGCTCGCGAATTCGTTCTTCGGCCAGATCGCGATCGTCCGGATAGCCGACGTCGATCCGCCAGCCGTCCATGCGGATGGCGTCGATCGTTCGACCGGACTGGATCAGCAGGTCGATCGCGTCGGGGAGTTCGTACTCGCCGCGGTCGGAGGGCTGGACGAGGTGACAGGCGTGGAAGATGGCCGGCGTGAAGGTGTAGAAGCCGGTCATCACGAGATTCGACGGCGGGTCCTCGGGCTTTTCCATCACCTCGACGACCTCACCGTACTCGTTCGTATCGAGGACGCCGTACCGGGAGGCCTCTTCCCAGGGGACCTGCTCGACGAGGAACGCCGCGTCCGCCCGGTCCTCTCGCTGGCGGTTGATGACGTCGCCGAGATTCGCGCGAAAGATGTTGTCTCCGAGCATCAGCATGAAGTCATCGTCGATGAACGGTTCGGCCTGCAAGATCGCGTGAGCCAGACCGGCCTGTTCACGCTGGTGAGCGTACGTGATCGGCACGCCTCGATACTCGTCGTCGTAGCGTTCGATGATCTGTTCTTTCAGGTGGCCGACGACGACGATCAACTCGGTCGCGCCGACGTCGATGAGGTTGTCGAAGACGTCCTCGATGAGCGGCGTTCCGTCGACCTCGACCAGCGCCTTCGGCGTATCCTCGGTGAGCGGTTCGAGACGAGTCCCTTTCCCCGCCGCGAGGACGACAGCGTACATACAAACAGGATGGTACGTCGACCGACATATCCTTTCGGGAATCGTATGAAACCCCACTACGGAGCCGGCAGTGGGGCACAGAGGACAGACGCTACGCGTTCTCGACCACCGATTCGACCAGGGCGCGGGCGTCCTCGAACACCGCCCGGGCGCGCTCTTCGTCTCTGGCCTGTGCAGTAACGCGAACCAGCGGCTGGGTCCCGCTAGCTCGAACGAGGTACCAGGCATCACCCAGGTCGACGCGGAGTCCGTCACGATCGTCGGTTTCCTCGATCGGACCGGGTCCGGCCCCGTCTGCGATCGCCGAGCCGAGCGCCTGCATGACCGCGCCCTTCTCCGGCGTCTCGACGGCCGCGCGGTAGATCGGGTAAGCAGGGACGGCGGCCGAAAGCGACGACAGCGGCCCGTGACGGGCGACGAGCGCAGCGAGCCGAGCGGCCGCGAGCGGGCCGTCCGGACACGGCGTCTCCTCCGGCCAGATCCACGCCCCAGACGGTTCGCCGCCGAAAACGACATCTGGTTGGTTCGTTCGCTCGGCGACGTAGCCATCACCGACGCGCGTTCGCGTGAGCGAGGCACCGACGTCCGCCAGCGCGTCGTCGACCGCGAGGCTCGTGTTGACCGGCGCGGCCACGAGCGGTTCGTTCGCCGTCCCGTCACCGCTTGCGCTGCGGGCCCGCTCGACCGCGTCCCGTCCGAAGAGGGCGAGGAGGACGTCCCCCTCGAGGATCGTCCCCTCCTCGTCGACGGCGAGGAGTCGGTCGGCGTCACCGTCGTGGGCGACGCCAATATCGGCGTCGATCGCCTCGACTACCGCCGCGAGCGCGCTGCAATTGTCGGCGTTGGGCTCGCTCGGCCGCGCCGGAAATCGACCGTCCGGCAGGGCATTTAGCGTCTCGACGTGACAGCCCAGTTCCCGGAGCGCCCGCGCCGTGATCGAACCTGTGCCACAGCCGACGTCGACGACCACCCTCGGCGGATCGTCGATCTCGACCGCGTCGGCGATCGCCGCGACGTGACGAGAGATGGCGTCACCTCGGTCGGTCATACCGCCGATTTCGTCCCAGGTCGCGAGGGCGTACTCGTCGACGCCCATCCGACGCTCTATCTCGTCGAGTCGGGATCGGGCCATCGCCATGCCGGTTTCGTCCCAGAGTTTGATTCCGTTATCTTCAGGCGGGTTGTGCGACGCGGTGACAGCGACGCCCGCGTCGGCATCGTACCAGCCGACGCTGCGAGCGATCGTCGGCGTGCTCGCGACGCCGATTGAGACGACGTCGGTTCCCGACTCGCGCAGTCCGGCCGCGAGGGCGTCGGCGAGAAGTTCGCCGCTCTCGCGGACGTCGCGGCCGATCACGACGGTCTCGGCGTCGACGCCGACGGCTCGCCCGACCGCGAGCGCGAGTTCCGCCGTCACGACGTCGCCGACCGGTCCGCGTACCCCGCTCGTTCCGAAGAGAGACATACGAAGGGATCTGCGGTGCGACGTCGAAAACGTTGGGGTCCGTATTAGGCGGTGAGAGGCACGCGAATCACTACCACCCGAATTACGACGACCGTCCGATTCAGTCGATCAGCGGGGACCGCTCGATCGCCACCGGCTCACTTCGCGACTTTACCGATCACGAGTAACCGTCTCTCCCGGACGCGTCGTCGCTCCCGTCGAGAGCGTGACGCCGGCGTTCAGGTTCGAATCGATGCCGGTCTTGGCACCGTCGCCGAGGACGACGCCGAACTTGCGTCGGCCCGTCGAGACGCGCTCACCCTTGACCGTGAGTTGTACCGGCTCGTCGTCGTGGCGAAGGTTGGCGACGACCGTCCCGGCCCCGAAGTTGACGTCGCGTCCAAGGATCGAATCGCCGACGTACGAGAGGTGATTGACCGACGCCCCGGACATAAGGACGCTGTTTTTCACCTCGACCGCGTGTCCGACGCGGGCACCCTCGCCGATCAGCGTCGTCCCGCGGACGTACGCGTTCGGGCCGACCGTCACACCCGAGCGGATCAGCGCCGGCCCCTCGATCGTCACCCCCTCCCGGACGGTCGCACCCGCCTCGACGACCACCGGGCCGACGATCGTGGCGTCATCGCTGACCGAGCCTTCGAACGACCCGCCGGGAGAGGATTCGGCGAGCGCTTCGATCCGCCATTCGTTCGCCTCAAGCAGTTCCCACGGACGGCCGACGTCGAGCCAGCGGCCGAGGGCGACGGGACGGACGTCGACGCGGTCGATCGTCCGCTCCAGGACGTCCGTCAACTCGTGTTCTCCGCGTTCGCTTTGCGGGACGTCCAGCCAGTCGCGCGCCTCCGACGGAAACAGGTAGGCGCCGGCGTTGATCAGGTTCGACGGCGGATCGGCGGGTTTCTCGACGATACCCGTGACGACGTCCTCCTCGACATCGAGCACGCCGTAGTGGGTCGGATCGTCGACGCGAACGCTGGCGATCGCCGGGCCGCCGTCGTACAGCCGGTCGAGTCCGTCCTGCTCGAAGAGGGCGTCACCGTTCAGCACGACGAACGGTTCGGCATCGAGTTCGGGGCCGGCGGTCCGAACCGCGTCGGCCGTCCCCGCCTGCTCGTGCTGCGTGACGTACGTGATCGGCACGCCCCCGTGTGTCTCGCCGAAGTACTCGCGGATCGGATCCGATTCGTAGCCGACCACGAGGACGATACGGGAGGCACCGGCGGCGACCGCGCCGTCGACGGTGTGGGACACGAGCGGGCGGTTCGCGACGGGCAACATCGGCTTCGGCCGCTCGTCGGTCAGCGGCCGCATTCGCGTTCCCTGACCGGCGGCGAGCACGACAGTTTGCATGTCCGGATCTGTTCTCGCTGAGTCCAATAGTCGTTGCGACCGACTTCGGACGGCGAGGATCATCCCACGAGGAGAGGCAAACGAGTTCACCCGCCGCGTGCAACCCAGCAAACTCGACGTCCACCCAGCCAACTTGAAGTATCCGACCGACGAACGAGAGGTATGAACGATCGGGACGTCCCCGCCGTGATTCTCGCCGCCGGCGAAGGGCGGCGACTGACCCCGCTGACCCACCGGCGACCGAAGCCCATGCTTCCGGTAGCGAATCGGCCCCTCCTCGAGTACGTCGTCTCGGCCATCGCCGAAGCGGGTATCGACCGAGTCGTGATGGTCGTCGGCCACCGCCAGGAACGGATTCGGACCCACTTTCGCGACGGCGACGACTGGGGCGTAACGATCGAGTACGTCGACCAATCGACGCGACTCGGCACCGCCCACGCCGTTTCCCAGGTCGAAGACGTCGTCCACGGTCCGTTTCTGGTGTTAAACGGCGATCGCATCGTCGACCCGTCGCTCATCCGCGACGTCCGATCCACCTTGCTAGAATCGGGGTCACCCGTCGTGAGCGTGACGCCCTCGAAGCGCCCGAGCGAGTACGGCGTGATCGAACTCGACGGCGATCGAATCGTCTCGATCGAGGAGAAACCGGCCGCCGTCTCGGCGTCGGCGCTCATCAACGCCGGCGTCTACGGGTTCGACGCCGACATCTTCAGGGCCATCTACGAGACGCCGCAGGAAGACGGCGAACTCGCCATCACCACGACCCTCGCGTCGTACGTCGAAACGGGATCGATCTCGACCGTCAGGTATCGCGGCACCTGGCTCGACGTCTCGCACCTCTGGGACCTGCTCTACGTCACCGCGGCGACGATCGAACCGAAGGGTCGCGACGGATCGTTCGAGCGAACGCACGAGACCGCCACCACGGCCGAGGACGTCGTCGTCGGAACGAACGTGCGGATCGGTCCGAACGCCACGATCGACGGGGCGACCGCCCTCGGCGACAACGTGACCGTCGGCGCGAACGCCGTCGTGGCAAACAGCGTCGTGCTGGCGGACGCGGTGATCGAACCGGGCGCGATCGTTCGCGACGCCGTCGTCGGCGAGAGCGCTCGAATCGGGCCGAATACGACCCTTCCGGGAGGATCCGCCTCGGTCGTCGTCGAGGGAGAGGTGTTCGACGACGTCGAATTCGGCGGTGTCGTCGGCGACACCGCGCGCGTCGGTGGCGGCGTAACGATCGACCCCGGGACGATCGTCGGCGACGGCGTCCGGATCGACCACGGCGTGAGCGTCGGCGGTCGACTCGAGAGCGAGACGCTCGTCAGGAGGGGCTAACATGTGTGGAATATTCGGCTACGTCGGCGACGAATCGGCCGGTCCGATCGTTTACCGCGGACTCGAGACGCTCGAGTACCGGGGGTACGACTCGGCCGGCGTCGCGCTCCGATCCGGCGGTTCGGACGAATTGACGATCGAAAAGCGAGCCGGCGAGGTGGCCGCGCTCTCGGTCCCGACGGTCCCCGACGCGATCAGCGCCATTGGCCACACTCGCTGGTCGACCCACGGCGCGCCGACCGACGAGAACGCTCACCCACACACCGGCTGCGACGATCGCCTGGCGATCGTACACAACGGTATCGTCGAGAACTACGAGGCGGCGAAGGCAGATCTCGACGAGCACACGTTCACCAGCGAGACCGATACGGAGGTCGTCGCCCACCTGCTCGAACGCGAGCTCGACTCGCTCGAGGAGTCTGGTCCGGACTCGCCTCCACGCGACGGTAGCCCGGGCCGCCCGGACGGTGGGACGGCGAGTAGAGAGGGGGAATCGGCGGACGCCCCAGATTCGAGTGATGTCGCGTGGCGCGTCCGTCGAGCGCTCGAGTCTGTCGTCGACCGCCTCGATGGAAGTTACGCGATCGCGGCCATACACGAGCGCGACGACTGCATCGTCGCGACCCGAAACGAGAGCCCCCTCGTCGTCGGTCACGGATCGAACGCGGCGTTTCTCGCGAGCGACGTCCCGGCGCTCGTCGAGCACACTCGCGAGGTGACCTACCTGGACGACGGTGACGTCGCCGTCCTGACGCCCGACTCCGTGTCGATCTACCGCGACGGACGCCGGGTCGAACCGTCGATATCGACGGTCGAGTGGGACGCCGACGCCGCGCAGAAGGGCGGATACGACCATTACATGCGAAAGGAGATTCACGAACAACCCACCGCGCTCCGACAGGCGCTCGGTAGTCGTGTCGACGTTGACACTGGCACGGCGTCGCTCGACGTCGACTTTCCGCAGGGCTACCTCGAATCCGTAGAGGAAGTCCAGTTTCTCGCCTGCGGAACGTCCGCGTACGCCGGTCGGTACGCCGCGACGCTGTTCGAGTCGCTGGCCGACGTGCGAGCGACGTCGGTGACCGCGAGTGAATACGCGTTCACTGGCGGTCGCGATCCGTGGCGAACGCTCGCAGTCGCGGTCACACAGAGCGGGGAGACCGCGGACACCCTTTCTGCGTTACGCGAGGCGAGGGGTGCCGGCGCGCGAACGCTCGGCGTGACGAACACGCTCGGAAGTTCCGTCACCAGGGAAGCCGACGACGCGTTATTCATCCGCGCTGGTCCGGAGATCGGCGTCGCCGCGACGAAGACGTTCGCCTCGCAAGTGAGTACCCTCGCGCTCCTCGCCATCGCGGTCGGCAGAGAACGAGGGACACTGACCGCCGCAACGGCCAGAGAGCACTTAGAAGACCTCACGGCACTTCCTGGCGCCATCCAGCAAGTGCTCGATCGGGAAGAACAGATTCGAGCGGTTGCGACGACGTTCGCGGACTCGGACGCCTTCTTCTTCGTCGGTCGATCCTACGGCTACCCGGTCGCCCTGGAAGGCGCGTTGAAATTGAAGGAGATCTCCTACGACCACGCCGAAGGGTTCCCGGCGGGAGAGCTCAAACACGGTCCGCTCGCGTTAGTGACAGACGAGACGCCCGTGCTCGCCGTGCTGACCGACGGGGCCGGTCGTCGCGAGAGTCTGAACAACGTCGCTGAGGTACAGGCGCGCGGCGCGCCGACGATCGGCGTCACCACGGCCGGCGTCGACGCCGGCTCGCTCGACGTCGCGTTCGAGGTACCCGACGCCGGCGTCTTCTCACCTCTGGTGGCGAACGTCTACTTCCAGCTGTTCGCCTACCACGTCGCCAACGAGAAGGGTCGGTCGATCGATAAACCGCGAAACCTGGCAAAGAGCGTCACGGTCGAGTGATCGAAGCCTTCGCGGCGGGCGGCTCGTTGTGGACGAACCGTTCGTAATCGAGTCACTGATCGACGCGTTCTTCGGCCTGGTCCAGGTCCTCGACATCGTTGACGTTGACCCGCTGTCTCCGAAGCGGTACGGCCTCGACGGATCGGTCCCGTTCGACGAGATAGGATATGGCGTCTGCTAGCTCGTACTCGCCGGTCGGAGCGGGATCGATCGCCTCGCACGCCTCGACGATCGACGGCGAAAAGGCGTACGCGCCGGCACTGACGAGCGTAGACGGCGGCTCGTCGGGCTTTTCGACCATCCTCTCGATCCGACCGGAATCAGTCGTCACGACGACGCCCGTTTCGCCGGCGCGCCGTCGCGTAGTTCGTTCGACGAGAACGCTGGATTCGGTGGGTGCGGACGGATCGAGGAGCGACGGGGTTACGAGCCGCGAGAGATCGTCGTTCAACACGTTGTCGCCGTTACAGACGACGAACGGATCGCCGCTGACGACGCGACCCGCCCGACGGACGGCATCTGCGAGCCCGATCGGGTCCGACTGGGTGACGCACTCGATCGGGGTACCGTCGTAGGCGTCGCCGAAGCGGTCGCGGATTTGCTCGCCGCGATAGCCGATCACGACCACGTACGACGCGAGATCGACCGAAGAGAGGGCGTCGAAGACGCGGGCCAGGAGCGGACGTCCCGCGATCTCGACGAGCGGTTTCGGCCGGTCGTCGGTGAGCGGCGCGAGGCGCGTCCCGCGACCGGCTGCCGGGACGACGGCGTGGACGGCGGATTCGACCATAGTCACTCGACTTCGGGCAAGTTCTCGGCGATTTCGGCGGCGAACGTCCGAAAGTGTTCGAAGTCCTGAAGGTGTGCGTAGACGTACTCGTCGACGATGTCCGCGTACTCGTGTGCCAATACGTTTCTGAATCCAGCCATTTCGACCATCCGATCCGCCGTTGATGACGTGAGAATCGATTCTTCCTCTAAAATTCGAAAGAGATCGCCGTAATCCGTCGGTTCGCGGTACCCTTCGGTCGCAACGATGTGCGAGGCGATGTCGAGACAGCACCGTATCGCTTTCTCGAAGCGTCGCTCTACGATATCCTGTAGGTCTCGATCCTGCAAATAGGTAGATTCACCACAATTTTTCTTCTCCTCCAGGCCGCGAAGATAGGTTTCGAGTGAACCGAGTTTCGATCGGATTCGATCAGGATCGACCATACGATCCCTCCGCGAGTCGGCAGTCTAACGCCGCCTGCCACTCACGTTTGACCGGGGCAAAGTCGAGCTTCCGTCGGAGGTGTTTCGCTTCTAACTCCGCTGCCTCTGGCTCGGTTCCGACGACCAGAATTCCGGTCGAAAGAGCGTTGTACGCGATCGATGGAGAGGCTCGTTCGAGATCGACGACATCGACCGCGTCCCAGTTCATTTCTGCGGAGATCGTTGCGGTGATCGAACCGATCAGTCGGACCCGTCTCGATTGCTCGACCGATGATTCGAACACGACGCCGACATCGAGATCACTAAACTGAGTGGCCGTTCCCTGGACGGTAGAACCGAAAACAACGGCAATCGACAGCGGATACGCGTCCAAACAATCGCGTAGTGCATCGAGATCGACCGACGGACCACGCCCGGAGCGATCGGACGATAGGCGACGTTCGTCTCCATCCATACCCGACAATTTGTCGGGTCACATCAAAACAGTTGGCATGCGGCCAACCGACACACTGTCGGTAGGCGGACTACGTCGATTCACAATCAGCGACGCACCAGGGTGGATTTGATTTCTACGACGCCCGAACGAGCGGTTCGTACCACTCGCGATTGTCGGCGTACCACTCCACAAAGCGCGAGACGCCGTCGCGGATGTCCGTCGTCGGTTCGTAGCCGATGAGTCGGCGCGCCTTCGAGACGTCGGCGTGGGTGTGTCTGGCGTCCGCCGCTCTGGGGTCGTCGTAGACTGGCTCAACGTCAGCGCCAGTGACAGAGACGACGTGAGCGGCGAGTTCGTCGATCGTGATCGAACCGGACGAACCGACGTTCATCACCTCTCCGTCGGCGGCGTCGGTCTCGAGCAGTGCGAGGTTCGCGGAGACGACGTCGTCGACGTAGGTAAAATCGCGCGACTGCTGGCCGTCGCCGTAGATAACCGGCGGCTCGCCGCTCAGACAGCGCGAGGTGAAGTTCGAAATCGCCATGTTCGGACGCATTCGCGGGCCGTAGACCGTAAAGTACCTGAGCGAGACCGTCGGCAGACCGTGGATCTCCGTGAAAACGCGGCAGTAGTGTTCGGCGGTGAGTTTCGTCACCCCGTAAGGACTTCGGGGTCTCGTCGGATGGGCCTCGTCGTACGGCAGGTATTCGTCGTGGCCGTAGACCGACGACGATGAGGCGTTGACAAAGCGGACGACGTCGTGGTCGGCCGCCGCTTCGAGGAGCGTGAGGAGGCCGGTGGTGTTGATCTCGTGGGGCTTGTGCGGATTCTCGACGCTGGTCCGGACGCCCGCCTGCGCCGCCTGGTGGAAGACGAACTCGATCCCGTAGCTCGAGAAGACGCGGTCGACCAGATCCGCGTCGGTGATCGATCCCTCGACGAAGTAGTACCGGTGGGCGGCCGTCCGCTCACAACACGAGCGGTTCTCGGCTTTGATCTCGGTGTCGTAGTACGGATCCATCGAATCGAGAACGACGACGTGGTGTCCACCGTCGAGCAGCGCCTGGGCGACGTGCGAGCCGATGAACCCGGCGCCGCCGGTGACGAGGACGTTCATCGCAGCGAGTGTCGGTCGTGGATCGTCCGTCGGTCGATAGGTTGCAACATCGCAGTCAGGTCACCGATCTGACGCCGGGCCGAGAGAAAACGTTGTGGTGTGTAACCGATTGTTACCGATCGGTTGGCCTGAGAGACTACTCGCGTTCCTGTGCGGCCGAGACCGGCGAACGGACCGACGAAAAATACGTTGTCCGGACGTCGAGTCGATTACGACAGCGTTTCGATGTTCTCGACGACTGCGTCGGCGAACTCGCTGGTGGCGAGCTTCTCGGCGTCGTCGAGCTGGCGTTCGAGGTCGTAGGTGACCAGACCGTCGACGATGGTCGCCTCGACGGCGTCACGGACGAGGTCGGCGGCGTCGTCCCAGCCCATGTACTCGAGCATGATGCGACCCGAGAGGATCATCGCCGTGGGGTTGACCTTGTCCTGGCCCTCGTACTTCGGCGCGGAGCCGTGGACGGGTTCGGCGAGCAGCCGACCGTCGCCGAAGTTGGCACCGGGGGCGATGCCGAGGCCGCCGATCTGAGCGCCGCAGGCGTCGGACATGTAGTCGCCGTTTAAGTTCATCGTCGCGACGACGTCGTACTGGTCGGTGCGGGTGAGGATCTGCTGGAGCATGTTGTCGGCGATGCGGTCGTTGACGACGACGGCGTCGTCGGGCATCTCGCCATCTCGCTCCTCCCAGAGGGTGTCTTCGGTGATGACCTCGTCGCCGTACTCCTCGTCGGCAACTTCGTAGCCCCAGTCGCGGAACTGACCCTCGGTGAACTTCATGATGTTGCCCTTGTGGACGAGCGTCACCGAGTCGCGGTCGTGTTCGAGCGCGTAGTCGATTGCGCGGCGGACGAGTCGCTTCGTCCCGAACTCCGTGATCGGCTTGACGCCGATGCCGACTGGGCCGTCGTGGATGACGCCGTCGGCACCCATCTCGTCTTCGACGAACGCCTTGACCTGTTCGACCTCGTCGGTGCCGGCTTCCCACTCGATGCCGGCGTAGACGTCCTCCGTGTTTTCGCGGAACGTGACCATGTCCATCTTCTCGGGTTCTTTGACCGGCGACGGAACGCCGTCCAGGTGGTAGGTCGGTCGAACGTTCGCGTAAAGGTCGAGCAGTTTACGAAGGCCGACGTTGAGCGAGCGGAAGCCGGCGCCGACGGGCGTCGTCAGCGGACCCTTGATGGCGACGCGGTGTTCTTTGATGGCTTCGACGGTCTCGTCCGGGAGGTTCTCGTCGTACGTCTCACGTGCAGATTCCCCGGCGTAGACGCGCATCCAGTGGATCTCTCGACCCGTCGCCTTCGCCGCCGCGTCGAGTACGGTCTGTGCTGCGGGGCCGACGTCCGAGCCGACGCCGTCACCGTAAATTATCGGGATAATTGGGTTATCCGGAACCTCGAGTTCGTCGTCCGTCCCTTCTTTCAGCGTGATCTTCGCCCCGTCATCGGGGACTTCGATCTTGTCGTAACTCATCTCGTCTGTAACTCCCGTAGACGCGCCTAAAAGCGCATCCATTTCCTGCCGGTCAGGCGGTGGAAGCCACGACGCGGTGACGACGTCACCGACGGTCGCGATGGTCGATCCGGTACGGTTCGGCGCAGGTACGGACTCGATTCGGTGGTTCTCAGGCCGCGAGGATCACCAGGAGGTTCCAGACCGTGACGAGCGCGCCGACGAGCGCGACAGCCATCGGAACGGCGACGCGAGCAGTCGTCTCGAGGGTGCGCCACAGCATCCAGAATGCGCCAAAGAGAGTCACTTTCACTCCGACGAGCGAACACTGACCGTAGCGATCCATGAGCGGACCCGCCACGGGCCCGATCTCTTCGACGCCGTCCGCGGACAAGCCGACGAACGTCGTCGCGGTATCGCCGACGCCGTACAGGACGACCGCGGCGATCCAGAGCGTACGCTCGTTGGCCACACCCCACTCGATTACGCCCTCGAGAGACAGCTTCACGAGACGGTCACAGCACGAGTAACGTCACACCCGCGACGGTGGCGAACACGGTGATCGAGAGAACGAGCAGGAAGTCGGCCAGCGGGGAGATGTAGACCGCGTCCACCTCCGCGTCGCCATCGATCGGTACGCCGCTCGTTCGGTCACGTTCCATATACGGACGGACGCGGGCCCGAGTAGTAACCGTTGAGACGATATCGAGGACTGAGTCGTCGGAATTCGACGGCCGAACGGGACCGGTCGCGATTGTCCGGAACCGTGAAGGTTACACACCCTGGCTCGAACTCCTCCCGTATGCAGGTAATCGTCCACGGTGGCGCGGGTGGTCGTCCAGACGAACCGGAACCCAGACAGGCCGTCCTCGACGACGCAGCCGACGCCGGTGTGAGCGCCGACGAGCCGCTGGACGCCGTCGAAGCGGCGGTCACGGTACTCGAATCGTCACCCCGGTTCAACGCGGGGGTCGGCGGAGCCGTCCAGAGCGACGGCGTCGTCCGGACCGACGCCGGAATCATGACCGACGACCGCGCAATCGGCGCCGCGTGCTCGATGCCGGGCGTCGAACACGCCGTCAGCGTCGCCCGCGCCGTCATGGAAGAGACACCGCACGGGTTCGTCTCCGGCGACCACGCGGTTGCATTGGCCGAGGCGTTCGAAATCGAAACGGGCATGGATCTCTGGTCCGAACGCACGCGCGAGAAGTGGAACGAACTCGACGCCCCGGACGGCGACGCGAGGGCACACCTCGCCTGGATCCGCGATCGGTACGGCCGGTCCGATCCCGACGGACGAGAGACGGACGCTGCCGGCGTCGGCGACGAACACGACCACGACACGGTCGGCGCCGTCGCGTTCGAGGACGGCCAGCTCGCCGCGGCGACCTCGACCGGCGGCCGATGGCTGGCCCTCGCGGGTCGCGTCGGGGACGTCCCGCAGGTCGGTTCCGGGTTTTACTGCGGCCCGGCCGCGGGCGTGAGCGCGACGGGTGCCGGTGAAGATATTGCCCGCGTGACCCTTTCGCGCCGCGTTTCCAGGCACGTCGAACGCGGACTCGACGCCGATGCGGCGACCAGCCTCGCGATCGACGAGTTCGGCGAACTGACCGGCTCGAGCGCCGGCGTGATCGCGATCGACGCGAACGGAACCGTCGGTTCCGCTTACAACAGCGAGGGAATGCAGAGCGCCGTCGCTCGGGACTAGGCCACGGACGGAGTCAACCAGCCTCGGTACCGTCAGCCTCGTCCGTCGCCGGCGGAAGGGTAAACGAGAACGTCGAGCCGGCTCCCTGCTCCGATTCGACCCAGATGTCGCCGCCGTGTCGCTCGACGATACGGTTTACGAGGGCGAGGCCGATTCCCGATCCGGTGTGCTCCTCGTGGGTGTGTAATCGTTCGAACACGCCGAAGATTCGGTCCTCGTTCGCCGGATCGATCCCGATCCCGTCGTCGCTGACCGAGAGACGCCACATCCCGTCGAGACGGGTCGCGGAGACGTCGACGCGCGGAGGCGTCTCTCCGCTGTACTCGATCGCGTTGTCGAGCAAGTTCTGAAACACCTGTCTGAGCTGACTCGGATCGCCCCTGACGATCGGTAGCGATTCGGTCGTAATTTCCGCGTCGGTCTCCTCGATCCGACGTCCCAGGTCGGTACGCACGTCGGAGAGGACGGCGTCGAGATCGACCGATTTAGACGGCGACGTCGCCGTTTCGACCCGAGAGTATTCGAGGAGGCCGTCGATCATCGCCTTCATCCGCGACGCGCCGTCGGTAGCGAACTCGATGAACTCGATCGCCTCCTCGTCCAGTTCCGCTCCGTAGCGCCGTTCTAGCATATCGAGATAACTCGTCACCATCCTGAGCGGTTCCTGGAGGTCGTGACTCGCGGCGTGGGCGAACTGTTCGAGGCGTTCGTTCGAACGCTCCAGTTCGCGTTCCGATTCGTATCGGTCCGTGATGTCCGAGTGTGCGACAGAGACGTAGCGCTCCCCGTCGTGGCGAAACGAGGTTGCTCGCATGAGAAACCACCGTTCGACCGATGGGGAGTGACACGGATACTCGAGTTCGAACACGTCCCGTTCGCCCGCGAGAATCTCGCGAAGTCCGTCGATGGCTCGTCGTCCGGTTTCCGACGTGTCCTTCCCTGCCACCTCCAGGTAGTTGACGCCGATCGTATCCGGACGGAGATCTATCTCGTTTTCAGTTCCGAACTGTTTCCAGGATTGGTTGGTGTAGACGATCGTGCCATCCGCGTCGAGGATAGCCAGGTTGATCGGAAGGGTGTCAACTGCCGAACGAAGGAGCGATGGCGGATCGTCCGCGGCCATGTGGGCTCATGACTCTCGACGAATAAAACGCTACTCCCGGTCGATTCAACGCAATCAGTTCGCCCGGCGGATCGATTCGACGGCGTAGAACCATCTCGAAGTTCGACGACTGTCGAACCAGACATTTATTATCGTCGACTTCCTCGGTGCGCTCCATGCTCGAACCCCGGACGTACCCCATCACCCGCTGTCCCCGCTGTGAGACGTCGCTGTCGAACGTGCAGGGCGTTTCCGCGTGTCCAGCCTGCCCGTACGTCGACCGATAATCGTTTCGTCACGTATCGTACGGACTGCGCTGTGTGCGACTGGCGACGGCGGTCTTTTCCCACCGATCGGAGAGGCGCAATCTCTTTTTGTCGACCCGCCAAACTCGAACCATGGCCGACACCGAGGTCGATCTCGACGCCGAGCAGTACGAAAAACACCGAGAGGCCGGCGAAATCCTCGCCCAGGTGCGCGAGGAGACCGCCGCGCGCGTCGACGTCGGCGTCTCTCACCTGGAGATCGCCGAGTACGCCGAAGACCGAATCCGCGAACTCGGCGGAACGCCGGCCTTCCCGGTGAACATCTCGATCGACGAAGAGGCGGCACACGCCACGCCGAGCATCGACGACGACTCGACCTTCGGCGAGGAGATGATCAACCTCGACATCGGCGTCCACGTCGACGGCTGGCTCGCGGACACGGCGATCACGGTCGACCTCTCCGGGCACGACGACCTCGCCGTCGCACCCGCCGAGGCCTTAGACGCCGCGATCGACATGATCGAACCCGGCGTCGATACGGGAGAGATCGGAGCCGAAATCGAATCGGTCATCGACGGCTACGGCTACAACCCCGTCGTCAATCTGACCGGCCACGGCCTCGGCCACTGGGAACAACACACCGATCCGACGATTCCGAACCGGTCGGTCTCGCAGGGGACGACGCTCTCGGTCGGCGACGTCGTCGCGATCGAGCCGTTCGCGACCGACGGTGGTGGGAAGGTGTCCGAAGGGGCGAAAGAGGAGATTTTCTCGCTCGAACGCGAGGGCGCGATCAGAAACAGACAGGCGCGAAAGGCGCTAGAACAGATAACCGAGGAATTTCGAACGCTCCCGTTCGCGACGCGTTGGCTAGAGACGGACCGGGCCGAGATGGCCCTTCGACGGCTCAAGCGCAACAATCTCGTCCACGGCTACCCGGTGTTGAAAGAAGACGACGGGTGTCTGGTCAGTCAGAAAGAACACACGGTTATCGTCACCCACGACGGCTGTGAAGTCACGACGCGAACGCGGTGAGAGCGCAAGTCACGACGCCGACACGGTGAGAGAAACGTGGCGACGACCGTAACGACCGTTCGTCGAGACTCAACTGGTTCGAAAATGGGGGAGTCTGCCCGGTCGCACACGTGTGGTGAACGGGGGTGCCCACGTCCGTGGCGATCGACGCCGATTACGCGTTGTTCATCCGCTGGCTGCTCCGGTGGCCACAGCGCTGGCACTCGGTAACCCGGTAGGGTTCGCGCGAGAACTGACTGTTTTCTTCTTTGAGGCTCTCGGTCCGGATCTGGACGGAGACCTCGTGGAGCGTATCCAGCTCGCAATCTTCGCAGTGCTCGGTCAGCCCGTTAAATGAGTTGTCTGTCGTTGCCATCTGTACGTTACTTGCGCTATCTTAGATATAAATCCCTGTTTCATTTCGAAATCTGATTCGTAAAACCGACAGACGGAGGCGGGGTGAACAGATAAGAGATCGAGAGAGTTCGAGAAGGTTCAACGTTCGTTCTCCGGCCGTCGTTCGGGTTATTGTATAGCCCGTTGATAGCAAAGTAATTTGGTATTATTGGCCGAGTCAGCATCGGTTCAGGGCGGATCGATCAATCGACTCCAGCCCACAGCGCTCTACTCCACAGGTCGATCGGGTGAACAGCTTTAGGCCGACGGACGCCGAGTCGCCGGTATGGACCAGCTGTATGCACCCTGGCGGATCGAGTGGGTCACCAGAGATCGGCCCCCCGAAGCCGAGTCGACGTGCCCGTTCTGTGAGCTCCCCGAACGCCAGGACGACAGAGAGACGTTCGTCGTCGCGCGTAGCCCTCGAAGTTTCGTTCTGTTGAATAATTATCCGTACAGCCCGGGCCACGTCATGGTCATTCCACGAACGCACACCGGAGATTTCGATTCGCTTGAAGCCGAAACGTTGCTCGACCACGCCCGCTTGAAACAGCGAACGCTCGCGGCGCTCGAGGACGCGATGGACGCAGAAGGCTTCAACGTCGGCTTGAACCTCGGAACCGCAGCCGGTGGATCGATCGACGACCACGTCCACACCCACGTCGTCCCGCGCTGGCAGGGCGACACAAACTTCATGCCCGTCGTCGGGGATACGAAGGTGATCGTCGAAGCACTCGACGAGTCCTACGACCAACTCCACGGGGCGTTCGCCGAACTGGACGACGCCACGGTCGTCGAGGAGTCACGCGCCGTCGAGTTCGAGTGGTGACGGGAACATAGCTGGCGATCGCCGGGATTGCTCGATCGAATGGGCGGGCCCAAACTCGTATGCGTCGTGTTATTGTCGCGCGATCGAATGCACCGGACTCAGATCGGGTCGGCGAACGCGTACATCGTCTCCGCGGCCGTCACCTCGAGGTCGACGAAATCTCCCGGTTCCAGTCCGTGCTCGCTGGCGTTCTGGACGATGAGCTGCCGATAGGCCGAGTCGCGACACTTCACCGAATCGCCGACGCCCTCCTCGACGACCAGTGCGTCCTCGCGGGTCTCACCGACCATGGCCGCGTAGGCCTCGCCGACGATGTCGCGCTTTCGCTCGCTCATCTCCGAAGAGCGCTCCTTCTTGACCGTTCCACCGAGGCCCTTCATCTCGGCGGCGTCGGTCCCCGGTCGCTTGGAAAAGCGGGTGACGTTGATCTTCTCGGGTCGCGTCTCTTCGAGCAGGGCCATCGACCGGGCGTGATCGTCGTCGGTCTCCGTCGGAAAGCCGACGATGAAGTCCGTCGAAAGCGTCCAGTAGGGAAGTCGATCGTCGAACGTCTCAACGACGTCCCGGAACTCCGCGACCTGGTGCTGGCGGCGCATGTCGCCGAGGACGTCGTCCGAGCCGGACTGGACGGGTGCGTGCAAGAAGTCGTAGAGCTTCTCGTTGGCGGCGAAGGCGTCGGCGAGGTCCTCGCGGATACCGTGGACGCCCTTCGGGTTGGCCATCCCGACGCGCACGCGGAACTCCCCCTCTATCTCACAGATGCGTTCGAGTAGTTCGTGGAGCGTGCGCTCGCCCGTGTCCCAGCCGTAGACGCCGGTGTCCTGGCCGGTGATTCGTATCTCCTTCGCGCCGGCGTGAACGAGGGCGCGTGCCTTCTTTACGTTCTCCTCGATCGGCGGCGATTCGATCTTCCCGGTCGCGAACTTCGTGATGCAGTACGAGCAGTCCGACATGCAACCGCGGGCGATGGGGAGAATGCCGACCACGCCGTCCAAGACGGGCGAGGCGTCGGGCGTCGTCGTCGGGCACTCGCCGTTGGTGACCGCCTCGGGTACCTCGTCCCAGTGGAGAACCTCGGCGTCGATGCCGGCGTCGACGAACGACTCGCCCTGAGCCAGCGCCATGCAGCCGGTCACGTAGAGGTCGGCCATCTCGTTGGCCAGTTCCTCGGCGCGACGGAGCATGTTTCGTTCGGTCTTCTCGACGACCGTACACGTGTTCAAGATCGCGACGTCCGCGTCGTCGACGCCCTCGACCCGGCGGTGGCCCGCGTCGCGGAGTCGCCGCTCGATCTGGCGGCTCTCTCCGCGGTTCGACGTACAGCCGTACGTCTCGATGTGATAGCGGGCCATCTATCGCCTACTGGGCGTTCGCCGGCCAAAAGGGCGACGGATCGCCGGCGTCGAACCGCCGGCTACTCGTTTCTCGTGCGAGTACGAGAGTCAAGGGTCGTCGTGACGCCGGTCCTGGCGCTCCCAGTACTCGTCGAGCACGGACACCGTCGCGATCAGCGCCCCGAGCACGACCGGTCCGAAGAACAACCCCATCACCCCGAACGCGTAGACGCCACCGATGACGCCGAGGATGATGACGGCCGGATTGATCTGGGCGTACCGATCGACGACGAGCGGGCGCAGGTAGTCGTCCGAAACGCCGACGACGATCGCGCTGTAGACGAAGAGCGCCCCGGCGAGGACCGGCTCCCCCGTGAGAAGGAGGTAGCCGACGGCGGGCCCCCAGACGAGAAAGGCCCCGACGAGCGGAATCAACGCGAGGATCATCATGACCACCGTCCAGAAGGCGGCGTTCGGAATGCCGGTCGCGAAGAGCCCGATCCCTGCGATCAACCCCTCGACGAAGGCGATGAGCACGTGCCCGATGAGTACCGCGCGCATGACGTCGTCGATCTCAGAGAAGAGGCGATCCTGAAACTCCGACGGAACCGGCGTGTGTTCTCGAATCCAGGAGACCAACGAGTCGCCGTCCTTGAGGAGGTAGTACAGTAGAAAGAGGGTGAGACCGAGGCCGATGATCGCGTGCGTGGCCATCGCGAAGTACGTCGTCGCCTGCTCTGCCAGAAACGTCCCGGCCTCCTGGCCGAGACCCGAAACCTCCTCCGTGATATCTACCTCGTAGCCGGTTACGTCCGCGATCACGGATTCGAGTTCGCCGAGCTGGAGGGTGTCAGCGTCGACGTCCTGTGCGAGCGTGACGGCGTCTTCGGCGATCACGGCGAGCGCGATCGCGAACGGAACGACGAACGCAACGACCGCGAGGGCGACGAGCGAGCCGGCTGCGATCGTCGGAGAGAGACGACCTTCGAGGCGCCGTTGAAGCGGAGCGAGGACGTACGCGAGCAGAACGGCGAGCAACACGTACTGGAGAAACGGCAACACGAGTAGCAACGATAGTACGGCGAACACACCCGCGAGGGCGAGCAACGTCGCTCCCGGTCGTTTCACCTCGTTTGATAGAGGGCGCGAGTGAGTAAAGTGAGGTCACTGATTCGGTCCGTTTCGCCTGTAATTTGACGTTTACTCACGAGAAAGGACGAGAGTCAGGTTTATCCACAGGGCGGCTTCAAGACGGTGGTCGACGAAGTCTCGTGTAATGTCGGCGCAGCTCGATCCACTCTCTGCGGCGGCCGATCTGCTATACACCGTAAAAACCGGGGGCGACCCGACGGAGCTTCGAGATCACCTCGCCAATCTGGACCAGGAGTCACTCGCCGGGATTCTGGCCGACCGGCCACACCGCCTGGCGTTCTGGCTCAACGTCTTCAACGCGTACGTCCACCTCCTGTTAGAGGAGTACGACGGCGAGATAGACGACGGTCGGCTGGCCAGGTTGCGCTTTTACTCCCGGAACCAGATTCCGATCGCCGGAACGACGCTGAGCCTCACCGACGTACGCGACGGACTGCTCCGTCGATCGAAGTTGCGCTGGGGATTTGGCTACCTTCCACGACCGTTTCCGGCGAGATTCGAACGTCGGTTCCGGCTCGAATCGTGCGATCCCCGCGTCCACTTCGCACTCGATCGGAGCGGCGATCACGCCCCGCCGGTCTCGGTCTACTCGCCGACCGACGTCGACCACGAACTCGACGTCGCGACGGAGTGGTACCTCTCCGAAACGGTCAGCTACGACGAGGATCGAACCACCGTCAAAATACCGCACCTGTTTCGCTGGTACCGCGGCGACTTCGGCGGGATGAGCGGTATCAGGGACTTTCTCGCCACGTACGACGTCGTCCCGGCCGAGCGCAGTTTCTCGATCGAGTTCGTCGAGTTCGACTCGATCGACGTCGATCGATACCGCGCCTGAGTGGGACGCCGGGTCCGCGATACCGTCGTGTGCACGTGCCCAGCCCCGAACGCTTTTCGTCCACCGAGACGTTTTCCTCGCCGTGAACGATCCCGGTGAGGCCGTCGAAACGCGTGTGTTCGAGCGCGACGGATACCGCTGTCGCAACTGCGGGGAGTCAGATCAGGACGCGAACTCCCTCGAACCGTACGCGATAGACGACCGGGCGACGCCCGAGTCGCTGGTAACGACGTGCACGTCGTGTCACGCGTTACTTTCGGGTGGCGTTCCGGCGTGGCGACGGACCGTCGTAACCGACGTCGAGGGCGGCCTGTTTTCGCTGCTCAAAACGGTGACGGGGACGCAGGGAACCGCCGTCGGCGACGTCGCCGGTTTCGCGACGGAGACGACTGCGGGAATCGACGGCGACGCACGCGACCGCTACCGAGCAGACAGACGGCAGATTCGGCTCGCACTTCGTGTGGTCGAGCGGCACCTCACAGCCCTCGAAACCATCTGCGAAGAGAGCGGGTATCCTGCGCGAGCGCGCCAAAACAACGGCACCGTCGACGATTCGGGTGAGTCGCTTCCACCCCCGGAACTCGGTCGCCTGCTCGGACCGTCGCTCGCGACGGTCAGTGAGCTCGCCACGACGCTGCAGGCTCACCTCCAGCAGGTGATGTCGCTCGCCGAGACGGCGGTCGTCGCCGACGGGCACTGTCACGTCTGTCTCGAACCGATCGAAGTCGAGTCGACGGTCGACGGACCGAACGCCTCACGACCGTGCCCATCGTGTCGGAACCCGATCCGTCCGGTCGACGAGTGGATCGACGAGGACGGGGCAATCGCGCTGGCACCGCTGTACCGTGCAATCAGCACCGAACTGGAAGACGCCTCGGAAACGACGAGTCGGTTGACAGAGCACAGCGGGACGCTGGCCGAAGCGCTTGTCGAGTAGTCGAGCGGTGTCGAACGCCGTGAGTAACCGCGAGGAAAACGGTTCGAGTAACCATCGCTCGCTAGCCACTCACGACTCGCTCGGCGTGTCGACGGGGGCGAGGTCGTCATCCCCGACGTCGTAGAGTAGATCGCCGTCGACGAACCGTGCCGTTCGTGGATCGGCGGGTGCGTCGAAGATGCGAGCCGTCGGTCCGACCTCGATCAGTTGGCCGTCGATGAGGACGCCGATCCGATCTGCCACCCGCCTCGCCTGGTGCATGTCGTGGGTCGCGAGTAGGACGCTACACCCGCTCTCGCTGGCTCGGTCGACGGCGTGCTCTAAGATCGCGGTGTTGCGCGGGTCGAGATCGGAGGTCGGTTCGTCCAGCACCAGCAGGTCGGGGTCGTACGCGATCGCCCGGGCGAACGCAACCCGTTGTGCCTCTCCGCCCGAAAGCGAATCGACGGGGGAGGATCGTCGGTCTGTAAGTCCCACGATCGAGAGGGCCCGTTCGATTCGGTCGTCAGTGCCCGTCGTATCGACGAACCGACGCACGAGGGGCGTCTGCGATCCGGTCCGGCGGACGAAGTCGGCGAGTCGTCTCCGACGGTCGCGGCGCATTCTGAGACCGGCATCGACGTTTCGCTCGACGGTCGTCCCGAAGAGGCTCGCCTGCTGGAAGACGACGCCGATCCGCCGACGGGTCTCGAGGCGCCCCCGGTCCGATTGTGCCCACGGGTCGACCCCGTCGAAGGTGACGGTCCCCCCGTCCGGCGGCTCGAAGAGACTCCCTAGCCGGAGAAACGTCGACTTTCCGGCACCGGACGGTCCGATGATGGCGACCACCTCGCCGTGACCGACCGACAGCGACGCCGCTTCGAGGACCGGGCGGCCGTCGAATCCGTGCGTGACGTCGGTTAGTTCTAGTTTCATCGATGTGCGCGTTGGGTCGTATTCATCACCGCCCTCGCAGTCGCAAAACGAGCCCGTTCACCAGGAAGACGAGCACGAGCAACACGAGTCCGAGGACGATGGCGAACTCGTACTCGCCGCGCCGGGCTTCGCGCTGGATCGCCGTCGTCAGCGTCCGCGTTTTCGAGGTTCCGTCGGCGTAGGCGATGTTGCCGCCGACGATCAGCACGGATCCGACCTCGCTGATCGCGCGGCCGAATCCGGCGAGAACGCCCGTCGCGACGCCGTATCTGGCCTCCCTGAGCGTGGCGAACGCGACGTCGGATCGGGTTCCGCCCACGCCGTAGGCCGCGTCGCGGATGCGGTCGTCGACGCTCTCGACGGCCGACAGCGCGACCCCCGTGATCACCGGCGTCGCGAGGACGAGCTGTGAGATGATCATCGCCTCGACGGTGAAGACGAGGTCGAACGTGCCGAACGGCCCCTGGTTCGAGAGCGCGAGCAGGACGAGCAGGCCGACGACGACGCTCGGAAATCCCATCCCCGTGTTGATCGCCGCCGTGACGAGACGTTTGCCGCGAAAGTCGGAAAAGCCGACGGCGAACGCGATCGGAAGGCTGATCGCCGTACTGATGAGGACGGCCACGCCGCTGACGACGAGCGAAACCTGGATGATACTCCAGAGCGCGGCGGGGTCGGTGAGGACGGAACCTGGCATGTGTCTACAGTTCGTGGATGCGACGTGGTGGCGAGATCGACTACTCGTTCGGCGACTCCCATCCCTCCGGGACGTACTGTTCGAAGTTCGGATTCGCTGCGGTCGCGTCCGGGTAGAACAGTTGCGTGCCGTCGATCGTGAACGATTCGATGATCGCCTGGGCCCCGGGGCCGGTGAGGTAGCCGATGTACGCCATCGCCAGGTCGTACTCGACGTGATCGTGGACGGCGGGATTGACAGCGATGAGCCCGTACGGGTTCGCGAGCCGGTCCGGTCCGCCCTCGATCGGGCCCTGGAGGACGATTTCGAGGGTGAGCCCGTCTCGCATCGAGAGGTAGGTACCGCGGTCGGCGAGCGCGTACGCGCCCGCCTCGTCGGCGTGGTTCAACGTTTCGCCCATTCCCGAACCGAGTTCCCGGTACCACTCGCCGGCAGGATCGCTCGTCGCATCATCCCAGAGCGAGCGTTCCATCGCGTGCGTGCCCGAGTCGTCGCCGCGCGAGACGAACGTCGCTTCGGCGGCTGCGATCGCGTCGAACGCGGCGGTGGCCACGGTCGTTGATTCGACGTTCGCCGGATCCGACGCGGGACCCACGACGATGAAATCGTTGAACATCAGATCGCGTCGGTTCACCCCGTAGCCGTCGCGGATGAATTCGTCTTCGAGCGCGCGTGCGTGGACCAGAACGACGTCGGCGTCGCCGTCTCTCGCGCTCCGCAATGCGGCGCCAGTTCCCTGATTGACGGTGGCGACGCGCGCGCCGAAACGCTCCTCGAAGCCGGCGTTCAACTCGTCGAGCAGGCCCGTATCGTAGGTGCTCGTCGTCGTCGTGAGCGTCAGCTCTGCGTCCGCCACCGACCCGGACCCGCTCTCACCGAAACTCAGACAGCCGGCACTCCCGACGACCACCCCCGTCGCCGCGCCGGACAGTACCGTCCTGCGATCGATCGCCATTGCTCGTCGAGTACGCGCCAATCCGTAAAAACGTGCCGAAGCGATGTAACTGAAAATAGTTGTACCTTTTCGTAATAGGTTGTGTTTCGGCGAAAGTGTAACCCAATACGATTACCCCCCGTGCAGTCGGGCGCTTCCTGTCGGCCCGAATGCCGACTATTATCACGCCGCGTCGACGTGTGATTACATGAACGTTCGACAGGTCATCCCGAAAGACGCGATTCCGAGCATCGACGACCCGACGTTCGAGGCGACCTACCCGTGGGACGAGACGGACCGAGCGATCGTCGTCGAGAGCGAGCCGGCGCGGGCCTATCCGCTTCGGATCCTCGATTATCACGAGATCGCCAACGACCGACTCGACCTCGAAGGGGGCGATACCGCGTCGATCGCCGTCACCTGGTGTCCACTCTGTGCGAGCGCGATCGTCTACGATCGACGAGTCGGCGGGCGGACGCTCTCGTTCGGCGTCAGCGGAAAACTCGCCGACGACGATCTCGTCATGTACGACCGGGAGACCGAGTCCGAGTGGAAGCAATCGGCCGGTCGCGCCATCGGCGGTCCGCTCGCCGGGACGCAACTCGATATCCTGCCGGCGACGACGACCACGATCGCCCGCTTCCGAGAAGGGTACCCCGACGGCGTTATCCTTCAACCCGTCCCCGATGCCGAGAGCGAAGCAGCCGGCTCCGGCGACGAACCCGAACCGGTCGAGTACGGCGAGCGACCGTACGCCGAATACCTCTCGTCTGACGGATTCGGCCTGGCCGCCCACCGCGGTGACGATGGTCGAAGCTGGGAGCGAGACGACGTCGATCCGACGTCGGTCGTCCTCGGCGTCGAACGCGACGGTGAGGCCGTCGGGGTCACCCTCCCTACAGTCGCAGACGCTGGCGGGACCCTCGAAATCTCGGTCGGATCGACGGACGTCCTGATCGTCTACGCGGACGGATTGCACGCCTACGATCATCCGGGTGGCGAGGCCGCCCTCGACGATTCGAACGGCCAACTCGTCGTCGACGGAACGACCTACGACCCGGTAACGGGCGAGAGCGACGACGGTCGATCCCTCGAACGGATTCCCGCGCGTCGACTCTTCGCGTTCACCTGGCAGGACGACCACGGCCCCGACGCGTTCTACACCGGGTGACGGCCCCACCGAGATCGCAAACCCCCGATCACTCGGCGAGGCGATCGAGGAACGCGTCGAACGCCCCACTCTCCGGGTGGACGTGCGCGTAGGTCCCGATCGAATTGTACGCCAGGAGTCCGTCCCGCTCGCCGGTTATTCCGGCACCCCGAACGGTCTCGAAGGCGAATCGAGCGTCCGAATCGACGCTCGCTCGCGAGTAGTGAAACTCGTGGCCGCGAACGGTCTCGTCGCGGCCGGCCGTCGGCGCGTCCTCGACCGCGCGAAGTTCGACGTGATCGAGCGCCTGATACCGGTCGCACATCTCGACGTCGGCCGGAAGGATGCCGGCCATCTCGTACCGATCGCCGTCGACGGTCGAGAGCGACCGACTCATGGCCACCAGTCCGCCGCACTCGCCGAACACGGGGAGGCCGTTTCGGGCGCGATCGCCGAGCTCCGCGAGCGTTCCAGACGACACAAGCTCCGCGGCGAAACGCTCGGGGTAGCCACCCGGCAGGTACACGCCGTCACAGTCGGGAACGCGGTCGCCGGCGACCGGTGAGAACGTGACGAGCTCGGCCCGCTCGCGAAATCGCTCGATCGTCGCCGGATAGTAAAAACAAAACGCCCGATCGTCGGCGACGGCGACGGTCGGTTCGGTTGAGCGCCGGGTAGGCGCGTCCGATCGGCCCGGAGACGGGTCGATACCCCGCTCCGGTTTTCGGGCTGCTTCGAGCAACGCTTCCACGTCGAGTTCGCCCGCGGCCTCGTCGAGGGCGTTCGACGAAATCGGCGATTCCGCCCCCATGTGCAATCCGAGGTGACGGTCAGGAATCTCGAGATCCGATGACGGCGGAATTCGTCCGAAGTAGGTGAGACGGTCTGGCAGAGCCTCCCTGATTCCGGACTCGTGACGTCCGCTGTGAGCACGCTGGGCGACGATCCCGACCACGTCGACGTCCTGGCCCGTCTCCTCGGCGTAGCGGTCGAATCCGACGGCGGTCGCGGCGACGCTCTCCATGCCGGCGCTCGCGTCGACGACGAGGACGACCGGAAGGCCAAGCGACGACGCCACGGACGCGGTGCTCGCGACCTCGCCATCGTAGAGTCCCATCATCCCCTCGACGACGCAGACGTCACCCGATCCGCGTCGGTAGTTTCGGTGCAATCCGTCGGTCCCACAGAGCCATGGATCGAGCGTCCGCGACGGCACTCCGGCGACCACCTCGTGGTGACTCGGGTCGATGAAATCCGGCCCGGCTTTCGCCGGTTGAACGTCGTACCCGGCTTCGTCGAACGCCCGCATCACGGCCAGCGTCGCCACCGTCTTGCCGACGCCGGAACTGACACCCCCAACGACGAGGCCCTTCATCGTTCGGGTAGTTTCCGTATCCGGCCTTCAAGTCGTCGGTACGGGCCCAGTACGCAATGGGACGAAGTCCGCGTTTTCAGCGCCCGAGACGCCGACCAAGCGTTTTGCGACTGGTCGTGATAGCCCGACTATGGCCGCGTCCAAACCGAACGTTCTCCTGATCCACTGTCACGACCTCGGGCGCTATCTCGGCTGCTACGGCGTCGATATCGAGACGCCGAACATCGACGACCTCGCCGCGAGCGGGGCGCTGTTCGAGAAACACTTCGTCACGGCGCCGCAGTGCTCGCCGAGTCGCGGCAGCCTCATGACGGGTTGTTACCCACACGTGAACGGGTTGATGGGGCTGGCTCACGGCAGCTGGGAGCTCAACGATAGCGAGCGAATTCTCCCCCAATACCTCGGTGAGGAAGGGTACGAGACGCACCTGTTCGGCCTCCAGCACATCTCGCAGGACACCGATCGACTCGGCTACGACCACGTCCACTCCGAGGGAAACCTCTATCCGGGCGTCTCGCCGGCGGTCCACCAGGCCAACCGAGCCCGAAACGTCGCCGACGTCGTGACGACCTTCCTCGAAAAACGGGCGTTCGACGCCCCGTTCTTCGCGTCCGTCGGCTTCTTCGAACTCCACCGAGTCGAGGAGGAAAACGGTCGGTACGGATTCGAATCCGACCACTACGACGCAGACGACCCCGACGACGTCAGGCCGCTGTCGTACCTGCCCGACCGACGCGGGATCCGCCAGGACTTAGGCGAGATGCACGGGATGATCTACGCGGTCGACGACGCCATCGGGACCGTACGCGAGTGTCTGCAATCGACGGGTCTCGACGAGGGGACGCTCGTGATCTTTACGACCGAACACGGCATCGCCTTCCCCCGGGCGAAAGGAATGTGCTACAATCCGGGTCTCGAGGGCGCGTTACTCGTGAGCCATCCCGACCTGGTCGAACCCGGCTCTCGGTACGACGAACTCGTGAGCAACGTCGACGTCCTTCCCACGATACTGGACCTCGTCGACGTTCCCGTCCCAGACGGCGTGAACGGCCGTAGCATCGCGCCCCTCCTGACCGGCGACTCCTACGATCCGCGCGATGAGATATTCGCCGAGATGACCTGGCACGACATGTACAATCCCACTCGAGCGATCCGAACGGACCGCTACAAGTATATCCGCAACTTCTGGCACCTCCCAAAGGTATACCTGACTCGAGACATCTTCGCGAGCGAGGCCGGCCGCGAAGTCCGCGAGACCTACAACGTTCCCCCGCGACGGTACGAGGAACTCTACGACCTGCGTGAGGGACCCACCGAACACGACAACGTCGCCAACGAACCGCGCTATCGCGACAAGCGCGACGAACTCGCCGCGCGACTTCACGAGTGGATGGTCGAGACGAACGATCCCTTACTCGATGGACCGGTGCCACCGGGCGATTTCGACGAGATCTCCGACTGGTCGTTTCACTCGGAGTGATCGGCGAGCCGTCAGCTGCGAGAGCCTGGACTGATCGACGGCTCAGCCGACCGATCAGAGCAGTTCCTCGTACCGGGCGCCGGTTTGCTTCAACGTGTCCGTCGAGTAGAGTCGTTCGTGGGCGAACGGAAGGTACTCGTCTGCGAGCTCGTCGATCTTCGCGTCGACCGCGTCCTGATCGCGCCCGTGTATCATCGTAAAGAGAGTGTAGGGCCAGTCCTGTGCGGGCCGCCGCGGGCGATGATAACAGAGGGTAACGTAGGGGAGCGCCCCGACTCGCTCGCCCCGCTCGTCGCGCTCGTCGTCGGGAACGTCCCAGACGACCATGCAATTGGCGTCGAAGCCGGTTCGGACGTGGTTGATCACGCAGCCGATTCGCTTGATGCAGCCCCGTTCGAGAAGTTCCTCGATCGCGGCGAGCACCTCGTCCGTCTCCAGGCCGATCGCGTCGGCGACGTCCGCGTACGGCGTCCGCGACAGGGGAAGGCCGTCCTGGATTTCGAGCAGTAGGTCGGCCTCGGCGTCCGTCAGGCCACCCGTCGCCTCCTCGCTGATACGCGTCGCGGCGGACTCTGTGCTCGACGCAACCGACCGTCGGGTGGTAGATCCACGACCGGACTCGCTCGAATCGGCGGTTGCGTCACCCCGCTGACTCTCGCGCGCGAACCGATCCGCGTTGACCACGGGGAACTCGAGGTTGATGTAGTAATCCGTCAGCATGGGTAAAACGAGGACCTCGAGACCGGTTCGCGATTCGATCTCCTCGATAATTCGATCACGAACCTCGCGCGACCCGGCCGTGACGACGAACCACATGTTCCACTCGTGATCGCGCGCGTAGTTGTGGTTGACCTGCCTGTAGCCGTTGACCACGTCGGCCACGTCGTCGAAGCGCTCCGCGGGCGCCTTCACCGCCGCGAGAGTCGACGACCCGATCACCGGTGGGTTCAACACGGCACCGAACCGTCGGACGATTCCCGAATCGACCAGCCGACGGACGCGTTCGAACGCCTCTCGCTCGTCGATATCGAGATCCGTGGCGAGCCGACGAAACGGTCGTGCTTCGACCGGAAACCCGCTCTGGTAGCCGTCGATCAGCGCGGCATCCGCAGCGTCGAGACCGTCGCGCCAGTCGTCGGACTGCTGGCTCATCGGTCGACGTTGGAACCGTCGACGGGTAGCCCTTTCGAAGCGCCTGTCGCACCCTCGGGCGTCGCCGCCCGCCGATCGACCGACGGTCAGGACGACTCACCGGAAACGGGACCCTTTTGGACGGACCGCACTAACTCCTGTACATGTCCACGCCAGCCCAGGAGTTCGGGGAATGGCCCCTGAAACGCCTCATGACCGAGGTCGTCGGCTCCGGCCCCAAGTCGGCAGACGACCTGTCACCAGTTCAGGCCCGCGAGGCGTTCCAGCGCATCCTCGCGGACGAACCGGATCCGACGACGCTCGGCGCGTTCTGGCTCGCCAACCGATGGAAGACGAACACGCCCGAGGAACTCGCCGCCTACACGGACGTCATGCGCGAGGAATCCGTCGTCGTCGCCGAACCGGACTGCGACCCGCTCGACTGCGGTGCGAACTACGACGGCAAGGGACGTTCGGCGCTGCTCGGCGTCGCTGCGGGCGTCGTCGCCGCCGCCTCGGGAACGCCGGTCGTCGTCCACTCGGGCGATCGCGTTCCGACGCAGGAGCAAGACGCGTACAAACACGTTCTCGACGAACTCGGCGTTCGAACCGAACTCGAACCCGAAGAGAGCGCCGACATGGTCGACGAGACTGGATTCGGATTCTACTATCAGCCGGCGTTCAACCCTGGGATCGACTCGCTCTACGACCGGCGCGACCGGATGGGCGTTCGCACCTTCGTGAACACGATCGAGACCGTCGCGAACCCCGCCAACGCGTCGGTTCACCTCGGTTCGTTCTACCACCTTCCCTTCGCGAAGAAGATGTGTAATCTCGTCGATGAGAGCGACGAACTCCCGTTCGAACGCGTGCTCATGTTCCAGGGGATGGAAGGCTACGACGACGTGCGGCCGGGCCACACCACCGTCGCCGAATGGTCCGGTGACGGATCGTTCGACGACTTCTCCATCGAAACGGCCGAATTCGGCATGGACGTCGAGAGCGACGATCTCGCCGTCGACGACGTCGCGGGCGAATCGGCAGCGATCGCCGAGTCGGTCGTCGCCGGCGAGCGGACCGATCACTTCGCCGACGCCGTCGCGCTCAACGCGGCCCTCAGAATATACGCTCACCAGGACGCAGACTCCGTCGAAGACGGACTCGATCGGGCTCGCGACGCGATCGAAGACGGCGCCGCGGCGGCCGTGCTGGACGACTTGCGAGCCTACTGATTTACCGACGGACCGTACCGCGCTTGACCGCTACCGGGATTCTTCCCGCACGATCGCCACGCTCGCGAGCTTATCGCCCGCCTTGACCGTCGCTTCGCGGGTGAGCGCGTACAGTACGCCCGCACGGTCGGTCGAAACGTCCTGGAGCGGCTCGTAGCTCGTCGGGTCGTACACGGTACCGATCGAGAGGCCCGCCGGCAACGAACGGCCGAGTTCGAGCGACGGTTTCGGGCGAAAGAGCCCGGACGCCGAGGCAGTTACCTGTCCGAGGTGGTTTCGCGCGATCGTCTGATTCCGTTCCGGCACCGATCCCTCGAGTATTCCAAGGTGCCGGCAGACGTCGAGCAGGCCGTCGACGCCGTCCTCGACGACGTCTTCGATCAGTTCCCGGCTGTGTGCGAGTTCGGGCGTGATCGCCGGGATCCCCTCGCGATCGGCGACGACGCGAAGTTTCCCCGAAAAACTCCGCCGATGCCACTCGTCGGGGGCGTCTTCGCCCGCTTGCTCCCCGAGCAGCAACTCGGTCCCGAAGGCCGCCGCCATCGCCCGCGATTCGGCGCTCCCTTCCAGGAAGACGACGTGAGGGTGCATATCCGGGCTGCCGGTGTGGAGATCGACAACGGCGTCGGCCGATTCGACGTACTCCCACAGGCTCGCCGCCATTCGCTGGTGAAGCGACCCGGACGCGTCACCCGGCCAGACCCGATTCATGTTCGGGTTTACGCTATCTAGGACTTCCGGCGTCGTGTAGGAGACGCGGTCGAACGTGAGCGGATTGGCGACGGGGACGGCGACGATCCGGCCCGCGATCTCGCGTCCGACGATTCTGTCGTGAAACCGGCGCAAGACCTCGGTTCCGTTCACCTCGCGGCCGTGCTGGGCCGCCTGAACGTACACCGCCGGCCCGTCGGTCGACCCCTCGTAGGTATGGACGACCGTCTCGACGGCGATACCGGACGGCAACGTCGCGAGAACGACTTCGTCCGTCGAATAGGTGACTGCATCCATGGCAATTCGTTCAACCAACGTCGATATGTATGTAGGGGGATCCTGTCACGTTCGTAGAACCCGACGAGTGTCTTCCGTGACGTGGTTCGCCAGGCCATCGATCGATCCACGGACGGATCACCACCGTTTTCACCTCACGTCCCATTCGCGCCGATATGGGTAATCCAACGGCGACCCTGCACACCAGCGAGGGAGACATCGAGGTCGAACTGTTCGAAGCGCGCGCACCCGAGACCGTGGCAAACTTCGTCGGGCTCGCGACGGGTGAACAGGCGTGGACCGACCCCGAAACGGGCGAAACCGTCGAGGGAGAACCGCTGTACGACGACGTGGTCTTCCACCGGATCATCGAGGGGTTCATGATCCAGGGCGGCGACCCGACCGGCACGGGACGCGGCGGCCCCGGCTACCAGTTCGACGACGAGTTCCACGACGAACTTCGCCACGACGGACCCGGTATCCTCTCGATGGCGAACTCCGGTCCGAACACCAACGGGTCGCAGTTTTTCATCACGCTCGACGCCCAGCCACACCTCGACGACCGTCACGCCGTCTTCGGAGAGGTAACCGACGGGATGGACGTCGTCAGAGAGATCGGTTCGGTCGAGACGAACGCACAGGATCAACCGACGAAGGACATCGTCCTCGAATCGGTCACGGTCGACCGCGACTGAACCGTCGATCGGGTACGCCGAACCGGCGAGACGGGATCGCACAACCACCTTCGGTGCACCACCACCGAATTCGGCACATTCCGCTTTGGCATCCGATCAACCGGGACACAGAGCGCTCGTAACGGCTTCGTTCGCCTTCTATGAAAGAGATAGAAAGGGAAATATTAATAGTGGTTCGCCGGGTAGGGACGCATACCTGACGAGAGTCAGGGATGGGGGTCCGACGAAGCTGATGGGGGTCCGCTTCGTCGGAATTTTCTCTCTTCACCGAATACGGAGCCGCGCGTCTGCAACGGACGTTCGAAACCGACGGTCAGAGATCAGCCCGTCCGTGACGACGCGGTCGAACCGTAATCGGAAAGTGCACGCACGATAAGCGTTCGCTAATGGGAGACGGAATCGAGCGGCCGAGCGATGTCGGCGGCGGCGATGGGCCGCCGGTCGACGAGAAACCGTACAAGATCATCTTCGAGGCGAACAAGTGCTTCGGAGCCGGCAAGTGCGCCGAAGCCTCCGACAACTGGATCTTAGACCTAGACACCGGAATCGCCCGTCCCCGGTCGTACTACCTGGACGAGCAATCGCTGGCCGAAAACGTCCGCGCCGCGGAACTGTGTCCCGCGAAGAAGGGCGACGGCTGTATCCACGTCATCGACCGTCGCACCGACGAGGAGGTGGCCCCCGACCCACACGGCGACGGGACCCTCTCGACAGACTGGTAACCCCGGACGAGACCGTTTTTGCGCTTCGCTCGCACGCTCGCTTCGCTTGTAACATCTCCACCAAAAAAAAACCCGCCAGCGGTTGCCCGATCGGCCAACGTACACCGAAACGCACAACCCCTACCCCCATCAACTACCGAACGCACACTCGCGAGGGTAGCCAAGCCAGGCCAACGGCGGTGGGCTTAAGACCCGCTCCCGTAGGGGTCCTTGGGTTCGAATCCCAACCCTCGCATTCCGACTCGAACGATAGTGAGAGTCATGTATGCGAGACGCGGGATTCGAGCATGCAAATCGCAGCGGCCGAGTGGAACGAGGTCGACCGTCTTGCACCTGTTCGAATCCCAACCCTCGCATACCGTCTCGAACAAACGTGAGAAACGTGTATGCGTGACACGGGATTCGAAGTAGACCAGTCGCAGCCCGCGCAACGAGCAAAGTGAGTGGGCAGGAACGCCTGGGCGTGGTTCGAATTCAACGATTGCGGTGCTGGTACTCTATCAATTCAATCCAACCAGCCAGTCGTGACGATCAAATTACGATTGGGTGGTCTCGTCGGTGTCGCGTCTACCGACGGGGAGGCCGGATCGGAGGTCGTCAGAGAGTCCGGTGAGCTGTGCGAATCGACGGCGGTCAGCCGCCTTGCGGTCGAGAGACATGCCAGCAGGAGACGACGCGATCACCCGTAGTTAGGCGGGGTGTTCACGTCGGAAACGGCGTGATAGGTCGACAAATCCCACGTTGAATTGCCACGCGGGGACGTCGTCACCGGCCCCCCACGAACCGTTCGGCCACGGCCCCGACGATCTTTCGCTCCGCGCGCCGAAGGTGTTCTTCGGCCGTTCGGCGGCTGACGCCGAGGGCGTCGCCGAGGTCGGCGGTGGTCGTCGTCCGCGGTAACTCGTAATAGCCGGTTTCGTAGGCCAGACGTACCGTCTCGCGCTGTCGGGACGACAGCGAGGGAACGGGATCGGCGAGGATCGACACCGGATCGGCGACCGGCGGATCGTCGATCGAGCGCTTCGACTCCACCGTCACCCGACGATCGGCCGATAGATCGCGATAGAGAGCGCTCAGATCGGACGGGTCCAGCGCGAGGACGCGGCAGATCTTCGCGCCGCGGGCGTACTCGATCGGCGGGACGAGTAAACACCCGTGCGATTCGAGGTAGCGCTCGACCGTCCCCTTCTCCGTTCGAAGACAGGCGTCCGATATTGCGAGGGTCCGATCGGCTCGATCGACCCGGTCGCGGAGTCCGACGCGATCTTCGATCGTCGAGAGTACCTCGTCTCGCTCGTCGCCGGTCACGGAAAGCAGGTCGCAGTGATCGTTACACCACAGTTCGACGGTGGCGTCGGTTCCGCCGGTCGGTTCGCCGTACGGTCCGCCTGGTTCGACGCGGAGGATCGCCTCGTGCATGGACTCGTTCGGCGGGTTGTGTATTTAAATCCACCTCCGCACGGTGGGTGACGAGGTTTCGAGTTGGCCGGTAGAGACAGTTGTATATGACGCAGTTTACCGAGTCGTTCGACAGGGGAGAACCGAGCGACACCTGGGAAGCGTATCGCGGCGCGCGGACCGGAACCGAGATCGAGTGCGTCGGCTGGCGGCAGGAAGCCGCATTGCGTATGCTCAACAACAACCTCGACCCCGAGGTCGCCGAGAACGCAGCGGACCTCGTCGTCTACGGAGGGACCGGACGCGCAGCGCGAAGCTGGGACGCCTACGACGCGATCGTCGACGAGTTGCGAGAACTGGCCGACGACGAAACGCTTCTCGTCCAGAGCGGAAAACCCGTCGGACGATTTCGAACGCACGAGCGCGCACCGCGCGTCCTCATCGCCAATTCGAACCTCGTCGGCAAGTGGGACGACTGGGAACACTTTCACGAGTTAGAGGCCGAGGGAAAGATCATGTACGGTCAGATGACCGCTGGCTCCTGGGCGTACATCGGAACGCAGGGGATCATCCAGGGCACCTACGAAACGCTCGCAGCGCTCGCCCGCGAGGAGTACGGAACCGACGACCTCGGGGGGCGGATCGTGGTCACGGGCGGACTGGGTGGGATGGGCGGCGCGCAACCGCTCGCCGTGACGATGAATAACGGCGTGTGCATCGCCGCCGAAGTCGACGAGTCGCACATTGATCGCCGAATCGAGACGGGCTACTGTCAGGAGAAGACCGACGACGTAACCGAAGCTATCGAGCGGGCCGAGGAGGCGGCCGCCGCGGGCGAACCCTACAGCGTCGGCGTCCACGTCAACGCCGCCGACTTGCTCGAAACGATGCTCGAGCGGAACTTCGTTCCCGACGTCGTCACCGACCAGACGAGTGCCCACGACGCCCTCGAAGGGTACTACCCGTCCGGCTACACCGTCGACGAGGCGGACGACCTCCGCGAGGCGGATCCCGACGCGTACCTCGAAGCGAGCCTCGACACGATGGCTCGCCACGTCGAAACGATTCTGGCGATGCAAGATCGCGGGGCGATCGCGTTCGAGTACGGGAACAACATCCGCGGGCAAGTTCAGGACGAACGAGGAGTCGATACCGCGTTCGACTTCCCCGGGTTCGTCCCGGCTTACATTCGTCCGCAGTTCTGTCAGGGACGCGGTCCGTTCCGGTGGGCCGCCCTCTCTGGGGACCCCGAGGACATCTACCGCACCGACGAAGCCGTCCTGGAACTGTTTCCCGAGAAGGAGTCGCTCCGTCGGTGGATCGAACTCGCCCGAGAGCAGGTCCAGTTCCAGGGGCTCCCGTCGCGAGTCTGCTGGCTCGGATACCGCACCGACGAGGACGGCCTCACCGAGCGAGCCCGGTTCGCCGTGCGGATCAACGAACTCGTTCGCGAAGGGGAGATCTCGGCGCCGATCGTCGTCACGCGAGATCACCTCGATGCGGGCTCGGTCGCGAGCCCGAACCGCGAGACTGAGGCGATGCGAGACGAGACGGACGCCGTCGCGGACTGGCCAATCTTGAACGCGCTGGTCAACTGCGCCGCGGGCGCGGACATCGTGAGCGTCCACGACGGCGGTGGCGTCGGGATCGGGAACGCGCTGCACACGAACAACCACGTCGTCCTCGACGGAACCGAGCGAGCGGCGGAAACCGCCGAACGGGTGTTTACGACCGATCCAGGAATGGGCGTTATCCGCCACGTCGACGCGGGATACGACGACGCGCTGCGGACGGCCCGCGAGTCGGACGTGGCGATCCCCATGGACGACGGGGGTGACGAGTGATGGCCGAGGCCGCGATCACCGATCCAGACGGCTGGCGTTCGCCGTCGACCGATCCGAGCGACGAGACGTTCGGAGACGTGGTCGAACGGACGTCGCTCGACGAGTGCGGTTCGTACGACGCGGTGTTGCTCGGCGAACCGTACGACGGCGCAGTCATCGGCCGTCGTGGGGCGCGAGAGGGACCGGCGGCGATCCGCGACGCGCTAGCCGGCGTCAAGAGCCACCACATCGAGGCGGGCCCGGTCGGGTCGATCGGCGACCTCGGCGACGTGCGGTGGCCGACGAATTCGGTGTCGGTCGACGATCGAGACGACGTCGACGCGGTGCAGTCGCTCACCGAGTCGGTGACGGCGACGGTACACGACGCGGATACGCTGCCGGTCTTTCTCGGCGGGGACAACTCGCTCACCGTCGCGAACGTCTCGCCCCTGCTCGAGTCAGGGTCGGTCGGCGTGATAAACTTCGACGCCCACCTGGACGTTCGCGAGCCGATCGATGGACCGACGAGCGGGACGCCATACCGGCAGCTGATCGACAGCGGACTCGACGCCTACGCCGTGGTCGGCGCGCGCCACTTCGAGACGTCCTCGACCTACGTCGAGTGGCTCCAGGCCGAGGGCGGAGCGATCGTCACGGCGGAATCGGTGGGAACCGACCGCCACGCGGCGCTCGATCGAGCGAAGCGGGCGCTCTCCGGCGTCGATCACCTCTACGTCAGCGTCGACGTCGACGTCCTCGACGCGCCGGCCGCACCGGGAGTCAGCGCGCCCACGCCGGGTGGCCTCAGCGCGCCCGACCTCTTCGCGTGCGTACGCGAAGTCTGTGCTAGTACTCGGCTCGCCGGATTCGAGATCGTCGAATGTGCCCCGAGTCACGACGAGGGCGACCGAACCGCCCGCGCGGCGGCCCGAACGGTCGCGCACGCGCTCGCGGGGTACGGTGCCGGAGACGCGGTGGGTTCCGACGACGGAGGGATCCGTCGTGCCTGAACTGGACGCGGTGATCTACGACGCGGCGGAGATCGTCGTCGGCCCCGAGCCGTCGGGAGGCGATTCGAAGAGCCTTCAGCGGTACGAAGACGCCGCAGTCGCGATCGTCGACGGCGTCGTCGAGTCGGTCGGAACGTCGGAGGCGGTCATCGCCGATTTCCCGCCGGAGAACGCGACGACGGCGATCGACGCCGCGGGAAAGAGCGTCATCCCCGGCTTCGTCGACTCACACACTCACGCCGTCTTCGCCGGCGACCGGTCCGACGAGTACGCCGCTCGACTGCGTGGGGCGGACTATCAGGAGATTCTCGCCGAAGGCGGCGGAATTCTCCGGACCGTGAGAGCGGTTCGCGACGCGAGCGACGATCAGCTCTTGGCGAACCTGCAGGCAGAGCTCGACGTCGCGCTCGAACACGGGTCGACGACGGTCGAAGTCAAGTCGGGCTACGGTCTGGACACAGAGAGTGAACTCAGACTCCTCGAGGCGATCGATCGAGCGGATCGGTCGCACCCGGTCGACGTCGTCGCCACGTTCATGGGGGCACACGCGATTCCCGACGACGAGGACGCAGCCGGTTACACCGAACGCGTGATCGACGACCAGCTCCCGGCGGTCGCCGAGCAGGGAATCGCCACGTTCTGTGACGTCTTTTGCGAGGAGGACGTCTTCACTCCCGCCCAGAGTAGACGCGTCCTCACCGCCGGTCGCGACCACGGGCTGGTTCCGAAGATTCACGCCGAAGAGTTCGCTCACACCGGTGGTGCCAGGGTGGGTGCAGACGTCAGCGCGGCGAGCGCAGATCACCTGCTCCAGGCGACGGAAGACGATGCCGAGGCGCTGGCGGATGCGGGCGTCGTCGCCACGTTGCTTCCGGCGGCGGCCTTCTCGCTCGATACCGACTACGCCGACCCGGCCACGTTCGAATCGGCGGGTGCGACGGTCGCGCTCGCGTCCGATTTCAACCCCAACTGCCACTCGCAGTCGATGGGGTTTACCGTCGCGCTCGCCTGTTCGAAGATGAAAATGACCCCCGAATCGGCGCTCGCGGCCGCCACCCACGGCGGGGCCGCGGCGCTGACCCACACCGATGGGGCGGGCGGGCCCGTCCCAGCAAAAACCGGAACGCTCCGACCGGGGGCACCGGGAGACGCGCTGGTGTTAGACGCCCCGAGTCACGTTCACGTTCCGTACAGTTTCGGCGTCAACCGCGTCGAAACCGTCCTGAAAGGAGGTGATCGAGTCCATGGGTGAACGCGGATCGAACGATCCCGTCCGGATCGACGGGGAGACGCTCACGCCGAGGGACGTCGAGCGAGTCGCCAGATTCGACGCCCCGGTTACGGTGACCGACGAGGCTCGCGAGCGGGTCGAACTCGCGCGCGAACGAATCGCGGACGTCGTCGCCTCCGGGGAGCCCGTCTACGGCGTCAACACCGGGTTCGGTGAACTCGTCGACGAACAGATCCCGCCCGACGAACTCGAGCGACTGCAACACAATCTCCTCCGGAGTCACGCGAGCGGTGCCGGCGAACCGCTCGAGCGCGAAGCCGTCCGCGCGATGCTGGTAACGCGGTTGAACGCGCTCGCGAAGGGCTACTCAGGGGTGCGACCGATCGTCGTCGACCACCTCGTGACGATGCTAAACGAGCGGATCCACCCGGTCGTCCGGTCGCGGGGCAGTCTCGGCGCGAGCGGCGATCTCGCACCGCTCGCCCACATGGCGCTGGTCCTGATCGGCGAGGGCGAAGCGATCGTCGAACCCGACGACGCCGGAGACGGTAACGCGACGCGCCGGCACCCCGGTGACGAGGCGCTCGCGACGGCGGGACTGGACCCGTTATCGCTCGCGCCGAAAGAAGGACTCGCTCTCATCAACGGGACGCAACTCACGGTCGGCCTGGCCGCCCTCCTCACCGTCGACGCCGAGCGAACGGTTGAGGCTGCCGACGCAGCCGGCGCACTCACGACCGAAGTGACGATGGGATCGACGGTTCCATCACACCCCGCATTGACCGCGGTTCGACCCCATCCGGGACACGAAGAGAGCGCCGAACAGATACGCGCGCTCACGGCGGATTCTGAGATCGTCGAATCGCATCGTAACTGCGACCGCGTACAGGACGCCTACTCGCTTCGGTGTCAACCACAGGTCCACGGGGCCGTACGGGAAGCGCTTTCGCACCTGCGCGAGGCGGTCGAGCGAGAACTCAACAGCGCGACGGACAACCCGCTCGTCTTCGATGCGGACGACGCCGACCCGCGAGCCAGCGGCACCGATCGAGCGGCCGTCCTCTCGGGTGGAAACTTCCACGGCGAACCGCTCGCGCTCCGGCTGGACTACGCGACGTCCGCGCTGACGGAACTCGCGGCCATCAGCGAGCGACGCATCGATCGAACGCTCAACCCGAACCTCCAGGAACCACATCTTCCCCCGTTTCTGGCGGTCGAAAGCGGCGTCGAGTCGGGTTACATGATCGCTCAGTACACCGCCGCGTCGCTCGTCAACGAGAACCGGTCGCTGGGGCGGCCATCGATGGACAACACGCCCGTCTCTGGCGGACAGGAAGATCACGTCAGTATGAGCGCCCAGTCGGCCGCCCACGCGAAGACCGCGCTCGGCAACGCTCGGCACGTGATCGCGACGGAACTCTGTACGGCCGCCGAAGCCGCCGAGTACGTCGACGACGCGCTGACACACGGACGCGGAACGGGTGCGGTGTACGATCTCGTTCGCGACGTTGTCCCCCCGCTCGACGGCGACCGGCCGCTGACCGACGACGTCGAAGCGGTCGCCGAATTGATCGCCGACGGCACTGTGGACGACCGCATCGACTCGGCGCTCGAGTAGACCCAACGCGAGTGTCCGGTCACTCGCAGATCGGCACGACGACGGCGTAACGCACTTTTCGACGCGGCCCGTCGGTTCACTCGATGACTACTGACGAGTACGCAATGGCCGACGCCGTCGAGCGCGCACTCGACACGCACGACGCGTTCGAACCGGGAGCGGACGGATACGTCCTCGAAACGACCGTCTTCGACGTTTCGGTGACCGCGACCGCCGCGGAGGGAGAGCGCGACGGCGCGTTCGAGGTGACGGTCGTCGTCCCGACGCTCTCGGCGGCCGCCGTCGATCACGTGGCGGAGATCGTCGAGACCGACTGGGCGGAGACGTTCGAACGCCACGTTCAGGACGCCTTCACGGTCGCCCGAACCAGTACCCACGACGAGCCGGTCGTCGAACGAACCGACGACTCGCTTCGGGTGAAACTCGCCTTCACCGCGTGGGACGCCACCGAAGGAGTGTCTGACGCGAAAGCGCTCGCCGAGTACGTCGAAGGGACGTACGCGCAAGGACTCATTCCTGGGTACGAGTACCGAGGCCCGGCGCGGTCGCTACAGACGAACGCACAACAGAGAGGGCAGGAACCCGTCGATGGCGGTGGGCCACCGCTGTAAGGGTCAGTCCGGTTAGCCCATCGCAATCGCCTGTTCAACCCATCGCGATGTACGTCTGCGTCCCTTCGACACCGTCTATGCCCTGAATTTTGGTCGCGGAGATGTCCTTGACCGCTGCCGGATTTGCTACGTCGGTCTTCGCGATTAGATCGACGTCACCCGCGACAATGTGCGCGGAGACGACGCCGTCGATCGCCTCGATCTCCTCCTGAAGTCGATCCGCCTCGCCGGTGTTCGCTTTGATCATGACGAACGCAGTAACCATCAGTTGACACCTCCAGCGCCGACCGCGTGCGGTTTCGTCGGATCGCCGACGACGATCTGTCTGACGTCGCCCAGGACGGCGAAGTCAGTGAGAACTACTAGCCGGTCGTCGGTTTCGAGCGCCTCGTCAGCGTCGGGTATCTGAAACGGCGAACCGTCCTTGCTCATCGCGAGGACGGTGGCGTCGGCCGGAAGCTGCAACTCGCTAACGGTGTAGCCCTCGACCGGCGCCTCGGACGTGATCGTGAGTTCGACGATCTGGAGGTGCTGGGCGATGTCGGCGATCGCCCGTATCGTGCCGCCGAGCAGCGCGTTCTTCGCGCCGATGGCGCCGAGGCGCTCGGGGTAGATCACCTCGTCGACCTCGTCTGCGTACTTTCGGTAGATCTCCTCGCGGTAGTCGTCGTCGATCCGCATGACCGTTCGACAACCGCGGTGTGAACCGATCATGCAGGCGGCGAAGTTGACGTTTAAGTCTCCGGTGAGCGCCCCGACGGCGTCGGCGTCGTCGATCCCCGCCTCCGCGAGAATTTCTTCACGCGAGCCGTCGCCAGCGACGACGTCGAACTCGGCCGCCTCCGCTCGTCGGCGTGTTGGCTCGTCCAGTTCGATCAGCGTCACCTCGTGGCCCTCTTCGCGGAGGACGCGCGCGGTGCGCAATCCGACTCGACCAGCACCCACGATAACAAACCGCATGCGAAGGGGTACGCCGTCACCCGTTAATAACGTTACCCCGTTCTCCAGAGTCGGCATCCGCGGGCAGAACGCGGCTGGTTCGATCGATGGAAGTGTCTCCGTGAGCGGGGGAACACTTTAGTCGTGTTACAGTGTACCACAGCCCCGATGGTTCACGCGTTCATCATGGTAAAGACCTCCGCCGGAACGTCGGAAGAGCTCCTGGCGTCTATTACGGAGGTGGAGTCGGTCGAAGGGGCCCACATCGTCGCCGGCGAGTTCGACATCATCGCCGAAGTCGACGCCCCCGAAGTCTACGACGTGCTCGAAGCCGTCTCGACGGGCGTACAGACGCGAGACGGTGTCATCGAGACGAAAACGTACATCGCGCTGGATTGAGTTCGATCGGCTCAGGTCGAATCCGACATCGAACGGTGGACCTCGTCCATAATCTCGATCACCCGATCTATGACGTCCTCCGGCGGCTGTGAGGCGTCGATCGTGACGAACCGCTCCGGTTCTGCCTGACGAAGGCGGTCGTAATTTTCGTGAACGTGCGAGAGAAACGACACCCGCTCGAACTTGTTTGTCACACCGGCACGACTCGCGCCGGTTTCGGGATCGACGTCGAAGTAGAGCGTGAGATCCGGTTCGATCGTAAACGCGGTGTGTATCCCTCGAACGTACTCCATCGGTCTGACGACCTCACCGTCGAGCGTCGCCCCCTGATAGGCGTACCGGGAGTCGGCGTACCGATCGGAGATGACGATATCGCCCCGTTCGAGCGCGGGTTCGATCACGCGAGTGAGGTGGTCTGCGTGATCGGCCGTGTACAAGAAGAGTTCGGCGAGCGGATCGGCGTCGTCGTCCTCGATCGACCGGTAGACGGCCTCGCCGTACCACGAATCCGTCGGTTCGCGCGTGAACGTCGCCTCGGGGTACTCCGCCTGCAGGGCCTCCCACACCGTCGTTTTGCCGCTGCCATCGATGCCCTCGAGCGTGACCAGCATGGTCTCGACTCACACCGGCGACTACAAGGAAGTGTCGAGAGCGAACCGTTCGTGGCGAACGCGTCGAACGCGACACGATCCGCTCGTAGCGACGGGCCCACAGGTTTCACTGACCGCTCGACCAACGTATATCACGCGCGACGCCGTATACCAGGGATATGGACGTACTCGTCGCCGGCGGCACCGGGTTCATCGGAACGGCCCTCTGTGAACAGCTGGCAGAACGCGACCACCGCGTCACGGCGATGGCCCGCGATCCGAGTGGGACGTCGCTTCCGAACGCGGTCGACACCATCGCAGGCGACGTCACCGACCCCGACTCGATACCGGACGCGGTCGACGGTGTGGACGCCGTCGTGAATCTCGTCGCGCTATCGCCGCTGTTCCAGACGCCCCGCGGCGCCACGCACGCGTCGGTCCACCTCGGGGGCACCAAGACGCTGGTTTCGGCGGCCGAAGACGCCGGAGTCGGTCGGTTCGTACAGATGAGCGGCCTCGGAGCCGATCCCAGCGCGCCGACCGCTCACCTTCGTGCGAAGGGGCGAGCAGAGGCGGTTGTCACGGAGAGCAGCGTCGAGTCGGTCGTCTGCAGACCGTCGGTCGTCTTCGGCGAGGGGAGCGAGTTTCTCTCGTTCGTCGAGCTGACGACGACGCCGTACGTCACGGCCCTTCCCGGCGGCGGCTCGATGCGGTTCCAACCGATCTGGATCGGCGACCTCGCGCCGATGCTAGCAGACTGCGTCGACGGCGATCACGCCGGCGAGACGTACGAACTGGGCGGGCCGGAGGTGTGCTCGCTTGCGGACGTCACCCGACAGTTCTACGCGGCCAGAGGGCAATCGGTCCGGATCGTGCCAGTTCCGACAGTCCTCTCACGCATCGGACTGGCGGCCGCGGGCCCGATACCGTTCGTGCCATTCAGTCGGGAGCAAGCCAGAGCGCTCTCGGTCGACAACACCGTCACCTCGAACGACGTCACAGCGTTCGATGTCGACCCCGCCTCGCTTCGAACGCTCAAAACGTACTTCGAGACACCCGAACAGGGTCGTGAACTGGCCGCCGAGTGATGGACAGAAATGGCCGCTGGTGATGGAATCGGCACGGCCCAAGGCGAGTTACCCCCTCTTCAAGCCTACACTACTTTCCCCGAACCTATTTCAACCACCGACAGTGCTGGAGATATATCCGCCGATGTGATCGATAATTTTAGATTTTATCACGTCGCCGTCTTGCGATTGTTGGCGATACCCCAGCAAACGTGAAAGTCTTTCAGACACAAAGTTTATATTCTTCTTTCCACTGGTCTCTATCCAACGGAGCCCCCAGAAAACCAATGAAGCTGGCGATGATCGGATTCGGACAGGCTGGAGGAAAAATCGTCGATCGATTCCTCGATTACGACGATCGAACGAACAGCGGTATCGTCCGCGCGGCGATCGCCGTCAACACCGCGAAAGCGGACCTCATCGGCCTCGACCGAATTCCCCAAGAAAACCGTGTACTGATCGGTCAGGCACGTGTGAAAGGACACGGCGTAGGAGCGGACAACGAACTCGGCGCGGAAGTCGCCGAAGAGGACATCGACGAGATCCAGAACGCGATCGACTCGATCCCGACCCACGAAGTCGACGCATTCCTGGTCGTCGCCGGCATGGGCGGCGGAACCGGCTCAGGCGGCGCGCCGGTGCTCGCAAAGCACTTAAAACGGATCTACACGATCCCGGTGTACGGCCTCGGCGTCCTCCCGGGAACGGACGAGGGTGGCATCTACACGCTCAACGCGGCCCGCTCGTTCCAGACGTTCGTCCGCGAGGTCGACAACCTGCTCGTCTTCGACAACGACTCCTGGCGAAGCGCCGGCGAGTCCGTCGAAGGCGGCTACGACCAGATCAACGAGGAGATCGTCCGACGGTTCGGCGTACTCTTCGGTGCCGGCGAGGTGCAGGCCGGCCAGGAGGTCGCAGAGAGCGTCGTCGACTCGTCCGAGATCATCAACACGCTCTCGGGCGGCGGCGTCTCGACGGTCGGCTACGCCTCCGAAGAGGTGGAACTGAACAACACGGGCGGGCTGCTCTCTCGCTTTACCGGCGGCTCCAGTTCGCCGAGCGGGACCGACCTCGACGCGGCGAACACGACCAACCGCATCACCAGTCTCGTCCGGAAAGCCGCCCTGGGTCGACTCACCCTACCCTGCGAAATCGACGGCGCCGAGCGCGCGCTGCTCGTTCTCAGCGGTCCTTCCAACCACCTAAACCGGAAGGGCATCGAGCGCGGCCGCAAGTGGCTCGAAGAGGAGACGGGCAGCATGGAAGTCCGCGGCGGCGACTACCCGCGTCCGGTCCCCGAGGTTTCGGCGTCGATCCTGCTCTCGGGCGTCACGAACGTCCCGCGGATCAAGCGCCTCCAGCAGGTCGCCATCGAGGCCCAGGACAACATGGACGACATCCAGGCCGAGAGCGAGGAAAACCTAGAAGAACTCGTCGAAGAGGACGCAGACGACCTCGAGCCCCTGTTCTAACTCCGATCGCGATTCGCACTCGTTGCGAGTAGCTGACGACGCGTTTTTGGTTCGGTATCGACGAAGTGTCCACATGGAGGTTCTTGTCCCGTTCTCGACGGAATCGCCGAAGAGCCGGTTGGAACCGGTTCTCTCGGAGCGTGAGCGACGGGACTTCGCCCGAGCGATGGCAGCGGACGTCGTCGAGGCGATCGAGGCTGCCGGCCACCATCCGCACATCCTCTCGACCGGGCAAATCGACGTCGACGTTCCGGTGACGGTCGACGAGCGACCGCTCACCGACGCCGTGAACGCGCGGCTCTCGGCCCACGTCGACGCGCGCGGTTCCGATGGAGGGCCGGAGATCGCCGTCGTCATGGCCGATCTGGCCATCGCGACGCCGTCGGTGCTCGAACGGCTGTTCGAGACGCCGGGAGACGTCGTCATCGCACCCGGTCGAGGTGGTGGAACCAACGCGTTCGTCTCTCGACACCCAGGGTTTCGCGTCGACTACCACGGGACATCGTACCTCGATCACCGCGAGATCGCCGCCACCGTCGGAGCCGACGTGTGCGTCGTCGACTCCTTTCGACTCGCGACGGACGTCGACGAACCGGCCGACCTGGTCGAAGTGCTCACCCACGGAGACGGACGCGCACGTACGTATCTCACCGATGTTGGATTCACCCTGCAGACGACCGATGGACGCGTCAGCGCGTCCCGGCCGGAGTGAACCCGGGAACGATACCCCTTAGTGACGAGCGAGTCAAGCAATCGATCGATGATACCCGGGGCCGATGCGTACGACGTCGAACTGACGGTCGACGACGCCGACGTCGACGCGCTGTGTGCGGTCACCCCGGCGGACGTCTCCGCCCCGGACGAACTCACGTTCGCGAGAAACGTCTTCATCCCGCTGACGACGGCGTGTCGGTACACCTGCACCTACTGTACGTACTTCGACCCGCCCGGACAGGCATCGCTACTCTCGCTCGAGGAAGTCCGCGAAATCTGTCGACGAGGCGCCGACGCCGGCTGTACCGAGGCGTTATTTACGTTCGGCGACGACCCGGACGATCGCTACGCGAAGATTCACGACACGCTGGACGCGTGGGGATACGACTCGGTTCACCACTACCTTCGGGCGGCCTGCGAGGTCGCCCTGGAGGAGGGCCTGCTCCCGCACGCCAACCCCGGCGACCAGACGCCCGAGCAGATGGAACTGGTCGCAGACGTCAACGCCAGCATGGGCGTCATGCTGGAGACCACTGCCGAGGTGGACGCCCACGCGGGACCACGACGTAAAGAGCCGGGTCAGCGACTGGCGACGATCCGGACGGCCGGCGAACTCGACGTCGCGTTCACGACCGGTATCCTCGTCGGGATCGGCGAGGACTGGTACGATCGTGCCGAGAGCCTGCTCGCGATCGCCGAACTGCACGAGCGCTACGGCCACGTCCAGGAGGTGATCGTCCAGCCCGTCCGAACCAACGAGCGCTGGGACGGCGGGACGCCCGATGTAGAAACGATGCGTCGCGTGATCGCGATGGCCCGCGTGGCGCTCCCCGACGAGGTGTCCGTGCAGGCGCCGCCGAACCTGGCGCCCGTCCGCGAACTGATCGACTGCGGCGTCGACGACCTCGGCGGCGTCTCGCCGGTGACCGACGACCACGTCAACCCCGATTACGCCTGGCCCGCGCTTCGGGAGCTCGAAGCGATCGCCGAGGATGCGGGACTCCCGCTCACAGAGCGGTTGCCCGTCTACGAGCGCTTTTTGCCCGCCGAGTTGCGGTCGCCGGAGTTCGACGGGACGCCCGCGGACGGGGTTGGAACCGACTCCGCGGTGGGCGCGACTCGCGAGTGGCTCTCGCCGCGCATCGGTGCCGCCATCGAGGAAGACGACGACGCGGGTGCTCGATACCGGTCGGTCATGGGGCTCGAATGAGGAGACGTCGCTCGCTTGGAGTCAATGCGGGCTGATTCGGCCGACGTCTCGACTCAGGCGTCGGTTGGCCGCAGCCGCACCTCCAGAACGCCGTTGTTGAACCAGACGTCGGTCGCCTCCGCTTTCGACCATGGGAGGTCGACCCACGCGACGGCCTCGTCGTGGACGCCGACGACAAGCTGGTCCGCCCGCGGATCGAGACCGACCGAGACGTCGTCCACCTCGGCCCCGGGAATGTCGGCGTGGACGACGAACGCACCGCCGTCGAACCGGGTGTCGACCAGACAACGATCGGTAGTCGACGTTCGCAGCCTCTTCGTCCGTTCGCGACCGGTTCCCGTATCCAACTCGTCATCGGCGACGTCGTCCCACTCGACCGACGGCTCCGGCGGTGGGTCGCGAGTCGCCTCCACCTCGACGAGATCGCCGAGGATATCCGAGAGGGCGCGCAGCCCGACCCGGAGGTGAAAGCCCCGGCGTCCGCCGTCGGACTCGTCCGCTCGATCGTCGCTCACGTCCCGATCACCTCGGACGACTCCGAGAGTCGTTCCGAAATCATGGTATTTTGTAGCAGACGAGCCCGGTTAACCACAGTGCATACCGACGCGGACAGTCACCGCTCGCGACGGTTCGGTTTCGGTTACGCGTCCGAGTGACGAATGTCGCCTGCGATTCACTCAGAACCGACGACGTCGGTGTTCGACTGCTCGTCCACCGCGACGTCGTCGCCCATCCGCCGAATGTAGCGGATCCGTTCGGGAATCGGCGGGTGATCGTAGTGGAACGTCGCGTACAGCGGGTGGGGAAACGGATTCGAGAGGTTCTCGCCGGTGAGTCGGCTGAGCGCCTCGACGAGCGGTTCGCCGTCGCCCATGACGTCGGTCGCGAACGCGTCGGCCTCACGCTCGTGGGCGAGCGAGAGGCGGTTTTCGATCGGGCTGGACAGTTGCAAGAGGGGGCTTATCCAGAGGGCACCGACCGCGAGACCGACGTAGGCGGTCGCCGGTAGGTCGAACATCGCGTAGAGCCAGGTGGTCTCCATCAGCACCCAGAGGGCGACCAGTGCGAGCCCGATCCGCAAGAGCCCCGCCCCGAACTGCTTCCAGATGTGGGCTCGCTTCCAGTGGGCGAGTTCGTGGGCGAGGACGCTCTCTAGCTGGCGCAGTTCCATCTGCTCGACCAGCGTGTCGAAGAGGACGACCCGCTTGGTTCGACCGAAGCCAGTGAAGTAGGCGTTCGAGTGACCGGATCGCCGGCTCGCGTCCATTACGTAAACGTCGTCGCAGGTGAAGCCGGCGCGATCGAAGACGCGCTCGACGCCGTCGCGAAGCGCTCCCTCTTCGACTGGTTCGAAGTCGTTGAACAGCGGGGCGATAACGCGCGGGTAGACGACCAGCATCGAGAGCGAGAATGCGGCGAAGATGGCGAGGGCGGCCGCGGGCCAGAGCGCCGGCAGGGCGTGGATCGTCCACAGGATCGCGACCGAGAGGCCGGCGACGATGACGACCGAGAGGACGAGCCCGACGAGGAGGTCGCGGACGAACAGCGCCGGCGTCTGATTGTTGAAGTCGAAGCGTTCCTCGACCACGAACGTGTCGTAGACGTCGAACGGAAGCGACAGCGCCTGCATCCCCACCATCACGACGACGAAGAAGGCCGTTCCGGTGACGACCGAGCCGTAGCCGAGACCCTCGAACCACTCGACGAGGCTGGCGAACGCGCCCGTGTACAGCGCGAGGAGTACGACCGAGAGGACGAACCACGATTGGACCTGGCCGAGTCGCGTCTTGATTCGGTGGTAGGCGCTTACGCGATCGGGATCGTCGACGCCGAACTGGTCTGACACCCACTCGCGCTCTCGTTCGAGCGTCTCGCGACCGTGACGAACGTTGAGGGCGGCGAGCGCGCTGAAGAAGATCGACGAGCCGATCACGAGTACGAGGAAGGCGGCGTGTTCGAGCGCGTACTCGCCGATCGGAACCGGATCGAACATGTCGCTGTCTTGGTGTCGACGAGGGTAATGGTTTCGCAATCTCGCCTCGAATCGATCAGGAGAGCGCTGGCCGGTGGATCGAGCGTCGATCGCCGTCGGTGGATTCGATAGTTTGCGAATACTCGTGGGAACGAGCGTCCCACGGTAGAGACAGCGCAACACTCGTCCACAGTAGGAAACGGAGACACTCGTCGACCCAGTTTCACACAATCACAAAAATTCTTCTGTCAGAGCGAAGACTTGGTTTCCGAATTAGACACTCTTAATAGGCAAACGGAGCAATACCTCGACGATGACAGGGTCTGACCACGACTGGTGGCCGAACCAACTGAACCTGGAAATTCTCGACCAGAACGCCCGTCCCGTCGATCCGATGGACGAGGAGTTCGACTACGCCGAGGCGTTCCAGACGCTCGACCTCGATCAGGTGAAAGCCGACGTCAAGGACGTACTGACGAATTCACAGGAGTGGTGGCCGGCCGACTACGGTCACTACGGCCCGCTGATGATCCGGATGGCCTGGCACAGCGCCGGCACGTACCGGACCGTCGACGGCCGCGGTGGCGCCGCAGAGGGTGCCCAGCGCTTCGCCCCGCTCAACAGCTGGCCCGACAACGTCAACCTCGATAAGGCGCGCCGGCTGCTCTGGCCGGTCAAGCAGAAGTACGGGCGAAATCTCTCCTGGGCCGACCTGATGATTCTGGCCGGAAACTGCGCGCTCGAGTCCATGGGCTTCGAAACGTACGGCTTCGCTGGCGGCCGCGAGGACGCCTACGAGCCGGACAAATCCGTTTACTGGGGCCCCGAAGAGGAGTGGCTGGGTTCCGACCGCCACGACGAAGCGGGCACCCTCGAAGAACCCCTCGGCGCCGACCACATGGGCCTGATCTACGTGAACCCGGAAGGCCCAGACGGCGAACCCGACCCGGAGAAGGCCGCAGACTTCATCCGACAGACGTTCGATCGCATGGCGATGAACGACGAAGAGACGGTCGCGCTCATCGCTGGCGGACACACGTTCGGGAAAACCCACGGCGCCGCCCCCGACGACGCCCTGGGCGCGGACCCCGAAGCCGCCCCGATCGAACAGCAGGGACTCGGCTGGGAGAACAGCCACGGATCCGGTAAGGGAAGCGATACGATCACCAGCGGCATCGAGGGCGCCTGGACCGCCTGGCCGACCATGTGGGACACCTCCTTCCTCGAGAACCTGTTCGAGTACGAGTGGGAACTCGAAGAAGGCCCCGGCGGTGCGTACCAGTGGAAGCCAGTCGACGAAGCGGCCCAGAACACCGTCCCGGACGCGCACGATCCATCTGAAAAGCACGCGCCGATGATGCTCACGACGGACCTCGCGCTGGTGGAAGATCCGGACTACCGCGAGATCTCGAAGCGCTTCCTCGAGAATCCGGACGAGTTCCAGAAGGCGTTCGCGAAGGCCTGGTACAAACTGACTCACCGCGACATGGGCCCACCGTCGAGGTTCGTCGGCCCCGAGGTTCCGGACGAAGAACAGCTCTGGCAGGACCCGCTCCCCGACGTCGACTACGACCTGATCGGAGACGAGGAGGTAGACGAGTTGAAAGAGATCGTCCTCGCCACCGACCTGACCGTCTCGCAGCTGGTCAAGACCGCCTGGGCGGCGGCCTCGACCTACCGAGACAGCGACAAACGCGGCGGCGCCAACGGCGCGCGCATCCGCCTCGAACCGCAAAACGAGTGGGAGGTCAACGAACCGGACCAACTCGAGACGGTACTCTCGACCCTGGAGGCGGTCCGCGAGGACTTCAACGATTCCAGATCCGACGACGTGCGCGTCTCACTCGCCGACCTCATCGTGCTGGGCGGAAACGCCGCCGTCGAACAGGCCGCGCGGGACGCCGGCTACGACGTGACGGTCCCGTTCGAGCCGGGTCGAACCGACGCCACGCAGGCTCAGACCGACGTCGAGTCGTTCGAGGCGCTCAAGCCGACCGCCGACGGCTTCCGAAACTACCGGAGCGACGAAGCGGACCGGCCGGCAGAAGAGTTGCTGGTCGACAAGGCCGATCTCCTCGACCTGACGGCCGACGAGATGACCGTGCTGGTCGGCGGTCTGCGAACGCTCGGTGCGACGTACCAGGATTCGGACCTCGGCGTCTTCACCGACGAACGAGAGACGCTGACCAACGACTTCTTCGAGACCGTCCTCTCGATGGACTACGAGTGGGAGGCGACGTCTGACACAGAAGACGTCTACGAGGTCAGAGACCGCGAGACGGGCGAGACGGTCTGGGAGGCGAGCCGCGTCGACCTCGTCTTCGGATCGAACGCCCGACTTCGGGCCATCGCGGAAGTCTACGGTGCCACAGACGGCGAGGAGACGTTCGTCTCCGACTTCGTCGAGACCTGGCACGACGTGATGACGCTCGATCGGTTCGACCTGGAGTAATCGCGTCTGCGAGCGAACGATCGGTTCCTCTCGCGGGCGTTCCGCAGGGTGAATCGGGGCGAGGTGATTTTGGGCGGATTGACTGCTACTGTCGATAGTTGACGTTCGGGTCTATCTGCCAGCAATTTGCAGTTCGGAAATCGACGGGGAAACGAGCCTTGAAAGGCGGCGCAACTCCGGTTTCACAGATTCAGTCAATCTGTGTTTCAACCCATTATTTTATATGCTGAATATTAGAATTTTTCCGCATGGAGATGCAGATGGACGTCGGCGACTGGTTTCTTGGATATATCGCGTTCTTATTGACGCTGATCGTACTTGAATCTGGGATACGACGTGGACCGTTACTCCTTGACACGTTCATTCGCGTCTCCTACCGAGTCATACCCATACTTTTGGTCGGTTGGCTGGTCGTTACGCTGGCCTCGTACGTCATTGAGAACCGATACGACAGCCGAACGCCGTAGCGAGATTCCGACCGATCTCGATCCAACGTTCAAAGAGCAATCGTTTCTGGGTACGACGATCTTACCCCTGCCTGGCGAAAAGATACATCGTCACCGGGCCGAAGACGGCGACCAGTCCGGCGGCCATCGCGAGGACGAGTCCCACCTCGCCCGCCGACGCCGTCCCGTGCATCAGCCCGCGCATCGCGTCGACGAGGTGGCTAAAGGGGTTGACGTCGACGAACGCCTCGAGCCAGCCGGGCATCGTCGCCGGATCGACGAAGACGTTGCTGACGAACGTCAGCGGGAAGAGCACCAGCATGCTCGCGCCCATGAGCGATTCCGGCGAGCGCATGACGAACCCGAGTGCGGTCCAGATCCACGAGAGACCGAACGCGAAGACCAGCAAGAGCGCTACCGCGGACAGGACGCCGATGGCGCCGCCGTCCGGACGAAAGCCGAGGACGAGACCCAGCCCGATGACGAGGGTCGCGGCGATCGTGTAGCGGACGGCGTCGCCCAGTAAGGCGCCGACGATCACCGACGGTTGCCAGATCGGCGCCGTTCGAAATCGGTCGAAGACGCCCTCGTCGATGTCGTCGTTGATCGTCACACCCGTGTAGATGGAGATGAAGACGACCGTCATCGCGAGGATGCCGGGCAGGAGCTCCTGAAGGTACTCGCTCGTCGAGCCCGCGAGGGCGCCGCCGAACAGGTAGGTGAACAACAGCAAGAACATGACGGGAAAGGCGGTGACGTCGAAGAGCTGTTCGGGGACGTGCTTGATCTTGAGCAGGGCTCGCCAGCCGAACGTGAGCGACGCCGAGACCGGGTTCGGGGGCTCCGGTCGCTCGCCCGTCGCGACGGCCGCTCGGACGCGTTCGAGATCGGGGTCCTCGACGGCCGGATCGTCGCTCATCGTGACTCACCGCCGTCCGGTAGGTCCACACCGCGACACGATTGCGCCGTCGGTCTGTCGGTGAGCGCCAGGAACACCTCATCGAGGCTTGGCTGACCGAGCGAGAACTCGGTCACGTCGATCGACGCCTCGGAGAGCGCGGCGAACGCATCGAGGGCGATCGCCGGCTCCGTCACCCGGGCGGTCAGCGTTCGCGGATCCGAACCCGCTGCGACGAGATCGTCGACGCGCTCTGAAAGACGTTCGATGGCCCGATCGCGCTGGGCCGGGTCGGTGACGGCGATCGTGAGGACGCCAGAGCCGACCGCGGCTTTGAGGTCGCCGGGCGTCCCTTCGGCGATGATCTCGCCGTCGTCGATGACGGCGATCCGATCGGCTAGCTGATCGGCTTCCTCCAGATACTGCGTCGTCAGCACGACGGTGGTCCCGTCGTCGACGAGCGCACGGATGATCTCCCAGACCTGGTTCCGGTTGCGCGGGTCGAGCCCGGTCGTCGGTTCGTCGAGAAATAGTAGTTCGGGCGTGACGACGATGCTCGCCGCGATATCGAGTCGTCGGCGCATACCGCCGGAGTACGCGCTCACCTGCTTTCTCGCCGCCTCGGTCAGGCCGAACGCGTCGAGAAGTTCCGTCGCACGGTTCCTGGCGCCGCGTCGGGAATACCCCTCCAGTCTGGCCAGCAGGACGAGGTTCTCTCGTCCGGTGAGGTCCTCGTCGACGGACGCGAACTGGCCCGTCAGGCTGACTCGACGCCTGATTTCGCCGGGTCCTCTGAGACGTCGTAGCCGAGGACCCGGGCCGTCCCGGCGTCCGGCGCGAGTAACGTCGCGAGCATGCGAATAGCCGTCGTCTTCCCGGCGCCGTTCGGCCCCAGCAGTCCGAATATTCCGCCCCTGGGGACGGTTAGATCGATTCCGTCGACGGCCCGCGTCTCGCCGAATGTCTTCCCGAGCCCGCACACCTCCACCGCCGGCGGTCGGGTGTCGGTCTCATTGGAGTTCGCCTGTTCGGTTGCTGGTGGCGCCGTCTCGCGTGTCGTACTGGGAGTCATTACTTACTATCCGATAACGCGCGCTGGCACGATAGCGGTGTGGCTAGCGCGTTCTGGAAGTGAAATACCCCCCACGCCTACCGCCCGAATTCGTGGGAACGCGCGCCGCTCAGGTCACTTTCACCGTTCGGGAGTCGAGACGGTCTCGTTCGACCGATACTGGCCGTGAGTCGAGCACCCCGAATCGGAATCAGTGGCGCTTTCATCCAGCGGACGAATCTATTCGGCCATGAACGCGGCGGATTATCTGGATCGAATCGGGATAGCGCCCGACGGTTCGGGGTCGGACAACTCACTCGAGACGCTCCAGCGCCGCCACCTCCGTACCGTCCCGTTCACGAACGTCTACGTCGACGCCGAAATCGGGACGACGCTCGACCCCGAAACGGCCGTCGAGCGGGTCATCTCGGGCGGTGGCGGCCTCTGTTACGATCTCAACACGGCGTACGCCTGGTTGCTATCCGAACTCGGCTATGATGTCGATCATCTCTCCGCTCGCCCGCGCCGCGACGACGGAACGTACGGCCCCGAATACGACCACCTCGCGCTGCTCGTCGACGACCGGCTGATCGACGTCGGGTTCGGTGATTTCGCTCGAACGCCGCTCCCGCTAGACGGATCGTGGCGCCGAGACGTGTCGGGAACCTACCGCATCGTGGCCGTTTCCGACGACCGAGACGAGTGCACCCACGCCGTCGAACACCGGACGGACGGCGAGTGGGCAATCCGCTACCGGTTCGATCGCACCCCCCGATTACCGACCGAATTTGCAGAGATGGCCGACTTTCACGCGAACTCGCCCGATTCGCACTTCGCCGGCGATCGACTGGCGACGCTCGCCACGGCGGACGGGAGACGCACGCTCTCTGGTACGTCGCTCACGATCACCGAACACGGGTCGAAGCGAAAGCGAGCCCTTCCTGTAAGCGACGTCGAGGACGTACTCGCCGAGGAGTTCGGTATCGATCTGTGACGAACTGTCGAGGTTATTCGACAGCGGCGACGATGATGCGTTGGTCGAAACTCGGCAGATCGTCCGTTAGGCTACGACGACGTCCACGCGACAGACGCACCCCTCCTCGTCGAGCGTCGCCCGAAACTGATCGTCCTCGACGTGGACCTCGATGGCGTACGTGAAGGGATCCTCGGAGACGACGTCGACGACGCGACCGTCGTACAGCCACGGGATCTCCCACTGAGGAATATAGAAGAGATCCTCGTCGCGGTCGTGATAGAACGCCACCATTGCCGGGTGCTCTAGTAGTCCAGTTCCGGGGAGGGTGAAGCTCTCCAGCCGGCAGTGGCCACACCGGTGTTCGAACACGAACGGGAGCCCGGGCGGCGGTTCCGCGTCGTGAACGATCGTCCGATCCATGCGACACGAGCAGTTCGGACAGATGCCGCGATGGACGAGCGCGTTCGTGCGCCGAATTCGCTGGTCGAATACCCACAACCGCTCGGCGGACGACCACTCGTTCGATCCGGCGGGAGGAACCGGGTAACTCGCATACAGTTTCTCACACGATGGGCAGTCGATCTCGAGCCACCCACTGCCATCGACGGCCTGAAGATTCGATTCGCAACCGTGACAAGCCGCATCCAGGTCGTATGGCGATTTCTCCGAATCGTCCGTCTCGACCGCCGCGAGGACGGTCATGACGAGCTGCGAACCGACGACCGTCACGCTGTATTCATCGTCTGATTTCCGGACGAACTGGTCGCGTAGCGTCGAGAGGTGATAGGTGAATTGACCGCTGTCGTCTACATCCACCCGGTCGTACAGGTCGCTAAACGAGAGCGGACCGTGGAACCAGAGCGTCCGCAGGATATCCATTCGTAACTCGTTTCCGACGGCGGCGAACGATTCGTGAGTCAACCGACGCGTCGACTCTGACTCACCCATGGCAATCCTACGCAGCGACCCATCAAGAGCGTTCGCCGTATCTCGACGATTCGGTCCGACGATCGGGTGGGAGTACGCTACCGACGTCGTGAGGCGACCGCCTCCCTACCGCGTCGCTTTGGATTGTCCGGCTCCGAGGGACTGCGACGCGTTTGAAGAACGCCTATCAGCGTTCTATCTGAAACGACGTTCAGAGAGTGTTCTTGTGACCGCGTCGAGAAGGGAGCGTATGGTGTCGATCGGAAACGTCACGTTCGCGTGCGACGACCCGGACGGACTCGCGTCCTTCTGGGCGAGTGCCCTCGGGTACGAACGGGAGGAATGGCCGGACGAACTGCGAGAGGCCTGGGAGGCGTCCGGCGGGGATCCGAACGCCGCGGCCGCGATCGTCGATCCGACCGGCGATGGCCCGCGATTGTATTTCCAGAAGAAAGCGAAGTCGCCAACCGAGTCGATTCCCATCCACCTCGATCTGGACGCCGACGATCGTGAAGAGACGGTCGAGCGGCTCGTCGACCTCGGCGCTTCGGAAGTCGAGACGAAGACGCGCGAGATCGGACCCGTCTCGGAGACCTGGACCGTCATGCGCGATCCCGAGGGGAACGGGTTTTGCGTACAGGCGCCGCCCGAACCGTAGATCCACGTCAGAACGAGAACGATCGGACCTGTGGCGGTTTCAGGAACCGAACAGGCGTAGCCGAGCGACTCAGTCGCCGGCGACGGGATCGCGCGCCCAGAACTCGCTCTCTTTCTTCAGCTTCGGTATCCAGGTGTCCTCGGTGCGTGAGAGTAACGCCACGCGAGAGGCGGGGACCTCCTTCACGACGGGATGATTGGGCATGTGGTCGGCCACGGCCTCGGCGAACGCGACGACCTCGTCGTGGTCGGGCATCGTATCGCGATCGAGTCGCCCCCGGGAGTGTCCGACGTGCATGTACGCTTTGAGTTCGACGTAATCCGGGTCGGCTCGCTGGAAGAGCCCGGCGTACCAGTCGGGGCTGTGCATGTTCTCGCCGCGCAAGAGCGTGGTCCGAAGGACGGTTCGCGTCTCGTCCTTCTCGGCGAGTACGTCCAGGGTCTCGAGTAAGGTCTCCCAGGCGTCGTCTTCCATCGCGCGGACGACCTGGTCGAACGTGTGGCGCTCTGGGGCGTCCACGCTGACGTAGAGCTGGGTCGGATCGCACTCTCGCAGGACGGAAGGGCGGGTCCCGTTCGAAACGAGAAACGTCGTAATATCGCGGTCGTGGAAGGCCTCGATGAGTTCCGGGAGGTACGGGTAGAGGCTCGGTTCGCCGTCGAGCGAGATGGCGACGTGGCGCGGTTCCATCGCCTCCTCGAAGACGTCGCGTGGGACCTCGTCGTTTCCGCCGAATCCCGAGAGGAGCTTCGTCTGCAGTTCCAGCGACGCGTCGACGACGGCTTCGGGGTCGTCCCACTCGACGTCGTCTAGCTCGTAGGCGTGACCGCGGTGATCACGCCAGCAGAAGATACATCGCTCGTTACACCGGACGACCGGCGTCATCTGGATACAGCGGTGCGATTCGATGCCGTAGAAGATGTTCTTATAGCACTTTCCCTCGCCGCGAAGGGCGTTCGCCGTCCACCCGCAGGTCTGGGCCGCGGTGTGATTCACGCTGTGATAGTCCGGTGAATCGACCTGTTTGGGCCCGTCGTCGCTCATAACGGCTCGTTAGGGATAGATCACAAAAAGGGTCGTGGTCCGACGGTGACGACGAGCGACGCGACCTCGACTCACTCCGACGATCGATCGGAATCGTCGACATCCGTCCCGTCGGCCGAATTCGAGATCGGTTCGTGCGGGAGCGACCCGGGCTCGGCCGGCCGCTCATCCCCGGAGGCGATCTCGCGTTCGAACCCGTAGAGGACCAGCCCCGTGTTCGCCGTCATGATAACGCCGGTCATCGGTACCGGTGCTGTGAGATACAGCCAGAAGCCGAGCCCCATCGCCCCGCTCGCGATCGCCCCCCACAGCCGCGGCCGGGAGACGTCGTTGCGGGCTGCGTCGCGACGAATCCAGACGAAGAGACCGACGGTCACGACGAGGCCGAGGAGGGCAATCGCGATCGTCGACCCGTCGACTGCGAGGATCGATCCCGGAGCGGTGCGCATGCGCGCGTCTTCGGGTCCGACCGTCATATGGCTCTCGACTCGCGTTATAGATGGACTTCGACCACGCTGCCGGGACGCTCGGGCCGCTCGTCGTACGAGGGACTACGCGACCCGGGGACGTGCATCGATTGATCACGGACGCAGCCGGTCGAGGGCGGCCAGCGTGCCGTCGGCGTGTGCGCCGGAAAGCACCTCGTCGGCGGCGTCCTTCGCGGCGTCGTCGGCGTTCGCCACGGCGAAACTCCGTCCGACGCGCTCGAAGGTCGAGACGTCGTTCTCTGAGTCGCCGATCGCGACGCACGAAGAGAGGGTGACGCCGAACGCCGACGCGAACCGTTCGAGTGACGCCCCCTTCGTACACGTCGGGTGCGTGAGGTGGTAGGCGTAGCCCGTGTCGACGACGCTGAGTCCGGCGTCGTCGGCCAGTCGTTCGAGCGGTTCCAGGGGCTGGTCTCGACTGATCGCGAGTTCGGTCTCGCGCCAGCGGTTTACCGTGTCGACGCCCCGCCAGCCCGCCGAGTAGCCCGCCGCCTCGTACGCGTCGAGGACCTGCTGTGCGGCCTCCCGGTCGCCGACGACTTCGAGACTATCCGCCGTGAGGACGACGCCACCGTTCTCGGCGATTACCCGCTCCGGAATGCCGATGAAGTGACAGAGCGCGACGGGATACGGAATCGCTTTTCCGGTCGCCACCACGATCGGCGCCTCCCACGAAGCCAGGGGGTCGAACACGCGCGGATCGAGGCCTCGACCACCCGGCCGGGTCAGCGTTCCGTCGACATCCAGCACGAGCGGTGGTACCTTCGTCACAGGTCGAGTGTACTCGACAGTTCCTAAAAGCCTACCGTGTCGGTTCCCCGCTCGATCGGTACGCACGCGATGGTGACGGTTTGTACGCAAACAGAGTCGATCGACAGCTACCGCCACGTCGACATCGGACGGCGACTTCCATCACCCAGGTTCCGGGTACAACGATATCGAATTGATTGCGAATCGTATGCCCCTCCATCGAGTTAGAATTGGTGATTGGGGCAGGCATATACCAGTTGGTTTTTTGTCTGTGCGGCGGTATCGATCCAACAGCGACGAATGGCGATCGAGATAACTGCCGACACGGACCCCCACGGGCTGAAACTGTTCGATTCGAACGAACAGCGTCAGCTCTCGCTGAGAACGGACCGCCCCGTCACGCCCGTCGAGGTACCGACAGACCTCTTTTGTTTTCCCGTAGACACTTCCTACCGGATCGAGACCGCGTCTATCGTCTTCGACCACCGGTACCTCGTGAACGTTCACGCGGCGAGCGGCCAGTCCGTCGCGAAACTCACTGACGGAACCGAGTACGTCCTCGACGACGACGTTCAGTTCGTCGGGTTGGACGGACCGATGAAGTTGTACTGTCGAGTGGATTCACCGGGAACCGTCGAAGTCGGACTCAACACGATCCAGCTCACCTTCGACGAGCCGGTCGAAGTCGAAATCGGCGCCCGGTCACTACACAAACACCCGGCCGGATCCATCACGACCCCCGACGATCCGGCGTCGATGATGCGGGCCATCTCGGCGATGGCGTCGGCGATGAAGACGGACACGCCAGAGCGTTCGTGGCCGACGCTTCGGGGCCACCCGCCGCTCATCGAGCGCGGCGACGAACTCGACGTGCGAACGGAATCAGCGCCCCTCGATACCGGCGTTAGTATCGAAGTGTCTCCGCAACTGTCTCAACTGTATTCGGTCGCCCCGCTCTCGTTTTACCTCAGTGCCCCGCTCGTCGAGGGAGATACCCCCGCAATCCACACCGAGTCGACGTCGATTCCACTCCGCGATGAGAATCCGTTCGCCGACGACGTCGCGCGCGTTCTCAAACACGTCTTCTTCCTCGATTGTCTGGTTCGTACCGAGGGCGTCTACCGGTACGACCTCTACGAGCGCAAACAGGTGGAGCCGCACCTTCCCTGGGATCTCGAAGCGTTGTACGACGAATCGCTCTCCACGCGACTCGAGGCCTATCTCGAGGTGCCGTACGAACTCATCGAGCCGCACGTCCCTCGCTGGCCGTTGACGGCTCACGTCCCGGACGAGCCGAGCGCGATCGAGGTCCTCCCGTTCGTCGTAAACGAACTGGGGATCGTCCGGCCGTCGAGCGGAACCAAACACTCGATCGATACCGAGGTCGCTTCGGCTGCAACGACGAGAACGCCAACGGCACTGTCGGACACAGACGCTCACCGGAAGCGAGAACACGCGACGCTGGTTCGATCGGCTAGAACGACCCGGCGTCCGACGACCGATGGAATCGATTCGGAATCGACGTTTCCCGTCGTCGAACCGGACGTAACCGACGAGTCGATCGAACACGCCTGGTTCGGCGAGCTTGCACCTCAGGGCGCCTCGAAAGCGACGATCGAAGGCTATCGAAATCAACTCGATAGAAAATCGCGCACCCAGCACATCGACATCCTCGTCGTCTGCAACGACGCCCGGATGCTAGACGAACACGACCTGCTGGACGAAACCTACGGTTCCAGGGAACTGCTCCCGTTCGACGTCACCTCACGATTCGGCGTCTCGACGGACGAGCTCGCGACACTACTTTCCGACGGCGGATACGACTTTCTCCACTACATCGGGCACGCGACGGACGCGGGACTCGAGTGTTCAGACGGCGATCTCGACGTCCGAACGCTCGAGTCGGTCGACCTCGGCGTCTTCTTCCTGAACGCCTGTCACTCCTACGAGCAGGGGCTCGCGCTCGCCCAGCGGGGTGCGTTCGGGGGCGTCGCGACGCTCGGAGACATCATCAACGAACACGCCGTCGACTCCGGGGCGTCGCTCGCGAAGTTACTCAACCTCGGATTCCCGCTCCGCGGTGCCCTGGAAATTATAAGCGAGTGGACCGTCCTCGGCGAACAGTACCTGATCGTCGGCGATGGATCGACCGACATCGCACAATCCGACGGCGGGGCGCCGACGATCGTCTCCGTCGAGCCGACCGACGATCCCGTCCTCAGCTTTCGAACGTATCCCGCAAAGGAGTTTCAGATCGGCTCCGTGACCTCTCCGAACGTCAAGACGATCGACGAAATATACCTGCTTCCAATGCACGACGTAAAGACGAGCGTCTCCGTCGAGCAATTGCGAAAATACCTGACGTGGATCGAGACGCCGCTGGTGGTCGACGGTCAGTTGCGATGGAATACGGAACTGGGCTTGCCGACGTATCTCTCCGAAGTGTGAATTCTGTCGCGATGAGCGTCTCTCGGAACCGGCACGTTCTCCGAGATCAGACTGAAGCGTGGGTAGAACTCTCTCGACGGAGTGTGACTACGGTAGAACGAGCGGTCGATATCCGGACGCTACTTAGGGGCCGACGCCGACTTCCGTGGCACCGGCAGCGACGGAACCAGCCTGGCTCATCAGCACCATCGCAGCAAACAGGAATCCGAGCAGTCGTGGGTGCGCTTCAACGGCTTCTTTGACGCTGTCAGTTGCGGACATTACAATCCAAACGTCGTTTCCAATGGTAATATATTTATCTTAAATTTTCTTAATGTTTTTAAACGGATTAAATTTCCGACGAGTTTGAGGCCGTCGTCACACCCGGAAAGAGCGCGAACTCAGATTTAGGCCGGGTTCGAAACGGTCGTTCGATCGATTGCGTACCGATCGGCGAGAAGCACGATCCCCGCGCCGACGGATCCGCCGAGAATCGCGTACGACGGCGACCCGGTCGACGATTCGCCGAGAGCAACCGCCACCTCTTCGATCGGGAGTCTGAGCGCCCCGACCATCAAACTCACCAGGAACGTCATCGTCGCGGTGTGGTAGCGATCGAGCGCCACGCGGACCGCGTGGGCCATCGTGAAGAGTCCGAGAACGGCTCCGGCACCGAATACCGCGATAACTGTCCCTGGCTCGACGAGCGTCCCCACCGAGTTTCCGTCGAAGAGACCGGCCACGCCCGACGTGAAGTCCGAGAGCACGCCCGTCAGGTACTCGTACTGCCCGAGAACGAGGAGGAAAAACGCTCCGGATATTCCCGGCAACACCATGGCACAGATCGCAATCGCCCCGGTGACGAACACGATCGGGAGCGTGTGACTGGCACCCGTCGCCGTCACGCCGGTCACGGCCGCCGCGAGAACGATCCCACCGGCCGCGACCAGAACGCGCTTTGGCGTCGTGACGTCGACCTCGCTATAGAGGACGATCGCACTCGCGGCGATAAGCCCGGTAAAGAAGGCGTACGTTGGGACCGGATGCGCCTCGGTCAGGTACGCCATCGCGTTCGCGAGGACGACGACAGCCGAAACGGCACCCAGACCGAGCGCGAGAAGAAAGGGCAGATCCCACTCGAGAAGTTCGCTCCACAGCGCCGCTCGCCCATCTCGACTGGAAATCTCTCGAAGTTCGCGCGGGTCGATCGCCGTAATCGCTCGAATCATACGATCGTAAATCCCGACGATGAGAGCGATCGTCGCACCCGATACCCCGGGAACGGCGTCTGCGGCACCCATCGCAAATCCCTTGCAGTAAACGACAAGCCCCTCGCGCATTACCGGCTCTATTCTCGGACCGGCCAAAAGGATTCGCTTCGATTGCACGTACGTCGGTCGGGGAACCGATCACTCGTCCATCAGCGGTATCGATCACTCGTCGTTCGTGTCGGCACCGTCCGCATCGTTTCCATCCCCGTTTTCGCCACCGTTGTCAGCGTCACCGTTCTCGTCATCATCTCCGCCTGCGTCACCGTTTTCGTCCGTCGCGTTATCGGCCCCATCGTCGATGAGGTCGTCGAAGTCGATCTCCTCGAAGTCGGAGACGGTGATCTCGTCGCCGTCGTAGATGGCCGGCTCCGGCACGTCGACTTCGCTCGAGTAGAAGGTCTCGCCGTCCTGGACGATGACCTGGTAGCTTCCGTTCGCCGTGACGGTCGACTCGGTGAATCCGTCTTCAGGACCGAGCGTCTCCTCGGTCGCGTACGGGACCGTCACCGAGAACCCACCGTCGTCTGCGATCTCGGCTTGCTGAGTGTAGACGAACGTTCGACCTGGTTCAGTCTCGAGTTCGAGTGAGGCTTCAACCGTGGCGTTTTCGACGTCGATCCCGTCGAATTGCCCGTCGAGCGTCGCCCCCTCGACTCGCTCGAAGGTCTTCACCGCGGACGCGAGGTGGGGTTCGTAGTACTCACCGCCGTAGAGCATCCCCTCGTCTCGGTGCTGATCGATGACCGGCTCGTGCTGGGCGGCTTCGTCCCAGCCGATACCGAGGTCAGTTCCCCAGAACGGGACGCCTCCCTGCTGGGTGGCAACGCCGGCAACCATCGCGAACCGGTCCGTCTCGTGGACCAGCCGGTAATTTTCCATCCCGTCGGCGTCCTCGAGATAAAGCGAGGCGACCTGGGTGTCGTAGAACTCGTCGTTGGCGGCGACGAACGTCTCTTCTTGGTCCTCGATGCCGATGTCGATCGGCTTCGGAGACGAATAGACCTCCGGATCTGGACCGGTCCACTGTGAAATCGCACCGAATTTCGAGCCCACCATCTTGTAATCGATCATCACGTAGGGCATCTGGTCGCCGCCTTCGACAGACTCCGGCGGCTCCTGGGTGAGGCCACCGGTGTCGTCGAGGCGCGGATCCTCACCCGTCGCGATCAGGTCGAGAACGCCGTTCGCCGTCGCCTCGTCGGGCGCCTGCAGGTAGGCCGACGACGAACGGGCGTGTTGCTGGAACGGATTCGAGTGTGGAATCCGCTCGGCCTGGGTGGTTATCAGGTGGCCGTAGTCCCACCACGACATCACCCCGTACGCGCCCTCGGGATACTCGAAGTTTCCATCGTCCGGGTAGCTATACCGTTCGTAGTAGTCGAGTTCGTCGTCGTGACCGGCCCCGTAGAGGTTTCCGGGTTCGGGCGTGTTCTCGGCCATGAACTCGTTAGCGTCCTCCCAGAGGATCGAGTCGTGGCTCGGGCCGGCTTGCTCGCCGACGTTGATCGCGTTGACGTCGTTGACCATCGGGGCGAACGGGACGAACAGAACCGTCAGCACGAGAACGATCGCGAGCACCTGGTAGGCGCCGACGTCAGAGACGCGGTCGGTGAGTCGAACATCGATCAGGTCGACGGCGACGCCGATCGTGTAACCGGAGACGATCGCGATCGGGAGGACGAAGTAGTACCAGAATCGCACCTGCGTCATCGCCATGCTGAGCAAGAACAGACTCCAGACGACGACGAGCGTGTGTTCGGCGCGGAATCGCTCGCCCATGACCGGACGGGCGACGAGCAAGACGAGTCCGATGATGAAGAGGTACAGTCCCATCCCGAACTCCCGAGTCGCGCGCGCAACGAACTCATCCGGCGGCTGGACCTCCTGGACGGTCAGGCCGGTCTCGGACGGTCCGATCGGCATGATTCGCGAGGTGAAGTTTCCGACGAGCGTCGAGTAGAGATCCGGAACGGCGACCCAGAGGACGAGCAGACCCCCGAGGGCGATGCCGACGATCGCACCCGGATAGTACGTTCGTTCGATGTCCCTGGCGTCCCACTCGCGTGCGAGCCAGGCCATGAAGAGACAGCCGATCGCAACGAGCGCGGAGACGGTCGGTTGGAGGAGTCCGAAGGAAGTCTCGCTCGTAAACGTAAAGACGTCGAGCATGACGAGCATGAAGAGCGTGGGGACGACCATGCTGATCACGCCGACGAACGCGACGTGATCCGGCGACACGCCGCGAAGGAATTCGATGCAGAGGTGGACGGCGAAGAACACGCCGAGGATGGCGACGAACATGACCGCCGGTGGCCAGGTCCAGAGATAGAGACAGAGTGCGACGCCGGCGAGTGCGCTGTACGTGGCCGGCTCTTTTAGCGGCTCCCACTCCCTGGCTTCGACGAGTTCCCAGATCGGCTTCTCTCGTTCGGCGACGCGAAGGGCGACGATGATCGCGAGCAGGGCGACCGCCATGAACAGCACCTCGGCGACGTGATGCTGGAACTGACCTGCGGTCGACCGTCTGAGAAACTCGCCCGGTGAGAGGGCGAGAAAGATGACGGCGACGAGTCCGGCGACGCGGCTGCCACCGGCGACCTTCTTTGCGATCAGGTAGACCGGGATCGCGACGAGGACGGCGAGAATCGGAACCACGATGAGTGCGGCCATCTGCACGTCGCTCTGGGAGGGGTCGCCGAGGCCGATGACCATCGCGACGGTGACAACGATGTGGTCGAAGAGCGTGCCGAACTGACCGACGTAGTTACCCGTCGGAAAGCCGGTGTACACCTCGAACGGCATCGATCGAGGATAGTTTTCTACCATCCAGTCGGTCGCTCGCCAGTGATACCACGAGTCGATTGCCGTGAACGTGACAGAGCCGTCGTCACGACGGAAAACCCCGTAGTTGAGTAACCGAACCCACAACATGAACACCATCAACAGTCCAACCAGGACGAGGTGTCCGTAGCGTTCTACGAACGCGTAGACGTCGTCGACCTGGAGGGCCGTCGCCTCAGCGGTCTCTCCACTCATTGAGCTACAGATTCGCCATCGGGTCAATAAGCCTTCTCCTTCGATGCGAGTTTCACACAAGCCGGTCAGCCTGAAAGTTACAGCATACAGACTGTACGACGGTAGATCGGTCGCCGATGAGGACCCGGATCGTCGTCAAGCATTACCATTGCCCCCTCGGTGTCCGAAACGTTCCCCCAATACGAACGATTTTTCTCGCTGGTGGCGCATGACAGGATCAATGGAAGTTTCGGTCGTCATCTGCACGTACACCCTCGATCGCTACGATGCGTTCGTCGAGAGCGTCGATAGCGTTCTTTCCCAGACGTACGACACGGTTGAGGTCGTCATCGTTGTGGACGGGTGTCCGGAGACGTACGAACGCGTCGAAGCAGATTTCGGCGGCCACTCCGACGTCATCGTCCATAATAACGAAACGAACCGGGGAGTCTCGTTCAGCCGGACGGTCGGTGCCGAGCTCGCCTCGGGTGAGGTGGTCGCATTTATAGACGACGATGCGGTTGCCGAGCGTGACTGGGTGAAGCGGCTTGTTCGCACGTACGAGGAGACCGACGCCGTCGCCGTTGGTGGCCGGATGGTGGGTGACTGGCTCGCCGGCAGGCCGTGGTATTTACCGAAACCGTTCGACTGGGTGGTAGGCGTAACGTACCCGGGATTTGCGGACCCGGGTGAAGAGGTTCGAAATACGTTCGAATCGAATCTCTCCTTTCGGAGGGACGTGTTTCTCGAACTAGGCGGGTTCAATCCGGCACTCGGCCCCGATGCGGATTCGTACAGCCACTCTGAGGGCGCCGAGATCGGCGTTCGTCTACAAGCGAAGTTCGGGAAAGGTGTCGTGTACGAACCCGATGCCGTCGTCGAACACAAGATCTTCGAGTACCGAACGTCGATCCGATGGTTACTCAGACGGGCGTTCGAACAGGGCCGCTCGAAACGTACTATGGCAACTGCTGTCGGCGGAAGTAGTGTGGAATCCAGTTACCTTCGCCAACTGTTCGTCGACTTTACCCCAACTCAATTGCGGCAACTCGCCAGCTCACCGTCAATTGCCAGTCTCGGTCAGCTCCTCATGCTTTACGTTTTCACTGTCGTCGTTGGATTCGGTTACGTATTCGAAGGTGCGTACCGTATCGTCCAGCGGTAGAACGGTCTCGAATGGGTCGTACTGTACACCTACGTTCAACAACAGGTCCGCCATATGTCGAGAATCTTACGCATTTAGATCGTCGCGGGTCCTCACAACCGTAGTCGGATACGGAGATCGTTTCTCGACCATCCGCCCTCCGCGCGAACGATCGCGCTCGCATCGATACAATCGCGTTTGGACCAATGTCGACACATCATGCCACACCTCACCGTCGCTGGATCGCCAATACGGCAATTCGACGTCCCCAACCCGTTCTGAGTGAAAAGAGACGGTCGAGCGTCCGATCGATGATCGACCGCTGATACGGAGAGACCGTCGTCGTGTGAACTCGATCGAATCCGTAGAGCTCCAGTAGTTCACGAAGCGCCCGGTACGTCGGCGCGTGAACGTGATTTAAAAAGGTATCAGAGTCATAAATCGGCAGACTGCCGACAGCGAGTTCGCGAGACAGCTCGACGTTTCGCGGCTGGAATCCAGTGAGGAGGGCTACCCGGTTCACCCAACTACCGAGATTAGGCGTCGAGAGCCACAACCAGCCGGAGTCGAGGATGCGAGCCGTCTCCGTAAAGAAGTGATCGTAGTATCGAAGGTGTTCGAGCAGGCCGAACGAGACGACGAGGTCGACCGAATCGTCGGCAAACGGAAACGGATCCGTTTCGACGTCCACGTCGAAAACATCAATTCCGCGGTCGGACGCGACGTCTCGCATCCCGTCGTCGAGTTCGATACCGTACACACTCGACGCCCCCAGGTGCTCACCAAGCGCCCGCGTTAGCCCGCCACGGTTACAGCCGACATCGACTATCGTCTCGATTTCGAGCTCTTCGAGCGCGGTCAGTTGCGGTCGTATCGCATCGAACGATTGGAGCGTCGAATTCGTCCGCACGTCCTCGTCCGTGAGGTGGCGGCGAAACGCCGGTGGTAACGCGGCAGCGTCGAAATCGCCCATGCGCTCGAATCAGACGGTGACGTGGTATAGCTACCGACTTCCGGTAGTCTTGACCGTTCGACTTCGGGCGACCAGGTGCTGATACCGAGGGAGCTACCACGCGGAACCGGACCGTATAAGGGGGAATCGAACGGAGCGTAAGACCGATGGATCGGACGCACCCAGATCACGCGGTGGCCGATAACGGGTCGCGAACGGACACCGCCGATCGCCTCCGACACGGGCGTGAATCAACGGAAGCCACTCGTTCGATCCGCCCATGAAGATCCTCTGGCTCCGACCGTCGAAAGGCGACAACATCAGCGTCCGCCGCGAGCGCATCGCGGAGGAGCTTCGAGAGCGCGGCTACGAGATCGACATACAGGACGCGACGGGGCGCGACGGTCTGACGGCGATCAGACGCGCACTCACCGGCGGTTACGACGTCATCGCCGGCAACGTCCGCGTTGGGCTCTACCTCGGCTACCCGCTCTCGGTCGTCCGACGGACGCCGTTTCTCGGCGACGTCAGCGACCCGATCTCGGACATCGACTCGCTTCCCGGTCCGCTCTTTCGATTCTTCGAGTGGTACGAGTGGCAGGCGTTAAAACGAGCGGATGCGACGGTGTTCGTCTACGAATCGTCGTTGCTGGAGGCCACTGAGCGCGGCATCACCGACGCCGTCAAGCTTCCAAACGCCGTCACCTTCGACCTGTTCGCCGATCCAGACGTGAACGCGATCTCGGAGTCGCAGACGATACTCGAATCAGACGGCGTCGACCTCGAAAAGCCGATCGCGATCTACATCGGCGTTCTCTCGCCGACCTACGGCATCCACGAATTGCTCGACGCGGCGGACATTACCCCCGAATGGGAGTTCGTCTTCGTCGGCGAGGGCCCGCTCGAGTCGACCGTCGCCGACGCGGCGACCGACCGCGAGAACGTCACGTACCCGGGAGCGTTCCCGTACGAGCTGATGCCCGGCTTTCTCCACCACGCCGATATCGGATTCTGTTTCAAAGACGCCGAGCAGCCGTTGAAGCTAAAGGAGTACGGCGCGGCCGGACTTCCGATCGTCGCTCGACGCGGCGAACTCGAACGATGGTACGACCCCGACGAGCTCCGCTTCGTCGAACTCGAGCCGACGGCGATCTCCGACGTACTGGCCGAGTTCCAGTCGGACCGAACGCAACGTCAGTCCTACGCCGCGGCCGGCCGATCGATCGCGCGAGAGGTAAGCTGGGAGGACGTCGCCGACGGGTACGATCGCCTCTTTCGTCGGATCGGGCCGACCGAGACGACGGAGTCCGGGTAGTCACGCCGTCGTACCGTAGCACATCGCCGTGAAGGTGGCCCATCGTCCTGAAGGGAGCCCCACCGCGTTACGAGACCTCGTCATCCTGAGACGGAGACGACGCAACCGCCGTCTGTCCGAGGACGCCTCGCGATCGAGGAGCTCGACCGCAGTTTCGGAAATCGGAACTCGAACCGTCGGCTTCAATTGGCTCGCACGCGCAGGCGGTATCATGTACGCGGTCGTCGGTTGTAGCGAGTGTTCTCACCTCTGGTTGATCGAAGGCCGATCGGAAACGACGACCTGCCCGCGGTGTGGCTCGCAAAAGCGCTACGAGCAACGTCGGGCGTTCGTCGAAACCGACGACGTCGATCATGCCCGCGAGGTCAGAGCGTCGATGCTCGCGAACCGACAGGGCGAAGGGGAGGCGTTCGCCTCGGTCGATTCGTTCGCCGACCTCGACGACGAGGTCGACGGCGGAGTCATCGACGACGCGGAGTACCTGGAGGGGTCGGGGCTCGATCCGGACGAAATCGACGCGGCCGGCGACCGGCGCGTTCGCGGATCGTCCGCACACGGTTCGCGCCGGGAGATCGTCGAGCGGGCGATCGAGACGCTCGACGAGCCGACGGAGTCTGCAATCGTCGACTACGCCGGCGACCGCGGCGTCCCCGCCGACGCGACGACGGCGATCGTCGAAAAACTCGTTCGCAACGGCGACGTAAGCGAGAGTCGCGGCACGTATCGGCTGCTCTGACGATCGAATTACTAGCGAACGGGTAATCGTACTGGGTACCGTATTGACGCGCTCTCCGCCGGTGGGCGTCGGAACACCCGACTCCTCCTCAGCCCTCGATGATGTCCGACTCGTCGGTCGGCGGGACGCGGAGTTCGCCAGTCATGGAGACGACGCCGCGGCCGCCGACGCGAACGCCGCCGTCGACGCGCACGCGGACGAATCCCGGCCTGTCGACGTAGTGGCCCTGTTCGAACCGGAGTTCGGTCGGTTCGGCGTCGTCGATCGAGACAGCAACACTGGTATCGCCGCCCGTCCCAGCCGTGACGGTGTCCGTCGAACCACCGGAAAACGCGCCGAAGCGTCTGAGATACGCGCCCGCCGCACCGCTGGCCGTCCCGGTGACCGGGTCCTCGGGGACGCCCGCCCCCGGCGCAAACATCCGGCCGTGGACCGTCGATTCCGACGAGAGCGCGTCGAACGTAAAGAGGTAGACGCCGGTAACGTCGAGTTCGTCGGTCAGTGTCTCGATCGCCGCCATATCGGGGTCGGCTCCGCCGACGTCCTGCAGGTAGGTGATCGGGACGACCAGAAACGGCAATCCGGTCGAGGCGACCGCGAGCGGCAGGTCGCGAGCGACCCCCTCCAGGGCCGCGACGTCGACGCCGAGCGCCGCGGCGACGCGATCGTACTCGAGCGAGACCTCGCGAACCGTCGGGGCGTCCTGCTCCATCCAGGCCGTCCCGTCCGCGTCGAGTTCGACGTCCAGGACGCCGACGTTCGTCTCGATCGTCGCCGTTCCGTCGGTGAGTCGGCCGGTTTCGCCCCCGGCGACCACCGATCCGATCGTCGCGTGCCCGCAGAGGTCGACCTCCTGGGTCGGCGTGAAGTACCGGATCCGGTAGTCGGCGTCGTCGCTCCGGGAGAGAAACGCCGTCTCGCTCGCGCCGAGTTCGTTCGCGATCGACTGACACTGCTCGGTAGTGAGCGCGTCGGCGTCGAAGACGACGCCCGCCGGATTGCCGGAAAGGGGCTCCTCGGCGAACGCGTCGACGAGTCTGACCGACACCGTCTCTGCTTGCTCGCTCATGTGGCGCTGAACGGGCGTCCGCGGTATAATCGTGGCGACCTCGGTCCTCGCCTGCGGCAGGACGGTAGTGAGAGACAACGGGCAGTCGAGGCGAGAGCGGTCAGGGCGATAGCGGCCCGTCGTTACTCGCGTGCGGGAGGACGGTCGGCCTCTGGACGCATTTGGGTGGTGTCGTCCGACGAGTCGGACGCCGAATTCCCGTGCGTACCGACCGGCGGCAAGTTCACCTCGGCCGCCGCGGAGTCGTCGAGATCCGTCTCCGCCCGTAACGCGGCGAGGTCGCCGGCCTCGCGTGCGTCCTGATCGATTCGCATCGAGCAGAACTCCACGCCGCACATCGAGCAAAAGCGTGCATCCGCGTAGTTGTCGCCGGGAAGGGTCTGGTCGTGATAGGAACGAGCGCGCTCGGGATCGAGCGCGAGAGAGAACTGCTCGGTCCAGTCGAACGCGTATCGCGCCTCCGAGAGGGCGTCGTCCCAGTCGCGCGCCCCCTGTTTGCCGGACGCGACGTCGCCGGCGTGGGCGGCGATCCGGTAGGCAGCGAGCCCCTCGCGAACGTCCTCGCGGTCGGGAAGCCCGAGGTGTTCTTTCGGCGTGACGTAACAGAGCATCGCGGCACCCTCCTGGGCGGCGATGGCCGCACCGATCGCGCTCGTAATGTGGTCGTAGCCGGGCGCGACGTCCGTCACCAGCGGACCGAGTACGTAAAACGGCGCGCCGTCGCAGACGCGTCGCTGGCGTTCGACGTTTTCTGCGATTCGGTCCATCGGAACGTGACCTGGGCCTTCGACCATCACCTGGACGCCGCGATCCCACGCGCGACGCGTCAGTTCCCCGAGGACGTCGAGTTCGGCGTACTGCGCGTCGTCGCAGGCGTCCGCCAAACAGCCGGGTCGGAGGCTGTCGCCGAGACTGAACGTCACGTCGTACTCGGCGAAGATCTCGCAGATCTCGTCGTAACAGGTAAACAGCGGGTTCTGTTCGCCGGTTTCTTCCATCCACTTCGCGACGATCGAGCCGCCGCGAGAGACGATCCCCGTCTTCCGTCCCTCGGTGAGCGGCAGGTGCTCGGCGAGAATGCCGGCGTGGATTGTCATGTAGTCGACGCCCTGTCGTGCCTGTTTTTCGATGACGTCTACGAGGAGTTCGCGCGTGATCGATTCGGGATCACCGGCCCGTTTGACGGCCTCGTACAGCGGGACCGTGCCGATCGGAACCGGCGAGTGATCGACGTTCGCTTCGCGAATCGAGTCGAGGTCGCTTCCGGTACTAAGGTCCATCACCGTATCCGCACCGTAGTGCACCGCAGTGTGCAGTTTCTCGAGTTCCTCGTCGGGATCGCTCGTCGTCTCGCTGTTGCCGATATTCGCGTTGACTTTCGTCGAGAACGCTCGGCCGATGATCATCGGATCGAGCGCCTCGTGGCCTCGGTTCGCCGGGATAACCGCCTCGCCCGCCGCGACCCGCTCGCGAACGAATTCGGCGCTCTGGTTTTCACGTTCGGCGACGCGTTCCATCTCCGTCGTAACCTGTCCGTTCCGGGCGGCCTGTAACTGCGTCCGTGGCATCGACCACTAGGTTATACTACTAGGTTTTATTTCTATCCCTTACTTTTGAACCGATTTCGATCGACGGTGGTGTAACCACGGTTCGCGACGGCGACTCCCGGATTATTTCTCACTCGTCGTTGTACAGAGCGACATGCCAGTACGCGCCGACGAATCCGACGCCGCGATGGACGTCGAACGCTTCGACGGAGGCTGTAGCTGGATCGCCCACCCCAAAGAGACGATGCAGCGAGCGAGTCACGCGCTCGCCGTCGACGACGGAGCGTGGCTGATCGATCCCGTCGATACGGATGGGCTGGACGAACTGCTCGCCGAGTACGGGGAAGTAGCCGGCGTCGTGGTCTGTCTCGACCGCCACTATCGCGACGCCGACGCCCTGGCACAGCGCCACGACGTCTCCACCTGGATTCCGGACTGGTTCGACGAGCCCGACGGCGAGTTCGACGCGCCGATCGAACGGTTCGGAGCGACACTGGCCGAGACGGGGATCGAATCGCACCCAGTCGTGAACCACCGATTCTGGCGAGAGGCGGCCCTCTACGACGCCGACCGGGAAATCCTGGTCGTTCCCGAGAGTCTCGGGACGTCGTCGTACTTCGTCACCGGAACCGAACGACTCGGGGTGCACCCGACGATGCGAGTCACTCCTCCCCGCGTCCCGCTGGCCGACTTCGTTCCGCGAGTCGTGCTGGTCGGTCACGGCTCGCCGGTGACCGAGAAGGCGACCGAGGCGCTCGTCGACGCGCTCGAAGGATCACGACGACGAGCGCCGCGGCTCTACGCGTCGACGCTCGGCGCACTCGGCTCGGCGGTGGTAGACGGCGCGCGTCGTCGGTGAACGGGGTCAGCCGTAGAGGCGGCGGTGCTCGACCTTCATACACCGGTCGGCGACGACGGTGAGCCCCGCCGCCTCGGCGCGCTCGAAGGCCGCCTCGTCGCGAATACCCAGTTGCGTCCAGACGACGCTGACGTCGTCGCGCTCGATCGCCGCGTCGACGATCGAAGCGACCTCCTCGCTCGGCCGGAAGACCGTCACCACGTCGATCGGTTCGCCGACGTCGGCGAGCGTATCGACCGCCTCGCGACCGAAGAGTTCGTCCGCGTTCGGATTCACGGGGACCACCTCGTATCCGTTCGCGTCGAGGTAGGCGGGTACCTCGTGGGCGGCTTTCCCCGGCGTCCGCGAACAGCCGACGACGCCGACGCGACGCAACCCGAGAATTTCTTGTACCGCTTCGTCGCTCTCGACTGGCATACGAGAGACTAAACGGCCGCAATGAAAACTCCCCGGATAGTACTGCTGGAAACGCACTGTTCACTCAGAACGGGCGACGCGGCCAACGACCGCAGAATAGATCGAACCCCTTACGAGAGCCCGGCCGTCCGGATAGTCGGTTCTCCGCCCTCACCCTCTTCGATCTCGACGACCACGTCGAACAGCTGCTTCAACGTGTTCATCGTCTGATCGTCGTGGGCGGTCGAGTCGATGACGCAGAGCCCGAGCGCGTCGGCGCTCTGAATCCGGCCGGTAAAGACGTGCAGGAAGCGAAACACCGTCTGGAGGTCCGAGTACATGAGAAGCGTCGAGACGGAGTGTAGCAAGATACGATTCTCGGTGAGCCCGCGGGCCTCGTAGAACTCCTGAAGGTACTCGGAGAGCTTGATCCCGATTCCCGTCATGTCGACGGGCGAGGAGGCATATCGAATGCGCGGATCGTCGTCGACGGTACCGATGCCGCGCTGTTTCGTCACACAGTCGACGACACCGATGTCCGGGTCGGTCACGTTCGTCCGCGAGGAGAACTCGTCTAAGATCTTATCGGCGCTGTCTTTCGTCGTGACGACGATCGATCCGTCGCCCCGTTCGGCACCGGTCGAAAGAATGTCGAGTGCGAGATCGCGCTTTCCAGTCAGTGGCGGACCCGCGATGAGTACGTTCGTCCCGGGATCCAGATCTGCTCCGGCGGTGACGTCTGCGAGGTCATACATGCCAGATACTCACTTCCTCTCGTCGTATCACGTCGGTCGGGGCTCGGCTGCCTATTGAAACAGATACGGGGAACAGGTTATATTCCTTTTGATTACACAGATGCCCGCACGGTAGTTTGGTCAGGAGATTACCGCTACGGCCGAACGAACGGCAATTTCGACTTCGACGGGTCGCTCGGTCCGCGACTCACGCCATCACCGCACCGACGTTTCGATCGGGTGTGTCTGAACCGCAACAAATCAGTGTGGCAACCATCCCGACCAGATCGCCACGTCGGGCGGTTAGATGGGCACGTCGACGTACATCGCGGCGCGGCCGACGATGAACGCGAGCGCCGCCAGAAACATTCCGTACTTGAGATAGGACTGACCGACCGCCGGATCACGAAAACTCGCCCTGGCGGCAAACAACATGTAGGCGGACGCGGGCACGACGACGACCAGGTAGGCCTCCGTGAAGTGTCCGAGCAGGTACGGAAGCGGGCTCGCGAGGATGGCCACGAGCAAAAACGCCGTCGCGACCCAGAGCGAGGTCCGCTCGCCGTAGGCGATCGGGAGCGTGTTCAATCCCTCCTTTCGATCGCCAGCGACGTCCTCGACGTCCTTTACGATCTCGCGACTCACCGTCGAAAGCGCGGCGAGAACGAACAACACGATCGCCGGCTCGACGTCCCCCGCTGCGGCCGCCCCGAAGAGAAACGTACTCCCGACGAGGTACGCCACCACGACGTTCCCGGCACCGGGCAACCCCTTGAACACCTGCGTGTAGCTGACGAGCGCGAGCAGATTGACCCCCGCGATCGCGATGGCGAGCCACGGCAACGTCAGAGCGAGGGCGACGGCGACGGCAAAACAGGCGATTGAGAACCACAATGACTGCGCCGGGGTGACCGCACCCCGCGGGATCGGGCGATTCGGCTTGTTGTGCGCGTCGATATCGCGATCGAAGTAATCGTTGATCGCGTTGCCCGCGCCCGTCCCGAGAAACGTCGCGACGGCCGCGGCCGTCACCACAACCGCCTCGGCCGGAAGCCCGCCCGCGACGAACCCGCCGATCAGCGTCAACACCGCCGCGGCGAACGAGTTGACCGGCCGTAACAGTTCCCACAACCCGCGACTCGTCTCGACGACCGACATGGCTCTGCCTGCTCAACGGGTCAGTAAAAATGGTCCGATCCGCGGCGACCCTATCGCCACTCGTCGAGCTCGCAGAGGAGATCGGCCTCGACCGAGAGCCACTGCGTGAGCCGCTGTTCTCCCTCGGCGTCGACCGGGACGGCTGTCCATACCCGCTCGTCGTCGGTGAGAAGCTCGAGCTCGTCGCGCTGTGCGACCGACCGACCAACGGATCCGTCGTGTACGGACATGGTAAAAGATACCAGACCGCCTACGGACTTAAACTGACCGAAGGAGCGATAGTCTGCCGCTATCCGTAGTCGACAAATCGAGTGACTTATACCCGACCACCCGGAACTACCCGCTGAGGGCGCTTAGCTCAGTCTGGACAGAGTGCTTGGCTTCGGACCAAGTTGTCGCGGGTTCAAATCCTGCAGCGCCCATTTGTTTTCTGGATGGTTGGGATCCAAGGGACGGCGGTGACTTGTTTATAAAGGAGTCACTCTGTGCGCCGTTGAGTTCGTTCGTTTGCCGAATGGGGTTCGTCGCCATCGTGCGGTTCGCTGGATACAAGATTGAGTCGGAATCACATAATGGTGCGGGTGGATGTCGGTCGAGGAACTATCCCACATTTGCAGCATCCGGGTTGAAAGTTTGGCGACCTTCATAGCACAGCAATTCCTTCATTAGAGCCACAGTGTGCCCATCGGAACACTAATAGAGCCGTTCTGAAAGTAGGGTCTATGGGTTCAGAAACATCCAACCCGGAATTTAAGCAGTGGAAAATCGAGGAGATTGTACGTGGAGACGACATTGACGTCTCAATAGAGGTCTATCTTGGTCTGTACGAGCACTACAACCGTGTCGGTCAGTTTCGATTCCAGTACAATCGAGGTGAAGACGGGGTCGGCCCTATCTACATACCGGGACGATGGGGGAGTTCGTTTGACGACAAGGACGCGGATCGGGATAACCAAGCTGCATTTGAAGCAGCACGGGCCGTCGCCGAGGAGACCGGAACGCGTGTAGAGATGTACGTTCATTCTCAGGAGTATCTTGACACCGTCTCTCGCGAGTCACTATCAAATCTAATCGGTAAAGTGGGGGAAGAGCGCGCTCGAGAAATCCTAAAAGAAGAAACAGAGGAGTAGAGGACGACGGTCGAAACGAGATGGTTTGCCAGTAGAAAATCATTCAGGGTGTGTAATTCGCGGCTGTGTCTGTGGGTGAACTAGAAAACGCGGCTGAGGACCCGTTGTCGTTTCTTACAACTGCCGCATTCGCCGCATGCGGCGTTCGATGCTGTACAAGAGTGAGTCCATCCGAGGAGTGATTCAGGGGGGTTCGCTTCGCGTACAAACTCTTCCGTTGTGCTATCTATTGCTGGAGCCTTAACCCGAAGGTTTCCTTCTTGAAATGATAGGAGAGAATCTATCAGCTCGAAGAACTCCTCCTTCCCATCAGCGTGATCTTGATCATCGGCAACTGCGCCGATCAATAGCCGATCTGCTCCTCGACGAACGACATCCATTGCGACTAGCGTGATCACGAGTTGATTCCGGTATGGCCACCATTCCGGAGCACTATTGAGCTTGGTCTCCCGCTTTCCTGCCATTGTACCAGCACCTAAACTTCTACAATCCACCTCGATGACTTCGTGCTCAAGATTCAGTTGATCGGCAATCTGTTCTGAGGCTTGAATCTCTGCGTCCGCGCAGCACTGTCCGTAATCAACAGTCACCGTGAGGTCCGGATTATGAGTATATGCGAGTGTCGCAGAATCGAGACCACCCGATAGTAATAGAACGGACTCAGGCATATGCCCTCCAGATTGCATGATAGACCGCCGAGGATAGATCCTCGTACACCTCACACCCAGATCCTAATAGCATAGTTTCACTGCTTGTCTCGAAATCATTCGTGTACCCGATAACCGGTGTTCCATCTTTCCGAGCATATCCTAACTCAAAGTGCGTTCCGGAATCCAAATGGTCCAATAACGCAAATACTAAATCTGCTTTCTCAATGGCGTCGAGATCCTGCTGCGCCACCTCCTCTGGACTATCGTATTCAGCAGCTCGACCAATATCGTGAGCGGGGGAAATCACTTCAACTCCCTCGCTCTCCAAGAGATGTTTGACTTCCTCAACAACGAACCGTTCGCCAATGTCGAAGAACGGCCCTGCCAGATATACCGTCGGAGGAGTAGCGTCTGGTGGGATGAATGTCGATGAACTAGTGTTGGGTACCGATTCGATGAGTTCTCGGGAAATGGGTAGATGGCGGTGCTTACAGTAGTATGCTGTCGCCTTCGAAGCGGTCAATGCAGCTTCTGCTGCAGATTCACCGTTTTCTGCCCACTCGCCAGCAAAGATAGCGCTGAACACATCCCCACTTCCAATTCCCCAAACGGACTCCGTCTGAAAAACCGGGATTCGGGTCGTTGTTCTTGGTGTCCTGACGATTGCCCCTTCCGCTCCCCGCTTGAGGACGACCACGTCTGCTGCAGTAGTACCTGCCATGAGTTCTGTAAAAATGGCCTCTACATCGTCTTCACTAGCTAGTTTCACAGCTTCGTCATAGTTCAGAACGAGGGCGAGTTCCTCGGCAGTCGAGCCGTTCTCAGAAAACGGAACAGGATCTGCTGATTGAGGATCATAGACTACGCGCTCACCGGACACAATTGCAGACCCTTCAAGGAGCCCAAATCGAAGGATTGCGTCTCCACTTATTCCTGAGAGTTCATAATTATAGTTGGATGCCTCTGGTGGAGAGAACACAGGATTTGAATGGTTATGCAGATAATCGAAGCTAACTGTCTCCGGAACTTCGGTTATGTGGACCCCGAAGTCAAACGTGGCCGCGTAAGTTTCGAGTGTCTCATTGTCGGCAGAGCCGATGCATGTGTGGAGTTGGTTACGAGAGGAAACGATAGTCTCGGTAGCCGCGGCTGCTCGTACACCTGATCCGAAGAATGCTGTGTCAGGAGGGAACTGGCACGTTTCGTGATACGCGCCACCTGCAATAATCATTCGTCCCCTGTTCCGTTCCGGATGTTGATTTTGCAATACTCCGGTGTAACGTCACGAACCTCTGCCTGGTATGATCGTCCTTGCTCAATACACTCTTTGAGAAGTTGAGCCCACGGCTCAGGAACGTCGCCGACTCTGGATTCGTCAGCTGTGACAACAAACACCTCTTCGCTCGTTGTTTCAACTGACAGGAATAGCTCCGGATGCAGCTGGTCCCGTACTGCAGTATTCACAGAGGTCAGATTGATGGCCTGGTGGACCAGGCACTTATTGGTCACTCGAACTTCGCATTTCCCACCATCGATATCAAGAATCCGAGCACGATATTGTCGCCCTTGTTCGATACACTCCTTCAATGTACTAACCCACGGTTCAGCGATGGCACCGATAGTCCTTCCTTGTGAATCTACAACACAAACCGCCTTCTCTTGAAAACGTACTGAACAGATATCCCCCTCAGTTGCATCTCCTAACGGTTCCGGGTTAGGCGAGTGGAGAAGTGTTAATTCTGCAATCAGGCATTCGTCTTCTTCATCATCGTCCTTGTCATCCTCTTCATCTTCTTCCTGATCATTGTCATCATTTTCAGTGTCCTCATCGTCTCTCTCTTCTTCATGCTCCACTTCACAATCTTCTTGACCGCTCTCATGCTCATCTGTTTTAGAGTCGGTATCTTCCTCCTCAGCCTCTGAATCATCCTCTTCAGGCGTGCCGTTAGGCCCTTCTCCAGGGTCCACTACTGATGCACCGATACCACCACCAGTTGCTGGTGAGCCCTCTGGAGTCGCTTCGTCGTCTGTTCCATTTGACTCATCAGACTGATCTCCGGTGGTCTCCTCTTCAGGATCTGGTTCGGGAGGAGGAACGCTACTAGATCCGTCTTCATCAGAATCCCCAGAACCTTCTCTCGATCCACCGTTACTAGACGGACGGTCATATCCGCCTCCTCCTCCACCCATAGTGTCGGTCTATTTGTATTAATAGCAATTAAGTGTATCGGGGGGATCGCAGAGTAGTTAGCCATCTTCGGCATTGGCCCAGCCAATATGTGGTCAAACCTCCTTTTCTCAACCGATGCCATCGAAACTCTCCTCAAATCCCTCCGTTTCGAGGATGTGTTCCATTGCGGACGGGTTGCGTTATTTGTCGTGACCTTAGTAACACTATGCTCTCGACTCAGAGTGATGAATTCGTTTAGTGCAGCCCTTGCAACGCCTTTTCCCCCAATGCATTTCCAATTTAACATGTTCTAGACATCCCGGAAGCCCCTCAATTGATCCTACGCGCTCACCATCCTATGGTGTTTAATTTAGTCTGATCTGCTATCTACAGCTACACTACCGGGCAGAAAGCCCCGAGACTCTCGAGGGCTACAGCTCGCTGCGGTCCCCGGCCTGCGTCCTGCGATCCTTGCGTCGCTTCGCACCTCGAGAGTCTCGCCCCTTTCAGTCCCGCCCGACGGCGGCCGACCGGTTTTCGCCTACCAAACACTCCCCTTCGAAACGATAATTTTCAGTTTTCCCGAATCAGTTGCTTAGAGAGCCACTAACGGGTAGAACCTCCCGCTGCTCTCGAGTGCTTAGGTACGTTTCATTCCAGGCAAAGAGAATGTCGGCTTCTAACGCTTCTTTGGTTATCCCGTCATCGTCGAGCATCGCAATTGCACCGTTACGAGCCCAGCCACAGACAACTGGGAGACCGTCGTGCTCTTGGCGTGGTACGATCTGCTTCGATAACCGATTTGGTTCCTCGCACGTTTCTTCGATCGAAGTGATGAGTTGGTCGAGCAAGGGATTCCCTGGAGCGAGATAGTGAATCGAAGGGAAGGCGTCGGCGCACTCGGCTGAGAACGTAACAGCAATCGCATTCGATTCCGGAGCGATAACTCGCGCAATTGTTTGCTCTCCGTCTGACTCCGGCACTTCGAGCTCGCCAAGTTGAAGTCGATAGGTCGAACGTTCGAAATCGAACCCATCCATCGACTCTCCGTCAGTTGCAGTGAGATTCAGCTCCTCAACTGGCGTCAACGAGATCCCGATCTCTTCGAGCCACTTGTTCCCGACGAGGACCGCCTCAAGTGCGTCTGCCGTGTATGGGATGGGATAGGTGTAATCTTCGTCCCCAACGTCTTCGATGTCTGGGTGTGCGTACGACTGCCAGGCGTCCAGCTTCGCCTCGTCGATGACGTCCTGTTCGACGAGTTCATCGACGGTTTCCAGTGACTCTCTGACTTCGACACGATCACTCTGTTCCTGCTGGTCGATCTTGGTAGAGAGTTCCTGATCAGCTTCTTCGACCGCCGTACCACTTTCGTCTCGATCAGTTTCCAGGGTTGCAGAGCGGATCTGACTACTAACACCGGATAGAATCGGCTGCATATCACCAACGACGTTTTCGAAGAGGCCAATCCTGGCGTCTAGACGTTCGTAGATATCCGTCTCAACCGTGTCCTCGTAACTGTAGTTGAGTATCGTCACTTCGGGGAACTCCTGGCCAATACGATCGATACGCCCGATACGTTGTTCGACACGCATCGGGTTCCAGGGCAGATCGTAATTTATCAGCGCACCACACTCCTGGAGGTTCAGTCCCTCGCTGGCGGAATCGGTACAGACGAGGATCTCGACCTGACCGCCTTCAGCTGCGAACTCCCGCTTGACACGTTCCTTGCCGACTTGCACCCAGCTCTCCGTATCGCTATCGTAGATTTCGCCACCACGGCCGGAGTAGGTCGCAACCGTCTCACCGTGAACAGACAGAAGACCCTCTCGGATGAAGTCCATCGTATCGGTGTACTGTGTGAAGACGATCGCCCGATTGTGACCTTGGCGAGTCAGTTCGTCGAGATCAGCTTTGAGCTGGCCGATTTTTGGATCCTGATTGATCTCGGCTAGCACGTCGACGAACGACTCCAGTTCCTCGATCTCCTGTTCCAGAAGATGCAACCCCTCGTCCGTCACGTTCGGGATGATCTCCGAGAGGTCTGCATCCTCGAGGTCGCCATCGAGCTCGTCGAGGGCATCTATGTCGTCGAGATCGTACTCGGTAAGCGTCTCGAGTATTACCTGTTGGGAGTCCCCATACGATCGGTCTTCGGCTCGTTTCCGCCCCTCCAGGACTGCTTTCTGACTGCGGAGCTTCTCCAGGCGGGTCTGGAGGCTCTGTGAGATAGCGTAGACGCTACTAGTCAGTCGCTGACGATACGTGGTCATCACGAAGCCGATTGCGCGGGACTCGGCCTCGTCGGACTGCTGGGCGAGCTTGTAGAACTTCCGAGTGTACTCGTCGATACGGTCGTACACCTCCCGAGTCTCATCCGTGAGTTCGATCTTGCGCTGGTCCGGATCGCGATCCGGAACCGTCGTGTCGAGAAGGCCCACGCGTTCGTACTTTCGCAGCGTATCCCGGGTGTTGCGATGGATGAGCGCATCGACCGGCGTCGACGAGGCGAAAACGTCCTGGACGACCTGCCAGCCCGCCTCGGTGAGTTCGTCCAGCGCGTTGAGCCGATCGTTCCGGGACGGCGTGAGCCACTCCTCTTCGGCCTTCCAGTCGGGATAGAGGAGGAACTTGAGCTTCTCGTCTTCCCTCGCGTTGTACGGATCGACGTCGTGGTCCGCCAGTGCTGCTTCGAACGTGTCGATATAGCCGTCGTAGTGCTCGCCGTACTCACTGGCGAGATCACAGGCCCGCAGGAGGCATTGTTTCGCAATCGACCGACCTTGTTGATCGTCACTGATTTCGAGTTCGGTAGCGACAGCGTCGAGGATGCGATCCGAGAGGCTTCGATCTCCCGCAAGTCGGTCCTGGTAGTGGCCTTCCGTGAGCGTAGCTTGGGCAGACCACGAATCGTCGGCAGTAGATCCACCGGCGTCTCCGTGTACGGCATCGATCGCTGCCGACAGGGCGCGTCTGGTCTCGAAGAACTCGACGAACGCGTCCTGATCGTCCCACGCACCGGGAAGGTCCAGCAAGGCCATCAGGTCGTACAGCTCACCCGTATGCAGCTGCATCGGCGTCGCGGTCAACAGATAGTAGGTCTGGGTGTGATCCCGGAGCCGTTCGAGCATCGAGTAGAAGTTGCTACCCTTGCGGCCGTTGTGTGCCTCGTCCACGACGACGGCGTCCCAGACCCCTTCCCTGTTCGTTCTCGGTCGTCCGCGACAACTCGCTGGGACGTCAGCTCGTGTCCGAACTCGTCCGTTATCTCGTGGCGCAACCTGGTCCCACCGGCCTTTCAAGCGAGCGGTGTGCCAGGACATGATGACGACCGCGGGGCCGTCCCTATCCTGGTCGGTCTGGTGATCGTGGAGGAACCGCCAGATCGGACTCTCGACCCACGCCTCCTCGCATCTATTTTCGTCGAGATCGAGATCGGCTGGATCCGGCGGCGAATGCTCTCGATCAAACGCGTCGATGAACGCGTACTCGTAGTCGCTCCCTCGGTCGTACCGATACGCGTTCAGGTTGAACTTCTCCCAGAGCTCCTCCTGCCACTGGACGGGCAGGCTCGCCGGAACGAGCAGTAGTCCGGTGTCGAGTTCCTCAGTGAGACCGAGCCTGGAGAGCGTGAGACCAGCTTCGATCGTCTTCCCGAGCCCGACTTCGTCACACAGCAAAAAGCTATTCGGGTAGGTGTTGACGAGGGTATCGGAGACGACGCGCTGGTGTGGCCACGGCGTGATCGTGCTGGCTTCTTCGGCGAGTGCGAGACCACCTGGAGAAAGGTTGCCGTCTGCGATGATATTCGCTTTGTCCCGCTCGGTCAGCGGGGCCTCTCCGCGAGCGATCTGGATCGCCTTCTCGAGTTGCGCGTCTGATTCGGGATCCTTCCAGTCGATAAGTTCCCGTTCGATCGCCTCGGGGAGGTCGTGTACTTCGACGTACGGATGCTCGTCGGACCAGAGTTGATCAAACGTCTCGATATCGGCCTCGACGTACGATTGTTGTTCGTCGATCCACGAGCAGTGAACCTTGAAGCGCTCGTAATTCTCCTGCCAGCCGCCGATCGTCTCGTTGATGCTTCCCTCGAAGGAGAGCGCGTTCTCGTCATCGTCGTGGAAAATCCCAACCTTCGGATGGAAGATACGCCAATTCCCCTCTCTGGGGATCGCGACTTTGATGTGGAGCCGTTCTTCGCGGAGGAGTCGAGCGAGGAGCACCAGTTGAGCGTTCAACCTTTCGTCGTCGAGTTCCTCCAGCGAGTCCTCTAGTTCGTCAGTGAGCGCCTCAAGGACCGGGCGGTCCGTTTCGTACAACTCTGCACCAACGACAAGACGCATCTCACCATCGTTCTGAAGAAGAGATTCGATTCCTCGCGAAGCGACTGCGAGAGCACTGCTCGAGAAGTAGCCAGCGATTCGATCGTAACGTACGCTGCGTTCCAGCGCGGGGACGTAGAAGTCCTCGACGAGGTGGGAACCGGCCCCGTCGTGTCGGCTCTCGTAGATTGAATCCCAGGTGTAGGACAGAAGCGAGGACATTTATCGTGGTTGTAGTCTTGTTTTCCCGGTTCACTTATAACCATAGATAGATCCAATCGCCAAATAGGCCGGCATAATTATATGTTCGGGTTATAATCAGGTACCAATGGTTACGTTCGATACTTCGGGGGGAGCACGATTCATCAAAGCAGACCTTCACGTACACAGTCCAGGCTCGTACGACTACGAGGACAATGTCAGTGCTGAGGAATTGGTAGATGCATTTGAAGAGAAGGGGCTTGAACTGGTCGCAGTGACGGACCACAACACTGCCGAGTATTACGATAAACTGGCAGCGGCAGCCGAAGGGTCCTCAGTTACGGTGCTTCCAGGTGTCGAAATAACGACCGGACAGAGCGGTGAGCACCAAATTCACATGACTGCGATTTTCCCTCCGGAACAAGCTGATGCTATCGACAACCTTCTGTATGAAATTGGAGTGGAGGGTGAGCCAGAGGAGGCGATTGCTGATAAAACGATACCAGGAATTTGTGACGCAGTTCGCGAGTTTGATGGACTTCCGATACTCGCCCATATTGATGCTAACGCTGGGGCGCACCACGAACTTTCGAAGCGGAAGAATCCAACTCGTCAGAACGTTTTTGATAATGAGAAGGTTACAGCGCTGGAAATCATCTCTCTCGAGACGGAATCCGAATTCCCAGAGTTTACCCACATTCGCTCCTCTGATGCACATTCACTCTCCCAGTTGGGACGGGGTTACACCTACCTCAAAATGAGTACACCATCGTTTGAGGGGTTGCGGACTGCACTCTCCGATCCGGAATCAAGGGTTTCTCTCGAAGGCAAGCACACAACTCACCCGAGTGTTGATGGTCTGCTGGTCGAAGACGGGTTCCTACAGAATCGTCACCTTCAATTCAACAAAAATCTGAATTGTTTGATAGGTGGGAAAGGGACGGGGAAGTCATCGGTGATAGAGCATATCAGATACGCACTAGATATCGAGCCCCGATCAGAGACGATCGAGAAGGAGTTCCGAGGGTTAATTCGCTCCACATTGGGAGACAGTGGCGAGGTTCAGGTCTTGCTCACGGGTAACAACGGTGATCAGTACATGATCAGTCGAGAGTACGGCGAAGAACCTGAAATCAAGCGAGTTCCGGGCGGTGACTCGAGTGAGCCCCAGAAGATAGAGATACCAATCGAGCAATTTCGAAGTGAATTCTTCGACGTTGAAATCCATAGCCAACGCGAGCTCCTCGAAATAGCTCGGAATCAGACAGACCAGCTAGACCTATTAGATTCGTATTTCGACATCGGTGAGCCGCAGAACCAGCGAGAATCTGTGAAGCAACTGATCAAGGAAAAATCGAGAGAGATCGCTAGCCTAGAGGAGAGGGTAGCGGATCTCGAGGAGAAAAAACACCGGTTCGATACGCTCGAGCAGCAAGTCGAGGTGATGAAAGAGAAGGGTGTTGTGAGGTTCGTCGAAGGACAAGAGGAGTGGGAACGAGAGCGCGCTAGTCTCGCTAATACGGTAAGCGAATTCGATGAATTAGAAGAGATCGTCGACACATTGGATCTGGCGGGAATTGTGGACGTAATCGAGGTTGAAGAGGGACCGAATGATGGCCTGCTCACTTCTGCTCAGAAAACGATCCAATCGTTGAATGAGGAACTGAACGACCAGCAATCGAAGCTGCTGAATACGGTCGAAGAGGCCCGAGAGGAAATTGATCGAATACGGAGAGAATGGAACGAGGCAAATGAGGAGCGGGAAGCCAAGCACGAAGAGCTCGCTGACGAGATCGAGGATGAAATAGGAGTCGACATCGAGGAATTTTTCTCCAAACAGACAGAGATGGAGAAGCTTCGCGGGATTGGAGACGAGTTGGAGGAAGAACAGTCGAATCTTGAGGATGCAAAAGCAAAAAAGGCAGAGCTGTTCGAACAACTTGAAGAAGCACGCCAGAAACTGACTGAGGCGAGACAGAGGGGCGTTACATCACTCAACGGGGAACTGAACGATGTCCGTGTTTCGCTCCAGCCTCGCGCAAATCGAGCAGAGTACACCGGTTGGGTGAACCACGTTCTCGAAGGCTCCAGAGTCTACACGAGCGACAAAGAACAAATCACGGCAACCTTCGATCCACCGGAGCTCGCAGAGATCGTTCGGAATGATGATGCAGAGCTGTTGCTCAAGAAGACCGATATCAGCCCTACTGGTGCGAAAAACTTTGTTACTCACGACGACCTGAACGAGCAGCTCGTCAAATTAGAGCTGCTAGAAATACGAGATCTGCCCGTCATCGAGCTCAACGACGGAGGATGGAAAGAACTCTCAGAAATGTCAGATGGCCAGCAGTGTACGGCGCTACTCTCAATCATAATGGTTGAGCGAGACGTGCCATTGATAATCGACCAGCCGGAGGACATGCTAGATAACAAGTTCATCTTCACAGAAGTCGTTAAACTTATTCGATCGATAAAGCACGATCGACAGATCATTTCTGCCACTCACAACGCAAACATTCCAGTACTCGGTGATGCAGAGCAGATCATCGTCATGAAATCGAACGCCACAGCTGGTTTCTATCGGAGATGCGGATCTATCGATGACGAGAAAGTAAAACAACTGGCCCAGAATATCCTCGAAGGCGGTGAACAAGCGTTCAAACGTCGAAACGAGAAGTATCGGCGAACAGTGTAAACGATCGCAGCGCTCAGTGGTCACCCAACTTCGACTGCTTCGTCTCGTTGTTCTCGTCAGCGAAGACATTCGGACTGAACTGGAGATTGAGCATGTCCCGCGTTCGTCCGACAGCAAGATCACGCGCCAACTCCCAGTCATCGTGATCGTGGGGGAGCACCTGGAGGAGTGCTTTGAGTGTCGCTTTGAACGTTGAGTCGGTGTCGAAATTCCGTTCTCGGAGCCAGTCACAGCAGGCGCTCTCGCCCTGGACATCGTAGACGTGCATCGCGGCGTGGACTTTGTCCAGCGCGAGGCTGAAGGAGAGATCGTCAGGGTTCACAGGGATACGACTCGAGCGGTTCTCTGGCTTCTCGTTTATGTTCTGAACGCGATCGTCGTGGCCGCGAAGGGAGATGTCCCCACGGCTCTTACGCCAGGTCTTCGTGGAGCGCTTGATCTCGTCGATGTCGACGCCGATCCCGAGCCCAAGTTGGTGGCCCTCATCGTAGGAGAACGTCTCGGCCTCGTGAACGAGCCAGCAGAGGATGTACCACTCGGTCACGTCGTCGAGTTCGTTGATTCCCTCTGCCGCAAGGTATTCGTCGACAAGGACTTGCGTGACGGCCTCGCGGGCTTCCTCGAGAGCACGTCGCGGTTGCACTTCGTTGTCTTCGTCGTCGACGACGGGATATGACTCAGCAAATGTCCGTAACGTGGGTCCAAACGCACTAATTATAACATCCGTTTTTGTGAGATTCAGAGTGGAGTCGATGAGGTCTCGAGCTGCTCTCTTAGCGACGTTACGTGTATCTGATTTCACGTCGGTCCATAGTGATGGAGTATTATCGGTAGTCAACTCTGAAACCGGTTTTCTCCCGACTAAGAACAATGTACTATCAGCAGACCCGCTTCCCTGTGTGTCGATCCGAGCTGGCATTTCACTCGTAATTGGATGTGTGGAAGTGATTGTAAAGCCTGAATTTATCAGCGACATAGTTAAAGTATCCCACGCATCAGTCTCTTTATGAGTGAACATGACAGTCATCACACCACCGGGTTCAAGCACACGGTAGACTTCAGAAAAGATGTCGCTCATTTTCTTTTCGTAATGCTCGCTTGCGAGTTCTCTATTTGATGAGTTGGCACTAGCTATGGCTTCAAAGCGACTAGGATTCGCCACAGCTTCTTCATCCTTATTAGTCAAGTCAGTATCAAAATTCAACGGAAAAACATCTTCAAGGTGTTCTTTTAATAGAACATAAAATATATCTGAAAGTTCGGCATACATTACACTGCTATAGTACGGCGGATCCATAATTGCGGCCTGTATACTGTCGTCGTCAAACGGTAGGTCTGCAGCATCTCCACAAACGACTTCAGCGGGGTCACTTCCAGCCGGCAAGTAATTCACAAGTTCCTCATACGATTCGATAATTCGGTTCATTGAGGATAGATAGCTTCCAATACCCTGGGTCGACATGTTCACGACTGGGAAAGACTTCTGGAGAGTTAGATGCTTACCACCGAGGGCATTTGATGGGACACCTTTTGTAGTATCCCAAGGAGCAAATCGAGAATTTCGATCGATTACTTTGCCCGCTACAAGAGATAGTATCGCCAATATTGCATCTGCAGTTTCGTTATCATATTCATCCCGAATATCACCCTTAAAATGGTTATATGATTCCAGATATTCAAAAAACGAAACTAATTGACGAGGGCTGAATGCATCTCTCCAATGCGTTAGTCCATGTTTCTTTGGCTCTGTCGTTTTTGCTCCATCAGGAATAGGTGTTGTAAGGAAGGTAGCCAACTCGTAGTCGGATTCCGTTCGACCATTTATTTTTTCTAAAGCCTCGATATCCTCCTTCTGTGGCGCACGGAAACCATGATCACCAGAACTCGTTAGGTATCTAACCGCATACGTTTCGAACTCAAATTCACCATTTTTGAACTTATTCCTGACCTCCTCAGATTCTGTTACGACACCACAGTCAAGACATTCAGCGTCTCCTCCACGTGAAACGGGACCGTTTCCATGGTCAAAGTCGCTACTGTCTTCATTACCATCTTCCTTGACGTGATGATAGCTGACAGAACCATCGTCATTTACTTCAGGTCGGATGAACACGTCATTAGCATCCCACCTTGTGCGGAGTGACCATTTTGACACAAGAGGAATCTTAGTACCACAGGTAGGACATTCTATCGTATGCGTACAAACGTAACAGTCAATTTTATTCTCAGAGTCGTTATTGGGGAAATATTCTGATAATTGTTCCTGAGCCTTTTCATCGATCCTTTCAGCCCATTTTCGAATTTCCTGATCTAACGAACCAACATTAGGCGCATATTCCAACATTATTCGCAGGATTACGGTTGGGACAGGATTGAGTTCATTTGCTTTAGTTGGCAACTCGTAACGCAATGATTCGAATGGAATGACGCCACCCCCTGCTGTCGGATCCATTACAGTCGGCAATTCTCCATCCCACGTCTCTCGAAGTATCTGATGGAATGATTCTATCTCCTTTTCTGTCGGTGTTTGGACATGTAGACGAGGATATCCATAATGATCTCTGAGATTTCCACTACGTTCATCTTCAGTCAACTTCTTCTCTGTGACATATTCTTCAATACTTCCATCAATATCTTCATTCGGCCCTATTTGCATTAGCTGTAGAAGTTCATCTGAAGTGGTGGAGGCAGGTAATATGGAAGTTAGAATCGCAAGCCGTGAGGCAGGTGTAGGTCGCCGGGCAAACCAGGGGTGAAGATAACGATGGGGCGGCATAGAACTAGGATTTGCTTCTTTAAGATTCTCAACACCAACTGCTTTTAGTGGAATATTCCCCTCGATCGCAAGCGACTCCAGTTCTTTCGAAAAGCAAGGTTGTTCAGTCATGGTTAATTGATATGGTCAGTTAACAGAACTCGAAGTGCCTTCTCCCCATTCGGACTTGAGGGGGACCGACACTTTGCGTGCCAGTAGTAACACTCCTCGTCGCTCATCCGTGCGATCCCCCGACAGAACGACCGCATCCGATCGACTCGCTGGATCGGCTTCACGCCGAGAAAGCCCAGCGCGAGCCGGATCCCGGCGGACTCTGGGAGAAATGCCTCACCCTGTCCGGAGCCCACCACACTCGAGTCGTTGACTCCTGCAGCGTCCAGTGTCTCGTGAATCAGCGGCAGGATCGACCGCAATCGACTGCCGGATAGTCGTCTAATCTTCACCGCCGTCCAGTCTTCCCAATCCCAGCGATCGACCTCGGGGGAGTCCGACTCGACCAGGACATCCTCGAAGGGTTCGATCACAAGTTGACGATTCTGAACCGTTCGTTCGAGTCGATCGCTTCGGGCCGTCGCCTGCTCCGCGGGCAATAGCTCATACAGCGTATGCGTAGCCCCCTCAGCATCGTCACGCCGAACAAGTACGAAATTTGGACGCCCACCGTAGACGCTACTGCCGAGTCTTCCAGCTCCGAGCTGGCCCTTTGATGGGGTTAGTGCCGACTCCAGTGACGACTGTGACGTCATTGCTCGACCTCGTGGGTCATCTCGGTCGGCCCTTGAGCCTGTAACTTCACGTCGATGTTGGTCTGTCCAAGCGCGGCTTCGAGTTCCGCGAGTAAATCTTCCTCCTCGTCCGTGATCGGCTCAGGTTCGGTCATATCGACTCTGAACTTCAGGTCAACTCGCACCGTGTCACCGAAGGGGTCCGGCTGATTCGTGACTCGGGAGAACTCGTCGATGCCGCCCTGGAACGTCGCTTCGTAGGTCGCGTCCGACGGGGATGCCGTTTCGTAGCGCATCCTGACCGAGACGTCCTCGGCTCGTTCCTTGAACGGGCCCTGCTGGGCGATGAACGAGCCTTTCGAGAGCTGGTCCTCACCTCCGACCTCGAGCGTCACTCGCGACAGTCCGGGACCTCTGTCGGATCCTTCACTGGACAGGGCTTCCGCCCGGACCTCTTTGAATGCTCTCGAGGCGGCCATCAGGCTCGTCGCGTGATCCCACTCGGACGGTGCTGCCGTATCCACGCTCGTTCCGATCTCTATTTGGTCGGTATCTCCGTCTGCCGACGTTCCGCCGATAGTCGTCCCAACGGAACCCGTGTCCTCGTCGGATACTTCTTCCCCCTCTGAGTCGGGCACTTCCGGCCGTTCGATCGTCTCACCGTGAACGTCGAGGAACGCTTCGATGTCCGTATAGACGACGTACTCGTCACCGATCGCGACGTCCGAGTTCTGGATCGACGTCCGGACGTCGGGTGACTCGGAGAGTGGCCCCGGCTCGTTCCAGTTCGCCGGATTGTCGTCTTCGTCCCCATCCCAGTAGACCGTCCCGCTATCTCCGTCCCAGTAGACGTATCCCGAATCGTCGACCATGCGTTCTACCGTCTTTCGCAGCGGCTTCGTATTTAAGAGATAGGGCAGGCCGGGTTTCTTCGCGAACTGGGTGACGAGCTGCTGGGTCGTCATGTTGTCCTGGGTCTGCTGCCAAAGCTTCTGTTTGAAAAACGCCGTCCCCTTCGCGCTCGCGTCGGCGCGGATCAACCGGTCCTCGAGCGTCTCCTCGACCGCGTTAACGAGCGTCGTCCCGCCGTTGGCCTCGGTTGCGTTGATCGTGATGTGGGTGAGCCCGTCCCGATCGACGTAGAAGAGATGCCGGTAGACCCCTCGCACAAGTTCGCCGAGAAGCCCGTGCGTCCGGTCTCTGCGCTCCCTGAGTTCCTCGATCTGTTCGGTCGATAGGTCCGCAGTCTGCTGGGAATCATCGAGCAACGCCTCGATCGCCTCGAGCTGTCTGGCTTCGTCGATCCCACTCCGGACTCGTTCTTCGTCGGGTGCGAGGAAGAGGACGTAGTTCTTGTAGACGCGGCTCTGGACCTGTCCACCGTGTTTCGAGGCGGACTTTTCGTATAGTGTCTGGATCTTGTCCGGCACCTCAGAGCCGCCGTCCCCGACCGGCGCCGTATCCATGTGCATGATCGCAAGCTGTGGCATCGACACTTTGTCTTCCAGATCGGCCGATGCTTCCGGAAACTCCACCGTTTCGAAGCCTCCAGAACCGACCTCGTTCTCTAGTCGAGACTTGAACCGCGCTCGGGCGTGTGCATCGGGCGTGTTATCGACACGCTGATCGATGATCCGGATCAGGTTCGGATCGGACTTGAAACGCACCCGTTCCTCGTCGTATAGGTAGTAACACGCCACGGTCATATCGCCGCCCGCTAACGCCTCTAGTGCGGAGTCGTAATTGTCGAAGCGGATGTCTGGATGACCGAGTGCTGCGTTCATCTCCGCTCGCGTGAGCCCGGTTGCTTGCTCACCGTAGGCGAGACTGTGCCAGAGGACGGTGGTCGTGAGATGACTGCCGAGACGGGGAATGCCCTTCTCCGTCCACTTTCGATCCTCGAGCTGGGCGTGTGCAGTCTCCTCGTCGTTGTAGATGTCTGCGGAGACCGCTGCACTCAGGTCGACGAACTCGAACAGCGTCTCGTGAAGTGTCGAGTCGATACTCCCGTCGGGCGCATTGTCCGCGGGGGTGAGATCGTACAACCGAATCCAGTGGCGATCGTAGTGTTCGGGCTGATGATTCCAGAGGTAGTAGACCGATCGAGCGAGGAGCTTCAATGCCCCTCGCGTTCGCTGGAACTTGGGGATTGTGTCGATCTTCTCAGTGAGCGTATCGATGATCGTCGGGTGGAACGGATACTCTCGTTCGAGGCGATCGACGAAGCTCGCGTCGGTGGCTTCCTGGGGGAATTGTCGGTCACTATCCGTGTAGAACTGGAAGTACGATTCTGTCACCGCTCCGGCTTCTTCTCGGTCGATGTCTTCGAAGAGCCGATGCTGGAGTACCTTTCCGACCTCGTTTTCGGATGTCGGAGTAACGGTCTTGTGCTGGCGACGGCCGATCTGGTTGAGATCGTCGGCAAGCGATCGAATCTCTTCGGCTTCCTCTTCAAATGCAGTGTCCGCGATGCTGTATACGACAGTGACATCGTCGACCTCTGAGGCAGTTTCTAATAGGCCGAGCATGAACGTCAGCGTCTGGCTCGCGAGTGTCGTGTTGCCAACTTCGATAGCGTGCGCCGCCTCGAGATAGGCGGCGATCTCGTCGATGAGTATCAGTGCCGGTCCGTCGCCAATTTCGAAGAGTCCTCTGAGCGTGTTTCCACCTGGCGCGTTCCGACCCTGGTCGTGCTCTTTGAGGTATTCGTATCCGTTGAGACCGTAAAGTTGGTACGCAATTTCACCCCACATTGTTCGGGTGTTCGGTGCATTCGGATCCAACCGTCCGCTACGTGCGTTAAGGGCGTCGACTTTTCCACCAATGAAAACTGCTGTGTCGACGGAAAGCCCATCTTCGACAGCATCCCGATACGTTGTAGCGAGTTCCTCGTCATCGTCTTTGAGATGTCTCTCGAGGTTCTCGACACTCGTTGGATCCGTTGCGAGGTGATACGACGCGATGAGATCGTGTGTTTTCCCGCCACCGAACCGAGTGTCGAGACACAGAATGCTACTGGAGTACCGGTCTCCATACTCCTCACCAGCGAGGAAGCGTCCCGTGAGGTTACTGAGTAACGTCCTGAGCCCATCCGTCGGGTACGTCATCTCGAAGAACTTCCCGGGATCGCGGTAGACCGGTGCGGCATCGTCCGGAGAGTGCGCGACAGTTGCCAGGCTTGCCGCGAACTGGTCTTCTTGGAGCGTTCCTTCTAGGACATCCTCTCGAGGTGTGCACGCTTTGAATAGGCTTGGATACTCTTTGGAACTCATATTCCGCCCCCGTGGTCGTGTTTTGATACGATCACCAACTCCTTATAATCATTATTGCCGATGATCGTTTGAGTGGCACTTTGGGATTTGGAAGCTTTCACTTCCCGGGACCCATGGATGTCAAAAACAGTGAAACCGAATCCAGTGAGGGTACCCCGAGTAAGGCGCCACATAGTATTCGCAATTTGCTTTCGAGGCATCAGATGTACCCATCACTAAGCCCGAATAGTATAATCTTTGCTTAGTCCTACTCCCGTAGGTGTATTTTCGGGAGGTAATCGAAAGAGTGAGCCACGATATACACGTATTCGAAGGCAGTATTTGGATATGAGAGGATAGAGAGTCGTACGATTGGTACGTTCTGGCCAGGTTTTTTGTCTATTATCCCACATTATTACTCGTCGATTCCTTGCTCGACTTGGAGTGAAAAGATCGCGCAGTCTCTCGATCGTTTCACCATCTCGGATAGCCAGGATTGAAGTGGGAAGTAAGATTAACCGAACACGAATGGTAGCCGGCCTGTTCCCGTATTTCTCACCATTTATGTCCACCCACGTACTGATTATTGCTAACGACCGAAGTCATGGCTGAGTTTGACGTCGATGACTGGGAGGATGTCGAGGCCGAGGAGTACGAGCGGATGGTGTCCGCGATCATCGCCGGCCAGCTCAAACACGAACCAGGCATTCACAACGTAGCCCACGACGAGCAATATTCCTACGCGTTCGGCGAGAAGCAGATCGATGTTCTCGTCGAAAGCGAGGGTGCTGAAGACGAGATCACAACCCTGGTCGAGTGCAAACTGCACAAGGACCCGATCGATCAGGACATCCTCGCGAGCATGGCCTTCTATCTCCAGTACTCGGATGCAGACCAGGCAGTCGTGGTGTCGAAAAGTGGATTCCATAAAGGCGCACGGGAGATCGCGAAAGGATGCGATATCCGGATCTTCCAGATCGACGAGGTTGACGACGAGGAGGTGGAACCGCAGCCGATTTCCACGGAATTAGATCTCACTATCAAGTATCCGAAGTACCGGCACGTCGTTCGTGTTTGTCCTGCAGGTCAAGACCCTCACGGAAACTGGACCAGGCTTCGTGACGTTCATCACGGCACCGAACCATGGGATACCGAGATTCTGGATGCCAACGGCTATCCGGTCGGTGAAACGGTCCGAGAACACCTCAATGCGGCGACGGAATCTGCTTCAAAGACCGGGAAGATATGCACGGAGTTCAATGACGAGCAGGTGAAGATCGACGACACGCGCTACACGCTGCTGGAAGGAGTATCACAGGAAAACCCATCCAGAGCTGTATCCTCCAGCTACCTGATCGATATTGCTGATCAGTTCGAAATCAAGCTTGTCGATCCGCTGGATGACGAGAGAGCGCATCGATCACTTGGCGACGTGAAACGTGATATCTTACTTGTCGATACTGACTAGTTTCTGAACCCTCTGTCATCCGGTTTTGGACGACTACTCGGAAACGTCGAATACGTCGTATAGCCGATTGAGCGTGAACTGATTCCGGAGCTTAGTTACCGTATTTTGGTTTGCGTACATTCCAGTCTCCCAATACGCCTCGGATATTGGTCGGGTGTCGGTCCAGTCGACACCCACGAGATACTCGCGTTGTTCGGGATCCTCCATGTTTTCGTCAATCCGGTCAGCATCGAGATCCTCCTTGAGAATGCTCCGCTCCCCATCCTCGTCCACGGTGAACTCCTTGACCGGCGTCTTCTCCCGGGTGACCTCTCCAACGCCGACGTACCCTTCTGAGGGAGCGTGAACGAAAACGCGGTCTCCGGGCGAGAGTTGACCGAGGGTTCGACTATACCATTCACCTTGTCCTCCCGAAATGAAACCGTATTTTCTCGCATCTTCCCAGGATCGTTGAGGTGACTCGCCAAACGAAACGTAGTAATCACGTCCGTTCCATGATTCTTTCTTCCCTGGTTGCTCGGAGGTCTCTTTGGGATCGATGAGCCACGTCCGTCCGATGTACTCTCGATTGTTGTCCTCGTAGTAGTTGAACCGGACCGCATTGATGGGCACGCTGTACTCCTCCGAGAGGTACTGGATGATACGCTCGGTCGCAGCGTCGAGTTCTGAGGAGACGATCGTCACCGTGTGCCTCTGATTGACGTCCTCGGGGACACCCGATTCGTCCTCCGGACGGGCCGAGTTGAACCGTTCTCCAAATGCGGATTCGAAGGCCTCTCCGTCGGCGTAGCTGTCGTGAATCTCCTTGATGTCGTTGTACGTCTGTCCCCGAACCCACGATGCGTAATCGAGCGCCTGTGCGACGACGTCTCGGGGCGTTCGATCGCGCTTGAGCTCGATCACGTGGAGGTCGCCGTCGGCGTCGATCCCCAACAGATCGATGAAGTTTCCACTGGCGGTTCTGACCTGCCGACCGATTATCAGCAGATCTCGGCCGAGAAGGTTTGGGTCCTTCTCGATGAGGTCCTCTAGCCTCGACTCCTGATCAAGTTTCGTCGAGGAGAGTCGTCTTTCATCGCCATCGATCCGCCAGAGTCCGAACTCAATTGGCATACGGTAATTCTCTATCAGGTTCTTATGAATATAGCGCAGTTGCGATGGGCATCGCCGGTTTTCTTATCGCTTCGAGAAAAACTAATAGCCTCAACCTGCTCTTTGGCAATTGTGACAGAAGTAGTCATTAAAGGGGAAATTCACACTAGCGAGAGTGACCTTGCTGAGGAACGCGAGTTGCTGGTTGAGGGAATCGATGCACTCGTCCTCGAGGGAGAACGAGAAGACGCAGAGTACGGGCTTCTGCGGAGTTGGTACGCCACCGCCATGTTCATCGTCGGCCTCATTCTGTTCGAGACTCTCTACTCGGACCACCGCATACTCGTGGATCTCGCTGACGCTCAGGAGGCCGAGGTCTACGCAACGCGAGAGTCTGATGCTGAACTGGTCAAGAACGCGAATCCGCTGGTGGAGGTCGTGGCAGCAGTCCTATTCTATGGCATCTTCACAGTGAGCGTGTTTTGGGGACTCTTCACAGGGGATACACTAGGCGGTGCTGTCCTCTTGCTCGCTGCGGCGATTCTCCCGGTCTTTGTCCTTAGAGTTCACGACATGGAGCGATCGGACGACGAGGTTAATAGGGACCAGATAATGGCAAACAAGATCGTTGAGGCGGCGGAGGGCGCCGACCGGGTGGTCGCAATCGTCGGCGGCAAGCATTTGGATGGAGTCGTCTCAAAACTGCCTGAGGAGGTCAACGCTGAGACGAAAAAGCCGGCATATAAAATGTATTCATGGCAACACGCCAAGGAGGTAGCCATACCAGCGTTCACCGCGTTGAGCGTTCTCTTCGTCCTCTACTTGTTGGTGTTGGAAGTCTTCCAGTGGGCGCTCCTCCACGCCTGACCATATTGGGACACCCTCACTGATTGATATAGTCGGACTCGAATGAGTGGTCACACAACAGTAATGATGTTTCAGTAAGAAGTGCATGGTGAACGAGGTCGCCGTCCTATGTCGAAACAGCAGACGTTCGGCGAGGAAGCCGCCCCCGAGGTTGCCCGGGTGTATTTTCGTCCGATCAAGATCGATGCACGCGGCATCCCAAAGCCGGACGAAACGACAGTTCCCCAAACTGCCGAGGTCGAGGATCTACTGGAATACATCAAGGACAAGAAGCTGAAGTACCCGACCAGCCTCGACGAGGCGAATATGGGGGAGGTCGCCTACGACTCCGCTTCCGACATAATAGAAAACGGCCCGAATACCAACACTAATGTCAAGTTGTTCCTCGCCAACTTCTGTGACTCCTTGCAGTCCAAACAGCGGACGAAGGACAAGTACGCGATGCTGGTTTGCTACTGCTCGGATTTCCTGCTCGCCCACGTGAAGACAGAGCGGGGGATGTCGATACAGGAGGAGAGCGGCGACGTGGAGCTAGTGCGTCGCTTCCTTGACGTCGACAACATCCTCAGTGCCGCCTACTTCGAGGACTTGGGACCTGAGATTAAGTTTTCTCACTTCACCGACACAGACTCGGGCTCTTTCCGCAACTTCCTCGGCGTCAGCCAGAAGCGGTTCAACTACCGGCGGAAGAGCGTCCAGATTATTTGCCACTACGAGGGCAAGAGCGGCGTTGAGTGCAAATTCGAGTTCGGGAACGATCAGATGGAGGAGCGGTGGCTTCAACAAGAGTCGCTCCGGTTCCAGAACGGAAAACTCGACCTCTCAAACGGCCGGTCGCACAACATCAAGGAGATCCGATGGGGTCGCAGCACCTACGAGGTACCCCAATCTTTCATGAGCGAGTTCAAGGAATACAGCTACGAGCTCGACGGACAGGGGCGCCGGTACAACGACCTCAGACGTCTCCCCGGCGAAGAGGTCGCCTCCATCTACGGTGACGGCATCGACATTGTCGACCGGAAGACCGAAGTCATCATCGAGGACGATGAGGGTCAGCGGGACATCCGCCCCAAAGGCGAACTCCCGGACCACATCCACGTGATGTACGCGAACAATACGATCAGGCTCGGCGCCAACTTCGCCGAAGACATCTTTCATGACTTAATTGATACCACGGATTTCTCACTGTATCATCCATCAGAGCCCTTCGCCTCGAACGAATACGTCCTCAATGGGCTCTCGCTCCTCAACATCGACATAGAGGAAATCGCCCCCGAGAGAGCGCAGTTGCTCAACACGATCCACGACCATCTCGATAACGCAACGGGACAAACGCTCCGTCGTTGTCTCGGGTTCGTCTTCCTTCACGCCCTCGCCGATTCCGAATGCGTCAGCATCGGGTACAAGAATGGCCTCAATCAACTGATCAACTTGAACCACGGCGCTACCCGGCAACATGACGTGGTTACGACCAAGGAACAGGAGGGTGACGGCCTGATCGAGTACAAGGACAAAGACGACCTCGGGAAAGAGGACACCGCAACGAGCATCGTCGACAACATCGAAAAGGAGAGTCGGAACCACGACGAGAAGGTCTTCCTCTGGGGAATCGACGAAGGGAGCCGGCGTGTCGACGGTCTTCGCAAAGGGCGATGGGGCGACGACCGCGTATCGAGCATCCAGAAGCACGTGTTGGATCGGCTGGAGGAACGTGACATGAACTACACAGACTTTGAACTGGTGAATTTACCTATCGGAGAGAATCAGGAGCGCTGCATCCTAGTCGGCATCCTCTACTGACCTTCTTTGCCCTTACTCAGCTGTCTTCCAGCGCGGATGTCGTCAAGGGACTCTCTCGTAACGCCGAAGCCGACACGTACCGATGGCCCTGGACAAACGCAACGGTCCGATCGGACCCTTCAGCAGTCTTGTCGTTCGAAACTGGTCCGTCGAGTTTGATTTCCGAGTCCTCATCCAAGAATATGACCTTTTGATCGCTTCCGTACCGGTCTGCATCTGCTGCCTCAAGTCCGTCCACCGCATTTCGCAGAGCCTCACGTTGCACCTCAGTGACCGACGTCGCGTTTTCCACGCCCTCCCGGGTCAATTCGACGGTCTCGATCGAATCAGTGATCTTTGGTACGATCGGTTTGATCTCCCCGTCGGTGTAGAACGCGAGGTATCGGGACGGCTTGAACGACCGGTTCGGCTGGCAGAAATAGAGTCCGTGGGCTTCGAACTCCGGCCACGCTTTCCTTGCACCGACCACCAGCACCCGATCCTCCTCTCCACTCACCAGCTGTCCACCTGCGTCTTCGTAGAGGAACCGGACGAGTTCCCGGAGCAGGAACGCCTCCCGTTCGGTCGGGACGGCGAACGATTGCTCGGTGCTGCCCGGATCACGGGCTAGAATCGACTCGACCGCATTTACCACATTGTCGAAATTCGCCCAAACCACTCGATCGTCTATGTCGCCTAGCGCTGGCGGCTCCTCGTGGTCGGGAGTTAGTACGACAAGCCGTTCGGTATCCGCATCCTCATCGTCCAGATACGAAAGGTGCTCACGCAGCTGGCCCACGTCGACTTCGTTCGGGCGCGTCTTCGTCTCGAACAACAACGATGCCGAGCTTCGGATTCCGGCATCCGGGACGGACCCATCACCGACGAGCTGGTTATCGAAAGTGACCAGTGCGAGGTCGGACTCGTCGAGGACTGCTTCGAGCAAGTCCTCGGTCAACTGGTTGTTGATGTTCTCGAGTACGGCCATTAGCGTGGACGTGACGCGGTTCTCGCCCTGGGCATACGTCGAGAATAATGGATTTGCCATGTAACACCGTTTAACGTCCCAGATTCAAGGTTTTTGGCATACCAGAGGACCGGTACCGGACCGGTCGTTTGACCGGACTATAGACCGACGCCTGGACCCGACGGTCGGTGATTATCTGCCGTGGAATCTCCCGGCCCTTCCGTCGTACCCGAATACCGGAATTTTAGGCATTTCGACCGGTGAAGATGTCCGGATTGCCGACTCAGAGGTCTACCGCGACGGACGATGGCACGTAGATCGTGGGACCAGAATACTGCTGCAATGCTAGATCTGCCAGTGGGGCCTCCTCTGACCGACCTTTTCACCCGACTATCGGGACCGACACTATGGGTCAGATACCGGAGTTACCCCAAGCGTTGAATTTCGTTATTTCGACCGACGAAAATGCCGGTATTCGTCTCATCACCCAGTCCGGGATGACCGGGTCCGAGGACCGGGTCGCGCACTCCCTAGGTCTCTCGAGCTATCAATATCGTATTCACTTGCCCGACAGGGTGAGCCGGATTGTCGGACGACTCGAGGCGATTGCCATCGATTCTCTCTCGAAAAATGAATTCTGCCGTTTCGACCGACGGGAGTGTCGGTTTTCTCGGCTTCGGGAGCCACCAGACCCTCGGCCAGTAACTCGGTGGATGTCGTCGGGTCGATGATCGAACTATACTCTCAACTCCTCGTCAGACCGACCTTTTCGACCGACGGAATCACCCGACCTTTAGCATTCGACTCAAGCGCTTTCAGCAACCGTCGGACCATGCCAGTAGAATGGCCGTTTCAACCGACGAGAATTCCTGTTCTCGATCGAAGCGACGTCTCGATACTGAGCTGATAGGGCCGGTCCACCGAGTCGGTTTTCTCGATAAGCCGATTGACCTCTGGCCATTGTAGCTGATCCGTGGTTTCGGCATAGAGATGACCCCTCTGAGAACTCGAAACGGTCTGGCTGGCTCTTTTGAAATCTCAGCGGCTGATACAAATGGCGCGCTGAATAGAGGGCGCGAATGCCGCACGAGATTGGGGGCTCGATTTGTGAAGGCCTTGATCGCTCAGTAAAGGTCAAGTAGTTACCGAAGCAGCTATCGAACTATCATATATCAAAAAGTACCTGCTGAATATAGAAGATGAGTTCAACAGGATAATCCAAATAGCCGTAGTTTCATATCCGGTAAAGGTGATTGTTCAGACGATGGAGGATCGTTTGATGGAGTTGGATAGTGAACATTATTTGAGCGAGTCCACCAAAGCCATCGCTCAGGAATTTAAGGTTCCATGGTCTACTGCATTTTCGTGGGAACGGAATATCGGTGACGTGGAGGTACTCAAAGAGACGCTCGGCCGAAATGGTCCTAACAACTATCTTGAGTTGATCAGTCGGCGAGAGCGGATCTCCCCTGAGCTGGAAGACCGTGAGAAGGAGTGGGTGCAACATCTCAAGCGGTGGTGCACCAGAAGAACCGATGGGGTATATTTGGTCCATGAATCAGATTGGAAGGAATTCCGAAGTGAGTACAGTTCTAACGGGATCCAGTCCATTCACCTCGAATCCGTGTGGCGGGCTGCCGCGCCGACTGATAGTACAACGGAGCTCCGTGACGATGGGGATATCCGCGGGATCAATTGGACAACGGAAATGGCGGCACTACAAGAGGAACTGAAGCAGAAGGAAGAGAGGGTGAAATACGAAATGCGACGGGTAGATCCTGACTGGATCGGGTTGGTGCAGGAACTCAGGAAAATTGACAAGGAGCTCATCGATATCTACCAGACTCACTTAGCCGATAAAGACAGGAAATTCCAGTATAAAAAGGGTGAAATCATTGAGTTGAAAAGCGCTTTTCCGTACTTACGAGCCAACACCAAGCTCGTGACTGAGGCTACGGATAGTTCTATCAGTTACGCTAACAAGTTCAAGTATATCCCGGGAAAGGGTGTGGCAAATCGAGAAACAAAGAGCAAACGCCGAGACGAAGTGCTTGAACGGGACGATAACACCTGTGTCAGCTGTGGCAGTGAGGATGAACTCCAAGTTCATCACATCATCCCTCGAAGTCAGGGTGGGAAAAACGAGACTGCAAACTTAGCCACACTATGCGCTGACTGTCATTACTATGCACATGGTGGCGGAGCACCCACTGACCGTGGATATTCTGCGGCTGACTGGGACTCTGTTGAGTACGAAGGCCAATCAGAGTTCTGGGATGAATGGGTTAACCGAAGTTTCGAGGAAAGGCCACCGAAAGGGTTCACTCGAGTGGATTTCGAACCGGACCAGTAACTCAAACACCCCCCAAAGATTGACCGAACCCCTCTAGTCGCCCAATATTCTCTGATGATGAATTCGCGCCATCTATTCAGCACGATGCTACGGAACTCACTTGAACCTGATAGAACACTCGCTGGTCAATTCGAACGTGTAGTAAGCGTATGGTTCGACGTTTTCGATGTGAAACAAACGAAGACACCGTGCTGAACTCAGCCTGTATTGTCACCACGCACTCCAAATCATGTCATCACTCAATGATTTCAACAGAGCCGGCTGGCTAGGAACCCGGGTAGGGGATCAATGACCAAGTCTCCAAAACCGGGGAACTGAGATCGCAGCGAATGCCGCTAGAACAGGTTTAAGCCACCAATTAATTGGTCGAATTCGGCCGTATTCGGATATTGACCGGATTCATTCGAGAGCACTGCCGCGCCCGAGCGCAAAATTCTATGAAAATCTCTCGAAGAGACGGGTTCAATGATGACCAAAGAGGTATCAACACCGAACTTTTCGATGGCCAACATCCCGATCCACCATTTCTCTCCACCAATTATCCTCTGCCGTCTGCGGGTTTGCGCTGATCCACCAATTCAATGGCCGAACCACCATCACCAACCCCCAATTCTAAATGGCAAGTTATGTACCCGTAGCTAAACGGCGCTGCTATGGAGCGGATCCAAACAAAGGCAGTTTCCGGCCGAGTGCCGGCCGACGTGGTATCGCGCCTCAATCGAGCGGCCAATGAGACCGCCCTCACCAAATCCCAGCTCGTCGCTCGGTCCGTCGAGCACTACATCGAGGAGAACCCCGACCGAATCGAGGCGTTCTACCCGGACGATTCGTTCGCGGCGTTCGTGGAGGAGTTGTGCGGATGACGCGGACCAACGATGTCCCGGAACTCGCCGAGGACCTGGATGCCGAAACGTTGGTCCGACACCTCCAAGAAGCGGCTGACACCAGGCTCGAGCCGATCCATCCCGAAGAAGCGCTCCATCTCTACCTTGAGGACAAAGCTCGGGAGTGTCGCAAGTCGACGGTCAACTCACACCGATCCAGACTCGGGTTCTTCCTCGACTGGTGTGACGATCGGGAGCTCGACAACCTCAACGACGTCACCGCCCGGGACCTCCACGAGTTCCGCGTCTGGCGACGAGAGGATCTCAGCGTCGCCACCGAGAAGACACAGATGGACACGCTCCGGGTCTTCTTCGAGTGGTGTGAGACCATCGACGCTGTCAAACCGGGGTTGTTCAAGAAGGTCAAATCGCCGGTGATCCCCGACGGCGGCAACGTCGACGACACCGTACTCCACACCGCCGAGGCCACCGAGATCCTCGAGCACCTCGGTCGGTTCGAGTACGCCACCATTGAGCACGTTACCTGGCTCATACTGAGCGAAACGGGAATGCGGATGGGCGCCGCACACGCACTCGATGTCGAGGACTACCGAACAGACGTAGACCACCCGCACCTGGTCGTGCTCCACCGCCCAGAGACGGACACGCCGATCAAAAACGGCCCGAAGGGCGAACGTCCGGTCGCGATCGACGAGGACGTTTGTACCGTCATCGACGACTACCTCGATCACCGCCGCCCCGACGTGACCGACGAGCACGGGCGACGGCCACTACTCGCGTCCGGCCGAGGCCGGCTCTCGAAGTCCAGCATCCGGACGTACGTCTACAAGTGGTCTCGGCCGTGTGTGGTCGGTCAACGCTGCCCAGAGGGCCGTGATCCCGACGAGTGCGACGCCGCAATCGACCTCGACCAGGCGTCGAAGTGCCCGGCCAGCGTGACGCCGCACCCGATCCGTCGCGGATACATCACCAAGCTGCTCGGGGCCGGCGTCCCGATCGAGGTGGTGAGTGATCGGTGTAACGTCTCACCGGCGGTCATCGAGCAGCACTACGACGTTCGGTCTGCGAACGAGAAGATGGAACAGCGGCATGAGGTTCTTCTTGGGACGTTAGACTGAGTTGAGAGACCGGTGGGGTGGTCCAGTCCGAGTACTGCTAGGTATCTACCTCACTACGACACAGCAATACTGAAGCAATTTGGATCAAATATTGAACGTCGTCGGTTTTCACGGAAAACACCAATTTCCCAGCGCCTTGCATACTCATCGACAAACTCCGAAAAGTGATCGACTAACGTGTCTGCAGTTACCGCGATGTCTGCGGCCGAATCGACTTATTTAACAATTCGGAACATATAATCACGGAGATAGTCTAGAATTAATGTTTCCTAGAAGTTCATTGAAGAAATCCAAATCATCCGGTTCGACATCCCCGTTATTAATTTTCTCGGAGATTACTTCGGCGATTGGTCGTTTCGCCAGTTCAATTTCACCATCGTCATTTTCGAGATCCTCTGCAATATCTTGACGTCTAAGCTCGTTCACCAGAACCTTATCAATTCGCTGCCCTTCGTATTCTTCCCTACCTATCTCCCACTTATTCGGATCGACTCTGTTGATTGAAATTGGTTCAAAATCCTCCATTAGTCCCGTGTAGAATTCGTTGGCAGCTGCGACGTAGAATTCTGGATCGAAAATATCCTCTATCACAACATCTTCGTCGTGTGGTCGCCGTGATAGCAATTGAACTCGATCATTTTCAATATGCTTATGATGCTCTTGAATGCGTTCCTGCACGCTTCGGCCTTGTTCGTCGCTGTCAAGTAGAATAACGTATTCCAGGTTTTCAGACTCTAACCAGCTTGCTTTTCCGACAACATCATCCGCGCCGCGGACTGGCATAAGCGATATTTTCCGCCAATCGATGAAGCCACGGTCTAGCACGCTATCCATGTATGTCCCAACGGCTGACAGGATATAGTATTCCGACGGTCCTTCTACCAGTAATTGTCCTTCTGAAACGAAGGGTGACGCGCTCAAATCAATCCCGAGAGCGTTCCGTAATGGTTCGAGTGTACCAGTGTCAGCATCGAAAATATCGGCGTTAATTTGTGTCCCGTTTGGGGAGTCTTCCACTGTCCTGATGCGGGCCGGATATTGTTTCTCGATTAAATACGGTGAATGCGAGGTGTACAGGACTTGTTCTTCCCGAGCAATTTCCTCCAGCGTCTCCAACCAGTCTTGTTTCCCGGACGGGTGAAGGTGAACAGCTGGATCATCTAAAAGCAGGATTTTATACCCTTCACTATCTCCCTCGGTCTCAGCGAGCATATTCACGTAGAATGAAAAGAACCACTGAAACCCTTCACTGCGCTGCGAGGGATGGGTTAATTCGCGCTCCTCATTCTGGATTTCATCTTGAATGTATAGCCGTAAGCAATTCTCCCCGTCACTGTAGCTGAGTTTGACTTGGATGTCTTTCTGCGACCACGCATCGTTTAATCGATCCTCAATTTTGTTTTCCGCGTTCTCAATCGCTTGATCATGTGCTCGTCCGGTGGTCCCCACAATCTTCTCCTCAGTCAAATCACCAATTTGAAGTAAATTCCAGAACGTACTGTCTTCATTATCATCATCATTCCCTTCACCAATATACAGGACGTCTGATATTAGGTCGTATTCGTTATAATACACGATATCCGGGGACGGTGGTGAAATATTCAAATCCGTCTCGTCTTCAACATGGCCGTCAGCATATTTTGTTACACGGTATTTCACTGGGAAATCCTCATTCAGACCATCATCAGCGTAGTATTCCTTAGCAATTTCCTCTGTGATTTCGAACGTGAGCGAAATAATGGGCAGATTTTCCTTAGATTCGTAATCGATATCGTTACAAATGTCTCGGTCACTGTATTCACCGTCTTTTGAAAACGAGTTGATTGCTTCGAGCGTAGATGTTTTTCCCGATTCATTCTTCCCAATGAACGTAGTGATGGGTTTGAGTCGGATTTCCTCCGAGTCCTGGATATTCCTATAATTCTGAATTCTGAGTGAGGAAATGCGGAGCGGAGGGCCGCCCTCTGGTTTCCCGTTCGATAGGTGTTGCTTTAACAGTCCCTTTCTTTGGTCAGGTTTCTCATCTGATTTTGATTTTTCTTCACGGTCTACTTCGTTGACTCCATTCTCTGTTTCTGGTTTATCAGCTGGTTGTTCGATTACTTCTACCCGGATAATTCGGCGTAGACCATCCAATTCGTTTTGTGAGAATTCAATCCGGGTCTCCAAACCTCTACGACCAATGATGTAATTCCCGTGCCCCGCCGCTTCAATAGTTTGCAGAAACGTATTAATCGCGTCTTTGAGCGTATCTTCAGATTCTTCAGTAAATCCAAAATACGTGCGTAATTCCCGTTCACAATGGCTTGATTTTATCGCCCGTGAACCTTCTTCCTCGTCAGCGTGGTCGAGGCAGCGTGACAAAAGCGATATATAAATGTCGGATTCGAGAACACCTTCGAGAAACAGTTCTTCCGTTGTTTTGTTCAATCCTGTTTCGAATCCGAGATCATATCCGCGTTGAGTCGGTGAATAACCATCATCAGACCGGTCAATAAATCCGAGTTCTACCCCGTACCGTACCTGACCTTGCACCTTACGTTTTGCAAATTCGGTTTCTTCAGAGATTTCCTCAGCGGACCACTTCCCGCCAGCTTTCAACTGTGTACACACCTGATGAAGGCTTTCAGGATCACCTTTTGTCGGCGGTAAATCTAATTCTTCAGGATCTAGCTCAGACGGATCACGAGGCTTCTCTAAACGGATTTCTTGCTGAGAACCATCTTTGGCTCCACCTGCTTCAGACTCATCGGAATTGGGCTCGTGCTTCCCTTCCGTTCGTAAAGTTACCTGGTCATCTTCACCAATTGAAAGCGCTTCTAACTCCGCAAAAATTTCAATTGCTCGCTCAATTTTCGGTATCTCATCTTTGCTTATGCCTATTCCACCAGCTGTTTTTTCTGCCAACTCCTTCACACCTACACCTTCTTCACTAATGTGGAATGTGACCTCTTTAAAAACAGAATCTTCGCGTAATTTTGAAATTATACGTTGAACTGCTTTTTCACGTGACTCTCGAACTTTTGTGAAATAATCAATGATCGGTTGAGACGGTGTGTAGACACCTTGTTTTTCAGGTTCGATTAGCCCTATTTTGCTGAAGTACTTTAGGCAGCTGGAACAGGTGGTTTCTGAAACTTCAGTGGCTGCTTTTTTGTAGTGGATTGGCTCGCCTTCATGTTCGTACCTATCCACCAATCCCTTCAGGGATTGCATGTGGGTTTCGGCGGTGAACCGGGTCAGCGGCAACGAAACGTCAGTCATGTTGGCGTATTCTCAATAGCCTATGTTATAATTTCTGCAATCCAGCGAATTGACAAACTTTTAGTTTAAGGCACAAACACCACTACCCTATCATTTGGATGGCGCTTATTCTTCACGAAAATAACCTATTCCGGTGCATTTATTTCTCCGCCAATTATCGCCCCACGGTGATTAATCTCGATGAGACCGTCCCCGAACTAGAATGCCGCCTCGGGATGAGCCTGCGCGAGGAAGTCGAAGAGACCGGTCGGATGTTTGCTCGGCTCCAGGACTGAGCTTCTCAGATTAGCTCTCCATTTGATCGACAGAAGGTGGCCTCGGGAAGTCTCTCCTCACAAAGGGCGCTTTAGATGTTCCCCAGGTACTGCCGTCGCTGCTCCATCTTCTCCTTCGCGGTCCGTTGGTCGTAGTGCTGTTCGATCACGTCCGGGCTAACGTTCGCCCGTTGGCTCACGGTCGTCTCCGGTACGTCGTTCGCGAGGTAGTGCGTGATCCCGCCCCGCCGGAATGGATGCGGGCTCACGCTCGAGGGGCACTTAGAGGACTTTTCGTCCGGAACGAACTCACACGTGTCCGGCTCGCGTCCGTGCGGACAGTCCTGCCCGGTCATACAGGGTCGCGAGTAGTCGTAGCAGTACCTGCGGATCGTATTCTTCGACATGCGACCGTGGACGCTGGTGAGCAGCGGCTTCCGGCCGTGCTCGTCCGTCTCGTCCTTCCGGCGGCCGAGGATGTAGTCGTCGAGGAGCGTACAGATCTCCCCCGAAAGCGCGACGAGCCGCTGTCCGCTCCTGCCGTTCTTGATCGGCGTTCCGGTGTCCGGTCGGTGGACGATCGACAGGAACCGCTCCTCGCGATCGTAGTCGTCCAGGTCGAGCGCGTATACCGCACCGAGTCGGAGCATCGTGTGCCAGAGGAGCGAGAGCGAGACGTGCTGGGTCGAGGCGTATTCGTAGCGTTCGAGGTAGGCCAGCATCGCCTCGGCGTCCTCGCTCTCGAGCGTCACCGACCGGGAGTTCTCGTCGGGCGTGAGCTTCGGCGAGCGGACTTTCAGGTGTAGGTCAGGATGCACGCCGTCGACCGTCCCGAGCCAGCGGATGAAGACGCGGATGCTGTCCAAGTGGGTCTTCTGGGTCGCCGGGGAGTACTCGCCTTGGCTACGGCGCCAAATGCGGTATTCGTGGAGCAACCGGCCGTTAAGCTCGTTGCAGTTGTTGATCCCGCGCTCGTCACACCACTCGGTGAAGTAGCCCAGCCGCGACTGATAGGACTGGAGCGTCGCCCAGCGGTACTCGGCTTCCTTGTCTGCGATGAACAGTTCGACTGCCAGTTCCGGTGCTATCGGTTCGAGATTCATGGGTTGGAATCTGCGAACCGCACGATCGCCACAGAAGAATGCGCTCACTCGTAATTCTAACGAACTGGATACACAGCGCCAGGCGGCCAACAGCCGGTTTGCGGCCAAACCCGTCGCCGTCTCCCGATTCGGTGAATTACCAATTCTTCCAGCGCAGCGCATTCTCCCTGCAGCGCCCACTCGTTTTCCGGTTGATTCGGATCCAAGGGACGGTAGCAAATCGCTTATAACAGAGTCGTTCTACGCGCCGTAGCGTACGTTCGGTTGCCAAATGAGCGATTCCCACAGCAGAGAAATTGGCCCCAAAATAAATTATCGAAGCTGCCAGAACGTCTTGTCACCGTCGGCGAACAGCGCAAATTCGAACACCCAGTACAGCGGTTCGAGTCCGTCCTCGATTTCGTATGTGATCTGTCCGCGCCGTTCGTCTCCGTCTGCGATCGGCGAACCTTCATCGAATGCTCGGTCGAGGGCGGTCGATGCCCCGAAATCTTCGCCGTAGCTCAGTCCGGATTGGTCTTTGAGTTGCATCTGAAGTATTGTCGAAACCCGGTGTTCTTCACCAGTTTCGTTCCCAACGGTGATGTCCACGATGAGGTACTCGAAGCCGTCTTCCGCCTCCGTAAAGTCGTCAAGCTGGGTCTCCGTGGCGATTTCATTGACCGTCACGGTCGTGCCCTCGTGTTCGACGCTGTCACCGATTTCGTAGACCTCGACTCCCAGTTCTTGCTCGAGGACGTGTGGGTCGTCGCTCTCCGCCTCGAGATCGATCGTCGCTCGTTCTAACTCCTCGAAGAGGCCACGCTCGAAGTCGAACTTGAGGACGAATTCCGATGCATCCTCGGGGACTTCGTAGACGACGTCACCGCGTTCGACTTCTCCGGGCGCGATCTCGCCGTCATTCAAGGACTCTCCCGTCCCGAACAGACTCTGATCGTAGATGTAGGCCTCAGCATCACGAACCCGGGTGCTGAGCCACCCGCTCACCGAGTGAAACTCGTCGCTGATGTTTTTGTACGCCAATCGAACGACGAGAAACTCATTACCCGCGTCGGCCTCGGTAAACTCGTCGAGTTCGCGGGTCGTCGAGACGTCCTCGACGACGAGCTGAAGGGCATCCCCTTCGATCAGCTCTCCTACCACCGCTTCCACCTCTGAATCATGATCGTCAATTGTACCACCACTGGCAGTTGCGGAGACGGAACTGCCCAGTCCAGCGGTTACGACCGGAACAAGACCGAGCAGGAACGTTCGACGATTGACTGTCGCCCGGTGACGTATTCGACGGAGTGCTGTGACTCGTTGTCGACGGCGTGTTGCCAACGGTGGACAGCCAGCATCTTCGGTCTCGTGTAGCGTGCGTCCCCTGTCAGATTGTTGCCCCGTCATGCCACACCCCACTACCACAGCTTTGCACATATTTCAAACACGATCGTTCCACACTGCTTTGACAGATGAATAGATGAGTCAAACATTTGGCTTTCAAAGTGGTACGGAGCTAAACCCGGTACCAGTTGGAACAATGAACAACACGATCCAATTTCCTAACGTGAAAACGGTCCACAGTTTCGTTCCTAAAACCATCCTAATTTCCAGCAGATATAATACGCTGTAGTCCATCAACCCACGTGGAAGCCACTCGCTCTGGCTTGCCAGAGTGGGCAGAATTGCCCCGGGTGTTGGAGCACCCGAGACGTGGCTTCCGAAACCCGTCCCAGGGTTTTACCGAAAGCCATGACACGCTATACACCAGACCACCATAAACCCCGCGCACAGCCCGCGTATCCCCACTACACGACTACTCACGAGTCTCTCAATCCGAGACACTCCACCACCGATACCGCAGTCATCCACACAGTCACGGGTCCCACAGAAGACCCGCTCTACATCCAGATTGCCCGCCCGACCGACCCGTATCGATACGGCATCGTCTCTCGCGAGTACTACCCACCGTGTCCGAGTTGCACGGAGCCCGTAATCACGATCAGAACGCTCGGACCGAACCAGCACACCGCGGATCCCTGCGGCTGCGAGCTCGACGCCCACACGGTCGCGCACTTCCTGCGAGGGACCAACAGATGACGGACACACCCGACCTGGCAGACTGCCCGTTTCCGCGGTGTCCGTTCTGTGAGACGCCGGTCGTCGCCATCACCTCCACCGGGCCACACTCACATTCCGCCAGTCCCTGTGGCTGTGGGCTCACACTTACCGACGTCCAGGAGATGCAGGGGTAGTCCGGCGGCGACTCAGCGTCTCGCATACGCCGTCCCGAACTCCGAGAAGTGCTCGACGAGCGTGGTTGCCGTTTCCTCGATGTCCGCGGCCGAGTCGACGTGTCTGTAGAAGACGGTGTTAGAATCGAACGGATTGTCCGAGGTCCGTAGCGGCCAGTCCGAAGATCGGGTCTGTTGAACTACCCTGTCGTCGACGGTCGGATCGGCGTTCGTTATTTTATAGCCAAACGCCCGCAGTGCGCCGTCGATATCGGTTCGGGCGTACTCCGCCGGCGGCATCCAGTAGAGGTGGACGTTGAGGTACTGGGAGTTCTCGTCGTCCGGCACCTCGACGCCGTGCATCTGGTAGTTAATTCGCTGGTGGGCGAGCGAGCTGCCAGAGTCGCGACGACTCCGAACGTGAGGGTCGACGCTCGGTCCAAACAGATCGGGATGCTCGTCGACCATTCGCTGACCGAACTCGCGTAACGGCGCCTCCATCTCCTTCTCGAACTGGTCGATCAGCCGGATCGCTTTCAGGTATCGGCCGTTCCGGAGCCCTTCCGTGAGAAACTCGTCCGTTTTGCGTCCACCCTCTCACGGAGGTACGTTAGTTGTTCTGCCAGCGAGATGCGTCTCGGAGGGAGTTTCGTCCACAGACTCACGGAGGTACGTTAGTTGTTCTGCCAGACTGGTTGCCACCCCAACTGAGACGGTCGCGTCGACGATGGTACGGGGTTCTGCCAACCGCCGCACGCTCGGTTCCGACTGAAAGCCCGAAATGTGCTGCTCAGCGACCGCACAGAACAAGAACGCGTTTGCTGCCCAGTGGTCGTCAACGGCAGCGCCCTGTCGGAGAACCGAGCGGATGGCCGCAGTCACGTCTTGCCAGTCGAGCACTCGGATCGGGCCGGGTGTCTCCCAATCGAGGGACCGTTTTCCGTCGGAATCAGTTTCGAGCGAGGGATCGACGATCGACTCGAGGCGGCCAGTCTGTCGCTTTGGGAGGAGTAACGTGTGAGGCCACTCTCGATCGGCGTAGTGCTGCTCGACGAGTGCAGCCGTCTCCGGAGTCTTACGATAGTTCTCGTCGTCCAGTTTGACCTCGATCGAGATGCCACGGTCGGCGTGACAGACCAGGATATCCGGACGGCGAAATCCACCCGCGTGCTTCGATAAGCGATCCTCTCGGATAACCTCGCTTGGCGGAGTCTCGACCGATACTTCGAACAACTCTGATACGAGGGCTTTCGATGGGTACAGCAACTGCGCGAGCCACCGCGACCACTCGACCTCGTTGCCCGGTTGCAGCGGACCTCGCGACAGTTGAGTTTGCGTCAAATTCGCAGCGAGCGGATCGGTGTCGAAGGGTGCGTTGGAGTTCGTCCACTCGTCAGTGGATCGCTCGAGGAGGTTCGCGAGCTCAATCGCCGTTTCGTGACCAATATCGGCGTATTCGTCCCACCACGGGTCGAGGTCGGTCCATCCATCTGCCAACCAGTTCGAGCCGATCACCGCTCCCATGGCGGGCTCGATTTCCACGGGAGACGAGTCGGTGTATTCGCGCGACCACGGATCGAGATCGTCCCAGCACCGAGTCAATCGATCGACGTCGACCGCTCTCGCGCTGTCCGAACGTTGGGCGATCGATCGAAGTTGTGCGTACGTCGCCCACCACGGATCGATTTCCAGTCAGCCGCTCGGGTCGACGTCTACGTTCACGGCACAATTATCTCAGTCGGTCTATATAATTGCACCGCGGACTGGTAGAACCCTGCCCGAAATATTCTTCACTCCGATTAGTTTCCCTGTCCTTGGCGCTCCGTATAGAGCGGTGAGTATGAGTGGAAATCCATATTCGGGCCGATAATAAAAAACCAGGCGATGTGCTTGCGTACTGGCCACTGGGATTCCTACCAGTTTCGGCTGATATTTGTATTGCCGTACAAGAAACGGCGCGCGAATGTGACACGGTTTCGGCTCGACCTGCGAACGTGGTGATCGCTCAATTCAGAGAACGGATTCCCTACTCTGTCTCTTTCCAGTCTTCCGGGTCTCCTTCACGGAACTCACCTTTGGCGTGGCGCTCGCGGGGCCAGAAGGAGACGGCCAGCAGTACGAGGTAGAACACAGCCACGACGGCAACCACCGTAACGCCTGGGAGACGGGCGATTCCAGCGGTTGTCAGCCAGGCCTCGCGCGGCGCGAACGCTGTAATCCTGAAGATCCACGCGACCACTAGGATTCCGAGCAGCGCGAGGTACACGCGTCGGAGCCGGTTTGCGAGTGCTTCGGATAGCGAGACTTTCAGCGTGGGCCTGCGATAGTCCTTGCTGAGTTCCGCTCGCCAGTCGTGACTTTCGGTGCCCTGAGATGGATCGAGGGCGTTTGCGAACAGGTTCTCCTGGATGACTCGAGCACGAGATCGAAAGACGTCGTAGTCCCGGTACCGCCGGGCTTCGATGCCCAGAAAGATGGTGACGACGACGATCCCGATCAGCAAGATATAGTGTGGGTTGTCGGTACTCGAAAACGCCCACGTCAGGATCGCTGCCATCAGCGTCACCGCCCACGTCGTCGTCTCGTCGAGGCGCTGGCGCCACGTTCCCACACGGTCGATCTCTCCGCGATAGGCGTGAGCCATCACCGAGCCGAGTCCCGTGCTCTCGTCGACCATTTCGCGGCCGATCTCCCGCTGGTCCCGCGCGGTTGGGTCGAATTCGTCGCTACTCGAATCGGCCATAGAGAAAAGACTTCACCTCGCTCCATAAGCGGGGATGATAGAATTATCTGAGGGTCGTGTACCGGAGAACATCGAACAGTTCGTGCGCGATCCTATGCCATCTCTTCTATCAGCTAAACGCGGTGTTGAGAGAGGCGTGCTGAATACAGGGCGTGAATGTCGCCCATCGAGAACCAGAACGGTCTGGTTCGCTCAGAACAGTCAGCACGAGCAGTTGCCCGAAATCCACGACGGATCTGAAGTTAACGCATAAATCCGACAATCGCGTATTCCTCCGGTATATGCAATTCTGTGACGAGTGTGGTTCGATGATGGACACACGGAACGACACGTGGATGTGTCGCTCCTGTGAGAACGAGGAGCCGCCGGACTCGCACGCGGACGCGCCGATGGCGACCCAGGATGGACAGCGAGACGACGGGACACCCGCCGTGGCCGACGCGACCCAAGGGCTCCGCCGACACGATGCAAGAGCCCCGTCCGGCCGAGGGCTGCGACAGCGACCGGGCCTGCTACGAGATGCTGCCGAAGCCGGGCGGTTCCTACGAGGTTCGGCTGTTCACCTGCGTCGAGTGCGGCCACGGGTGGCGTGAGTCCTGACGGCGCAGCTCGCGAAGCCCGCCGCGTACATATGCACAGACCGCACATCAAACACTCAACTCCCGGCTTCAGCCTCCTGTGCTGGCAAGAAATAGATGTGGGGCCGTTCGGCGCAAAACTCCCTGATCAGTTCTGTGTTGCCGACCCGGCGTCGGCCGTAGATGACGAAGAACGCACACCGGGTGATTCAAACGCGGTCCTGTATGCATCGAGATCGTCGGTTCGGTCGCAAACGGTCATACGCTGGGTGATGATTATCTCGATAATGACTCGGTGGTTTCGGACACTGGTCGTGAATTCAGGACTCACTGGCTGGTTCGTATCCGTGGGGAAGTCCCCGAAGGGAGGAAGATGATACAATATTCTGTGAGGCGCCGGTCGTCGCCATCACCTCCATAGGCCACATCCTCCAGTCATGTGGCTGCGGACTCACCCTCGCCGACGTCCGGGAGATGCAGGGGGAAGAACCTCGAACCGTACGAGTAGGCCACGGTCAGGGCCGTTCAGCGCGTCGCCGTGTCCGACCAGCGTGACGCCACACCCGATCCGGCGTGGATACACCACTCAGCGGCTCGAGATCAATGTGTCCGTCGACCTCGTACGCACCTTCTCACCCGGAGGTTTCAGCGGTGAATGGAGGTTCCAGCTCGGCTACCCGAGACGAACGTTCAGATATAGTACACCTCCTCGTTGTAGAAGGTACGTATAAAAACACTAGTAGAGCCGTGAAAATGCGGAAGGGTGACACTGACCACTCAAAGAGATATGGAACTCTCCGTACGGACTTCGATTACGCTCTCAACGTACCCCTCTTCGGCGGTGAATCGACGATGAGTACAATTGGAACAGCGGCGTTCATCATCGCCGCCGTCGTCGGCGCCAGCATTCTTATCGGGATCGTTACGAGCGCACTTGGAATCGGCTCGTACTGGCCACCTGGAGAACGTAACTGGAACTATTACGTTCACTGGATCGGGTCACAGATCTTCAATCTCGCTATTCTCGTTGCCTATGTCGCTGATCCGGGGGAATGGGTGGCACCGCTGGAATTCTTACTTCCCGGGGTTGTTCTAACCGGTGTCGGGTTTGGGATTGCGGTTGCAGCCGGCTTCAATCTCGGGGTTGAAGAAACGCTGGGATTAGACGGGGACCTACGAACGACCGGATGGTATCGGTACTCCCGAAATCCCCAGTACGTCGGATATATTATGGCGTGTGTCGGGTGTGCGCTTCTCGCCAATGCCCCGCAAGTAACGATTCTAATGGTGATTTATCTCGGGTGGTGGGTCGCGCTTCCATTTGCCGAGGAGCCATGGCTCGAAGAACGGTACGGTGAAGAATATGAGAAATATGCCGGGCAGATCCCTCGGTTCGTGGGAACGGAAAGCATATCTACACTATTTGAGTGGCGTACCTCCGAGAACGAGCAGTAGCACGGTTCGACGGTTGTGAACGTCGAAGAGACCGTCCGAGAACTAGAAGATCGCATTGGGATGAGCCGCAGAGAGTAAGTCAAAAAACGATCGGGCCGTCGCTCGCCTTCAGGACCCGGGTCGCCCGAGTGTGCTGAGTACGTCCGCAAGTCCGTACGTTGTGAGCCCGGCTTTCGAGCAAGTAGCTCACTTTCGTACGATAATTTGAGCGAGCTGGCACAAACGCTGACAGAGAGTGGCCGTGAGAATGCGGGCGAGAAACACAGACTCGTCCCCAACTCGGTCGGTGACTACGCGAAAGTGGGAACGAAGCGTGAGTTCTGATTACACATTTGTCGGAGCGAGCCATTGAGGACGCACATGACGCTCGTGTCGGTGTGCATCGACACATCGAATAATTCTGTGGCCACTGTCGCGATTGTTGACAGAGAGGTATTTCGCCATCGCATTCACAGGTCCACCCATGGCTACCGAGTCGACGTCAGCGCACGAAATCAAGAACGCACACAGAAAGAGAGCGAATCGATTCTTCTTCGAAGTGGTAGCTATCCAGATTGCGGCGTACATCATCGCGGTATTCGTGATAGCCGAGACGGGAACGGACGGGCTGGTTCTCCTGGCGTTGCTCTCTATCGGCGTCTCGTATCTCGTTGTGATGCTCCTTTTCAGACACGCCGATACGCTGATTCTGACCAGACTGACGCAGTTAGAAGATGGTGCGCTCGGATTCGCGCGAGAAGAATCAACGACCCCAGAAACCGGGGGTGGAGAGCGTGGGGAATAACGATACGGAACCAGAAGAGCGTGAGCCGGTGGCGATCGAGGAGATAGTAGAATCACGTGGAGGTTCGAAGCAAGAAAAACCACAGTACGACGTACGCGAGTTATCGAGGTCACGAGATGAATCCGATCTGACGGCCACGATTCGAAGGAGCGTGGGACTCGACGGTTTGGCGTACGTATTCGGCGTGCTAGCCGGAGCGCTCTGGTTCGGTGGTGTCGGCATATTCCTACCGGATCCGATGTTTGAGGGGCGATCCAGTGCGGGCGATTCGACGTTTTTCATCTACATTATGGCCGGGATCGTTTCTGCAGTCCTCCTCGTTCGATTCTACAAAAACGCGTACGGCATTTCACCGACGTACGTGATCGGATCGAGCACCGGTTTGATCGTAGCGTACTTTATTTTATTAGAAATGAACGTTTGGATATGGTTTCTGACGTTCATTGCGATTGTCCTGTTCGTGGGTGCGTCGTGGCTTCGAAAACCGATCTACGGATCGACAGTCGAAAGCGATTGAGTAGGCCATCTCGTGACGATCGAACGCCGTGAGAGGCCAGGAACGTTAGAATCTTACAAGACGTGTCACCATCCGCGTCGTATCTCGGGTGCGTAAATCGGATGAGCCGTTCATTCGGGTAGATCCGGTGTCCGTCGACACGGGCAACGATGGAGCGCCATAGTCCAGACGCAGAGAGACCGAAGACGGAAAAACACAGAAGCGATCGTTCACCACCCGCACCCGTAAAGCTACCCTACACGTCTATTGTGGGCGGTCGTGAACCGATCTCACATGGAGTACTACGATGTCATCCACCGCCGCCGCATGATGCGTACCTTCCGCGACGACCCCATCGACGATGACGCGGTCGAACGGATCGTCAGCGCGGGCCTGCAGGGCCCGTCGGCCGGGTTCAGCCAGGGATTCGCCTTCCTCGCGCTGGAGTCGCCTGACGAACTTGAGCGCTTCTGGGCGACCAACGCACACAACGACCAGCCCGAGCGGGTCCGGCGTGCACCGCTCGTGATCGTCCCCCTCGCCTGCAAGGACGACTATCTCGACCGGTACGCCGAGCCGGACAAGGGGTGGACCGACCGCGACGAGTCGCGCTGGCCGGTGCCGTACTGGTACATCGACACGGGAATGGCTGCCCTGAACGTCCTCCACGCGGCCATCGTCGAAGATCTAGGCGCGCTCTTTTTCGGCCTCCCGACCGAAGACTGGCCGGCGTTTCGCGACGCTTTCGACGTTCCCGAGGAGTACGACCCCATCGGAGCGATCGTCGTCGGCCACCCCGGCGACGAGGAGGTCGAGAGTTCGGCCGACACCCGCGACCGACGGGACGTAGAAGACATCGTCCACGGCGGCGACTGGGGGACGGCGTTCCGCTGAGAGCGCATCGGTCCGCCGCCAGTATCGTCCCATATCGTCCTACGAACTCGACCGTCCGCGAAGATCGGCCCCGGCGACGATCCGCAGGGTCCCGTTCTGCCACAAGAACTAACGAACGCACCCGATATCGTCTGTTCGTATATGGGACTCCTTGGCAAGTACGCGGCGTATCGATGGCTCTCGTCCGGAGACGGCGGTGGGAGCGGCGCGCTCGTTGTCTTTCTGGCTGTATTCGCAGGTATCATGCTCGCTATCTGGGCCGTCTTCGAAGCGTTCTCGTACGCGTGGAATCTCACGTACGGGTTCGTTCGTCCGTTCTTCATGGTGTATCCGCCCGTGACCGTCCCGGCCGGCGTCGTCCTCGGCGGCTGGGTGCTCACGCGTATCGGCCCCTATTCGGCGGAGAAGGCGAACGCGATCGTGAACGGAACCGACGAGACGTACTCGTTCGCTGTGAGCGGGGTTGTGGCGGTCGTGGCCGTCAACGCCGTCTTCCTGATCGGCCACTACGAAGCGTTTCCGGAACCGAGCGGCGGTACCGGCGTCGTTCTCGGCCTCCTCCTGGTCGCAATCATGCTGTACGGGCTGTACGAACTCGTCCACCTGCCCTACCGGTGTATCCGACTCGTGGTACGCGCGCCGCGAGGGACTTCCTACGCCATCGCGTTCCTCTCGCCGATGGTGTTCGTCATCCTCACTGGTGCGTTCGACCTGCCGGTAGACCTTCCGTTCGCCACACCGGACCTACCGGACTCTGAGCGAGTCGTGACCGTCGGGGCGCTCACGATCATCAACGGAACCTATCTCGGCGGCGTGCTCGCCGTACTGTGGAATCGGGATACCATTTGCACACGAGAGTCGACGGCCGAGTCAGACGTACGCAGTGAGCGGCACAGCGGCGAACTGAGTGTGAACACGGAAGTGAGCTGTTCGAGCAAGTAACCGTCGTACATCGTCGTATCGATCGGCCCGTCAGACTACTGGATACCACTCGGATACTCGCCGTGCGTTCGATAGTGGACGACGACCGTGACGAAGGCCCCGACGTGGAGTGCAACGACGATGATGATCGAGGCTACGTACAAAAGATGGAGCGTATCGTCCGTGGGGGCGCCACCTCGAAGGAAGACCTGGTCGTAGATATGAACCGAAAGAAGCCAGAACAGGACGTACGTTCCGTGGCTCTGGTGCCACTTCCAGGCTTTCGGCCCCATGAATTGGTACGCCCAGGTATTCGAGGTTATCGCCAGGATCACGGCGAGAATAACGCCGACGACGGCGGCGAACGCCCAGGCGCTCATTCCCACGACGAACCCGGCGATGTCCCACCCGAAGTTCCTAAACACAACGAGCACGTGAGCCAGCGACCAGAGGACAAACCAGATTCCGAGTTCCGACCGCCAGTTGAGCGGGAAGTTCCCGCCGTACCACCGGGTGATTGGCGGCCAGATTTTCGTCACCGGACCGATAACCAACACCAGAAAAAGTAAAAACCACGGAACGGCGCCGATGATTCGAGAGAGCGAGTAGCCGGCCACCCATAGCAGCCCGGCCAGCACGAGACTCGCGACGACGACGGCTGCGTGGTGTTTGACGCGGTTGAACGGATCGACGGTCATACGTGGTAATTCATGGTGTGCACCCATGAAACCACCATGCCGACACCGTGTACGAACGGGAGACGAAACTCCCGAGATACTCCGAAAATCGGCCCACCGTGGAGTGACTCGAGGAGTCGCTCGTCGCGCACCTCGACGCCGGGTTGGAACCCGACCTGGTGCGGGTCGGTGGTGTCAACGGCCTGGAATCGATCGTCGTCTACGGGCGGGAAATCCACCGCGGCACCCGCTCGCGATACTGCTCGTACGCGTCGCCGTGTTTCTCGGCGAGGTGGGGTTCTTCGTACCCGATAACGCGGTTGTGAAAGCCGATCCACGCGCCGGCGGCCCACCAGAGGATCGACGTCGAGCGGCGGCGAAGCGCCTGACCGACGATGACGAGTACCACCCCGACGTACATCGGATTGCGCGAGTGTGCGTAGAGTCCGCCGGTGACGAGATCGTCGGGTTCGTCCGTCGGCGAGGGCGTCCCACCCTTCGACCCGAATCGGAACGCAGTGTGGACGTACACGACGCCACCCGCCACGATAGAGAACGTGCCGAGTACCCGTCCCGTGCGCTCACTGATCGGAAGTCGCGGGTAGGGTCGCCACCTCGTCAGCAGCTGTGGAATTCCGACGGCGACGGTTCCCGGGACGAGTATCGTAAAGCAAGTCGTTTTCAAGAACGCACTCGAAACACGCATACGAATTCTCACACGGCGATCGAAATAACGCTATCAACGGCGCTCGCGACGAGCGACGTATCGACAGACACCCGGTCGTGACGGTCACGAACGCCGAGGCGGATGTTTACTTTCACTCCGCTACGGGAGCCCTTTTCCGCTCGAATCGCCTCTCACACCCATGGACGACGAGGGGCCAAATTGCGACCGGCCGTCTCGCGAGCATCGAGTGATCTCACCGATGCGGTGGCACCCGGAGTCACCGTGACGGACGGCTCGTCTCCCGACGCGGACGGCCGACGCCACTCCCGACTGGAGCCTCGCCGAACCCGAGAGCGCGTGACGGTACGGACGACGGACGAGCAGTTAGAAGCGATCGAGTCGCTCGTCACGGCCGACGTCTATCCCAATCGGAGTGAAGCTATCCGGGCCGGAATCGACGCCGTGATCGAGCGTCACGACCGGGAGCCCCAGTCCGACCGAACAGAGTAGGGTCGAAAACCGGTGGGCTTCGTGTCGGACGTGATCGACACCATACGCTAACAAGTCGGGCGTCCGTACCGAGCGGTGATGACTACGGATCCCACGACCGTCGACTATCCCCCGGGTCCGTCCGGGTTGCCGATCGTCGGGGCGGTGCCGGCGTCGATTCTGGGCGGGCTGGAGTTCAGAGAGCGCGTGGCGCGCGAGTACGGCGACATCGTCCACTGGAGCGGCCTCGGAGATCACTACTACATGGTCTCCGATCCGGAGGCGATCGCGCACGTCCTCGTACACAACAACGATAACTACGTCAAAGGCGAACTGTTTCAGCGGTCGCTCAGGCCGCTTACCGGAAATGGCATTTTAAACAGCGAGGAAGACGAGTGGCGACGAAACCGACACCTCATTCAACCCGCGTTCCACCCGGATCGAATCGACGTCTACGCCGAGTTGATGTGCGAGGAAGCCGAGCGGACGATCGGCGCCTGGACCGACGGTGAGACGCGTTCGATTCACGACGACATGATGGAGCTGACCCTCCGGATCGTCTCGCGGGCGCTTTTCGGCGTGAATATCGACCCTTATGTCGACGACATCGAGTCTGCGGTCAACGACTTCCTGCCGGCGACGTCGAGCCTCTCGCACCTGTTGCTTCCCGAGGGGATCCCCCTCCCGGCCCGCCGACGGATGGCGCGCGCCAGAGCGACGTTAGCCGACGTCGTGGACGATATCGTTCGCCGGAAACGGGCAGATCCGGGGGACGCGGACGTGATCTCGATGCTACTCGCCGCGCGCGACGAGAACGAGAATCCACTCTCCGACGAGCAGATCCGGGACGAGGCGATCACCCTCCTCACGGCGGGTCACGAGACGACCGCGGTGGCGCTCACCTACACGACGTACCTGCTCGCCCAGCACCCCGAGATCGAGCGACGGCTCGTCGACGAACTCGACCGTGATCGCCCGACGGTGGACGACGTCTCGAACGGGTCGTTCGTCGATCGAGTCGTCAAAGAATCGATGCGGCTGTACCCGCCGGTTCCCGGCGTCGTTCGAGAGGCGAAGACGCCCGACAGGATCGGTGGCTACCGAATCCCGGCCGGCGCCACGGTGTTTCTGAGCCAATGGGTCACCCACCGTGACGGACGGTGGTACGACGATCCGCTCGCGTTCCGACCGGATCGCTGGAGTGACGAGGTAGCCGACGAACTCCCGCAGCTCGCGTACTTTCCGTTCGCTGCCGGTCCGCGCCGCTGTGTCGGCGACCGGTTCGCGATGGTGGAGGCGAAACTCCTGCTCGCGACCATCTACCGGGAGTATCACCTCGAGCTCGCCTCTAATCGAGCGCTCGATATCGTCCCCACGATCACGTCGCGCCCGAAGGAGGACGTCCTGATGCGGGTCCACGAGCGTCGGGCGAACTAAGTCGGTGGGAATCGACGGCTGCGGCCAGCGGACGACCACCTCGGCCGAATCGTACGCGTGACCGGCACCAACCACCGACGAGTCACGAGATTCATAAGACGTACCGCAAATAGGGATCCAATGAGCGCTGCTACGGTCGAATCGAACGTTCAACTGCTCGGCTCCGACGCGGGCGGTCGGCGGGTACAGGACTCGCTGTCGGATATCTTCGCGGGCGACGGGACGGTCTACATCGTTTCCGGGTACTTCACCTACCAGGGCTATCGGACGATTCGGGACGACGTCGTCTCGTTTCTCGATCGGTCGCCAGAGAACGAACTCGTCGTGGTCGTCGGACCCGCCTCCGATCAGTTCTCAGCGCGGATCGCCTACGATCTCTGGAACCTCGATCGGGACGGTCAGGTGCGCCTGTACAAACAACCGCGCGGGCTCCACGCGAAGCTGTACGTTCGCGACGGCCCGGAGCCGACGATGTACCTCGGATCGGCGAATATTACGCAAGTGGCGTTCGAGTACAACGTCGAGCTCGGGCTCGAGCTGACGCGCGAGTCACCCGGTCATCCCGACCTGAAGCCCGCTCTCGAATGGTGTGGAGACCTCGTCGCCGCCTCGACGCCGTTACGGCGGCGTGACCTGATCGGTCCCGTTCAGGTGGGCAGTTCGTTCGTCAACTGGTCGAACAAGGCCCGATTGCTTCCGCTACGAAACGTCGCGCTCAGAGTGCTACCGGTCGTGCTCTCGATTTTCGTCCTCAGTATGCTGTTTCGGTTTATCTAACAACCCACACCGACCGATCGAGCGCTCACTCGCCCTCGGCCGTCGACTCGTCGAACGCCTCGAATTCCCGACACCCGCACGGACACTCGTAGGAACCGATCGGTCGGATCGTCCCGTCGGAGAGCAACACGCAGGTGTGGATCGACTCACACGCAGAACACACCCCGATTAACCGCGTATCTTCCCCACCGTCCGGCATCTCGGACCCCGATTGAAAGTGCGTAATCTAAAGTTTATCGTATTTTACCCGCTAAAATGCCAAATCTCGGTAGCTTTTCGGCAAATGTATCCGATGGGTAGACGTGTCCACTAGCTATTTTAATTTTCAGTAGTAATCGGCCCGACGTTCCGGGATCACCGGCCGACGAGCGACCAAACCCGAAACCACTTCAGTCCGACCAGCCGCCGGGAAACGGCCGATGCGGTCCAGATCGCGAGGACGACGCCGAAAAAGAGCAGGCCGAACTCGAATCCGGACGAGAAGCGAAACGGGACGGTGACCAGAAAGTACCAGGCGACGAGCGTGAGGATGACTGCCCCGTACTGCGTCGCCGTCCAGCCCTCGCCGATCGAGTCGCCTTCGGACTCGTGAGTGGACTGATCGATCGCCAATCCTGGCGAGCGGAGGCCGTGGTGGCAATCGGTACACAATTCGTAGGTTTCGTCCCCCGTGTCTGGGGGTGGTGTGGTCAGTTGGACCGAGGTTCCGTTGGCGAACGATCGCGCGCACGCATCGCAGCGGGCGGATTCGATTCCGCCCGCCGATCGATCGGAGTCGTATTCGCTCATGTCCAGAATTTACTCTCCCACGATCGCGGGCTTCAGGGTTTGCGTTGCACCCACCGGGTGCGGAGTCCGATCGCTTCTATCGGGCGGAGTCGGTACGGTCCGTCGCGGCTACAGCGACGAGCGAATTCGGCGGTGACTCGGCGATACCCACCGGTGGAGGAGGTTGCTCGTCGAATCGAACCGAGCGTGAGTCACGCCCACGAAACGGAGCCGTTCGCCACGTGAGGCGGTTGGCAGCATCTAGTTGGTCGAGAACGCGGCGACCGTACCCCATGTATCCGTCAATGAACGTAACCGTCAGACGTACCGCCGACGGGTCGGGCGATCAAGGTCGGATTGAATAGCAAAAATCCAATAATTACCGCTCACGAACTGATCTCGCCGGTCTGAACGATACCCACGCTTTTAGCGCTCGAACGAGAGGCTCCGATATGGCCGAGGAATCCGACGCCCCGTCCGGTGGCCTGGAAGCGACGCAGGAAGAAGTCGACGAGGCGTTGGCGGAGATCGAAAACGAAGACGACGACATACTGATCCCCGAGAACTGATCTGGCCCGCGGTCGTCACGCCGTCTGAAAAACGGCCACGTCGATACCACTTAGGCCCCGCGGCCCGTACGCCGTGGCATGGAACTTACGCTTCGCTTTTTCGCCACCTATCGCGAAGCCGTCGGGACGAAGGAACTCGTTCGCGAATTCGACGAGGAGTCGACCGTCGGCGACGTCCTGGAGGCGCTCGAATCGGAGTTCGAGGGACTCTCCGGGCAATTACTCGCAGACGGGAGCGTCAGGCCGCAGGTGAACGTTCTCCAGAACGGCCGCAACGTCGTCCACGAAGAGGACGTCGAGACTCGACTCGAGTCCGGCGACGAGGTGTCGGTGTTCCCGCCCGTCGCGGGCGGGTGAGGAGATTCGATGGCGCGCCTCGAACGGTCGTTTCGCGGCATCTCCGAACGGCTCGCGGTTCGGTACCTCGAGAATCTCGGCGGCGAGGTGATAGCGGGCGGGGACGAGCGACCGGACGGTGCCGTCGTCTGTGGTCCCTACTGGACGGCGACGATCGAGTCGGAGACGGTCGAAATCGGGCCGACACTCAGGGTCACCGAGGTGACCGTCGCCTTCGAGGGCCCCGACGACACTATCGACGACCTGGTCGCGGCCTTCGCACAGAAGGCGATGCGAGCGGGCGGATAAGCGCCACCGGATCGGTCCAGTTCGTCGACCGAACCAGACTCACTGTCGTTCAGTCGTCACTGACGGCTTCGCCCGACCCGCCGTTCGAGACGCCGGTTCCCGGTCCGACATCGATCTCCAGTTCGGCGAGTTTCTCGTCCGGGACGACGCCATCGACCCAGCCGCGGTGGTCGTAGTACTCGCGTTTCATCGCCTCTAGTTCGCAGTACTCTCCCTCGCTGGCGCCCTGGCCGGGCGTCCCACCCTCCAGAAAGCGCGCTGGAAGGGAATCGTCCGCACCGTCGAAGCCGGCGAGGTTGTTGTAGTAGCGTTCGAGGGTGTAGATGCGTTCGCCGGCTTTCAGCAGGTCGTCTTCGGTAACGTCGAGGCCCGTCATGCCGTTGTACTGGAGGACGTACTCTTCGATGCCCTCGGCGAAGGCGTTGAACTTGCAGATGTCGAAGCTGTCGGAGACGGCGTGGAGATCCTGAAACGCCGCCGTGAGTTCGCCCTTTCCCTCCCAGTCGTAGGGATCCACCTTTTCGGGAACGCCGAGGATCTCCGCGGCCGGCGTGTACGCCCGGAGGTGGCAAGCGCCGCGGTTCGACGTGGCGTATGCGATTCCCATCCCCTTCATGCAGCGTGGATCGTAGGCCGGCATCGTCTGGCCCTTGACCGCGAGCGAGTGCTCGCCCGCGTCGAGTCGCTCCGCGACGCGGCTCGCTCCCTCCGCCAGCAGGTCGCCGACGTCGTCGCGGCGGCCGATCTGCTCGATGACGTCGATCATCGCCTCGTCGTCACCCCAGTCGATGCCGTCGACGTCGTACTCGTCGTCACCGCCGAGTACGTCCGCCTCGGTTAGCTCCATCGCCATCGCGAGCATGTTCCCGGTCTCGATGGCGTCTATCGTGAGGTCGTTACAGCGGTCGATCATCACCGCGATCGACTCCTTGTCGTCGTTCATCGAGTTCGGCCCAAGCGAGAACGCGGGTTCGTACTCGAAGCTCTCCATCCGGACGTTCATCTCCTCGCCCTTGTGCCGATAGCTAACCTCGACTTCCTTCTTGCAGGCGACGGGACAGGAGTGACAGGTCGGCTCGTCGACCAGGATCTCTCCCCGAACGGTTTCGCCTGAGACGCGCTCGGCGTCGAGGTCGACGCCGTACGCCTCGCTCGCCGCTTCGGTGCTCGTGTAGCGGGCGTTGGCCGTCGGCAGACCGTCCATCTCCTCCGTGATGTTCATCAGAACGTTCGTCCCGTACACCGAGAGACCGCCCTCGTTCGGGCCGGTGATCTCGGACTCCAGAATCGCCTGCATCGCCTGCTCGTGGCCCTCCTCGAAGGTTGCCGGATCGGCGGGTTCCGGCATGTCGGTCGTCGCCTTCACGACGACGGCCTTGAGGTTCTTCGAGCCCATCACGCAGCCGGTGCCGCCCCGGCCCGAGGCCCGGTCGTCCTCGTTGACGATGCAGCCGAATCTGACCTCGTTCTCCGCGCCCGGGCCGATCCCCATCACGCTCAGATCCTGGCCGTACGTGCCACCGACCTCGGATTCGAGGGCGTCGCGAGCGTCGTGAAAGCCCTCGCCCCAGAGGTGGGAGGCGTCGCGAAGCTCGACGTCGCCGTCCTCGACGTAGGCGTAGACGGGGTCGTCGGCCTGTCCCTCGAAGCACAGTCCGTCGAAGCCGGCCCACTTCAGGCGCGCTCCCGACCAGCCGCCGTGGTGGCTGTCGGTGACGGTCCCCGTCAACGGGGACTTCGTGCAGACGGCGATCCGCCCGCTCATCGTCACCTGCGTCCCCGTGAGCGCGCCGTTCATGAACACGAGCGGGTTCTCCGGTCCGAGCGGATCGACGTCCGGACCCGCCTCGAAGACGTATTTGACGCCGAGCCCGCGAGCGCCGAGGTACTTTCTCGCGTCTTCGTCGTCGATCGACTCGTACGCGACGTCTCCCGTTGAGAGGTCGATCCTGGCGACGCGGTCGTGAAAACCGCCGATATCGGTCATGGTTTCGATACAACGTGTGGTGTGTTAGAAGTTGGCACGATAATGTAACCGATACTGGTTACTACATGGGACGGGACCGCACCTACTTCGGCTGGTCCCGGAAACGGATCCGACCTGGCCACTGGATCGACGTAGCCCACGGACTCGACCCAGCCGACGGACTCGACGTAGCCCACGGACTCGGCCTGGCCAGGCGATAGCCTCACCGCAGCTCGATCGACCGAAGAGGACGGGACGATGGCTCGCTCCGTTGAACACCGGAAGGTCGCTCGATGGCTCCGGGCCGATATTCAGGCTCGTGTGCCCGCACGTTCGGGGGTCTCGGCCCGGCTGTTGGCGTAGGCGTTGTACCCCGAGAGCGCCACGACGGCGATCCCCGCGACCGTCGTACTGGTCGCGAGCGCGTCGCTTCCCATGTCGATCGCGAACGGCGAGACGACGATCCACAGCCCGAGCAGGACGGCGAGCGACGCCGCCGCGACGCTCGCGAGCTGGTCGCGCGTCATCCGGTAGAAGTTGTAGCCGGCCAGAACGAAGATACCGGTCCCGACCAGCGTGTTGTTCCAGTAGGCCGTGTCCGTCACGCCTTCGTAGACGAACGGCGACGCGACGATCAACAGCCCGACGATGGCCGCAAGCGCGCTCACCCACTGCATCACGTCCGTGTTCAACCCACGAGCGCGACCCGTCTCTCGTCCCGGATCGCGGTCGGTCGACGGTTCTCCGCTCGGCGGCGTGTCCGCTGGTGTATCGCTCATGTTTCCGGTGGACCTTCATCGGTTTCGTCAAAAACGGCGTTGCTTGCACCAGCCGGAAACACCGTATTAAAAACAGTCAGCCGACGGCGGATCTCGCCGTTTCGGTCAGTTTCACCGGCCGAAGCTGTGAACCGCCGTCGTACCGCCGATCGGTCGCGAGGCGACTCACGGGCCGATGGCCCGTTCGAGTCGCTCCCGACGGTACCTGGCGAAATTGAACTGATTCAAAAACACGGCATACCCCACGAGGACGAGTGCGAACGGCACCGAGAGCAGAAACGAGAGGTCGTTTATCACGCTGTTTCCCAGTTGAGCCAACGCGAGGCCGAGCGGGACGATCGTGTACATCGCGCTCTCGACGGGTTCCGCCCGGATCATGTCGGCGTGGGTAAGCCCATCTACACTCGTCATTACCTGATCGTAATCAGGCGTTGGGACCCGCCGCTAAAGTACTTTTCCCAGATAGTTTCGTGAAAGTATCCGTTCTCGAACCCTCTGTCAATCGTGAGTGTCAGCCACCACATCGCGGTTGGGCCGAGGTTTATTCGCCTGGGCGCGCTAGTGAGCCTCGATGAGCCGAACGATCGAACTCGACGACGAACTCGCCACGCGGATCGAAAGCCACCTCGAAGCGGACGAGACGATGGAGGAGTTCATCACGGAACTCGTCGCCATCTACGAACAGGAGGGTCGGTTCCTCCACGAAGGTGTGTAACCGAATCCGCCGCTCGGTCGCCACTGCCGCCCGGCAGACGGGATCGAATTCCCGGTCACAAACCCCTAGTTTACAGTGAGGATCGGACGGGTAGTCCGACGAAGTACCCGCTCAGCGGTGGCCCCGAGAATCGGATCGGTCGCCCCGCCGCGACCGCTGGTTCCGACCACGACCAGCGCGTCTCGATCGTCGGCGAACGCGGTGATCGATTCGTCGGGACGACCGCGACGAACGCTGGTGTCGACGGCCAGTCCGCGATCGCGGGCCGCCGCGGCGAGCGCCTCGACGGCGTTCTCACCGCCCTCGGTCAATAGGCCGACGATGCTACGCGGAGCGTCGTTCAAGTCGTAGGTGTCCGAGTCGACAACGTACAGGACCGAAACCCTCGCGTCTGTCGCCGCGGCGAGTTCGAGACCGTGTTCCCCAGCGCGCTCTGCGGCGTCGCTGCCGTCGGTCGCGAGGACGACACGATCGAGCGTCGTCGGTCCGCCCGGTGGAACGGCCAGGACGGGTGCCTCGGCGAGCGAGATGACTCGCTCGGTCGTACGACCGAGTCTAGCCTTGTCCCGCTCGGTCTGACCCCGCGCTCCCATCACGATCAGATCGACGTCGTGATCGGCGGCGTACTCGAGCACGGTTCGGTAGACGACGCCGTCTCGGACGGCAGCCGTCGATTCCAGCCCCCGTTCGTCTGCGCGTTCGTCGACGGTTGCGGTCGCCTCCTCGCCGGCTTCGGTCGAGACCGACCCTAGTTCGGCGGCGGCTTCGGGATCGAGCCCGGCGGGTTCGGTCCCCGCCGGGACGACCGTGAGGGCGTGAACCGTGGCCCCGAACGCGCTAGCGAGGTCGAGGCCGAGCGAGATGGCGGACTCGTCGCGACCACCGGCTTCCACCGGGATGAGGATCGTTTCGTACATGGACCGGTACCTACGGCGGCGATCGACAAGAAACACGACCCGCACGAGAAAACCGCACATACCGAGGAGTCAACACGGCCAGTTTGCCCGCATCGATTTATGGGACGGCCCGTGGTGGATAGGGCGTCGCGTCGAGTGAATGATCGAGACACGATTCGTCGAACTCGTCGGCACGGATCCCGTCGTCCACGGGCTGGTCGGCGGAATCGTCATCGCGACGTTCAACCTCCTCGGAGCACTGCTCATCGTGCTGTGGCGTGATCCGTCGGAGCGAGCCCTAGATGGAGCGCTCGGATTCGCAGCCGGGATCATGCTCGCGGCGAGTTTTACGAGCCTCATCGTACCCGGGATCGAGATCGGCGGCGTCGGTCCCGTCTTCGTCGGGTTCGCAATCGGCGTCCTCGCGCTCGATCGCGCCGATCGGTGGATTCCACACGTCCACCTCGTCATTACGGGACGCCGACGCATCGAGAACGAAGTCGTAGACGACGATCGGTCGAATCGAGCCACCGGGCGGACGGCCGAGACGTCGTCTCGGAACGTCTCCGCGGTGATCCTCTTCGTCGTCGCCATCACGCTCCACAACGTGCCGGAGGGGCTAGCCGTCGGCGTCGCCTTCGGTGCTGAGGACCTCTCGATTGCGATTCCGCTGATGATCGCGATCGGAATACAGAACGTCCCGGAGGGATTTGCCGTCTCGGTCGCCGCGCGGAACGCGGGACTCGGATCGCTCTTCTACGCGGCGATCGTGGGGATCAGAGCCGGGCTCGTAGAGATTCCAATGGCCGTCTTCGGTGCCGCAGCCGTTCAAGTAGCCACACCGTTGCTTCCCTACGCGATGGGGTTCGCCGCGGGGGCGATGTTGTTCGTCATTAGCGACGAAATCGTTCCGGAAACCCACGCACGTGGGCACGAACGGATTGCCACGCTGGGAACGATGGCGGGCATCGCTATCATGGTCGTCCTCGACGTTTCACTCGAGTGAGATGTCGGGTTCGTGAACGCCGACATCGCTCTCGGTTTCGCCAGTACGTGATCGAAGTTCACACCGTTCTGTCGGATCGACTTCGAATGCGGATGCGCGAACGCGAAGGAGCTACTCCTGGACTGGCGGGAGAGTCAGGTGAAACGTCGATCCCTCTCCGGGTTCCGAGTCGACCCAGATTTCGCCGCCGTGACGCTCGACGATGCGGCGAGTGAGCGCGAGACCGATACCCGTCCCGGCGTGTTCTTCGTGTGAGTGCAATCGCTGGAAGACGCGAAAGACGCGATCGTGGTCGTCCGGCCGGATGCCGATCCCCTCGTCGTGAATCGAAATGCGCCAGCGATCGTCCAGCCGCGTTGCAGTTACGTCGATACGTGGCGAGTCATCACCGTGATACTCGATCGCGTTCTCGAGTACGTTCTGGAACACCTGTCTGAGCTGTGCTGGATCCCCCTCGACGCGGGGCATCGGATCGACCTCGACCGACGCTTCGGTCTCTTCTACCTGTAACTGGAGATCGTCGAGGACGTCGTTTAGAACGCACCCGAGGTCGATCGGCGCCATGGGTTCGCCTCGGGTCTCGACGCGGGAATACGCCAGCAGCCCTTCGATCATGTCGCGCATGCGGTCGGCGCCGTCGACGGCGTACTCGATGAACTCTTGTGCGTCGTCGTCGAGCTCGTCCGCATACCGTCGCTCGAGTAACGAAAGGTAGCTAGAGACCATTCGGAGCGGTTCCTGCAAGTCGTGACTGGCGGCGTAGGCGAACTGCTCTAGCCGTTCGTTCGATTCCTGAAGGTCATCGATGTAGCCGCGCCGATCGAAGTGAAGCTTCAGGAGCGTCGCGAGCATCTCGATCAGCTCGCGCTCTTCGTCCATGAAGGCGTCTTCGGCCGTCTCGGCGGCCGAAGTTTCACCGACGAGCGAAATCTCGATCCGAATAGGCGCGTCGTCGACGGTTCGACTCGTCGCGAGTATCCGAGGATCGGAATCGTCCGTTCGATCCGCGGCGGGGTACCGTGCATCGTCGCGCGTGGTCGCCGTGTGATCGCCGACCGAGACTCGCGCGACGGTTCGATCGGGATTGTGAAAGAACTGCGGAAGTATCGAGACGAACTCGGAGAGAAGCGATTCGACCGGTTGATCGACCGTTTCGAGCAGATTGGTCGCGAGTTGCAGGCCCATCAGCTCCTTTTCACGTTCTTCGAGTGCTCGCCGCCTGCGCTCGGCGAGTTCTTTCACGTCGGTGATCTCCGTCACCGCCGCCACGACTCGCTCGGGCGGACGTTCGTCGCCGATCGGGGTGACGTTTATCGAGAGCCAGCGTTGCTCGCCGTCGCCGTCTTCGACGAATATCTCCTGACCCGATATCGGCTCGCCGGTTTCTAACGCTCTCGCGATCGGCCGACGATCGGGCGGAAGTATCTCACCGTCCAGATCGTACATAGCCGGCAGCGTCTCGGTAGGCTCTCCGTCCTCGGGTACGGCCGGATCGAGGAGAGCGCCGATGTGCTCGTTCGCCCGGACGATCGAGCCGTCGCGGTGTACCACGGCGATCCCGACCGGACTGGTATCGAGAATTTGTTCGGTCAGTTCGTACTCGCGTCGTAACCGCCGTTCACTCTCCAGACGCGCCCGTTCGGACTCCTTTCGATCCGTGATGTCGTAGTAGAGTTCGACGCGCCCACCCGCGTACCGTCCCGATTCGATCGGTTTCGATCGGTGTTCGAGCCACCGCTCTCGCCGATCCGCGCCGGCCGTCATCAGACACTCGAACTGCTCGACGTACGTGTTGTCGTCGTAGGTCGCGAGAACGGTCTCTTCGAACGTTTCGGGGTCCGCCATGCGGTCGCGAATGGTCCCTTCGATCACCGTTCGCTTGTCGCGACCGATCACGTCGTTCGAATCGATGCCGAAGTACTCCTCGGTCGTCTCGTCGATCCAGACCACGTCGAACGAGTCGTCCAGAACGAAGACGCCGACGTCCGCCTCGTCGATTACCGACGAGATCGAGTCGTAGGTCTCCCAGATCGACGGAAGGTGCTCCGATCGATCCTGGTCTTCGACGGTTCGAACCACACCGACCGTGCCCTCGAACGAACCGTCGTCGACGAGCAGGCTGAATCTGAGTTCACTGGGAAGGGACGTCCCCCAGGCGGTTTCGATGGCCAGCGAGAACGTCGTATTCGGATCTTCACCCGATTCCAATCGTGCCCGAATCTCTCGCTCGAGGCGGCGCGCATCGTCGTCCTCGATCGCGATCGAGACGTGCTCGCCGAGAAGTTCTTCGCGGGTCCAGCCCGCCGTTTCGACGATGGCGTCGTTGACGGCGACGAACCGACCCTCGTCGTCGAGTCGGTAGATGCCGTCGTCGACGGCATTCACTAGACTCGCGTGGTGAGTCGCGGTCTCGGTCTCGCCTTCAGGAACGGGCGAGTTCGAGAATCCGTCCTCCTCGGTCATTGGGGCTACGACGGGTTCGATCGAAATAAGTTGCCGGTCGGTCGCGATGAGAACCGGTCGCGGACCCACCGAGTGGTTCGATCGGCCCAGAATCGGCGATTGCTTCAATTCGTGCCTCGATACACCAAACTTATTTACTGGTACTGTATACCATCCGCCGTGAATCGACGTCGATACCTCGCTGTCGTCGGGATGACTGCGCTGGCCGGGTGTACCAATGCTAGCTCCGGTGGGGACGACTCCGTTACCGAACTCGAGTTCGGCGAGTCGTACGACAAACCCGGCGGCCCGACGATTACGCTTTCAGGGTACGAGCACGCGACAGAGTACGAGTACGATGGATTTCTTGGCCAATCGGGAACGCACTCGGGAGAGTTCGTCTTCGTCGAAATCGACGTAAGCGGCGAACGCCCGCCGGCGAACGAGTTCACCCTGATTTCCGACGATCAGACGTACAGTCCGATGCGACGAACGGAGTACCATCGCGACGATCGCTACGACGAATCCGAAGAGAGCGGAAACGTTCTGGCTTTCGAGGCACCGGAGGGCGACGTGACCGTTCGGTACGAGTACGAACCGGACGAGGACGGATCTGCACATCGGGTCCTCTGGTCCGACGAGTGAGCCGTGAACTGAGAACTCATTCGAGCGTACGGGGCTCAGGGCGGCCCCACCACGTCGCTCGAGTCTAGTCGCTGTCACCCGACGACTGGCGAAGTCGGAATCTCACCCGCGTACGCCGTACGTGAGTGGGCAACGACGGCTATCCTCGAATCTGGGACCGCGGCTCGCGACGGACGGATCGTGATCCTAGTCGACGTAGCCACGTCCGTTCGGAGAGAGATAATTGTCATCGAGTTCACGACAGCGGGTGTCGGGGCGGGGACCACGTCCGGGTCGACCGAGCAAACGGAGACCGGGAAATCGGTAGAAGCCGTCCGTTCGACGAGCTAGAGCGGACCAGGTGACGCTTTTTTGTATCTCACCGTGGTAGCTTCCGACGATGGACTGGGAGGAGTTCGAAGACAGTCTCGGATCAAGCCACTCGCGAGTGCAATCGTCGTCGTACGACGAAGTCTTCGACATCCTCTCGAACCGCTACGGCCGGTACGCGCTGTACTACCTCGCACACGAACCCCGGTCGACGTTGGCCGAGATCACGGACTTCGTCACCGGGTTCTGGGCCATGGAGTCAGCATCGATCGCGACCCCCTCGACGCGAGAACGTGTTCAGATTCAGCTCTACCACGTTGTGCTCCCGAAACTCGACGACATCGATTACATCGACTTCGACGTCGAGACGCTCACGATCAGGAAGGCCGACGTTCACCCGGCGGTCAACACCATGCTTGGAATCGAACACTGACGAAACATCTTATATGGACTCACTGCGTGACGCGTTCGACGCGGTCGAAGCTCGCGAACGCACGCTCAGTGTCTACACAGACCGCGAGTCGGTCGTCACCGAGCTAACACGACAGTTTTCGACTCGTGCCGTCCGCGTCGAACACCAACCGTTTCCGGCAGCCGACGAGCCGGGCTTTCTGGTCGTCAAAGATGGTGATGGGCAGTTCCGCGGGGCGGTCGGTCTCGATCACCTGTCGACGATCATTTCACCCGAAACCCATCCGCCGTGGCGCATCGACGCCGACGATCGATCGACGGCACCGGCCCTCGACTTTCTCGAAAACACGATCTTCACCTCCTTCGAACGGCGTCAAATGCTGGCCGTAACCCGAGAGATCGAAGAACGAGCGTGGCGGGTCGGAACGGGCACCCTGTACGTCGGATTTCAGAACGCGGCGGCCTTCGACGCACAGGTTTCGGTCTACGACAGAATCGCCAGAGAGCGGGAACTCACGATTCGTATCTTCATCGACGACGACTGGTACCCGATGCAGGCAGCCGTCGGTGAGAGACTAGAAGATTCGATCGACATCGTCGCCGAGGCGGGTGAGGAGATCGGTCGGTTCTGGTTCGTCCTCTACGGCGGCGGCCGCAGCGATCTTAACGCGTCCGGGCTACTCGCCGAAGAACGCGCCGAGGGGTCGTATTACGGCTTCTGGACGGACGAACCCGATCGGGTGAGATCGCTCATCAACTACCTCGAATCGACCTACTGACCCACCGGAGCGTGGGTCGGGAATAAGACGCCGGTCAGCGTACTAGTTTCCCGTGGACGAACGAACCGCAGCCCGATCGATCGATCCTGAACGAGCCCCCGGGTTCGAGCGACCGCTCACTCGCAGACGATTTCTCGTAGCCGGCGGGTGCTTGGGGCTCGCGGGCGCCGCATCGAGCCGCATACCCCTCCGCGGGATCGATCGACCCGTCGGAGACGGATCGACCGACGTCGTCGAGAGACCGACGGTCGTCGTCTTCAACACCGGCGACGGGAGCGTCACCGTGATCGACGTCGAGACGGACGAGGCAATCGCGACCGTCCCGATCGGACTGACCGCATCGTTCCCCTCGAATCAGTTCTCGCCGCGACTCGTCGAAACCGCGGACGATCTCCTCTGGTGTAACGTCGACGATGGGGTCCGCGCAGTCTCGATCGGGTCGTTGGAACCGGCGACCGGCCTCGAGACCGGTTCCGGCGCGAACTGGCAGGAGCTAACCCCCGATGGAACGTACCTCGTCGTCAGCGCTCGCGAGCCGATCCACCGCCAGTATCGAATCGACGCCGATCCGACGGCCGAGCGGTTCGGCGAGGTCACCGGCGAGATCGATCGACGTCCCGAGGGCGGTCGCGACGAGCACGACGGACCCGGCCCCTGCGACGTCACTGTCCACCCGAACGGACGGTACGCGTACGTTCCCGACCTGTACGGCGATACGCTCACCGTCGTCGACGTCGAGTCGTTCGAGATCGACGCGCAGATCGACGTCGAACCGACCGATGACGGAGAGCCGCCGGCGCCGTACATGGCGACCGCCGCCTGGGACGGCGAGCACCTGCTCGTCGAAAACGACGGCGGCGAGTCCGGTAGCGAGAGTATCTGGGACGTTACCGACCCGGCGGCGCCCGTCGAAGTCGCACGCCTCGGGCCCGACGACGGCCTCGGCGATAGTCCCCTCACCAGCGAGATCGGACCGGACGCAGATGTCGGCTACGTCTTTACGCCCGGAACGGACGACGTGAGCGTGGTCGATCTGGCGGCACGTACGGTCGTGGACCGACTCGACCTCGGAGGATCAGCGTTCACCGGAACCTGGGACCCGGCCCGCGAGAAGCTGTACGTTCCGGTACAGACCACAGATACCGTCGCCGTGATCGACGCCGGCACCCGAACGGTCGTGACGACGATCGAGGTCGGCGACGCACCCTACGGCGCGACCGCCGCCCGCCTCAGACCGGCCGACCGTGTGATCGAGGGCGTGCGATCATCGAACGGGCGATCCCTGGAGTACGAGACGACGTTCTGTCGGGTCGAGTGTGCGTGCGGGACAGACTGTTGAGAACGACAGCGGGCCCTCGTCACCGCCGGGCGTCTTCCGTCGGCGTATCCGGTCGCGTCAATACTCGTAGAACCCGCGACTGGCGTTGACACCGACGTGGCCCCGTTCGACGAGTAATTCGAGGTGCGGGTGCGGGTCGTACCGGTCAGCACCCGTCTCCTCGTGGACATCTCGTAGCTTCGAGAGAACGACATCCAGCCCGATGTTATCAGCTCGCCGGCAGATTCCCTCGGGGAAATTCAATCCGAGTCGAACGCCCGCGTCGACGTCCTCGACCGTGGCGACCTCGCCGCCGACGAGCGACGCGGCGCGGTTTACCATCCTCGCTTCGACCCGAAGCGTATCGAAGTCCGCGCCCGCCCCGGTTTCGTAATCCGGCCCGGAACCGGTTTCGTAGTCGTAGTAGCCACGACCCGACGTTCGACCGAAGTCTCCCGCCTCGACCGCCCGTTCCATGATCGGCGGGACGTCGATCCCCCACTCTCGCCTGATTCGATATCCCACGTCGATGCCGGTGAGGTCGGCGAGTTCGAACGGACCCATCGGATACCCGCGCCGGTGAACCATCGCGGCATCCGCCTCACGGATCGTCGCCTCGCCCGCCGAGACCATCCAGGCGGGTTCGTCGATGTACGGGCCGAGAACCGAATTGACGACGAAGCCGCGAACGTCCGTTTCCACGCGGATCGGACGCTTGTCGATGGACTCGACCCACGCCTGAGCCCGATCTACAACCTCGTTCGTCGTGGCATCGCCGGCGATCACCTCAACCGCGTCCATCCTGACCGGCGGGTTGAAAAAGTGCAACCCGAGAACCCGTTCGGGTCGATCCGTCGCGGACGCGATAGCCGTGATCGGCAGGCTCGACGTGTTCGAGGCGAGCAGGGTCCCCTCGTCCGTCACGTCTTCGAGCCGTTCGAACGTCTCCCGTTTCAGCGCGAGCCGTTCGGGGATCGCTTCGATTACCAGATCCGCGTCGGCCGCGTCGGCGAGGTCGGTCGTCGGCTCGATTCGGTCCAGAACGGCCGCGGGCGACTCCTCGAGTGCGCCGCTCTCGGCCAGTTTGCCCAGACTCCACTCGACGGTCTCGTAGCCCTCCGCTAGCTTGTCGGGATCGACGTCCCGAAGAACGACCTCGTCGCCGGCGATCGCCGCCACCTCGGCGATGCCGTGACCCATACGTCCCGCACCGAGGACCGCGACGCGTTCGATCGTGTCGGCCACCATGGCTCGAACGAGGGCCGGGGCGACCTTTAGCGCAGCGGAGTCGGGAGGTTGGCCACCTCGCGTTCGACGAGCTCGCCGGATGAACGTAGATAGTCGTGTACAGGTACGTGGGCCCTATCCCAGATACGTATAACAGGTATTATATCGAATAGCGGCGTACCGACATCCATGCAACACCGTGTTCGTGCCATCGGGAAAGCGGAAACCGAAGAGCCGGACGACGAGGGCGAACCGGCGACACCCGAATCCGACGTCTCACCATCGGACGACGAGAAAACGCTGGACGATATCATCGACTCCTACACCGACTAAGGTCACCCGACCGCGGGCGGTTACCGATCGGTTCCTCCGTACCCGTGCCTCGTGATCGATGAGGCTATCGCTCGATCGACTACCCGCGTCCGTTCGTCCGAGATATCACATACACACACCACGTAGGTGGTCGGTCGTGAAATCGATCGACGGCGGTCGGGCGCTCGCCACCGAACCGATGATCCCTGCAGGCAGCAAGAAGACCTGATTCGACGGTGACGGTGAGTACACTCACATGGACAATAGCTGCGCGGACGAAACGGAGAAAAAAGATCGCGTAGCCGTCCGGTGCGATACCTGCGAAACGATCGGTCCGGCGCGGGTCTGGCCGTCCGGTGCGATACCTGCGAAACGATCGGTCCGGCGCGGGTCTGGCCGTCCGGGCGAATCGAACCGGTCGGTGGCCCGTCTCTCTGCGCGTGTGACGATCCAGCACTGCGTGTCCTCAGCGAACCGGACGAGGCGGTCGAACGGGACGACTGATCGGCACAGAGATCCGGTGGGAGGTAGAGCGGGAATCTCGATGAGCGCCGAGAAACGCCACCCGTCGTGGATGACTTTCGTTCGTACCGATTGCACGATGAGCACCACCGCGACGTCGATCACACGACAGCGGGTTGTGGCGCCTGCTGACGGCGACATGTGAGCCGTCGGTCGGTGAGCCGGTCCGATCGGGTAGGCGGTGTATACAGCAGTCGCGGTACGACGACACCGAAGCAGGGTCGGTATGCACCACGAAAGTGTTACAAGGCCGACATCTACTACGATAGTCTTTCAAGGCCGACATCTACTACGATAGTCTTTCAAGGCCGACATTTACCACGAAACCGTAGCAGTTGCGGCTATTCAGCGCGCCCACGCCTTCGCCTGTGTGGGAAGGCTTTTGATCCCTCCCGGGAAAGTAGCGCCAACGGCGTAGTCGCTCTCGGTGGCGTTGATTCGACGTTCGATCGGTGATTTTACCCCGACGGGTACGAGACCGGTTCCGATACGTCGATTCGACGGGGAGATCACAGACGACGAACCCCATCCGATCGAGTTGACTTTCCGAATTCGTGCAGGTTAACGATCACATATATGAGCACCGACGACACGACACACGACGATCTACTCACTCGCGTCCGCAACGAGGTCTCCGATCAACTGGACGTGACCGACGTTCAGTACGAGGGACCAAATCTCGTCATCTATTCGACGACGCCCCGGGAGTTCGCCGAGGACGGCGACATCCTCGGTCGGTTGGCGCGCACGCTACGCAAACGACTGACGATCCGTCCGGCAGAGGGCACGCAATCGAGTCGCTCCGAAGCCGAGGCGATTATTCACGATACCGTCCCCGACGAAGCCGAGATCAAAAACGTCGACTTTCACCCTTCGGTCGGCGAAGCCATCATCGAGGCGGAGAAGCCGGGCCTCGTAATCGGCCGACGCGGTGAGACGTTACGCGAAATTACCCAGGAAGTCGGCTGGCAGGCCGACGTCGTCCGAACGCCGCCGATGGAGTCGACGACGGTCTCGAACGTCAGAAACTACCTCAAGCAAGAGCGCGGGGAACGACGCGACTTTCTTCGACGCGTCGGGGAGTCGATTCACGGCCAGCCCCAGAACGACGTCGACTGGGTTCGAGTGACGACGCTCGGCTGCTGTCGCGAGGTCGGACGAGCCAGCTTCGTCTTGCACACGCCGAACACGCGCATCCTCATCGATTGTGGCGACAAGCCCGGCGCGGAAGGCGAAGTGCCCTACTTACACGCCGAGGAGGCGATGCCGCTAACAGACCTCGACGCAGTCGTCCTGACCCACGCCCACCTGGATCACAGCGCGTTGCTCCCGCTCATTTTCAAGTACGGCTACGACGGGCCGATCTACACGACGGAACCGACGCGCGACCTGATGGGGCTGCTCACCCTCGACTATCTGGACGTCGCCGCGAAAGAGGGTCGGAAGCCGCCGTACGAGTCAGAACAGGTGCGAGAGGCGATCAAGCACACGATCCCGGTCCAGTACGGGAACGTCACGGACATCGCCCCGGACATCAAACTCACGCTCCACAACGCCGGTCACATTCTGGGAAGCGCGATCGCTCACTTCCACGTGGGATCCGGCGATCACAACGTCGTTTTCTCGGGCGACATCCACTACGAACCCACGCGCCTGTTCAACGGCGCAGTCAACGACTTCCCGCGCGCCGAGTCGATGATCATGGAGTCGACGTACGGTCGGAAAAACGACTACCAGACGGAGACGGCAGAAAGCGAGGCGAACGTCCACCAGATAATTCGGGAGACCTACGACCAGGGCGGAACGGTCGTGATCCCCGCATTCGCGGTGGGTCGGTCACAGGAGTTGATGCTCGTGTTAGAAGAGGCGATGGCCGAGGGCGAGATCCCCACGATGCCGGTCTACCTGGACGGCATGATCCGCGAGGCGACGGCGATACACACGGCCTATCCCGAGTACCTGCGCGACGGGCTCCGCGATCGGATCCTCCACGAAGACGACAATCCGTTCGTCGCAGATCAGTTCCAGCAGGTCGACGGCGGAGACGAGATGCGAGAAGAGATCGCGAGCGACGACCCCTCGGTGATCCTCTCGACGTCGGGGATGGTGACCGGCGGACCGATCATGTCGTGGCTGGAATTGCTCGGGCCGAATCCGGACAACACGCTCCTGTTCGTCGGCTACCAGGCCGAAGGGACCCTCGGAAGACGAATCCAGAGCGGACGGCGGGAGATGGAACTCACCGGGAGCAACGGTCGGACGTCGCGCGTGACCCTGTCGATGCGCATCGAGTCGGTGAGCGGATTTTCCGGCCACGCCGACCGGGCGGGGCTCGAAGCCTTCGTCAAGGAGATGAACCCGCGACCGGAGCGGATCCTCTGTGTCCACGGCGACGAGCAGGCGACGAATCACCTCTCCTCGGCGCTGTATCAGAAGTTCGACGTCCGGACCCACCAGCCGAAGAACCTCGAAACGTTCCGGCTCTTGTAACGTGACGGTTCGCGCGACCGGGTACCGGTTGCCGAACTAACAGAGTCGAACACACACCGAGCGGACCAGTCGCCACCGCACGCGTCCAGCGACCCGATGAGTTCGAAGAATCGACCATCGAATCGACGAGTCGGTTCGTGTCGAGAGCGAGTCATACTCACGAGAGAACCGATGCAAATAAAAGCCAGACCGGTGAGTGTTGTGTTATGGGTTTTGGAAGCTACGACGAGTCGGAGCAACAGCAACCGGACGTGGGAGACGAAGACGAGACTGGGACAACGGTGGACGTCCACGAAAACGATCACGATGGAGAGATGTCGGTGGAAACTGGTGCGTCGACCGACGATCTCCTCGGGCAGCTCCAGGAGATTAAGGATAACAAAGAGTGAGAGCTGCTTCGTTCTGAAGAGTATACGTCACTGGAGACTGTTCGATTGCCGATCGATTCACGACCGTCCAGGGTATCCGCTACGCTGTGACTGGTATACAGCGGTAACCGGGTAGTGCACCCGCTCCACATCTGCTGAAAATACTCGTTCAGAATCGCCGTCAGGCGACCGTGAAAGAGAGAATTTAGTTGCGGACGACGTTCGTCGCGCGGGGGCCTTTGGGGGCCTGTTCGATATCGAATTCGATCTCAGTTCCTTCCTCTAGGTCGGGGCCGCCAACGTCTTCCATGTGGAAGAACACGTCATCGTCCTCGTCGTCCGTCGAAATGAAACCGTAGCCGCCTGTGTCGTTGAAGAAATCAACTTTACCGTTTGCCATTGCAACCAAACGTACAGGTCATTTGCGTATAAGACTTGCGAGAGTCACGGTACCACGGGGTTCGAGTAACCGTTTGTCCATCCAAATTCCGCCGCCGAGAACGCGCGCCGGCCGGAGCTGAAACCCACAGCTTCAAACCGTCAGCGTCCGCGCACCCCTACATGACCCGACCGCTTCGCGAGTACCTCGCGGCGCACGCCACGCGAGCGCCATCGATTGCACCAGACGGCCGGCTGGCGTTTCTCGCCGACACGACGGGAACGATGCAAGTGTGGACGGTAGAAGCGCCCCGACGGTGGCCAGTCCAGCGGACGGCATACGACAACCGCGTCTCGTTCGCCGACTGGTCGCCCGACGGCGTCCTCGCCTTCGGAAAGGACGCCGGTGCGGACGAACACGACCAGTTGTTCTGTCTCGATCCGGAGACCAACGCGATCGCCCAACTGACCGACGACCCCGACGCGATCCACCTCTGGGGCGGCTGGAGCCCCGACGGCGACCGGATCGCGTTCACCGCCAACCGGCGCGACCGGAGCACGTTCGACGTTCACGTGATGGACGTCGCCGACGTCGTCGCAGATCCACAATCGGGGAAACCGGACGACCCGGCGGTCGTTTCCGAGGGCGAGGGCGGATTCTACGCGATCGACGACTGGAGCCCGGACGGCGACCGTCTCCTCGTCAGCACCGCCCACGCGAGTTCGGACACCGACCTGTTCGTCGTCGATATCGAATCCGGCGAGCGTCGCCACGTCACGCCACACGACGGCCACGTTCTGTACACGCACGCCGCGTTCGGACCCGACGGCGGCGTCTACTGCCTCTCCGACGCGAACGCCGACGGTCGCGAACTCGTCCGCATCGACGTCGACTCGCTCGACGTCGAAACGGTCGTCGACGCAGAAGACGGCGTCCTCGACGTCGCCGAAACGCTCCCCGAGTCGGTCGAAGCCGTCCACACGGACGACGCCGAACACGCACGCGGTAGTACCCACGATCATCCCGCCTGGCCGATCGATGACTTCGTTCTCGACGCCGAATCGGGCCGGCTCGCCTACACCCGTAACGTCGAGGGCTACTCCGTGGCCGCCGTCGGCCGCCTCGCCAGCGCAACTGACGTCGCGGCCGTCCCCCTCGAACACCCGACCGGGGTCGTCTCGGAGCTATCGATCGGTCCCAACGGTGAACGGGTTGCGATGACCGTCTCCGCGACGAACCTGAACTACTCGATCTACGTCGCCGACGCCACCGACGTCGGTGAAGCCGCCCCAGAAACGACGCGCTGGACGGTCCCCTCTACTGGCGGCGTGACGCTCGACCAGTATCACGAACCGGAATTGATCCGCTACGAGACGTTCGACGTCGACGGGGTAGGCAAGTCTGCTCGCGAGGCTTCCGCTCGCGCTGGGGAGATTCCCGCGTTCTTCACCCTCCCCGAAGACGCCAAACCGGGCGAGACGCCCGTGATCGTCGACATCCACGGCGGACCGGCCGCCCAGCGACGCCCCTCCTGGCGCAACCGCCCGATCAGGCAGTACTTCCTCGATGCGGGCTACGCGCTGTTCGAGCCGAACGTCCGCGGCTCGACCGGCTACGGCAAGACCTACGCCGCTCTCGACGACGTCGAAAAGCGGATGGACTCCGTCCGCGACATCGATGCGGCGGTCGACTGGCTCGCCGATCACCCGATGGTCGACGAGGACAGGCTGGTCTGCTACGGCCGGTCCTACGGCGGGTTCATGGTTCTAGCGGCAATTACCGAGTATCCTGAACACTGGGCGGCCGCCGTCGATTTCGTCGGCATCGCAAACTGGGTCACGTTCCTCGAAAACACCGGAGCGTACCGCCGATCGCATCGCGAGGCCGAGTACGGTTCGCTCAAAGACGACCGCGAATTCCTCGAGTCGATCAGTCCCATCCACCGGGTCGATCGAATCCAGTGTCCGCTGTTCGTCCAGCACGGCGAGAACGACCCGCGAGTGCCGGTCGACGAGGCGCGCCAGATCGCCGACGCCGTCGCGGAACGCGGTATCCCCGTCGAGACGTGTATCTTCGAGGACGAGGGCCACCACACCACCTCGCGCGAGAACCGGATCGAGCAGTTCGAGCGCATCGTCGACTTCCTGGACGAGCACGTCGGGTAATCGGTTCGAATCGGGATCGGATCGTCTCAGTACCGATCGAAGTAACGGTCTTGAACTTTCACGAAAATTGCCATCAACACGGCGAAGACCCCCGCCGCTATCCCGATCTGAACCCAGTGGACGAGTGCGAGCGGTTCGACGTCGAACAGGAGCTGACCGGCCGGTGTGTACAGTACGAGTAACTGCAGCCCCACGGCGACGAAGACCGCAAGGACGAGCCAGCGATTCGAGAAAATACCGAGTCCGTACCGAAAGCGAATCGCCTGGATACGAACGATTTCCATGACGACGAAGCCGGTGAAGACCATCGTCTGTGCGAGGTCGCGGCTCGGCTCGTACCCCGGTTCCCAGTCGGTCACCGTCCCCACCAGGTCGTAGCCAGGAATCACCTGCCCGGTGAAGTTAAACGTAAAGAGCGGCAGGAGACAGATCGTCATGAAGAGGGCAATTCCGACGACGGAGGTGACGATACGCGTCGTGATCACGCCCTCCGAACGCTTTCGAGGCTCGCGATCCATGATGTCCGGCGCCGCCGGGTCGACGCCCATCGACAGCGCCGGGATGCCGTCGGTGACGACGTTGATCCAGAGAATCTGGATCGGCGTGATGACGAGTCCGAGCCCGGCCATCGATCCGGTGAAGATCATCGTCACCTCGCCGCCGTTGCCAGACAGCAGATAGTTGACGAACTTTCTGACGTTGTCGAAGATGCGCCGGCCGCCGTGGACCGCGTCGCGGATCGTCGCGAAGTTATCGTCCAGCAAGACGATGTCCGACGCCTGCTCGGTGACGTCCGTTCCGCGGATACCCATCGCGATGCCGACGTCCGCGTTCTTGACCGCAGGCGCGTCGTTGACGCCGTCACCCGTCATCGCGACCGTGTGGCCCTGACCTTGTAGCGTCTGTAAGATCCGCGTCTTGTGCGCCGGCGAGGTGCGCGCGAAGATGTCCACCTCCGCGAGCAGGTCGACAAGTTCCGCGTCGCTCGCCTCCTCCAGTTCCGGGCCCGTGACCACCGAGGGCGAATCGATACCGACCGCCTCGCCGATGGCGCGCGCCGTCACCGCGTTGTCGCCGGTCACCATCACGACATCGATACCAGCGCGCTGGCAGGCGTCGATCGCGGCCGGCACCTCGTCTCTGGGCGGGTCGAGCATTCCCTGCAGGCCGAGAAAGATCATCTCGTCTTCGATCGCCTCGGCCGCCTCCGCCGGCGCGTTCGATTTGGACGCGAACGCCATCACGCGCAGGGCGTCCTCGGCGAACGCCTCGTTCGTGGCTTCGATCTCGGCCCGGCGCTCGTCGGTGAGAGAAACGACCTCACCGTCGACCAGTTCGCGGTCACACCGCTCCAAGACGGTTTCCGGAGCGCCCTTCATGTAGGCGACACGGTCGCCCTCGGGGGTCCGGTGTAGCGTCGTCATCCGCTTTCGATCGGAGGTGAAGTCCACCTCGCCGATCCGGGGATATCGCTCCGTCAATTCGCGGCGGTCCAGTCCGGCTTTCTCCGCCGCGACGAACAGCGAGATCTCGGTCGGATCGCCGAGGTAAACCTGCGACTCCGGTCCCGCATCCCCCTCCGACGGGACGGCGCGCTCGCCCGTCGGTGCAACGCCGCCGTCGGCCACGTTGGGGTCGTTCTCAACGGCTGACTCGTCGTCGGTTTCGCGTCGGCCGATGTCGACGTTGTTACACAACATTCCACAGCGAAACAGTGTCGCGAACCGATCCGGCGAGACGGTCTCACCATCCCGACGAAACTCGCCGCGGGGATCGAATCCCGACCCGGTCACGTCGAACGTCTCGTCGTCGGCGAACAGCCGCGTGACGGTCATCTCCTCTTCGGTGAGCGTCCCAGTCTTGTCGGTACAGATGACGTCGACGGACCCGAGCGCTTCGACGATCGGGAGTCGACGAACGAGCGCGTTCTGCTCGGCCATCCGTCGTGCCCCGAGCGCCAGCGACAGGGTGACGACCGCAGGGAGGCCCTCCGGGACGGCGGAAACGGCGATCCCGACGGCCGTCAAGAAGACCGCAAGCGGCGCCGTGTCGCCGATGAGGAGTTCGGTGACGGCGATGACCGCGACGATGGCGACGACGCCGACGGCGATCACCTTTCCTAGCCGGTCCATCTCGGCCTGGAACGGCGTATCGCGTTCCTCGGCCGTTTCGAGCGCCGCGGCGATCTCGCCGATCTCAGTCGCCCCGCCCGTCCCGACTACCAGGGCCGTCCCGGAACCGCGCTCGACCACCGTGTCCTTGTAAATCGCGTTCGTTCGCTCGGCGATCGACGTCTCCGGATCGACCGTTCCGGGTTCCTTCGAGACGCCGACGCTCTCGCCGGTCAGGGCCGATTCGTCGACGCTGAGATTCGATTCGGAGACGAGACGCGCGTCCGCTGGGACGATGTCGCCAGACTCCACGGAGACGACGTCGCCCGGGACGACCCGCCTGGCGTCGATTTCGACGGTTTCTCCGTCGCGTCGGACGATCGCTCGCGTCGTCGAGAGTTCGGCCAGCGCGGCGATGCTCTGTTCGGCCCGGTAATCCTGGACGAATCCGAACAGGGTGATGAACACGACGATGCCAGCGATGACGGCCGCGTCGAGCGTGTGACCGACAGCGCCCATCACGGCCGCAGCGACGATCAGTACCCAGATGAGCGCCGAGGTGTATTGCTCGGCGAGAATCTGCCAGACGGAGACGCCCTCGCCCGTTTCGATCTCGTTCGGTCCGTACCGGTCGAACCGTCGTTTCGCCTCGGCGCGGTCCAGGCCCTCCGGACCCGTTTCCAGCCGCTCGTAGAGCGACTCGATCGGCTCGGCGTGTGGCCGGTCGATCTCGTCGGATACCGCCATCGTCTGCGCTTCGGTCCCGGGCACGGCGGGTCCCTACGACAAGGGTTACCGTAATGGAAGGGGGAAACGGTCACATTTTACAACGTGTACGCCCCAGCATTATGGCTCCGACCGGCGTATCGACGCTATGCTCGATGGAAAACGAGCGATCGTTACTGGCGGAACGAAAGGGATCGGCAAGGCCATCGCGCGAGCGTACGTCGACGCCGGCGCCGAGGTCGTGATCGCGAGTCGGGACGAGGCGGACGGCACGTCGGTCGCAGACGAGATCGGTGCCGAGTTCAGATCCGTCGACGTTCGCGACTGGGACCGCGTTCGGACGCTCGTCGACGGCGTGGCCGAGGACTACGGCGGGCTCGACGTGATGGTGAACAACGCCGGAATCGGGAGTACGACCGGCATCGAGGAGATGGACGTAGACGAGTGGGAGACCGTCGTCGACGTCAATCTGGGCGGCGTGATGCGAGGGACGAAGGCTGCGATGGCCCACCTCCGCGAGACGCAGGGCAGCGTCATCAATATCGAATCCATCTACGGGTTGCGCGGCGGCAAAGGGGCGACCGCCTACTCGGCGGCCAAAGGAGGCACGATCAACTTCACCCAACAGGTGGCCGTCGACTACGCCGCCGAAGGCGTCCGCGTCAACGGAATTTGTCCGGGATTCGTTCACACGCCGATGACGGACGACGTGCTCGAAGACGACAGTTTCTACAGGTACGTCGTCCAGCGCACACCGATGGAGCGTGCAGCCGAGCCCGATGAAATCGCCCCACTCGCCGTCTTTCTCGCCTCCGACGGGGCGTCGTACATCACCGGCGCGAACATTCCGGTCGATGGTGGGTGGACGGCGTTCTGATCCGACGTAACACATCCTTACGGCGTGTAGGCTCCGTCCTCGTCGATCCCGTTCGAGAAGAGGGCGGTGTCCTCACCCGCTACAGATCCGAGGGCTAATCGCGAGTACTATGAGCGATCGGTCTGAAGCACCGCGTATGACCTGGCGCCTGGAGACGGCCGACGATCGGTGGATCGAACTTCGTCGGGACGACGGACTCAGGCTCTCTGCCGCGGTGGAATACGAACTCGAGTCACGGACCGTCTGGACGTTCACCGTCCAGGACGAATCGAGTACCGTCCTGACCAGCCACGGCTGGGAAATCCGGACCGAAGAACACCTCTGGGAGGTCCTCGACTGTTTTACCCACCGTTTCGGCCGAGCGCGCACAACGCAGGTCGAGTAAGTTCTCGAGATCGAATCGTCGGCGTTACTGGGCCACCTCTCGCGGCATCACTTCGGTAAAGAGATCGCTCTCGCACAGCCGACACGAGCGCGGCGGTTCCGTGCGCGCGACGACGACGGCACACGATTCACAGGCGAAGAACGGTCGCCGTTCGTGTTTTCCAGGCTCCATCGGCGTCCCTAGGGGTCGGAGACGGATAGCGACGCGCCGTCGGTCGCCTGCTCTATCGGGAAAACCGGTGGGTTCGAATGGGCACCGAACTGGCCCACCGGTGGTCAAATCGTGCGGAGACCGGCGAGCGGGTGTGTCGCTGCCGACAGGGGATCGACGCAAGTCACTCACCGGAGCCGACGCCCAGGTCGGGCAAGGGAATGGGAATGCGGGCCTGGGACGATTCGGCCAGAAAGTAATCGGTGGTAATAGTGAATAAATGTTTGGCAGACGCGCGTCAGACGGACCCGGGTCGGGTTGACCAGTATCGAATCGGACGAAGCAGTTTCGATTCGAAATGTATACCCCCGCCGACTCGAACCGACAGGTGTGAGCGAAAACAGGGCGCAGTTTCGAGCGCTGTATCTCACCCGGTTCGCCGAAGGGTTCGGGTTCATCACGCTGATCACGCTGTTGCCGTACTACATCAACGATCTCGATCCGTCGGGGACGACGATCCTCGGCGTGACGATCAGCGCCGGGCTCGTCATCGGGATGTACACGACAGGGTTTACGCTCGCGCAGACGGCGGCGATCGTCCCGCTCGCCTGGGGCGGCGACCGGTTCGATAAGCGGACCGTCCTCCTCGTCGTCCTTGCGATCGGGATCGGCGCCTACGCGCTGTTTCCGATAGTCGATTCGAGCGGCTCGTTCATCGCGATTCGAGCCCTTCAGGGCATCGCGGTCACCGGCGCGGGCCTGATGACACTCTCGCTCGTCGGCCAGATCGCCCACGCGGGCACCCGGGCGAATCACATCGGCAAGGCCAACGCCGCGAGCTTCGGCGCGTCGATCATCGGAAGTGTCAGCGCCGGGAGCCTCTACGACGCCTTCGGTTTCGGCCCCATCTTCGCCATCATCGTCGTCATCATGTTCGTCGCCTGGATCGGGACGTTCGTCTACCTCGATCCGGACGAGACGCGCATCGAGGGCTTTCCGTTCACCGATCTCGCGCTCAATCGCCGGATCGTGACGCTCTCAACCTTTCGTATCCAGTACGCGTTTTCGGTCACGCTCGTGAGAACGTGGATCCCCATCTTCGCCGGCGTCGCCGCCGCGGAGGGTGGCCTGGCCTACGGTGGATTCGCCGTCGCGCTCACCGTGACGGCCGAGAAGTTCACCAACATGTGCTGTCAGCCGTTCACCGGGCGGCTCTCCGACGGCTACGGCCGCGCGGCTTTCGTCTTCGCGGGCGGCCTCGCCTACGGCCTCATCGCGCTGACGGTTCCCTTCTCGCCGGCGATCGGATCGGCACTCGGTATGCCGAGCGATCTCATCATCACCGTCCCGGCGATACTCGCCGGCATCAGCCTTCCTGCGCTCGTTCCAGTCGAGACGATCCCACACCAGCTGACCATCGTCCGCGACGTCTCTCCGGCGTTCGTGCCGCTGGTCGTCATCTCCGGGCTCCTCGGCGTCGCCGACAGCTTTCGGGAGCCGGCGAGCATGGCCCTGTTCGCCGACGAGGGAACTGAAGAGGGTGGCGTCGCGTCGAGTTTCGGTATCCGGGAACTCGTCTGGCGGCCGGGAAGCGTCATCGCTCCGTTGCTCGGTGGCTGGCTCATGGTAGAGGTGGGAATGTCGTCTGTGTTCTTCCTCGGCGGCGCGTTCGCGCTGACCGGGGCCCTCACGTTCCTCGCCGTGCTTCTCTGGTTCCACGGACCCCGGGCGCTTACGACGTGGTAACGAGCGGGGCGGGCTCGTGTCGAATTCTCGCGTCGTTCAGTCTCCGGGAACGTGGTGACCGATGTCGTCCTCGATGACGTTTTCGGTCCAGGTTCCCCGGAGGAACCAGGCGGCGGTGATGATCGCCGAGGCGACGTACGAGATCGCGACGGCGTACCAGACGCCGTAGACGCCCATATCGAGCCATACGACGGCTACGAGGGCGATCGGGATCCGCCAGAGCCACAGCTCCTGGATCGAGAGCACCATCGCGGCGCGAGTCGAACCGCTGCCGCGCAGCCCGCCGAGCATGATCTGAAACACCCCGAGCATGACGTAGGACGGCCCGGCGATGAACACGTAGGCGGCGGCGTACTCGACCACCTGCGCTGCGTCCTCGGTGCCGGACTCGATGAAGATACCCGTAATGGTCTCCGCGTAGGGGTACGCGAGCGCGACGACTACGACGAACGCGGAGACGATGACGATCGAACTCAGTTTGACGGCCTGCTTGGCCCGGTCGACCTGGTCGGCGCCGAGGTTCTGGCCCACGACGGTTTCGGTTCCCCGGGCGAGCCCGAGCGCCGGCATGAACAAAAGCGACGAGAGTCGGGTGACGATCCCGTAGGCGGCGACGGCTTCGGTCCCGGCGAGCGCGATTACGGCCGTCAACACGGTGATGCCGAACGCCCGCACGCCCTGCTCGGTCGCCACCGGCGCGCCGATGTCGATGATCTTTCGAACCGTCGCGCGGTCGAGCCAGAGATCCGAGAGCGATGGATCGAGGCCGACCTTCCCCGTAAAGAGCAAGTAGAGGCCGATCGCCGCGGCGAGCGCCCGTGAGATGATCGTCGCGATCGCCGCCCCGTCGACCCCCCAGCCGTCGAATCCGGTCGCGGCGTACAGGGTCGACTCGAGACCGGTCGCGCCGACCCAGGCGAACAGCGGATTGCCGTCGAAGCCGAGGATCAGGAATGGGTCGATGATCACGTTGAGCGTGACGCTGATCGCCATCAGGTACAGCGGCGTTCGCGTGTCGCCCCAGCCGCGAGAGAGCGCGTCGAAGATGAAAAACCAGAACATGAAGGCGATGCCGAGGAACATGATCCGCGTGTATCCCACGGCGTACGCGTAGGCGTCGCCACCCGGATCCGCCCCGACCATTCGCATCAACCACGGCGTCAGGACGTAACCGACCGCGGCTAACGCGACCGCGACGATCGTCACGAACGAGAGCGTCTGGCCGGCGACGTGGCTAGAGCGAGCGTAGTTTCCGGCGCCCTTGTTCTGGGCGATCAGTACCGTTCCCGCGACGGTGAGCCCGCCACCGACGCTGATCATCAGGAAGACGACCGCCCACGAGTACGACATCGCGGCGATAGCGTCGCCGCCCAATCGACCGACCCAGTAGGTATCGGCTAAGTTGTAGCCGACGTTTAACACCTGCGAGGCGACGATCGGCGCCGACAGCACCATCAACGGTTTGAACAGTTCGCCGTCGGTGACGTTGACCGATCGGTCAGTACCGCCGCTCATTCGGTCTCCTCACCGTCCGTTCGCACCGATCCCTCCGCTTCGTCGCTCGTTTCGACCCCGTCGAGTCGCTCGTCCGGCGGGATCGAAATGGACGGATCGGCGGGATAGGCCGTCTCGGGTTCGAGGAGATCGGCGAGCAGATGGGCGACGAGGCCGTCGCGAACCGTCTCGCTGTAGGAATCTCGTCCGATCGTCAGCTGGCGGATTCGAGCGCCGTCTGCGGCCGCGAGGAGCAGATCGGCGACCACCTCGGCGTCGTGTGGCCGAAATTCACCAGAATCCATCCCGTCTTCTAGGATCTCTACCAGCGCCGACCGAAGCTGATCGTCGCTGGCGCGCAATTTCTCCCGGTAGGTCTCGTTGTACGGCGCCTGCGCCCTGAGTTCGAGCATCGCCGAGAGGTATCCCGTCTCCTCCGCCGCGGCGGGACCGCACCACCACTCGACGAACGCGGCCAGTCGGTCGACCGGCCGTTGATCACTGGTCCGCTCGATCCGCGCTTCGAACCCTTCGACGAGGTAGTCGATGAACGCCCCGATCAGCTCGTCTTTCGACTCGTAGTGGTAGAAGAGCGCCGCCTTGCTCTTGTCCGTCCGATCGGCGATAGACTGTGCGGTCAGCTCGCTGTAGCCCTCAGCACGGAGCGCTTCGTAGGTGGCGAGCATGATCGCATCGCGGGCGTCGTCGGTCACTGACTAACCAGTTAGTCAGTTAGCCTAAAAGGGGTTTCGGTTCGAAACCCCGTGAGTGACGGACACGCACGACGAGAGGTACCTATACGACCGAGCCGTGGACGAAACGGGCGACCTCCAGTAGAATCTCTGGGACGAAAACGATGAGATAGAGCCAGAACAGGAAGTTCAACGCCCCCAGAACGGCGATGAAAACTCCCACCCACCGCCTGGTCATTACTTTGGTCAACTGGTAACCGGTGTAGGCCGCGACGATTCCGAGGATCGGAACGATCAGCGAAAGGGGCCCACTCACGACCGCCCCCCAAAAGTAGAACGCGGACGAGTCTCGGGCGTTGGCAAGGTCGGTTCGAATCGACGGACGGGTGCGATTCATCGCTCCAGTGGTACGCGCCCCAGAAACATATACTGAACGTTCAGTCAGCCCCAGAGGTGGTCGATGCGTGACCGGGCATTGCTAGACACCGAGAGAACGTATCAGGACTCGTGATGCTCGGTCGGAGCGAGCGACGCATCGACGATCGCGGCGAGAGCGGCCCGTCCAGTTTCCCGTCGCTCGGGTGGGAAGCACTCGACCACCCCCTCTACGCATCGATCGATCGATTTCGGCGTTCCGAACGCCGAGACCGGAACGAGGCGCGATCCGTCCAGATCCAGCAACCGGGCGAAGCGAAGGTGCGACCCGAGGCGCGTCGAGTGCTCGCGCAGCGGTACTATCTCGTCGAGATCGACGCCGGCGACGAGACCGCCAACGGCGCCGGCACACCCGACCAGCGCACCCAGCCGGGATTCGAGTTTCCCGGAGACGACACCGAAATCGGTCGAGCCGTCGACGGAATCGACCAAGTCGTCGGCGGCTACCATCGCGTACGCCTCTTGTGCGCGTCGACAGGCCCGGCTCAGCTCGGAGAGACAGGCCTTCGTCCGATCGGCGGGAAGGTCGACCGAACCGAACTGTTCGAACGCCCGCGAGAGGAGCACGTCACCGCGGAGGATGTCCATCGTCGGGTCGTACTCGTCGACGGACGCAGACAGTTGCACGGCCGCCCGCTGGTGAACCTCGAGGTGGACGTGTGCGAGTTCCAGGGCGACAGCGACGGGGACGAACCGGGATGGTTCGAACGGTATCTTAGAGAGCGCGTCGCTCACCGCGTAGAACACCTGCGCTCGAGTTCGGGGGCCGAACGTACCATCGTCGACGGCAGAGCCGTCCTCGGCGAGTGCGCTGGATTCGAACACCCACGACGGAACCGTCGCTCTCAGTTCATCTTCGATCTGTGATCGTCTGCGTGTTATCGTCTCGTTCATCGCCGATCGCCACCCGCCGGAACGGTTCGATTCCCTCGACCGATTCAGCGTGTTATACTGACCGTTCAGTCAGAGGCGATAAGAATGTGTTGAAACCGGCGCAGGCCGGGGTCGTCCGGATCGAGCTCACGAACGCAGGTGGCGATCGACGTAGTCGAAAAGCGTCTCCCGGTTCCGTCGGATCAGCGATTGCTCCTCGAGCGTCACCCCGCGGACCATGGTCCCGTACATCGACGAGTAGAGAAACGACGCCGTCGCCTCGGCGTCGACCGCGCGAAACGTCCCGTCCTCGATCCCCCGTTCGATCGTGTCGGCCAGGTGGTCGATGATGAGCGCGTCGGTTTCGCCGATCAGCGCCCGGTAGGTTGGTTTGTGCGGCGCCTGCGAGCGAATTTCGAAGTACGCCTGGCGAAAGTTGAGCTGATCGTCGTCCATCGGTTCGGGGACGAACCGATCGATCGACTGGGTGAGTTCCTCCGCAGGGTCGTCGAGCGCCTCCGTGTCGAGATCGGACTCGACTCGGTCGATCAGAAACCGAAGAAAGTCGGTGAGGAGTTCGTCTTTGTCCTCGTAGTGGTAGTACAACAGCGATCGGCTCCGGCCGAACTCGTCTGCGATCTTCGAGATCGTGGTTTCGGGATAGCCGTGTTCACAGAGCGCCCGGTAGGTCCCTTCCATGATCGCCCGGGTCGTCTCGTCTCGATCGGCGTCCTCACTCATTGAGACCGGCTACGAAACGACGGTAAAAGATAGTTGGTATCGCTCGTGGCGGTCACTCGCCGCGCTGTAAGAATCGACGCGAGTGAGTCGAGATGGCGTCGGTCGACGGCGCGCTCGTCGTGAGGCTAACCCCGACGAAAATCGCGTAGGCGACGAGGACGCCGACGAACCCGTAGTGCATACCGAACGTGTACGCCCCAGGGATCGTACCCGTCGAGAACAGGACGGTGACCCCGGGACCGCAGAGCAAGGAGGCGACGCCCGCCGGAGCGGTTGCTCGCCGCCAGTAGGCGCCGAGAAAAACCGGTGCCGTGGTCGCAGCAAATCCGACGACCGCCAGTTCGATGAGAGCGAAGATACCGGCCGGCCGGACCAGGGCGAGGCCGACCGACGCGCAGACGATCGCGATCAACAGCACCTGCGTGACTCGAACTTCGACCCGCGGGCTCGCGTCGGGATCGACGAACGTGGCGTAGACGTCCCGGCTGATCATCGAACTCATCGTCAGCGCGACCGAGTCGGCCGTCGACATGATCGCCGCCGTCGCCGCCGCCATGACGACACCGAAGACCACGGGGTGTAACAGCGCCTCGACGAACAGCGGGATCACGTACTCCGGGTTCTCCGGCATCGGAATGACCCCGAGCGCCCACGCGCCGAGTAACGCGCCGAAGAGGTAGATCGGAATCGCGATCGCCGCGAAGAGAAATCCGGAACTGACCATCGTCGACTCGTCGGTCGCCGAGAAGTAGCGCTGGATGGTGTGTGGATAGCCGGGAACGCCGACCGTAAAGGCGAGCGCCGCCGTCACGACGAACAGCGGGGTCCACAGTTCCAATGGCCCGGTTACGTCGAACAGTCCCGGCTGGGTTTCGACCGCATCCGCCGCGATGGCCGAACCGTCGAGGCCGAAGAGCACGTAACCGACGACGCTCGCGAGGATCACGAGCAGGACCGTCGACTGAATCACGTCCGACCAGACGACGCCGCGATAGCCCGCCACGTGGACGTAGACGATCATGAAAGCCGCCATCGCCAGGATCGCGTACTCGTAGGGGACGTCGACGAGCGTCTCCAGCGCGACGCCGCCGCCGATCAGCTGGCCGGCGATCATGGCGACCATGAAGACGCCGGTGACGACGAGATAGCACAGCCCGAGCAGGGGACTGTCGTAGCGCTCCCGGACGTACTCCGAGGGGGTGAGGACGTCTCGTTCACGGCCGATACGATAGAGCGCGACGCCGACGGTCGCGAAGACGAACGTGTAGAAGACGGCCGCGATCGCGAGAAACGAGAAGACGCCGAGGCCGCCACCGACGACGTCTTCGCCGATCCCGAAGACGGTGAACGCGCTCAGAACGGTCGCCGCCAGCGTCAGCGCTAGGGTGATCGGTCCGATGGTTCGGCCGGCCAGGTAGAAATCGGCGGGCGTCTTCTCGGTAAATCTGCCGGCGTAGAGCCCCACCAGGAGCACGAAGACGAGGTAACTCAGGAAGGTCAGTTGCGCGAGCGACAGCATTATCGCCGGCCCCCCGGCGCGTTCGTTCGCCACAACCGGACGGCCGCCCACGCCAGCGCGAACATCACGCAAAGTACGCCCAACTGCACCCAGAGCCAGTTCGGAATACCGACGGTTAGCCCGGAGACGAACCGGAGGACGAACAGGTGACCAACGGCGAGGACGAACACGCAGAACGCGAGCGCGAGTCCGCCGAGCCGACGTCGCCGAACGTCGACGTTCGATCGACCGGTCGGGATTGGGGTAGTCATCGGTCGATGCTGTCGAGCGGTGACGGTTAGGTGTTTCCACCCAGTTCCGGCAGAGCCTACCGGTTTCTCGGACAGCCTTCGTCGCTACGATCCGCTCGCCTGACGTTCGATCACGTCGGAGGCGTTCGACAGCTCAGCGGCCGTGACCATCAGGAGGTCGTCGAGTGTGATGATTCCAGAGAGCGTCCCGTCTGAGACGATCGGGAGTCGCCTGATCCCCTCGTCCCGCATCGTCTCCAGCACCTCGTAGTGAGTCCGATCTTCGGACGTCGTCACGAGATCGTCGGTCATGACGTCGCTCGCAACCAGGTCGGTCACCGAGTCGGTCTCGCGAAACGCCATCGCGATCATTCGATCGGTGATGATTCCCGTCGGGTCGTCGCCGTCGGTCACGACGGCGCTGCCGACGTGTCGCTCGTCCATCTGGGTGAGTACCGCTCTGATCTCCGTGTCGGGATCGACCGTTACAACGTCCGTCGTTGCGATCTCTGTTAGCGTCATAGCGATTCGGTCACCGCTACCACGATAGGTCACAAAACCGCCGTGCCGGCCGTTGCAAGATGCGCCGAGGAAATGTCACCGTCGAGAACGGGCCCGCTTGACACCGTCGAGCGCGGCCGCGCGGGTGTCGTAGCCGATTCCGACCGCCTCACAGTCGATGCAACGCCAGGCGTACTCGCCGTTGAACCCGCGGATCGAGACGACGCCGGCACACGCGGGACAGCGTTTTGCCCGCCGTCGTTCGGCGACTCGATCGAGAACGTCGGCCACCGTGTGTGAACTCATCGTGCCGGATGGCGGGAGAGCAACGATATATGCTTTCTCACTCCGGGCGCGTGTTCGAGAGGACCGTCCAGTTACCGGAGACGACACAACGGCTCCGCCAATGAACGTCGGCCAAACCGCACCGACGGGTATGGATCCGAACGAGTTGCTAGTGGAATCCGCCCGTCTTCGGTGGACTCGCCGACTTCTTCTCGGCGGATCGATCGCTGGTGAGCGCGTCCAGGTCCACGTCGTCGAACTCTTCGGCGCGCTTACCCTCGGTCGCGTAGAGGTACAGCGTGGTCTTGATGACGCCCTGGAGCGTCTGTCCGATCAGGAAGGAGAGCAGGACGCCGGTGAGCACCGCCCCGATGGTGAAGATGGGATCGATCGGGTACAGCGCGTAGCCGATGACGACGAACGGCAAAACGACGAGAAAGCCGATCACCTGAACGGCGATCAGGCTCACTGGCGTCTCGCCCCAGAGTTCCTTGAACGTTCCCGCGCTCTCTTTGAACATTCCCGTGATCGAGGTTCGCTCGAAGACGATGACGGGGATGATGAAGAAGGTCATGAGCGTCCAGGCGACGCCGAATATCGTTCCGAACAGTCGGGCTAGTCGCGAGTCGGAGTTTTCGAGCGCGTTGATGAGCACGCCGATTGTCGCACTGATGAGCGCCCAGACGAAGAGTTGGCCCTTTACCTCCCAGGCGGCGTTCATCCCCGCTTTCAGCGACGGCTCGTTGTCGGCGAGTGCCTCGCGCGTCTGGTGAACCAGCCCGGCGGCGAAAAACGAGGAGACGAACGTCAACACGAGGTACGCCGCCCCGAGGCCGACGAGCATCGCCCCCTGGGGATCGATGGCCATCAGGCCGAACGTCACGCCGAGAAACAGCGCGAGAAAGGCCAATCCGGTGATGGCGCTCACGACGGGGAAGATCACCAGTCGCGGGTGGTGGCGCAACACCAGTATCGCGTCTTTCGTCAGCACGAGACCCGTTTTCAGGCGATCGAGTAGCTGCATACGCGCTGAAATTTGGGCCATCTCTCATAATTGTTTGTAGTTTCGTTCGCGAAACGCTGAACGATCGGGAACGAAGCCGACCGGGAGACCAGTGACCAGTTCAGACGGAAAACTCGGTCGTCGCCGTGCAGGTCCGGTTCTGGGCCGTCAGTTCACCGTCGGCCGCGTAAGACCCCGGCTCTGGGTCACGCCACTGGACGTCGAACCGTCGCGATTCGCCCGGTTCGAACGTCTCCTCGCCGAGCACCTGCGTAAACATTCGCCCGTCGGTGTAGCGCCAGATCTCGCCGCCGTCGTCGGTGACGGCGACGTCGACGCGACAGCCGTTCGAAAACCGCGCGGTGATCGGTTCGTCTCCCTCGTTCGTGACGACCAGCGTGAACGTGATCCCGTCTTCGTCGCGCGCCGTTTCGAGCGACCCGGTGAGTGACATACGCGTCGATTCGTTCGAACGTAACCTAATTCTTTCCCCCGACGACCGTGCAACGGCGGCCGTCGATCCGACGAAACGGATACACAACGCCACACCTTTCGTTGCGCTCGCCCAACGTCTTCGCGTGCAACTGGTTGGGTACGAACCGACGGCACGCGGGCCCGCGTTACTCGAGAGCGACGACGGCTCGGTCAGCCGTCGCGCGATCGAACCGGGCGACCGGCTCGAGTACGCCCTCGGAGCGCGACGGTGTGCCGGCGTCGTCGATCGCGAAACGGGACGCCACGTCGCCTGCGACCGGACGAGCGTCCCCTACTGCGACGACCACGCCTCGACGTGGGTCTGTGCGCGCTGTACGGGTACCTGCCTCAAAGACGAGATGGACTGTTTCGACGATCACGCCGTCTACCTGGCCGGATTCGCCCCCGACGTCGTCAAAGTCGGTGTAACGCGACTCGAACGACTCGAAACCCGTCTACGCGAGCAGGGTGCCGACCGTGGCGCACACGTTCACACGGTGTCGAACGGCCGAATCGCCCGCGAACTCGAAGCCGAAATCGCGACCCGGCACACCGACCGCGTCGGCACCGATCGGAAGGTCGCCGGTCTCGCGGAGACGGTCGACGAGGCGATCTGGACGGACGCGCTAGAACCGTTCGACGTGATCGCGCAGCATCGCTTCGACTACGGATTCGACCTCGAGGTGCGACCGGTTCGCGAGACGATCGCCTCTGGAGCGGTCGTCGGGATCAAAGGGCGCGTGCTCGTCGTCGAACAGGGTGGAACGAACTACGCGGTCGACATGCGCGACCTGGTCGGCTACCACACAGATTCCGATGGGTCGGAGAAACGGCTCCAAACGTCGCTCGATTCGTTCGGCACGAGCGAGTGAGCGCACCTATCGATCGGCCGCCATAACAACCCTTTTCCGAACCGCAGGTGAAGACGAAGACATGCCTGAAGAGCCAGCCGACGACGACGCGGGCGAAGACGGCGAGGAGAAGTCGTTCAGAGAACGCGTCGAAGAGATCCGCGAGAAGCGAGCCGAGGAAGGAGAAGAAGGCGGCGACCCGTTCGGCGGTGGCGGCCCCGGAATGGGCGGCGGGATGGGCGGCGGAAATCCGTTCGCACAGATGATGGGCGGCATGATGGGCGGCGGACCGGGAGCCGCGTCGGGAGGCGGAAACGAGGAACTTGCCCGGGAAGTCCGTCAGCTCCGGGACGAAGTCAGAGACGCCACGCGACAGCTTCAGCGGATCGCAGACGCACTCGAAGACGAGTAGCCCGACGCTCGGTTGTCGAGATCGATACGTGTTAGCGGATGGTCGGTTCGACGAACCGACGATACAGCACCCAAATCCGTTCGGTCACTGACCACCGACCGACGAACAGGTGGGCGAGGTAGACGCTCACGGCCGCCAGGCCGAGACCGCCGACGACGTCGATCGCCCAGTGGATGCCGAGATACATCGTCGAGACGGAGACGCTGAGCGCGCCGAAGGCGGCGAGGTAGTACCAGCCTCGATACGTATCCCTGGTCGAGTAGGCGATCGCCGCGACGGTGACCGCGAGCGAGACGTGTAGCGACGGAAAGACGTTCGTGTTTCGGTTTATCTCACCGGTGAGGTGTTGATACCGCGGATAAACGTCGTAGAGTAGCCCCTCTGCCGCGAAGTTTCGCGGTCCGTACACGATGAAAAAGACGTAGAGCAGCGGTCCGATCGTATAGTTTAGCGTGTACGCGGTCAACAGGAGCCGCAACGGCCGAGTATCGGAGAGAAACAGGTAGGCGATCACCGGAAAGACGAGCAAGAACGCGTAGCCGTAGACGTAGACGAACGAAAAGAACGCCGTCGCGATCGGCGTCTGAAACGACTGAATCCAGCCGATGAAGTCGCCCTCGAGCTGATAAAACGTCCAGGTGAGTTCCCAGCCGATAATCCAGGAGATGTCCGGAATGTACTGGCGGATGATGCTATTCAGGAGGAGCACCGCGATCAACACGACCGTCACCGGCGCGACGACGCGAAGGCGCGCCGGGAGCTCCGCTCTGGTCTGAACCAGCCGCCGCCGATCGAAAAACACCGCTGCAGCGATCGCGATCATCGCCGCGAGTACGGCCACGAGCTGAACGAGGACGGGTAGTAACATCGAGGCGACACCTGTCGTGATTCGGAGTTTCGACGAGCGGATCGCCAGCACGATCTGCTCGCTCGCGAATTCGTATCGAATACGACGGGTGCGATATTCAGTGTTCGGCCGGCTCGCACGCGCTGGGTCTTCGCGTCGACATCGACGATTGTCGCCAGTTGATCGTCGATTTCGGTCGCGTCGTCAGTTCCGAACCAGGAGGTTGCCGTCCTCGTCGAAGCGGTAGCCGATGTCCTCGAACGACTGACGAGCTGCCGCCTCGTTCAACTCGCCGTCGGTTCCGACGAACGGCGTTACCGGATCTCGACCTCGCCACTGGAGCGCACTGGGAATCCAGGGCTCGCCGAGCGGTGATGCGACGGGGTCGGCGTAGCCGTCGAAGACGGTCTCGGCGAGGTGTGCTTTGTCGATCAGCGACGCCAGAATCTGTCGGAAGTAGGGATTTCCGAGCGGCGAGATTCGCGTGTTGTAACCGACGACGTACATCCCCTCCGACGATTGCTCGATGAGTGATGCGTTCTCCGGCACGTCCAGGTCGTCGACGACGAGCGGGTTGATCGGCGTGGCGGTGAAATCGGCGTGGTCGTCGGCGATCGCCTCGACCGCCGCACCGGTCGACGCAACGACGTCGAACCGGAGCGTCTCGATCGACGGCGCGTCGAGTTCCGGCGACCTCGACGTGAAGTGTTCGTCGAATCTGGTCAGTTCGATCGAAGAACGTTCCGATCGATCGGCGAATTCGTATAGGCCGCTTCCGATCGGCGGAACGTTGTCCGTGACCACCGCCGTCGTCGTCCCTTCGGCCGTGTCGATTCCGGTGATCGAAGCCTCTTCCGTCCGGTCGGACCAGACGTGTTCCGGCAGGACCGGGATGGTGAAGGCGCTCTCAGCGGCGTCGGCTTCGCCGGCGGCGGTGAGTTCCAGCTCGTCGTCGTCGATCACGTCGACCCCATCGATGGCAGTGGCGCGCCCGCGGTAGATCGGTGCCGGCGACGGTACGTCCGATTCGCCGAGCGAGGTGTCCCTGAGCAGTTCGAACGTGAACGCGACGTCGGCTGCCGTCACCGGCTGCCCGTCGTGCCAGTCCGTCGATCGCAGCCTGACGGTCGCCGTCGATCCATCCCACTCCCAGGATTCAGCCAGCCACGGCGTTCGTTCGCCATCGTCTACGGCGGCGAGCGAGTCGTAAATCAGATCGACGAACAGCTGTCGATCCCGATACTCGACGGACAGCGGGTTCAGGTTCTGCGTCGGCCGCGCGTCAGTTACGAGGCCTCGAAGTTCGGAACCGTCCTCGTCGGCGGAGAGCCCGCTGTAGGTCAATCGGTTGGAGAACGCGTAGCGGCCCCAGCCCTCGAACGCGTCCGTATCCGCGAGTCGCAACTCGCGGGGCCGACAGATCGGCGTGAACGGTTGTTCGTTGCCGATCGCCAGTAGGAGGTCGTTAACGGCCCGTTCCCGATCTTCGCCGTTCGCGTTCCGTTGCTCATCGAGTCGCTCGTCGAACGTGATGTTCGTAAATCCGAACGGGTTCTGCCAGCCCCACTCGTCGGAGAACCGAGAGTGGAGCGATTCGTAGAGAAAATCCGGATCGCCTCCGCCCGGATGTCGACCGACGAAGAGCTCGAAGTTGTGATTGATCAGTATCTCTCGATAGAACTCGACTCGCGAGAGAAAAGAGAGGTCGGTTTCGATCCCGACCGTCTGGAGCGACTCCTCTAAGGCCATCGCGAGCTGGGTCGCCTGCGGATCGTCGTCTTCGGGAACCGTCGCGATCGAAAGCGAGAGGTTGTGATCCGGCGAGCGTCGGACGATGTTTCGTACTTCTCTGACGCACCCGCTCGTGACGGCCAGACCGCCCGCTGCGGCGGACGCGAGGAGGGACCGACGGGTGAGGCGCGAATCGGAGGGTGCCGTGCTCATTTCGAACCGAGGTATGGAACCTTCGTCACGCGCCGTATAACAGTATTGTCTTCGAGAACCCCACAGCAACCCGGTTCGTGTCGGTCGACGAACCGTTTTCGGGTCCGGATCGTTCTCACGAATTACGATCGCGGCTCGACGGATCCGCCCCGTCGATGCGGTCGTAGAGTGGTTCGACCCGGGCGGTGATCGGTTCGACGAGACGAGCGGATGTTCCGCTATCGATCAACCAGTCGGCCATCGCGACGCACGAGACCGCCAGAGCGAGTCCGGCGACGACGTCGATCGCCCAGTGGATCCCGAGATACATCGTCGAGATCCAGACGCTGACGGCGATGATCGACGCGATCGGTGCCCACAGCGGAAATTCGGCACGTGTCCGGAGCGCGTAGATCATCACCGTCGCCGAGAGTGACGTGTGTAACGACGGAAAGACGTTCGTGTAGTCGTTTACTTCACTCGTCAACGTCTGGTAGGCCGGCTGGAAGTCATACAGCATGTGCTCTACTTCGACACCGAGGTACTGTCGCGGACCGAACGCGTGGAAGGCGACGTAGAGAATCGCACCGATCGTGTAGTTCAGCGTGTAGGCTGCAAGCAGCATTCGGAGGGTCTTCGTTTCCCTGAGCGTGAAGTACGCGATTACCGGAAAGACGAGCAAGAAGACGTACGCGTAGATATATATGAACGAAAAGTACTGAGTGATCGGCGTGTTCGCGAACTCCTGGAAAACGAGGATGAATTCGCCTTCGACGTAGTAAAACCACCCACCCGCCCGGACGCCGTACTCCTCGGAGAACGAGACGAGCTCCTGGCGACTCACGCTGTTTATGAGCAACACCGGAATCAACACGAGCGCGATCGGGATGGCCGCGCGGACGCGTGCTCGCCAATCGATGAGGGCGGCTTTGAGCCGGTCGATACCGATGATCGTCGGCACGCTGATCACGAGGAGGAACGCGACGACGACGGCGACGCGTGAGAGGATCGAAACGAGCATCAGTGGTTCACCACCAGCCGCCCCGATTCGTCGTAGCGCAACCCGGTATCTGCGAAGAGGTCTCGCGCCGCCGACTCGTCGAGTTCGCCATCCTCGCCGACGAACGGCGTCTCCGGATCCGACCCGTCCCACGAATCGTATTCGGTTTCGATGCGGTCCGACCGAGGGACGGAGATCGGTTCGGCGTGGCCATCGAAGACGGACGAGACGATCCACTCGCGGTCGATCAACGACGCCACCGCTCGACGGAAGTGAGGGTTCGTAAACGGCCACCGCCTGACGTTGAATCCGACGTGGTAGAACGACCGGGCGTTCGAACTGATCAGGTCCGCCTGTTCCAGTTCCGACTGGTCGGGGACGGCGTGTGATTCGAGCGGGTACATCGTCACCGCCGCGGACCCGCCATCCACCTGATCGACGGCCAACGGGCTGTTCGAAACGTTTCGCACTCGAATCTCCGGGACAGTCGGTTCCGGTAACGAGAGCCACTCATCTAGCGTGAAGTGCTCGTCGAACCGAGTGAGCGTCAACCGATCTCCTTGCGACCGGCTCTCATACTGGTACGGACCGCTCCCGATTCGATCGACGTCGTCCGAGAGAAGTTCCTCTCTGAGCCACTCTTCCGTGCTCGCCGTCTCCTCGTCCAGGTCGGTCACGACCGGTTGCCAGACGTGTTTCGGCAGTATCGGTATCGTCAACGCATCGGGGGCGTGGGGCCCCCTCGTATCGAGGGTCAGTTCGACGGTCGACGCGTCGATCTCCTCGATCGATTCGACGAGCGATCGTTCGCGTCGAAACCGCGGTGACGGGACGGGAGACTCGGTTCGGCCGAGCGAGAGGTCGGCCAGCAGGTCGTACGTAAAGACGACGTCGTCTGCGGTTACCGGTTCGCCGTCGTGAAAGAGACTGTTCGGTCGAAGCTCGACGGTTATCGCATCACCGCCGTCGTCCCAGTCGCTCGCGAGCCACGGCGTCAACGTTCCATCGAGATAAACGCCGAGCGAGTCGTACAGTAAGCTCGTTATCGTGCCTCGTCGTCGGTAATAGACGGCGAGCGGGTTGACGTTCTGCGTCGGACGAGCGTCCGTTACGGTCCCGGTCAACCGATCATCCGATCCGATCGGTTCGAGATCGAGATAGCCGATCTGGTCGTCCAATCGGTCCGGGATCCAGCCCTCGAAGCTCGTTGGATTAACCAGCCGGTGTTCGATCGGTTCACAGATCGGAACGAACGGCTTCTCGACGAGGAGCGTGTGCAAGATGTCGTCGATCGCATCCCGTCGCGTCGAGCCGGAACTCGATCGCTGCAATTCGAGCAGTTCGTCGAGTTCGATATTCGTCAACCCGAACGGATTCTGCCAGCCGGGATCGTTCTCGAACGCGGAGTGACACAACGTATAGAGATAATCGAGTGACCGTCCGCCCGGGTGGTGACCGACGTACATGTCGAAGTCGTTTTCCATCAGAATCTGCTCGTGAAAGTCGTGCGGCGAGCGGAGGTCGATGCGCACGTCGATTCCGACGGTTTCGAGATTTGACTCGAGAATCGAGAAAATGCCGTTTACCTGCCGGTCATCGTCGTCCGGAACGGCCGTGATGGTGACCGAGAGCTGGTCGCCGCTTCCAGGCGAGAGACGATCGACTAGATCGGCACATCCCGCCGTTGCGACGACCCCACCGACAGCTCCCGAGGCGAGGAGGGCTCTTCGGGTCACTCGACGATCCGTCCAACCAGACATCAGTCTCTACTGGGAATGGCGTACTCGCTCATATAACTATATTATGACTGATGACCGGCATCCCGTTCGCACGCTGCTCTCGGGGAAGACGGCCGTGGTCGAACGCATAGACGTCAATCATCGGAATCCTAACTACTCCTCGCCAGTGACGCGTAAATACGACTCGGATTTATTCGTTCAGGCTAGTTCCGAGGTCACCCGTTACCCCAGAGTAAACGAAACACCGATTTGACCGCCGACGAAATGGGCGACAATGACGGTCGCCGAGGAGCGAATCGATCGGCTTCAGCAACTAGCTCGCACGGCGGCGGCCGACGACGAACACGACCGAGCGCGCGAGTACGTCAGACTGGCCAGACGGATCGCAGAGCGCAACCGGCTCGAGCTTCCACGGTCGTTCACCCGCGCCACGTGTGATCGCTGCGACGCGTACCTGCGACCGGGAGACAACGCCCGGGTCAGGCTCCGCGACGGTCACGTCGTCATCACGTGTTCGTGTGGTCACCACAGTCGGTATCCCTACGAGTGAACTCGCCGACCGACGTGGCGTGGATGCGGGAGATTCAAACCCTTCCTCGCCCACCTGCCCGTATGGACGAACACGAACGCAAGGCTCGCGCTCACGATCTGGACGTCACCGTCTGGGTCGGAAAGAGCGGCGTCGATGCCGTCGTCGACGAACTCGACGATCAACTGGGCTCGAATGACCTGGTGAAAGTAAAGTTTCTGCGAGCGGCCCGCGGTCGGACCGAGACCGACGAACTCGCAACCGAGTTAGCAGCGCAGGTCGACGCCGAACTCGTCGAGACGCGGGGACATACGTCCGTACTGTACCGGCGGTAGCGTAGAAACGTTCTCGGGAGCCGAGCACGATCAATCGTCGGCCGCGTGCGGCGAACCGCTCGAGGCCGGACGATCGTCGGTCGGTCGACGCGTCGACTCGTTCGTCCCGAATCTGCAATCTGACGGCGACCTATTGCTGGATGCCGAGGTTTCGTCCGAGCCATCGGTGAGGTGGTGGTCGTCAAGATCGTCGGACGGTGGGAGGCTATCCGAGTCGTCGAGTGAGACGTCGTCCGAAGCGGTTGCAGGTGAGTTCGTATCGGGTTCGTCGCGAGGTGCGCCGCTCGAGGAGGCGAGGTAGACGCCGACGGAAAGGACGACACCGCCGACGATGAAGAGTGACCCCAGCGACTCGCCGAGTAACGAGACGCCCAGGAGCGCGCCGACGATCGGCTGGGCGAAGAAGAACGCCGCGAGGACGCTCGCGTCGACGACTTCCAGTCCCTTGTACCAGAGGTACCAGGCGGCGGCCGTTCCACCGATACCGAGGTAGAAGACAGCGCCGAAGAGCGCGGGCGTGGGCGTGACGTCCGTTAGCGTGGCGTCGGTGAGCGCGAACTCGACAGGAACGAACGCTGCCGTGACGGGAACGGCGACGAGACACGAGTAGGTTGCCGTTTCGAGGGCGGAGTAGCGTTCGACGAGCGGTTTTCCCCAGACGGTGTACAGCGCCCAGGTCGCGCTGGCGACCAGCAGGGCGAGCAGTCCCGCGATCGCGCCGCCGGTGAAACTCGACGCGTCGTACTGGCCGACGACGATGACGATCGTCCCGATCGTCGCGAGGGCGATACCGACGAGCAGCCGACGAGTGAGTCGCTCGCCGAGCAACGAGACGCCGAGGGCGACGGTGAAGATCGGCGTCAGGACGGTGACGAGCGAGCCCTGACTCGCCGTCGTCAGCGCCGTCCCCAGAAACTGGGTGACGATCGAGAGGGCGACGACGACACCGAGAATCCCGAATCCGAACTGGTCTCCGCGAGAGAACGATCGTCGAGGGTACCACAGCCGAACGACGACGAGCAGCGCGATCGCCCCGATCGCGATCCGAGAAAACGCGAGCGTCATCGGCGGAATCGCGTCGAATCCCCACTTGCTCACGACGTACAGTCCGCCCCACAGCGCGGCCGCAGACAGCGGGGCCAGCACGTAGCCGTATCGTATCCATCGGTCCGGAATCCACCCAGTTTCCATACTCGAATGTAACGCGATCGACGGGCGTGTGCCTGGTCGTTAGGATGTTAACCAAGCCACCAGGATCGACGCTTGCCTAAGCCGCCAGGACTGATACGCAAGCAATTGCTTGAGGACCAACACGTAACCAGGCCACAGAACCGACACGTAACCAATCGCTTGAGGACCGACACGTAACCAGGCCACCAGGATAGTACGCGTGCGAACGCGACGTGTCACTGCGCGTCGTCGAGCCACCTTCCCAGTCCGCCCGTCGGAGTCGGCCTGTTCACGTCGTCAGTTGCGGCCAGCGCCGCGACGGTCGGCGCGAGAAGTTTTCGCTCGGCGCGCCGGAGCGTCTTCGAGATCGCCGCATCGGAGACGTCGAGGGTCGTCGCGAGGTCGCCGAGGGTCGCCTCGCGCGGGACCTCGTAATAGCCGCTCTCGACGGCGAGGCGAATCGTCTCTCGTTCGGTCGGCGTCACTCGTCGTGACCCGTCTAACACCGTCGTCCCCACGGCGTCTGCACGAAGGTTCTCGAGGACCGTCGCGGGATCCAGACGCGTCCGCGAGTGAACCTCGTAGGCTTCTGGCTGGTCGTCCAGGTGACAGAGCGCGGCCTCCGCGTCGGACTCGTCGTCGAAGCCGATCGCCCAGCGCTCGTATCCCCCGACGTTCTCGAACGGGCCGGTGAGATAGCCGTCGTTCGCGAGCACGGTGGCCATGACGTCCGTCGTCCCCATCGTCACTCTCGCCCTCGCGGCCGGCCCGTCCTTGGCCAGCAATTCGAAGCGACTGACCGATTCGTGTTCGCGAATCACCGACAGGCCGCGTTCGACGTCAGCTCGGGAGCCACCCTCCGCGAGGACGCGCATCTCCAGCGTTCCCGTCTCGTGGTGGTAGTGCCAGTGTGGCGTGACGAACGCCACGTCGTTGCGCTCGCTCGCCGCGCTCAGCGGGCAATCGCGCTGACGGACGGAGAGTCCGAGCCCGATCATAGAGAGGGTCCGGGCTGCGCTCATAATCAGGTTGCGATCACGGCCATTTTTCCCTCCGTTGACCGCCTCCCGGTCACACGGCGCGAGTCGGGACGAGCGAATCGATCGGTCCGACCGCCCGTCGGCGTCGTCACTCGCGGTGAAATAACGGTATGAATGCGGACGGCCGCGATTGCCCGGCGTTCCGTCCGGGGGAGTCCCGGTTGCCTCCTCCACCCCGCGACCCGTCGAGCGACAGGTGTCCGACGGTCCACTGCTCGCTTCCGCGCCTGATGGGCTGTCGCCGGTTAACCGAGACGAGTCGTCCCTGCGGACGGTCGCCGCGGACCGCTGTCCCCGACGGACGAGGCTTCTGCGTTGGCTCCCGGGGCCCCGGTCGGTCTGACCGGACGCCCGCGGTGTTCGGTCCCCGCTAAAGGCCATAGGGCGGGTTACGAGCAGGGCCTAACTGCCCGACCTAGTCCGGTTGACTGTACTCGACTCGCCCTTAAGGGGCTTTCGCCTGAGGTCGGAGACGGCGTGCGGTTGAGCGCCGCGGGGTCGGGCGAGCGGTTGGCCACCGCTGAGACGAACGGTCGAACGCATCGACGGGCGGTTCGGGACGACTCACTCCACCTCGTCGAGGTCGCCGTGATCCGCAGCTCCCGCCTCGCCGCGTTCCTTCGGAGAGAGGGGAATCGCGAGTACGAGCAGCGCGACGTAGTAGGTGCCGACGATAGTCGCAACTACCCAGCCGCTTATTCCGGGAAGTGATGCGCTCTGTGGGAACGGTTGCTCGGGGACGAACGCCCACAGGTGAAAGAGCCAGCCGGCGAGCATGGCGGTGATGAGCGGCAGGTAGACGCGACGGAGTCGGTGGGCGAACGCACCGCGGTATGAGATCTTCGCCCGCGGGTCGCGGTAATCGTGACTGAGTTCGGCCCGCCAGGCCTCGTGTTCGACCCCGGCCGACGGGTCGAGCGCGTTCGCGAAGAGGTTCTCCTGGAGCGTCCGAACCCGGGATCGCCAGATATCGTAGCTCTGGAAGCGACGCGCCTCGATGAAGAGAAACACCGTCCCCATCATGATGCCGGCCAGGATCACCGCGTGGGATACCTCACCCGAGAAGGAGTAGGCGACGATCGCCGACATGACCGTCACCGCCCAGTTGGTCGTGGTGTCGAGCCGACCGCGCCACTCGACGGTCCGTTCCATCTCGCCGCGGTAGAGGTGGGCGGCGACCGAGCCGAGCCCGGTGCTCTGATCGACCATCTCGCGACCGATTTCGCGCTCTTCGGGTGACTCCGGGTCGAAGTCGGTCGCGTCGCCGGAATCGGACATGTTCTACGTACGCCGTCAGCGACAACGGTCTTTGGGGGGTCGAACGCGAGTCCGACCGGCGGGCCTCGGAGGACGACCCGACCCGATCACCGCGGATCCCGAGACCGAAACGGCTCGGCCGAACCGGTCGACGGCCGCTCACGCGTCGGCGTCCGCGTCGAACTCGTCTCCGAACGCGTCGATCCGCGATTCCGTTCCGGCAACGACTAACCGGTCGTCCGAAACGACGGCGAGGTCGTCGGTCGGGGAGTAGTAGCGACCGTGTCGCTCGATCGCTACGAGCGAGCAACCGGTCCGCTCGCGGACGCGGCTGCGGTCGAAGTCGTCCGCCAGCCACCCGGGCACGTCGGTCGACCGAACGTGGACGCTGTCGGCGAACGTCATCGCCTCGCGCTCGAAGATCGCCTCCGTGAGCATTCGACCGGCCACGCTCGGGAGTGCGAGGACGTAGTCGGCGCCGGCCGTGGTGAACCGTTCGACGTTTCCGTCGAGGTTGGCACCGACGAGACACGAAACGTCCGGGTTGAGCGCCCGTGCCACGAGCGAGGTGACGAGCGCCTCGCGATCCTCGTCGAGCGCGAGGATGATCGATCCGGCGTCGTCGACGCCGGCCGCAGAAAGCACCGCCTCTTCGGTCGCGTCGCCGACGACGTCGACGAAAGGACCGTCCTCGAGGTCTACGGCGACCCACTCGAGGTCGGCTCGTTCGAGCGTGCCGATCGCCGCCGAGCCGACGATGCCCGTTCCGACGACGACCGCCGGCGTCCGCTCCGGGCGGTAGGGCCGTCCGTCCGTTCGAGTGAGCGACTCGACGCGTTCGAGCGATTCGGTCGCGCCGGCGACGAGCAGCGTCGTGTTGCGATCGATCCTGAGGTCGGAGGGCAACGTCGGGAAGAAGTCGCCGCGCACCCACGCACCGAGCACCGTCGCTCCGTCGGATTCGACGCGGCGGGCGGCGACCAGGGGGTCGCCGAGGAGGTCGCTCCCCGAGCCGATCTGAAACTCGTAGCAATCGAACCCGTCGCCGAACTCGACGCCGTCGGTATCGACGACGCTGCGAAGCTTGTCAGCGAGCGCCTTTCCGAGACGGTGTTTCGGCGAGAGGACTTCGTCGACGCCGGCGTAGCGGAGGTACCTGGCGCGCTCCGGGTCCGCGACGATCGCGAAGACGTCGGCGTCGACGTCGAGTCGATCGATCTCGACGATCGAGCCGATGTGCTCGCGATTAGAGGCGTCGACGACGACGGCCCTCGCGTCGTCGAGTTGTACGTCGGCCAGCGTCCCCGCCGACGATGGATCGCCGTGAGTGACCGAAAAGTCCGCCTCGAATAGCGATCGTGCCCGCTCTTCGTCCGGTTCGACGATCACGTACCCCGTTCCCGTCGCCTCGAGTTCGTCGACGAGTGTTCGACACAGCGAGGTGTAACCGACGACGATCACGTGGTCGGTCACCGTGCCGATCTCTCCGGGTGGGGCCGGCCGAACGAGCCGTTCGAGCCACGGAACGACGAACGCGGGAAACGCGACGAAGATGTAGGCGATTCCAGTCACCTGAATCAATACCATGAGGAGCGTCATCTCGACCGACGTCCACGGGGCGTCCTGTCCGTACCCGGTCGTCGTCATCGACTGAACGACGACATCCATCGCGCCGAACCAGGTTCGCGACTCCTCTTCGAACGCGGCCATTCCCCAGCGATAGGCGGCGCTGTATACCGCAATCAGGACGAGCAACGACGTCACGTAGACGACGAGTCGGCGGCGGAGGTCGGTCGTCATCCGTTACCCGTCGCGGGGTTCGACGGCGAACGTTCCTGCGAGACTCATGGGAATTCCACACCGTCTACAGCCTTCGTTCTTGGTGGTATCGCGTGCGAAGACGGAGAAGCTATCACAGATCGACAGTCGGCCGGGACAGTTACAGCCCGGTACCGAGTGGAAAGAGCCAACTATCTGGCCCCACCATCCCTCGGGTATGGGACTCGGTTCGACGACGAAAAAGATTCAGGGAATTTCGGACAAGGCCGAACAGATGTACAAACAGGTCCAGGAGCTGCAGGGCCGGATCATCAACCTCGAAGAGGAAGTAGACGACACCCACGACACGGTAAAGAAACTGGATCACGACCTCGCCGAGCAGCGGGCGCTGCTCACGGCCATCGCCGAAGAACAGGGACTGGACGCCGAATCCATCCTGGCCGAGGCGGCGATTCAGGAAGCCGAGGAGGCGGACGACGATGAGACTGGCGGCGAAGCAGACAGAACAGCGGCGAACGATGGAGCGGACGGCACAGAGACGGACGGCGGTGGGGACGGAAACGGCACGAAAGACGGGGCAAACCCGGACGAGTAAGTCTCCACTCGCGCGTCGGGATCGACCTCGATCGGCCCAGTCGATCAGTTCGATAATAACACCTATCACCAGGCCCAAACCTTGCCACAACTATGACCACGCACGATCGCCCGCTGCCGTCCGTGCTCGAAACGATCGGGAAGACCCCGCTCGTGTCGATTCAGGCCGCCCCGTCCGACGTTCCGATCTACGCGAAACTCGAGTCGTTCAACCCGGGAGCGAGCGTCAAAGACCGTATCGGCGCCTACATGGTGGAGGCGATGCTAGAGCGCGGCGACGTCGAACCCGGCGGAACGGTGATCGAGCCGACGGCCGGAAACACGGGGATCGGATTCGCCATCGCGGCCAGACAGTTCGGTCTCGAAGCGATCTTCGTCGTCCCGGAACGATTCAGCGTCGAGAAGCAACAGCTGATGGACGCACTCGGCGCGCGCGTCATCAACACCCCGACGGACGACGGGATGGGCGGCGCGATCGAACGAGCCCACGAACTCGCGGAGACGCTCGACAACGCCGTCGTTCCCCAGCAGTTCGCCAATCCGCTCAACACGGAAGCCCACTACGAGACGACGGCGCCCGAGATCTTCGAGGCGCTAGACGGCGAGGTCGGGGCGATCGTCGCCGGCTGTGGCACCGCCGGGACGCTCATGGGGCTCGCCCGGTATGCGCTCGAACGGAACCCGGAGATCCACGTGGTTGGCGTCGAACCAGAGGGCTCGCTCTACGGCGAATTTCTCGGCGAGTCGCGCGAGGAGGGCGAGTACAAGATCGAGGGGATCGGGACGCACGACACCGAGACGAACGAGCTGTTCGAACCCGAACTGGTCGACGAGTTCGTCCCCGTTCCCGACGAGCGGGCCCACGAGGAACTCGCGCGGCTGGCCGCCGAGGAGGGCCACCTCGTCGCCTCCAGCGCCGGCGCGGCGAGCGTGGCGGCCGGTGACGTCGCAGACCGGATCGCGTCTGGCGAACTCGACGTCCCCCACGACAGCGTCGTGACCGTCTTTCCCGACTCCAGCGAACGATACCTCTCGAAGGGAATCTACCGCTCGTTCGAGGAGTGGTCGGGCTGAGGTCGCGGGAGACGTCGGCCACGACCGCGGTCGAACCCGTTCGAGAGCCGAACGATTACTATCCGGGGCGACCAACGTACTCGTAGACCCGTGACCGCTCCAGACTCACACCCCAGGTCGGTGTACGCGACCGAGGGCCTGCTCAGAGCATTGCTCGAACTGGCGAGCGAGAACCACCCCGACGGCGTCTCGACGGCGATCTCGACGGTTCCGGCGGCGGAGTTAGAGGGCGAAGACGCGGACGCCGTTCCCGAGGAGACGCCGGTGTTCGCCGAGTACCTGCTTCCCGACCCCGGAAACTCGCTCACGCACGTCTTCGGCGTCGAACTCTCGACGCCGAACCGAAACGCGCAGGGGCGGTTCATCTCACACCCGTCGGGCGAACTCGAGCTGACGCTCAGAGACGATCTCGCGGAGGTCGTGATCGTGGCGGTTCCGCCCTGGCGGACGGACGACGAGACGCTCGCCGCGTTCGACCGGAGCGGCGAACGGCTCTCGCTGTTCGAACTCGACGCCGCGCCACCCGAGCGGTCGTTCGAGACCGAATCCTGACGCCGACCCGACTCACTCCAGATACCCCAGCGTCCGGAGCTGATCGGTAATCTCCTCGAACTGGGCTTCGGTGAGTTCGCCCGAGCGCTGGTGCTGGATGACGATGCTGCGAAGCAGAAAGCGAACCAGGTCGCTCGTCGAGGTGAAACTCGTCCCTTCGATCGTCTCCTCGACCCGGCCGGCCAGCTCCTTCGGGATCGAAACGGTCGTGTACTCGGTCATACCGCCGACAACGGGGTGATCGCTCAAAGGCCCATCGCCACCGCCCCGAGTCCCGGCCGCACGGGCGAACGTGTAATTCCAAGCCGTACCACGACGCGCGGATCGATCCCGTAGCGGTTTTTTGTTCCGCGGGTCGACTAGCCGGTCATGGGCGTTCGGCCACCGACGAACAACGACGACAGCGAGCCGGAGACGATCGAGTTCGGGATCGCCGCCGTCGACGCGCGGTTGAAGGAGACGGACCTGACGTTTCCCGCGGATGTGGCTCGGGTCGAGCAACGACTCGGGCCGCGGCCGATCCCGTTCGACGCCAGCGGAAACAGCGTGTCCGTCGACGATGCGCTAGCTGAGACGGGGCTGGATCGGTTCGACTCGCGCCAGCACCTGATGAACGAGCTTCACGACGTCTTCGAGGAGTACCGGGCCACTCATACCGCCAGCGTGTTCGGTCGCGTCCGGTCGATGCTCCCCTTCTGAGCGGTCGAGATCGGTCGCGTCCGGTCGATACTCTCAGAGCGATCAGGATCGGTCGCGCTCGTCGTCCGATGCGTACTCCGAGGGGGCGGCGGGCGTCACGTCGCTCGAATCGTCGAGCGAGAGCGTTTCTTCGTCGACGTGGTGGCGCTCTCGCGCCCGGACCGATTCACCGAACCGTTCCAGCCGGCGTCGCTGATCGCGGTGGAGCGAGACGATCATGTCCGAGAGGACGCCGAACATCAGCAACTGCACCCCGAGAAGGATCGCCGCCGCGGAGACCAGCGCCAGGATGTTGTGTCCGATTCCGTAGGCGACCCACTGGTAGAGGACGTACGTCGCGACGAGCCCGCCGGCGATGATGCTCCCGACGCCGAGGGTACCGAAGTAAAAGAGCGGATTGCTCGTTCGCGCGAGTGAGTACAGCGCGACGATGATCCGACCGCCGTCGCGAATCGGATGGAGGTTGGTCTCCGACTCGTCCGGTCGCTCGGCGTAACTGACCGGGACGACCGTCGTGTCGATTCCCTGCTTTACGCACTCGACGGCGAGTTCGGTCTCGATGGTGAAGCCGTCGGCCGTCAGTCCACACTGCTCGAACGAATCGGTCGTAAAGGCGCGATAGCCCGAGAGGATGTCGACGTACGGTTCGCCGTGGATCGTCTCGAAGGCTCGGTTGATCACGCGGTTGCCGAACCGGTTGAGCCGCGTCATCGCCCCGTCTTCCATGTCGGCGAATCGATCGCCGATGACGTGTTCGGAGCCCTCTGCGAGCGGCTCGAGCATCCGCTCTGCGTCGTCCGGGTCGTACGTTCCGTCGCCGTCGAGCATCAGGACGTACGGAACGTCGATGCGTTCGACCGCCTCCCGCACGGCCTGGCCCTTGCCGGTTCCTGACTGGGTCATCACCCGCACGCCGCGATCGGCGGCGATCTCGCGCGTTCCGTCGGTCGAGCCGCCGTCGACGACGAGGACGTTCTCGTAACCGCGGCGTCTGAACGAATCGATGACGTCGCCGATCGTCGCCGCTTCGTCGAGCGTCGGAAGCAACACGCAAACCGACGATTTCGAGAGAGACGCCGATCGCTCGGCGCGTGGAGATCCGCGATCGTCGACGACCTCCTGGTTCATTGGCTCTTTCTGAACGGGCTGTGGCGAAAAGAGTACTGATCTCCCCCGGTTCGATTGGTACACTCGATCGGCCACCGGCTGGAATTACCGTCGTGATCAGGATTCGGGCTGATCAGGAGCCGCCTCGCGCGGCGCTTCCTCCCTGGCGTCCGCCGGCTTCCAGCGCAGATCTATTCGAACCCGTTCCTGCGCGCCGCGAAAGACGCCCGATCGTTCGAGGACCTCGACCTCGGTCGTGAACTCGTCGGGTGGATTCAACGTCACGGTCTTGTTCCCTACCGGGACGGAAATTCGCTCGCCGCCGCGCTCGAACTCGTCGGCGAGGTCGCGCAACAGTGCAGCGACGTTCTTTCGCCCGAGTTCGCGCGCGTCGTCCGTTCGTTCGACCATACCCTTCCAATCGGCGGTCGTATGTAAATCGCTGCGGCGTGCATGTGACGGGACGTACAAACGGGCAACGGGTGAACAGCTTGGACCCCCACGGCGGGCGCGCTGTCGGGCGAGCGATCGTCACCCTCGAAGATCCTCGACGCGACCGACCGCGAACGGAACGAGCATCTCTTCGCGAGTGAGTCCGCCGTGCATACCGATTTCGTTCAGATCGCGATCGATCCAGCAAAGGCCGCGATTTCGATGCACCGCCAGGAGGTCGCCACAGCGTCGTTCGAACAGCGCAGACGGCGAGGCCTCCCCGAAGAGCCCGGCGTCGACCGCCTCCGAACGGGTGTAGACGCGCCCGTCGACCGCCTCCGCCAGTCGGGCGTTGACGTCGGCAACGTGATCGGGATCGACGTGAAGGTGCATATTTCGCGGACTGCCGGTCGGTCTCCGCGGTTCGTTCGACCGGTCCCTTCGAAGCCAGCGCCGCACGTCGGGCCAGCTCGGCCAGTCGGTTACGTCGACGTTTTCGGCCGGAACCGTATCCACGATACCGTGATCGGCCGAGACGACGAGCAGCGTCTTCGCGGCCGCGTCGTCCGACAGGCGCTCGACGAATCCGGACTGGAGGTGAGCGAGGACGTCGGTCGCCGTCGATCTGGTTGCGCGACTTCGCAACCCGTCCTCGTGGGCAGCGGCGTCGATCGAGGGCTCGTACCCGAAGACGAACGTCGGCCCGTCGGCCGACTCGGCCGAATCGCGAAGCCGTCGCGCGAACGACTCGCGTTCGTCGAACCCGGTCCGCGCTGCACCGTCGAATATCGCCCTACTGTAGGGCGATTCGACGATCGACGACGGCAGGACTGCTTCGAACGAGAGATCCGTCTCGGCCGTCCTGGCCGACAGCGCCGTCGCGTCGAACAGCGCGGACCCGTCGAGCGTCGGATCGACGTCTCCAATCGGCGTTTCGGTTAGCGTGGTAAACGGGAGCGTGACCACGTCGCGCTCGATCGCCCCCAGGTACTGAAACCACCCGAGGAGCCCGTGCTCGATCGGATCGGTCCCCGTCGCGATCGAGGTGAACGCCGCGGCCGTCTCCGACGGAAAGATCGAGGTGAGCGGACTCACCGTCCCGTCCGCGGCGAACCGCCGGGCCAACGTCGACCGGGACTCGAAGCGAGTCCACTCGTCGTAGCCGAGACCGTCCAGCAGGACGAACACCACGGTTTCGACGTCCGTGTCGACGCCCCGAAAGACGTCTTCTGGCATCGGCGCGTCGAATCGGGAATCGAGGAGCCCGAGTAGCGATTCGACGACGTTCGAGACGCAGTACCCGCCGTAGTCCGGCTCGACGACCGCGTCTCGCTCCCGGTTCGCGCCCACCCGCTCTTCTATCTCCCGACGGGACATGCGGTAAGAGATTCGAAGGAATCCCCTAATCGTTTCGGTGAACGAGAACAGAGCGGGCGAAAACCACCGACCACGACGTGCCGGTTCGAGGTCACTCGGATCGCGTTACCTCGACGCCGAGGTCCGTGAGCGTCTCGAAGAACGTCGGAAAGGAGACGTCGACGTGTTCGGCCCCATCGATCGTCGTCTCGCCGTCGGCGGCGAGCGCGGCGACCGCCAGCGCCATCACGATACGGTGGTCGCCGCGACCGTCGACGCGCGCGCCACTGAGCGTCGACCGGTCGCCGTGGACGATCAGCGCGTCGCGTTCTTCGGTCGTCTCGACGCCCATCGTATCGAGTTCCTCGGCCATCGCGCTCACCCGGTCGGTCTCCTTGTACCGGACGTGTTCGGCGTCGAGGATTCGGGTCTCCCCGTCGGCGACGGCGCCGAGGGCGGCCAGCGTCGGGAGGAGATCGGGCGTGTCGGCGACGGAGACCTCGATACCCGACAGCGGGGCGCGTTCGACGGAGAGGCGACCGGCCTCGCGGTTCCACTCGACGGGCGCCCCGAACGCCTCGACGTGATCGACGATCGCGCGGTCGCCCTGCGCGCTCGGGTGTGCGCCCTCGATTTCGACCTCGCCGGCGATCGCACCGGCCGCCAGCAGGTACGAGATCGAGGAGAAGTCGCCGGGGACGGCGTACGAGCCGTCAGCTACGCGGTAGGATTGGCCGCCGTCGACGGCGAAGCCAGCGTCGGTCTCGCGAGTCTCGACGCCGAACGCATCGAGCACTTCGCGCGTGACGTCGACGTACGGTGCGGATTTCAGCGTCGTTTCGAGCTCGACCTCGACGCCTCCGTCGGTGAGCGGCCCGGCCATCAACAGGGCGGAAACGTACTGCGAGGAGACGTCGCCCGGAATCGAGACGCGACCGCCGTCGATCGGACCGTCGATCACGAGCGGCGCCTGGCCGTTCGACCGCGTGCTCCTGGCGGTCGCGCCGAGGTCGGCGAGTGCGTCGAGCAACGGCCCCTGTGGACGCGACCGGAGCGACGCGTCGCCAGTCAGGACCGTGGTTCCGTCGACGAGCGCGGCGGTGGCGGTGACGAGGCGCATCGTCGTCCCGCTGTTCGCACAGTCGATCACGTCGTCGGGGATGGCCGGCTGGCCGTCGAACCCGTCGATCGCGAGCGCGCCGTCAGATCGGCGGCTGACCGAGCCGCCGAACGCCTCGACCGCGCGCGTCGTCGCCTGCGTGTCCGCACTCCAGAGGGGAGACTCGACCAGACTCGATTCGCCACAGCCAGCCGCGAGGATCGCCCGATGCGTGTAACTCTTCGACGGAGGTGCACTGACGACACCGTCGACGGTCGCCGGAGCGAGCGTGACGTTCATACGCACACTGACTGCGGGTTCGCCTATGACGGTACCGGTCCCGTCCGGATTGACCGTCGGTCGTGTCCAGCGAGTCGGCACGTCTCTCGCCGGGAAAGGTGCAATTATGTAACGCCCCTCGGAACGGGCGTACATGAACGAAACGCGCCGACCGCTGACCGACCACCTCGCCGAGCACGACCTGGACGCCTATCTGATCGACGCCGACGGCACCGACGCGAACCAGCGCTACATCTCTGGCTTTTCCGCGCCGGACCCGTTCCAGACGATCGTGACGGCCGACGGCGTCCACCTGCTTGTGTCCGGGCTCGAGTACGGCCGCGCCCAGACCGAATCCGACGCCGACAGCGTGACCAACACCGCCGCCTACGACTATCACGAACTTCGCGAAGAGTACGGCCCGCGCGAAGCGAAACACCGACTGCTCGCGGCGTTTCTGGCCGACCACGGCGTCGAATCGGTCGCCGTTCCCGAAAACTGTCGCGTCGGCACCGCCGACGGACTCCGCGAGCAGGGGATCGCCGTCTCGGTCGACGCCGACGGCGTCGTCGGCGAACTGCGCGAGACGAAGACCGACGCTGAGATCGAACACGTCCGCGCGACCCAGGCTGCCAACCAGCGCGCGATGGCCGTCGCCGAGTCGCTTATCGCGACCGCCGAGGTGCGCGACGGCGTCCTCTATCACGACGACGAGGTGCTCACGAGCGAGCGCGTCACGACCGAGATCGAGATCGCCCTGCTGCGCGACGGCTGCGCGCTCGACGAGACGATCGTCGCCTCGGGTGCGAACGCCGCCGATCCCCACGACCGCGGGAGCGGCCCGATCCACGCCGGCGAGTCGATCGTGATCGACATCTTCCCGCGCGATAAGGAAACCTGCTACTTCGGCGACATGACCCGGACGTTCGTTCGCGGCGAGCCAAGCGACGAACTACGCCGACGGTACGAGGTGACACACGAGGCCTTCGAGGCTGCCCTCGACGCCATCGAACCTGGGGTCGCCGGCGACGAGATCCACGGAATCGTCTGCGACGTCATCGAAGACGCCGGCTACGAGACGCTCCGGAGCGACCCAGAGACCAGCACGGGCTACATCCACGGCACCGGCCACGGCGTCGGCCTCGACATCCACGAGGGGCCGAGCCTCTCGTTCGGCGGCGACGAACTCGAACCCGGCCACGTGATCACCGTCGAACCCGGCATTTACGATCCGGAGGTAGGCGGCGTCCGCATCGAGGACCTCGTCGTCGTCACCGAGGACGGCTACGAGAACCTCACCGACTACCCCATCTCGATCGAACCGCAGGATCGTCGGTAAGCCGGACGACCGTTGCCGACTTGATTCGTACCCGATCGATCGAACTCCTTTTGCGACGGCGCCCGATAGTGAGCAGCGATGGAGGTGTGTATCGTCGGCGCCGGTGCGATGGGGCGATGGCTCGCCGAGACGCTCGACGCCGACCTCGCGATCGCCGACGTCGACGAGACGAGAGCGCGCGAGACGGCCGCCGCCGTCGGTGGCCGGACGGTCCCGCTGGAACCCGACGGCGACACCTACGACGCCGTCTGCCTCGCCGTTCCGATGGGCGAGGTCGAGGCGGCGATCGCGACGCAGGCGGTCCGAGTCGACGGCGCGATCGTCGACGTCGCGGGCGTGATGGAACCCGTCCTCACCGCGATGGACGAGTACGCACCCGCTGTGGAACACTGCAGTCTGCACCCGCTGTTCGCACCAGAACGCGCTCCGGGATCGATCGCCGTCGTGACCCGGTCGGCGGGTCCGGCGACCCGGGCGATTCTCGCAGACCTAGAGACCGCCGAAAACGAGCTCGTCGAGACGACGCCGGCCGAGCACGACGGCGCGATGGAACGCGTGCAGGCGGCAGCCCACGCGGCGGTCCTGGCGTTCGCGGCGGCCGCAGAGCCGGTCCCCGAAGCGTTCGAAACGCCGCTGTACGAGGGCCTACGCGAGCAGGTCGAACGGATCGGTGCGGGAACGCCGCGCGTGTACGCGGACGTCCAAGATCGGTTCGACGGCGCCGACGCCGTCGCCGAGGCCGCCGGACGAATCGCGGAGGCAGATCACGACGAACTCGTCTCGCTGATCGAGGACGCGACGGCGACGTGGGTCGACGACCGACGCGAGACGAGCCGATCATCGACCGCGTCCGGGGGTGTGCCGGATCGATGACCGACCAGCGCGAGGCGGTCCGGGAGAACGCGTTGTACCTGCGGAACGTCCGACCGATCGATCCGGAAGAAATTTTCGAATACGTCGAGGGCGAGCCGCACCCGGCGGTGGTCCGCCAGTACCTGCGCGAGGACGCCGTCACGCTCGGACTCGTCGAGCGCGAGGACGGAACGTTCGTTCCCGTCTCCGAAGAACCAGTCGAGGCGCGCTTCGAACCGGTCGAGAGGTTCCCCCGAACCTACGAGAACGCCCTCGAAGACTGGCTCGTCGAACGGTACGGGCCACACTGGTACGACGGGGCGTCGGGCGACGTTCTCCGGTCGACGCTGCGTCGAACGAAAGCCCAGTACCTGGCGGGCGACGCCGTCTCTTACGACGAGGACGTCGCCGCCGGGTACGCGATCTACCACCTGCCGGGCTACTACGCCGCGGTGCAGTACGCACTCGACGATTTGGCCGAGCGGGACTTACTCGGTCGGAACCTCCGAGTCCTCGACGTGGGCGCCGGGGTCGGCGGCCCCGCACTGGGACTGTGTGAATATCTCCCGGACGACGGGCTCGTCGAGTACCACGCGCTCGAACCGAGCGCGGCCGCGGACGTCCTCGAAACGGTGCTCGCCGAAACCGGGCGGAACGTCCACTGGGACGTCCACCGCACGACCGCCGAGGCCTTCGAACCGGACGGCGAACCGTTCGACCTCATCTTGCTGTGTAACGTCCTGAGTGAACTCGATGACCCGGTCTCCGTCTGTCAGCGCTACCTCTCGATGCTCGCGGACGACGGCTCGCTGCTGGCGATGGCGCCGGCCGACCGGGAGACGAGCATCGGCCTGCGAGAGGTCGAGCGAGCGGTGGAGGACACCGCAGTTTCGAGTGCCGACGGTACCGAGCGCACGGTCACCGTCTACGGACCGTTGGTCAGACTCTGGGCGGGCGAGCGGCCGAGCGATCGGGGCTGGTCGTTCGACGTCCGTCCCGACCTCGCGGTCCCGGACGTGCAATCGCGACTCGACGAGGCGGCGACGGATCCAGACCACCGGCCGGGCGAGTTCGTCAACGTCGACGTCCAGTTTTCACACTCGATGCTTCGACTCGACGGGACCCGACGTCACGACGTCTCGCTCGATACGGCCCGCTGGGCGAAGATGGCGGAGATGGAACGCCACGTCTCGAACCGGATCGACCTCGTCGCGGCGAAGGTGAGCCGCTCGCTCGTCGATCGAAGTGAGGAGGCCAGCGGGTCGACGGGAGAGGAGCCGTCGAATCCGCTCTTCAAGGTCAGCGACGGGAGCGAAGCGGTCGATCACTACGCGGTGGTGACGAACGAGACGGCGTTGAACCGACCGCTACTCGACGCCGGGTACGGGGACCTCCTCGCGTTCGAGTCGGCGCTGGCGCTCTGGAACGACGACGAGGAGGCGTACAACCTGGTCGTCGACGAAGAGACCGTGGTCGATCCGCTCGGGTAACACTCCGACGAACTTTTCGCGTTCGACGCGAAGGCAATCGGTATGGACGACCGGCTATCAATATTGCTGACCAACGACGACGGCTACGGCGAGCCGGGAATCGTCGCCATGGGCGAGGAACTCTCGCAGATCGCAGACGTCACCGTCGTCGCCCCCGCGACCGACCAGAGCGCCTGCGGGCGAGCGATCTCGAACGAAGTGACCGTCGACGAGCGCGACGACGGCTACGCGATTACGGGGACCCCCGCCGATTGCGTCGTCGCCGGCCTCTCCGAGTTCGCCCCCGATCCGGACCTCGTCGTCGCGGGCTGTAACGAGGGAGCGAACCTCGGCGCCTACGTTCTCGGACGGTCGGGGACGATCAGTGCCGCCGTCGAGGCCGCATTCTTCGACGTGCCCGCGATCGCCACCTCGATGTACGTTCCGGTCGGCGACCTCGCGTTCGAGGACGTCGAGACGACGCCCGCGGACTTCGCCGAGGCGACGCGCGCGACCCGCTACCTGGTCGAGCACGCGCTCTCGGCCGGCGTCTTCGAGGACGCCTCCTACCTCAACGTGAACGTCCCGATGAACGGCGGACGGGAGCCGCCGATGGTCGTCACCCGACCGTCGAAGCGATACGAGATGGACGCGACCCGCAACGGATCGACGATCACCGTCGAGGACGGCGTCTGGGAGACGATGGATCCGGAGACAATTCCCGATCCGCCCGGCACCGATCGACGCGCAGTCGTCGAAGGGCAGGTGAGCGTCTCGCCGCTGGTCGCCCCGCACACGACGGGATCACAAGCGCAGCTCGAGGCGCTCGCGGAGGCGTATCCCCGCTCCAGGGGACGGAAATCGGCGAGCGAGCGAACGAACGAGTGACCGAGCGGAGCCGGAGTCAATCGATTTTCACCTGAGTCAGCAAGCGGGCCGCTGATTTATGAGGATGGAGAGCAGACACACAGGTAGACAGCGCCAGGCTCCTGCCGAACCGTCACCCGTCGAAGCACAACATCTTGGTAGGAGGGCGTCGTAGGACGATCAAACGAATAGACGGTGATCCACTCACATGGTATTCAAAACGCTCTGGTCACAGTTATCAACCCGGTTCAACTCGGCCGCGGTCGACGAAGCCGAGTCGACCGATGACGAATCGGACGACGAAGAGACGCTCAGTTACGCCGAACAGGTCGAGTACGGCGTCGACGAACGGGAACTTGCGGACGAAGACGTCGTTCTCCGGCTGCTCGTAAAACGCGGGGGCCGCGTCGATCGCGAGACCGTCATCGAGAAAACGGGGTGGTCGGCCGACCACTTAGATACCGTCGTCACGGAGATGGAAGCGGACAACCAGGTGAGTGCCATCACGGTCGGTCGTCAGGACATTATTTGTCGCCGCGGATTCGAACCGAAGGGCTATCGCTCGCATCTAAACGAGTAGCCACCGGCCGGGAGACTCGATATCGCTCTATTATGCTGGCGTCCGGTCGGTCTAATCCGCCCTCAATCGTACTTTCACGCCATTTATAAGACGCGTCGCGGACAGCTTTCGGCTCATCCCCTCGCCTGGGAACGACCGACAGCCAGTAAGTAACTGCAGATAGAAGGTGGCGTATGGACGTAACCGACGTCATCGACGATACGTACGACACGGTCGACGAGGAGACGCCCGTCTCGAAGCTCCGAGGTGCGTTCGAAGGGTCGGCCCAGAAGGCACTGCTCGTCACGGCCGGCGGCGAGTTCGACGGGATCGTCACGCGACGCGACGCGATCTCGTCGCACGAGAAGAACTCGCGAAAGGCACGGTCGCTCGTTCGACCAGTGCCGAGGATCGGCCGCCACGAAGACCTCCGGGAGGCCGCCCGCCTCATGATCGCGGGCGACACGAGAGTGCTCCCCGTGATGGACGATCCCGAGGCGGAATCAGGGGACGTCGTGGGCGTGGTTCGCGCTGACGACCTCCTTCGACACGTCCAGCCGTATCTCTCGGTGCTCGACACCGAGGACGTCGCCACGCTCGAGGTTGTCACCGTCGAACCCGAGACGACGCTCGGAAAGGCGCTCGCTACGTTCCGCGAGAAGCGCATCGAGCACCTGCCGGTGGTGGCCGACGAGGACGGCGAGAACGTCGTCGGCATCGTCAGCCTGCTCGACGTCATCCAGTTCGTCACTCGGGAGCTTACGCGACAGCAGGGCGGCGATCCGTCGGCGCACGTCACGGCACAGGGCGGCGATCACGGCGGATTCGGCGATCGGAGCGGTGAGAGTGCGGACTTACTCGACCTGCCGGTACGGAACGTGATGGTCGAGACGGTCGGAACGACCACGCTGGACGAATCGCTCGACGCCGCCCTCGACACCATGCTCGAGTTCGAAGCCTCCTCCTCGATCGTTCTCGACGACGGTGTGCTCGCGGGCATCGTCACCAAGACCGACCTTCTGGACGCGTTGACGTGGACCGAAGAAGGCGGTCGACCGATACAGGTGTTCGGTACCGATTACGTGACCGAACTGACCCACGAGACGATGGCCGAGCGGATCGACGACGTCGCGCGCAAGTACGGCGCGATGCGCGTTCTCGAGGCGAAGGTCCACGTCAACGAACACAAAGAACGCCTTCGCGGGGTTCCGCAGATCCACGTCCGCATCCGGCTGTACACCGACAAAGGACTGTTCGTCGCCTCCGACACTGGCTACGGCGATCGCCACGCGTTCTCGCTCGCGCTGAACGCGATCGAACGCCAGATCCTGGAGGGGAAAACCTACGGCGAGAGCAAGAAACCGGTCGACGACGAGGAGATTGCCCGAATGTATGGCTGGTGGCTGTCCGAGTAGGTCAGACGTTCCAGACCGCCCGTATCGTCACGCGTCGATTCTTCGCTCGCCCTTCGGGGTTGTCCGACCCGTCGTCGTGGGTGTTCGGGGCGACCGGGTCGGTTTCTCCCTTTCCGCGGACCGTGAACGCTTCGGCGCCGTAGACTTCGTCATCGACGAACCACGCTTTGACCGCCTCGGCGCGCCGTATCGATAGATCCATATTGTAATCGGGATCGCCGATCGAGTCGGTGTGACCCTCGATGTCGACGGGCTTGCGGAGGCGGTTGTTGAGGAGATCGGCGAGATGCGTGAGCGTATCGTCGGCACCGGAAGAGAGTTCGGCGGAGTCGAACGCGAAGAGGACGTCGTTCGGAACGTCGATCCGCTCGTCTTCCATCGCTGGGACGCGAAAGTGCGGTTCGCGTGGCGGTCGCGGCGGATCGCGAGGCGGCAGGTTGAGCACTCGGGGGACGAGCCCGGTCGGTTCGCCGTCGCCGTAACACAGTCTGGTGACGCCGTGAGCCAGGCTCGGTCCGGCCGTGTTGAGTCCCCAGCCGCTCATCCGGACGTACGCCAACCGATCCGAAAAGTACGCCATATCCCCCCAGAGCGTGAGGTACGTGACGGACCCGACGAGCGCCCGCATCCCCGTCACTCGCGCCCCGACGCCGTGGAAATCGGTGAAGTTGACCGGTTCGTCCGTCCTGAACAGGGTGTAGTTTGGCGGGCCGGAAGAGAGGCCGATTGGGGAGATATCGAAGCCGACGCCCAGCGGTATCATTCTGATCTCGTGGGCCCGCCCGGTCTCGCGGTTGACCAGTTCGAATATCTCCGCGCCGATCCCGGGTCCCCTCCAGCTAACGTCGGCGCTGAAATCGGCCGATATCGCCCACGATCTCGTCCGTCGAAGGTCTTCGTGCGTCGGTCGGCCGATGGCGCAGTCAGTTTCGTCGATTCCGTCGTCGGCGCGTTCGAGCGCTCGCTCGTGGCGTTCCTGGGCGAAGTTGGTGATACCCTCGACCGGACCCGTTGCGTTGTCGGCGAGGGCTCTGCGTTTTGGCTCCTCGACGGCGCGCTCTCTCGATCTCCCAGCACTCATCGGGGATCACTCCCCGTCTTCCGGCGCCGGAGTCGGTTCGGGCGCGGGTTCGACGGGAACCTCGATCTTTTCTTCTTCGGACGCTTCGAGCGTCGCGAAGAGTCGTTCGAACCTGCCGACGGACTCGTCGTCGCCGTCGGAGACGAGCGACTGGGCGAGACGCTCGCGTTCGGTAGCGACCTCGCGTTCGTCGTTTTCGGTGAGTCGCTTTCTGACCTCTTCGTCCTGGAGCGACATGGCGTAGTCATCGAGGGCGTTCCCGCCGCCGAGCAACGCTTCGACCACCACGCCCTCGGTCCGCATGACGTTCGTCTCAGCCGAGAGAACGAGCCCGGGAACGGTTATCTCGTTGCCGGTCTCGTCCGTGTAGGTCGTACGGAGGTCGGGATCGACGCGAAGGTAGGTCGCTTCGCCGTCAGAACCGGGCAACTCGACTTCTTCGACGATCGATCGAACGTCGCCCCGATAGTCGAAGATCGTCGAAAGTTCGCCGACGATCCGTTCGCGGACGTCCGCCCGATGGTCCTCGTCGATGACGTCCGCCAGGAGCGCGTCGAGTTCCGGAAGGGAGACCTCGCGATAGTCGACGCCCCCGAGCGTGTCGGAACGATCTCGTACGTCGAATCCATTGTTGGTGAAGCCGACGCGGACGTCGACGAGGTGCATGAGCGTGATGAACTCCTGGTTCATCTGCTTGAAAACGAAGTTGAGGGTTCGACTGAGGTTGATGTTCTCGAGCGAGCGCTCGATGGATGTCTCCTCGCCGGTCTGTTCGGAGATTTCGTAATCGGTATCGATCTCGACCTGGCGCTTGCTCGAGGCTTCGGCGGCGTGTTTCGACGTCGCGTTCGAGACGTTTTTCGCAATCTCCTCGCGGGCGGCGTTCGTACCGCCCTCGACGCCGCCGCTGGCCGACGCGCTTCCGAATCCCCAGCTCGCCTCGGCCTTGGCCTCGGCGTTGTACGCGAACGACTCCTCGTGTTCGTTTTTCTGGGACTGCTCTGCCTTGACCGTCTCCTCGAACTCTTCTGCCGTCTCGGTCGTGTACGAATCGAGGATACTCGAGGACTCCGTTCGCTGTTCTTCGGTCTTGCGGAAGGTCTCGATGCTAATCGTCGTCTGCTCACCCGGAAGCAACGAGAACGTCTTTAGCGTCCGGCCGGCGCCGTAGTTGCCGAGAAACGTCGAGAGGCGATAGCGCTCGACGAGAAACAGGCGCGGTTCGATCACCGGCGGCGCGACCGCATACTCGACCGTTGGTCGACCACCCATAGTGTAGCGGACGATGGGGTGACGACCGTCGAGCATCTCCCTGGCCATCACCTCGGGCTGGATCGCGTGCATGACGTCGACGTCGAGCTTCGCCTTCTGCGAGACGTCCGCCATCATGTCCGAAGCGAGTTCGGCGGCGTTCGACCCCGACCGCGAAAGCGATTCCGTCGCGTAGAGGTTCGGCTTGATCGAACTGTGGACCTCCGAGAGCAGCTCGTCTTGCGGCTGAGTGTCGATTATCTGTCCGCCCTCAGCCGTCTCTTCGAAGACGGGTTTCGAGCGAGCAAGCGACGGCTCGCGCATCAGCTTCGTCGCGTTCCCCACGGCGGCGACCGACTCCTCGATCCGTCGATCGACCGCCCCGACGATGGGGCCGCTCTCTCCCTGTACGAACTGCGATTCGAGGATCGCCGTCAGTGCCGCGTGAGCGGTGGTCGTGTTGGAATCGCCTGGGACGAACTCGTGGAGATCCTCTTCGTCCACGTCGTCCAGAACGTCCTCGTGGAGACCATCTTCACGCTGGACCTCGACGTCGTCGTCCGGTTCGTCGACGTGAACGTCATCGTCTACGTCCGGTTCGTCGACATCCGGTTCTTCCACATCCGGCTCGTCGACGTGAACGTCATCGTCTGCGTCCGGTTCGTCGACATCCGGTTCTTCCACATCCGGCTCGTCGACGTCTAGGTCCTCATCGTCGGGCTCGTCTACGTCAAGATCGTCGTCGATATCGGCTTCATCGTCATCTTCGATGGGAACCGGTTCTTCGTCGTCTATCGGGTCCTCCGGGGCCTCCCGAGGCGGAATAATCGAGGTCACCCATTCGTCGAACGTGGTGCCCTCGCGGGCATCCTCGCTGAAGTGATCTGGGTCGACGTCGAGTTCGACGTAACTGCGACCGGCGTAGGCGGTCGGTTCGGGGACGTTGTAGCTGACGATCGGGGCCCGTCCTTCGGGATCGAAGCTGACGAGCGGCGGTGCATCGTTGGCGGTGGATTCGTCGGGGCTCATACTGAGTACACCATGATTACGGTATCCTTCCGCCGAGAAGAATACTATCAGCGATCCCCACCAGCCGTAGCGATAAATAATTCACTTTCAGACGTCCTACTGGTCAGTTCTGCCAAACGGGATCACCCCATTCGCGACGAATGTAAACGGAGCTGTAACGAAACGAGTCGGTGCACGCAACCCCTGACGAACGATCACTGATCGCGCCGATTCGACCGACGGCAACACAATCGGAGATTCTATATTGACTAGATGTATCCCGGTCGCCATGCGACGACGAAGTGTTCTCGCCACCACCGCAACTGTCGGCCTCTGTTCGATCGCCGGTTGCGCTGGCCTGTTAACAGACGACGTCGACCTCGAATTCCGCCGAATGACACACCCGGAGCCACACGTCATCGACGTCGAGACGACGGACCGGGAGTACCACGCGACGGTGAACAACCGCGGCGACGCCGGGCGAATCAGAGCCGAACTCTGGTTCTTTCGGGATTCGACCGTTCCCGACCCCGAAGTTTCGAGCTTGTTCGACGCGTCGGACATCCCCGGTCGGACGTTCGACCGCGCCGACGAGTTCTTCTTCGACGACGGCGAGCGACGATCAGTCACCGTCATCTCGTCAGATCAAACGCCCGAGTGGGACGACCGCGAGTTCGGCATCTACCCCGTTCCGGCGACGTACGGCGCGATCTTCACGAACTCCGGCGCAACGGGTGACGTCGAATTCTCGCTTTCGTACGTCGACCCGGAGCCCTACTCGCTCACCGAACCGCCCGTTCAGCGCCAGACCGTCGGCGCCGATCAGGACGTCGAAGTGACGTTCGACGTCGTCATCCCGAGCGGGGTCGAGTACGAGATCGTCGCGGAGGCGATCTGACCGATCCGCGGCACGGACTGTCAGCCACGAACGATCGTCTCACACGCTCTCCGTTCGGTGTTCCGGCAATATACCACCGAACAGCGACGCTTATACCTCCTTGTCTCCCCGGGACTGGCAATGTCCAGGACGAACGGCCCCGACCGAACGATCGCCCACTGTCCCAGCTGCGGGTCAATCTACGCTGCCGAACGCGGTCCGGATGGAACTATCGAACCGATCGGCATCTCGAACGGCTGTCCGTGTGGTCACACCGATTTCGTGGAAGCCGAGGTCGAACTCGAGACCGAGTTCGACGAACCGGAAGTCCTCGACGATAGCGCGTAACCGGGTCGAACTCGAACCGGTCGGACCGGCGAGACCCATTTCTTCCGATATCGCGAAATTGTAGCCGTGGCCACAAAACCGCCAATCTCCTGTCCGGCGTATACCCAGTCGATCGAGGCGGATGGCGACTTTGAACGGCACCAGATTCGCGACCACGATCAGTTCGAACAGGTATCGGACATCGTCGCACAGCTCGAAGCCGAGGAACTCGGTGATCTACCGTCGGAACCGATCGGTTTCGCGACGAACGCCGGCCCGGAATCGGACTCGACGGATCGGCGTGTCTAATATATAAAGACCCTAGCAGCTGAGCCAGTAAGGCGATGTACGTCAGCAACGAAGGTACGATCGTTCTCACACCTGGCCGTGCCTCTGACATCATTGCCGCTGTGAGACGTTCTCCAGTCAGTGCGTGCGTTCGCACTGACGCCCCATAGATCGAAACGCGGTCGTGACGCCCATTAGTGAGTCACTCGTAACCAGCGTCGCCGTCGGTCACCAGCGGTCGAATCGTTGCGATCGGTCCGAATTGCAGGAACCGAAACGATCAATGTATTACGAATCGAAATACCACACGCCTCGAGATACCAGACGTCACTCACAGCACCCGATCGACCTCTCGAGGAGATATACCACCCATACACAGCTCGGTAACCCACCACCCTACCGGCTGTTTCTCCAAATCCGTACACCCTTTCGGCGAGACGCTGTCCCCAGCGCCACCGCAACTCAGGTCGACTGACCCCACCGAACCCCCGCTCCGATACCCGACGTCCGGCGCAAGCAGAACGTCGTCCATTCAAAGCCGTCAACCACGAGACGACCTCGAACGAGTCCGACCACGCGTACGCCACTGACACGACTCAATCGAGCCCGAAGTGACCGGATACCGTCGGAGTGATTTTCCGTCACGTGCGTCATATCGAGGCGGCCCCGACGATCGATTCCTCGGCCTCCGTCTGCGGGACCGTATCGAACGGAGCCGCCACAGCTTCGACGGGCGTATCGGATCGCTCTTCTGCGACTACGTACCTGACCTCGACGACGATCGGCGAGTCGATCTGTGCGTTGATCGCCTCGTAGAGACGGTCGCTCAGCGCCGGATTCGGACCGGGATCGATGCCGGTGAGTTCGACGATCACGCGGTCGATCGATCGAACCGGATAGTCGTCGTCGAGCACCACCGTAACCTCACCGTCCGCCACGTCGTCGTACTGCGCCTCCGCGAGGATCGAATCGACCTCGTCCTGTGCCGTGGCCTCCAGCTCGGTCGTCCGAAACTCGTTCAGCGTGACCCCACCGAGCGGAGCGGAAAGCGCCAGCAGGGCGACCCCGAAGACGGCCAGGTACGTCATCGTCGAGCGTCGGGTCGGCGAAACCTCGAACGGACCCTGCGGTCGATACCCACCGAGCCAGAGCGTCCCCAGTGCCGCAATGTTGATCGACAGCAGGTTCACCACAACGAGAACGAGCGCACCCAGAGCCGCCCCGTACATGCCCCAGGCGACGGTGATTCCCACGGCGGCCGACGGCGGGATCAATGCGGCGGCGATCATCACGCCGACGATCGCCTCGGAGAATCCGCGGGTGAGACTCAGAATGCCCGCGACGCCGGCCCCGAGCGCGACGAGAATCGAGAACAGGCTCGGTGAGACGCGCTCCTGGAGTTCTGCGACGAGAACGATATCGACGCCCGCCGGTTCGAGCCCGGCCAGTCGGGCGGTCCACGCGAGCGCGATCGACGCCGCGACCACGACGGTCACGCCGAGCGCCTGATACCGAAATCCGGCCCGACGGAGCGTTTCATCCCCGGTAACGATACCGACGCTCGCCGCTAACGCCGGGCCGAGCAGCGGCGCGATAACCATCGACCCGACGACGACCGCCGGCGAATCGGCGAGTAGCCCTGCGGTCGCGACGATCGCGCTGATCAGCAGCATGATGATGTAGATCGATAGCACGGGCGTGAACTCCTCGGCCTTGGTTCGGAGTACCTGCCGCGATGTGCGCGCCCCGCCGCCCCCGCTTCGACCGTACTGATCGCGGACGTCGTCGAACGCCTCAGAGACGACGGTTTCCGCGTTTACGACGACCACGTGGGCCTCATCGATATCGGCAGCCGCTAGCGAGTCGAGAACGGGTTCGACCGCGCTCGTCGGTAGCGGAAATCGGACGACCGAACTGAACTCGGTCCCGCTCGTTTCGTCGCTCATGACGTAGTTGATCCCGGCGTCGTCGAGCACGGACAATACCGCCTGTCGCCTCCCGAACGGAATCGCGATTTCGACGTAGCGCATCGGACCGACCCTCCACGAAGAGATGGATAGTTGTGACCCGCAACGGAGGCGCGAAGATGAACCCTGTCGAGGCAAGGCGGGGATTAACGCGTTGGACGTCGTACCTGGATTCATGAACGACGAAGAAGATGAATCCGAACGGCCATCCGACGAAGAACACGAAGGAGAGCGCGTGATGAGCCGGGCCGACGGCGCATCGATCCTCCGGGAGATCGCCGACGGCGTCGAGACCGGACGGATCGAAGTCGGGGGCGAGCGCGGCTTTGCTGCCACGATACCCGAACGCTTCGAACTCGAAGTCGAATACGAAGTCGAGGCGGACGAGGCCGAACTCGAAATCGAACTGGAGTGGCCGATGGAGGGTGGCGAGGCCGTCTCCGCGGGCGAAGAGTGAGCGTATACAGTTGAACGCCTACCAGTCACGCAACTCTCGACCATCGCCACGAGGGGGCCAGTTTGGTATTGATAGTATGAGGCGACGGGAACGGTGTGTCGGTCGCTGATTCACTCGCCGACCGACGCAGCGATCACTCGTTTGCTACCGGTCACCGAGCAACGCGTCGAACGCCGCCTCGTGCTCGGCGATCCGAGCGGCCACGGCGTCGTCGGACTCCCCGCGCATCTCCGGTTCGAGGTGGCGGGCCAGCCGAATCCGAGCGAGTAGTTCGTAACACTGCCGGCGAGAGGTTCCGTCCGCACCTCCCCCGTAGGATTCCCAGAACGCGTGCCGGAGCGACCGCCTCGCGTCGGGGTCGACCCGGTAGCCGTCAGCGAGCAGCGCCGTCGCCATCACCGCGTCCCAGAGGGGGTCGGCCGCCGTGGGCAGTTCCCAGTCGAGCACGGCAGTAGTGACCTGTTCGGCCGTCGGATCGAGACGGAGGTTGTCGATTCGATAGTCTCCGTGGACGAGCGCCGGCCGAACGCGATCGAGATCCACCGCCGCGATCAGCTCGGTTCCGAGCGCGTCGAGCGCGTCACAGCGCGCTGCGAACGGAGACTCGCGTAGCTCCGAGAGCTGGCGGTCGAGCGAGCGTCGGAGCAACTCCCGGTACGGCATTGGGCCGGTCACGGAAAGCGCGTCGCCCTCGTGGCCGATTCGGCCGAACGAGTCGAACGAGAGACGGTGGATCTCACGGAGGTACCGTCCGGCCTCCCGACAGAGCTGCGCGGCGACCGTCGGGTCCAGGTCGCCGGTCCACTCGGCGCCCACGTCGGGTACGTACTCGTAGACCGTAAACGGGTAGTCGAGCGGCTCGGTCCCGCTCCCGAAAACTCGCGGGACGGGGACGTCGGTCTCGCGACGGACGCGTTCCACCGTCTTCAATTCGGCCGGAAACGCCTCCGGAAAACGGGTGCCGACCTTGCAGAGCAGTTCGGTGTCGTCTTCGAGAACCACGTGGTACGCGTGGTTGTTCCCGGGTTGAATCGGGGAGACGGTCGCGACCGATGCCTCCGTCTCGTAGACGGTGGTGACGGCCTCACAGATGGACGGACGGGCGAACACGATCGGAGGATACGTCAGTGATCCATACTACCGTTCGGGTTCCGAGCCGACCGCCGGAGACGCTCGCCCATCGGTACGCCGAGTCGACGAGACGCTGCTGTCAGGACTGCGTAGCGGCGATGGGAATGCTGGAATTTACGGATCGATCGCCGGGCGGACGTCGCAGCTAATCGCCGTCGTTCGACCCATAAGCCCGAGACGCGAGACGAGAAAACGGGCGAGTTACGACGCGTCTACATCGAATTCGATCTCGGTCCAGTCTACGTCTTCATCGATGCCGAAGGTCACCGACTCGGTTCGGCCGGCATCGACCACCAGTTCCGCCTCGTCGACGACGACGCTTCCTTCTTGCAAGAGGACCGAAACGCGACCGTCGCCTCCGGCGTTTTCCACCGCGACTGTCACTTCGGCCGGTTGAAGGCGGAATCCGTATCCGCCGAACTCGTCGCGACCCTCGGCCGTAACAGAGACGGTCCGACGCTCGCCGTCGTCGAAGTACCGGTCGTGGGTGACGTCCACCACCGCGTTCGGATCCCAGGGATCCATCGACTGATCGTCCAGCCACACGAGCGTGTATTCGATGGACCCGCTCTCGCCGTTGTTCTGAATTTCGACGGAGAAGTCGTACGTGTCGCCGCCGACGTGTTCGTTATCGATATCGATCGCGTCCGGCTGTGGATGCGTTACGTCCGCAATCTCCGGATCCGCGAATTCGGGTTCGGATTCGGCGTCATCACCCGCATCGTCTGCTTCCGACTCTGTGATACAACCGCTCAGACTACCGAACGCTCCCGCACCGAGGACACAAAGATACGTTCTCCGATTCACACCCATCCGTCCAACTGAATCTACTTATTGCTGACTACTTCGGAACTGGCCGACATCGTGGCTATGGTTTCAATATTTTAACTCAAGTGAAGGAAAATCCCATGAATACGGACGACGCCCCGTTTCCACCCTGCCCACGCCGTGACTACCCGGTGACCGACGCCACCTCGACGGGGCCGCACACGCACCTCGACGGGGTAGCACACGCACCTCGACGGGGTAGCACACGCACCTCGACAGGCCCTGCGGCTGTCCGCTCACCCTCGCTGACGTCCAGTCAATGGGCGAATGAACACCAGCATTTATCCATCGCGATGGGCTGCCTCAGCGTCGCGCGTGAAAGTCGTACTGCGATAGAAACTATTCAGGGAAGGTCTCCCTCGTACGCATAGCAATTGTACCGGTAGGTGTACGTCTCGACAACAGTACCGTCATCATCGACGATTTCGACGCTCACGCTCCCGTGTTGCGGTGGCGGCCCTAGTGACGCTGCGTACAACTCTCCCTCGTCCAGGGCAGGATCCGCATCAGGGTCGAGCTGACTTGTCCCGGTTTCTCCGCAGCGGTACGTCGGCGAGCAGACCACCATCACGGTCACGCACGACGATCGCATCGTATTCGGATCTGATGGGCGCGTCCGCAGAAACGAGGGTGCCGAGTGATACCTTTTCATCGCCGGTGAGCATCTTGACGTGGTTGATTGGACCATCGATATTTCCCTCGCTGAGTCCCGAACAGCGAGCTGGCGGGTCGTTTTCGAGACACCCAGCGAGTATGCCGGATAACCCCAGTAAAATGGCACCAATAAACCAACGCCTGGACGTATTAGCAGACATATAATTACACCCTGCCAAGGTGTACAATAGACTCCGTATATAAGACCATCTACCCGTCTTTCCGTGCCTCTCTCCAAACGCTCGCTCGAACTCGCTCGCTCTGATGGACTCGCCGGGATTTGAACCCGGGGCCTCTCCCATGCCAAGGGAGTGATCTACCGCTGATCTACGAGCCCGCTTCGCATCGGTAGTTTCCCGACGGGTGTAGATAAACCTCTCGAAAGCTCGAAGCGAGCGAGAACGGCTCACACGATGGGCGTCTAGAAACCCTTTTGACCGCGACCGCACAATCACTCGTCGGGAAGCGCACGGCCGCAAATCTGACCCGTCGCGCCTCGTTGTCGAGCTTCGACGCGACGCGCGACTCGAGATTGCGGAAGTGCACCCGGCCAGTGGCCGGACCACGACGCGGTCGGTGCGCTCAATCCTCGAACAATGGCACGAATGCACACACGCCGTCGCGGCTCGTCCGGTTCGGACAAGCCGACGGCAGACGACCCACCGGAGTGGAGTGACGTAGACGCAGACGATATCGAAGCCCGCGTCGTCGAGCTGGCCGAACAGGGATACGAACCCAGCCAGATCGGCATGAAACTACGCGACGAAGGCGTGACCGGCACGCCCGTACCCGACGTGACGCTCGCGACCGGCAAGTCGATGACGGAGATTCTCGACGAACACGACGCCGCGCCGGACCTGCCCGAAGACCTTCACAACCTGATGAAGCGTGCGGTCCGACTTCGCGAACACGTTCGCGCGAACCCGCAGGACCACCAGAACAAGCGCTCACTGCAGAACACGGAGTCGAAAGTCCGCCGGCTCGTCGAGTACTACCGGGGAGACAAGATCGATCCCGAGTTCACCTACAGCTACGACGTCGCGGTCGATCTCATCAACGAGTAAATGAGTCAACTGGGCCGGCCCACGGAGTCGACAACCGCCGCCATCGAGAGCGCCGGCTTCGTCAAACTCCTCGTTCGCCCGGACGGCGACGCGCTCGCCGCAGCCGGCGTCCTCGCTCGCGCGCTCGAGGCGCGAGGGACGCCGTTTCAGGTGAGCGTCGGGAGCCGGCCCGATCGTACGGCCCGAGTCACCTCGCCCGAGGACGACTCGGCAACGCTCGCCCTCGGCCCGCTCGGCGATGTCGAGTCGACGAGCGACGATCCGATCTACGCGCTCGATCCGACCGATGGCCCGCTCGGTCTGCAGGCGGCCGATCTCGTCCGCGACCTCGGCGACGAGCCCGACGACGTGCTGGCGCTGGCCGGCGCGATCGCCGCGGGCGTCGACCCGACGAGCGGACCGGCCGCCCAGTCGCGAGAGATCGCGATCGAAGCGGGTCGACTCGAGCCGAACCCGGGCGTCGCCGTCCCGACGTCGGATTCGATGGACGGACTCGTCCACTCGACGCTCGTTCGCGCGCCCTGGTCGGGCGACCGCGACGCCGTCGACGAGGCGCTCGGCGACGCCGACGACGATCGAACGCTGGCGTCGCTGGTCGCGATCGACGCGGTCGGTCACGAAACCGCGACCCAGCGCGCTGCAGAGACGATCGGGCGGGTCGTCCACCCGGACGAAACCCCGACGGGTCCGTTCGAGACGCTCGGGGGAACCGCAGACGTCCTGTCGGCGACCGCCCGGACGGCCCGCGGAATCGGGATCGCGCTGGCGATCGGTCACGCCGTCTTCGACGCCGCGGTCGAGGCCTGGCGCGATCACGGTCTGGCCGTCCACGACGCGCTCGATACCGCGTCGACGGCGCGCCACGACGGGGCGTTCGTGTTGAAACTACACGCAGATACACCGGTGCTCGCACAACGGAGGGCGATCGAGTCGGTGGCCGAACTGGCCGCCGCGACGATTACGCCGGAGCCGGTCGTCTGCGTCGTCGGCGACGACCGCGTCGCCGTCGCCACGACGGACGAAGAACCGGTCGGACCGCTGTGTCGCTCGATCGCCGACGATCACCAGTGGGATGCAGGAACCAACGTCGGGACCATCGAAGGTGACGGGATCGACGTCGACGTGCTCGTCGAACGCGTGCGGGGGTCGCGATGACGCCCCGCGCGGAGATTCGGACGCGCCACGCCGATCCGGAGACTGTCGCGGCGTCGATTGCGCCGGACAACACCGACGAGATGGAGACGCGCGTCGAGACCGCCCCGACCGACGACGATCGATCGGACCGAGTCGTCCTCACGACGATCGAACGCGATTCGACGAACGGGTTGCAGTCGACGGTCGACGACACGATCGTCAACCTCGAGGTTGCCGATCAAATCGTGAACGCGGCGAGAACCGAACCGAGCCCATCCGCCCGATCGGCGGATGCGAACCACCAGACGACAGACAACACTAACGATAAAACATGAGTGAACGATCAGTTTCACGCGCAAAGCAGGAAAAGCGGTGGTACACCGTGCTCGCACCGGAGCAGTTCGACCGGCAGGAGCTCGGCGAAACTCCCGCTGACGAGCCAGAACAGGTACTCGACCGAACGATCGAAACGACGCTCGGCGAGTTGACGAACAACGCGAGCGAGAACAACACGAAGCTCACCTTCCGCATCACGGACGTCGGCAGCGACGCCGCGTACACGGAGTTCGAAGCGCACTCGCTCACCCGCGACTACCTTCGATCGCTGGTTCGACGCGGTGCCTCGAAGATCGAGGCGTACGTCACGGTCTTGACGACCGACGACTACCGCGTCCAGATCCAGCCCGTCGCGTTCACCACCAAGGGTGCAGACGCGAGCCAGGAGAAGGCCATCCGCGAGACGATGGTCGAGATGGTCGAGTCGGCCGCAGAGGACCGCACGTTCGAGGAGGTCATCGACAGCGTCGTCCAGGGCCGACTCTCCTCTGCCATCTACGGTGAGGCGAAGACAATCTACCCACTGCGACGCGTCGAGATCCAGAAGGCGACGCTCGAAGCCCACCCGGACGAGGTGGCCGAAGAACAGGAGACGGCCGTCGACGTCGACGAGTCGGACGTCGAAGCCGACGACTGAGTTTCTGCGAGCGACGCGATCATTTTCGGTACGTCGAAACGGACAGAGTTGCGGATATCGATAAGAAGGTCCGATCGTCGCCCACATCGGACGACACGAGCGGGTTGGCGGAGAAGCCGTCGCTCAGAGTCCGCTACTCGGTGACCACGACGGTGCCGACCATCCGAACGTCGTCGTTACCGTCGAACTCGTGTGGGATACAACAGTACGGAAACTCGCCTGGCGTTTCGAACGTGTGGGCGTACGTTTCGCGGGTGTCGAACCCGCCGCCACCCGTCGAGTGCCAGGCGTCTCTGGCCTCCTGTTCGCTCTCGTAGCCGCCCGAGGCGAAGTACTCGGCCGTGTCGAAGATCGAGCTCTCGTAGGCCGTGATCGTGTGGACCGACTCGCTCGTGTTCTTCCAGACGACGCGCTCGCCGACGGTGGCTTCGTAGCGTTCGGGATCGAACGCGTTACGACTCATCCCGATGTCGTACTCCGCACCGCCGAAGAGCGCGTCCGCGGCGTCGCCGACTGCGGTACAGCCGGATAGGGCGAGTAGGCCGGCCGAGCCGCCGGTCGCGAGGAACGCACGCCGTCGCATACACTTGGCTTCGGGCGCAGATCGTATAACCGGCCCGATTCCGGGGCCGGGTTCGACGATCGAACCACCGAACGCGTTCGCTGTCGCACGGACCCGCGCGGAGACGGAAACACGTAAGGTCGACCGACCGCCAATCGAGGAGTATGCTTCCCCGGTTCGTCGGTCGCCTGGGCGCGGCCGACGTCGTCACGGTCGCGAACGCCGTCGTCGGCTTTCTCGCCGTCGTCCTGGCCTTCGTCGACGTCCAGCTGGCCGCACGGATCGTCCTGCTGGCAGCGGTTCTCGACGGACTCGACGGCGTGGTCGCGCGACGCTACGGCGGAACGCCCGTCGGCCCGCACCTGGACTCGCTGGCCGACGTGGCGTCGTTCGCGATCGCACCGGCCGTCCTGGCGTTCGTCGTCATCGCCGAGGGCTTCGACATCGATTCGACGGCCTGGAGCGTCGAACTCGCCGGGATCGGACTTGTCTGTGGCCTCTTCGTCGGCATGGCGGTCACCCGCCTGGGCCTCTACACCGCCTACGATACCGCCGACGAGTTCACCGAGGGCGTCCAGACGACGCTCGCGGCGACGATCCTCGGCGCGGCTGTTCTCGCGGGCGTCACCGACCCCTGGCTGATCCTCGGGGCGACGGTCGCGTTCTGTTACCTGATGGTCGCGCGCATCCGCTATCCCGACCTGCTGGCCAGGGACGCGATGATCATGGGCGTCGTCCACGTCCTCGCGATTCTCATTCCCGAGGCGGCGGGTCGAACGTTCCCGTACGCGCTGTTGACCCTGGGAATCGCCTACCTCACGCTCGGGCCGTTGCTGTACTGGCGCGGCGGCGCCTTCGCCTCGAAGGTGTATGGAAACGCTTAGGGGGATTTACGCCGGATCGTCGAACATGATGACGCCCAGCGAACCGCGGTCGGCGACTCGCCGGCGGGTGCGGGCATGACCGACGAGTCGGACGACGGCGACGGATCACCGCCGGTCGCCGAAATCGAAGCCGAACTCGCGACGATCGGCGAGGACGTCGAGGCGCTCGAAGCCGACCTCGAGGCCGCCGAAACCGAACCCGATCTCGACGAGGTCGAAACCACCCTCGGGGAAGTCCGCGAGACCCACGAGGCGATCGAAATCCCGGAACCGCCCGAGGAGCCGGACGACGAGGACGAAGAAGCACCCGAAGACCCCTACGAGGACGTCAGAGACGAACACGACGACGTGGGCGACGCCCTCGACGACGTCGAATCCGGCATCGAAGACCAGCGCGGCCCCTACGCCGAGGACGTCGTCTCGGAGTTCAACGGCGCGAGCGGTGACGTAGGCGGAACGCGCTGGACAGTCGAAGGCATCGCGGAGCTGTACGCGGCCGTCGAAACCGCCGTCGAAGAATCCGAAGACGCACTCGACACGCCGCTCAGCATCGACGAATCGGTAACTGGTGAGGTTGAGCGACCGACCGAGGGTTCGAGAAGCGAACTCGACGAACGTATCGAGGTGGCCGCAAACGGCTTCGTCGACGTGATCGACGACCTCGTCGACGCCGTCGAGGACGCAGACCTCGATCCGGACGACGACGCCGAAACGATTGCCGCCTTGCTCACCGTGACCGACGAGATCCAGTCCGGCGTCGACGACGCGACCGACTGGGACGACCTCGAGGTACGCGAGCAACTCACTCGCGAGGGGTTTTACGACGTGCTCGATCACGTCAAGGACTTCCCGCCGGAGTGGCACGCGCTGAAAGTACACGAAAAGCGAGGCGACGTCGAGATGATCCTGCTCGCACTCGACTCGTTCGACTCCGGCTTCATGGAAGAACACTGCCTCGAAGCCTTACAACGGATGGGCGACGAGGCGGCCATCGAACCCATGCTCGGGCTGGCGAAGCGTCGCGACGAGAACGCGATCGCCATCCTCGGGACGATCGGCGTCGAAGACGAACAGGCCGTCGACACCCTGCTCGGCTACGTCGACTCCGGCGACGTCAACATGCGCACGACCACCTTCCGCGCGCTCGGCGAGATCGGACCCACCGAGGCGGTTCAGCCCCTGGCCAACCAACTCGCCGACGACGACGAAACCATCCGCAGCCACGCCGCCCGCGCGCTCGGGCTGATCGGCGACACCCGCGCGATCGACCCGCTCGCAGACTGCGTCGAGAGCGACGAGAGCGACACCGTCCGCGCCAGCGCCGCCTGGGCGTTACGTCAGATCGGCACCGAAGACGCCCTCGAAGCCGTCTCCGCCTTCGCCGACGATCGGACATACCTCGTCCAGGCCGAAGCCGAGCGCGCCCGAAACGCGATCGGCGACTGATCGACCAGGGATTCAGCTTCCCGGCCGCTCCCGACAGTTTATAACCGAGAACGCAGCCAGGGAGCGACGTGACCCGTCCGCCTCGCGCGCGAACTGTCCCACCCACGGCCAGCACGCGCCACGTACGGTCGGTGCTCGGTCTCGCTAGGCGGGTTCTCACGCTCTTCGTATTCCTTTCGCTCTTCGGGCTCATCCTCGCGGGGTCCGTTCCCGTCTCCGAAGCCGCCCCGAAACCCACCGACGAGCCACTCCTCGCGGACAATCCCTCCGACCATCGGCTGGATCGACTTCCGGCGGGGACAGATCCCGACTGTCCGGTCGAGGAACCGACCGCCTCGAACGGACCACACATTGTCGAACTCTACCCGAACCCCCCGATCGAGGGTAACGAGGGCGAGTACGTCGTTCTCACAGTTCCCGAGACCGACGTCGGATCGCTTTCGATCACCGACGGGCACACGACGGCGTCGGTACCCTCCCCGCTTCCCGCGACGCGGGTGGCCCTCTCAACCGCCCCAAACGAGACGGCGACGCTCACCGACGATCCGATCGTCGAGCTGAACGGGACGGTGAGACTCGCCGCGAGCGGCGACGAACTCACGGTGAAAGACGAGAACGGGCCGATCGAGACGGTCGTCTACGATCGGGCACCCGACGCCGAAATCTGGTACCGCCAGGCCGACGCGACCGCCGACCACCCCGACGGCACGCACCGAATCTATCGCGGCGAGTGGTGGCCCCAGGACGCGACCTGTCTGCCGACGGCGACGGTCGAGCCCCACGGGGCGACGGCGTTCGTCCTGCCCGACTCGCCGGAACACGTACTGGAGACGATCGACGGAGCGGACGAACGGATCGCGCTCGCGGGGTACACGTTCACCGACGATGCGGTCGCCGACGCCCTCACGGACGCGCTGGACCGCGGCGTCGAGGTGGACGTCCTCGTCGAAGCCAGCCCGGTCGGCGGGATCGAACGCTCGACCGACGATCACCTCGTCGAACTCGACGCGGCCGGGGCGACGGTTCACGCGACCGGCGGGGAAGCCGCCCGCTTTGGCTTTCATCACCCGAAGTACGCCGTCGTCGACGACGCCATCCTCGTGACGACGGAGAACTGGAAGCCCGCCGGCGTCGGCGGACGGGCGAGCCGCGGTTGGGGCGTCACCGTCGAGAACGAGGACCTGGCGAACGAACTCGCGGCGATCTTCGAGGCCGACGCGACCGGTCACGACGCGACGCCGTGGGCGGAGTTCCGGGCGTGGACCTCGTTCGTCGAGGACGATCCGTCGACGGGATCGTTTCCCGAACACCACCCGCCGGAGGCCGTCGACGTCGAGACCGTGGAACTTCTGATCTCGCCGGACAACGCCAGACATCGGTTCGAGGAGTTGCTCGAATCGGCCGAGGAGTCGATTCAGATCGTCCAGGTGCAGATCGAGGGTCCCGAATTTTCGTTACTCGAAACCGCGATCGACGCCGCCAGAGAGGGGGTAGAAGTCTCCATACTGCTCGACGACTCGTGGTACGTATCCGACGAGAACCGCGAGCTGGCGTCGCGGATCGAATCGATCGCCGAACGTGACGGCCTCCCGATCGACGTACACCGGACCGACGGCGGCGATCGATTCGATCGCGTTCACGCCAAGGGCGTCGTCATCGACGGTGAGGTGACGATCCTCGGGAGTCACAACTGGAACGACCACTCGCTCGATCAGAATCGGGAGGTCGCACTCGTCCTCCACGGTGAGGAGGCTGCAGCCTACTACGCGTCGGTGTTCGACGGCGACTGGAACGACGAGACGACGTGGTCGATTCCGGTCGAACTGGTGTTGGTCGGCCTCGGCGGAGTCGCGCTCGTCGTGATCGTAACCCACCGATACGTCGAGTTCAGCGCCACACCCGGTCAGCTCCCTCCCGAGGGCGACAGATCGGATGAACTACCGCCGCGGCCGATCGTCATCGAGGGCTCTGCCGGCGTCGAACCGGCGAGCCGAGAGAGGAGTAGTCGGAACCGAGAACCAGTGATCGCCGCTGAATCGTCGAGCCACGCGGGCGACCGAGATCGACCGCCGCCGGAGACGCGTGTACCGCCACGGTCGACATCGGGCGGTGACGACGCGACCGACGACGAGTCGACGCGCCACCGCGACCGCACGAACGCTCGATGACGGGCCCACTTAACTGGCGAATCGAGACAGCCGGCACGTTACCCCGATGGTCGGCGTTCGTCAGCCAATGACAGGAGACGCTTCGACGGAGACCGGACGGTGGGACGGCGGCGTGCCGACGGCGATCGACCCGCGAATCGTCGCCCTCGTCGTCGTCCTGGCCGGCCTCGCCGCCTCGCTCAACGTCCCGTACGGCGGGATTGAGTTCGCAGCCGTCGCGTTTTGCGCGCTCACGATCGTCGGAATCTGTGCACACGTCCTCGGCCAGCGACGGTTACAGCGGATTACTGCGGGTCTGGCCGACCACTGGGACGAACACGGCGCATCTGTCGAAGCGGTCAGTCACGCCGACGGCTGGGGTCGGACCTCGTGGGTCGTCAGCACGTCGGCCGGTTCGATCACCGTCACCGGTCTCGCACTCGCCCCGCTGTCGAAGGTATCGATCGAGTGGCAGGGAACGGGAGACGTCCTCCAGGCGTCAGAGGCGGAAGATCGCCTCGAATCGCTCGCGGCGGAGTGGTATCAGGAAGTCGTCGAGATCCCTGCGTCGGCCTGATCACCCGGTATTTTTCATCCCGGCCGCGATGCCCATCACCGTCAGTCTGAGCGTTCGCTCTTCGAGAAGCGAACGGTCGTCCGTGGCGAGTAACGACGTCTGAAGCAGGTTCAACGGGTCGACGTACGGATTGCGACGGGCGAGCGACGATTCGAGCCAGGGGCGGCCGATCAACGACTCCCGGCGACGAATCGTCGCGAGTAACTCGACGGCGCGGTCGTGGGACGCCCGGCATCGCGGGAAGAAGGATTCTCTGAGTCGATCATCGGCGAGTTCCGCGTATTCTGCGGCGATCTCGAGGTCGGTTCGAGCCAGCGACTGGGCGGCATTGTCGAGCGTGGTCCTGAAGAATGGCCACTCGTCGTACATCGTCCGAAGGGTTTCGACGTCGCCGCCCGCCTCGAGGTAGGCGTCGATTCCGCTCGCCAGGCCGTACCACCCGGGAAGGATACAACGAGACTGCGTCCACGAGAAGACCCAGGGGATGGCCCGCAGGTCCTCGACCGTGCGTTCGTCGCTACGTGAGGCCGGTCGAGAGCCGAGATCGAGCGCCTCGATGACGGTTATCGGCGTCGCTTGCTCGAAGTATCTGACGAACCCGTCGCTCTCGAGCAGGTCACGGTACGCCGTTCTGGCGGCGTCTGCCATCCGCTCCATCGCATCGAGCCACATCTCCGGGGGCGGTTCGCCCGATCCGTCTATCGCCCGGCGTCTGGCCCGAATCTGGGCGTTCAGCATCTGTTCGACGTTCCGCCGGGCGACGTGCGGGTTAGCGTACTTTTCGGCGATCGCTTCGCCCTGCTCGGTGAACTTCACGGGACCGGTGACCGTGTCGTTCGGCAGGGCGAGCAGCGCCTCGTTCATCGGTCCGCCGCCGCGGGAGATGGATCCGCCGCGGCCGTGAAAGAGCCGAAGCGTCACGTCGTTGTCGGCACAGATGCGAGCGAGTCGTCGCTGGGTCCGATAGAGCGACCAGTTCGCGGCGAGAAATCCGTTCTCCTTGTTAGAGTCGGAGTACCCCAGCATGATCTCCTGGACGCCGCCCCTCGCGGCGAGAGCGTGGGCGTAGACGTCGTTCTCGAACAGCGTCTCCATGATACGGCGTGCCCCCGAGAGTGCGTACTCCGTTTCTAGCAGCGGAACGATATCTAGATCACACCGATCCGGCAGGGAGATGATGCCGGCTTGATCGGCGAGAAAGAGGACTTCGAGGACGTGACTCGGCTCTTCCGTCATCGAGATGCAGTACGTGTCGATCGCGTCGACCCCGTACTCGTCGTGCCAGTCGGCGAGGCGGCGAAACAGCGCCAGCACCTGCGTCGACTCATCGGAGAGCCCGTCGGTGTCCGCGACGTCGATAACCGGCTCGTCGCGCTGGATTGCGTCGGTTAGCACGTCGACGCGTTCGGTTTCGTCGAGCGCACGATACTCGATCCCAGAACGGTCGAGCACGTCGGCGATGGCGTTGGTGTGTCGCTTACGGTGGTCGCGAAGGTCGAGACTCGCGAGCGCGAATCCGAACGTCTCCACCTTCCTGACCAGCGGATCGACGTGGACTCGTGCGACCGTCTCCGCCCCGTTTTCCCGGAGACTCTCCGCGATGAGTTCGAGATCCGCGCGCAGTTCGTCGGGGTCGGCGTATCCCCCGTGCCGGTCGTCGGCGGTATGGGAAAGTCGCGTTCGAACGAACGAGAGCTTGCGCCGGTACGGTTCGTCCGGGTATCGATCGTCGATCTGGGCCGCCCGGTCGGGAAAGCGGCGTCGATCCGCCTCGAGCGACGCTGAAAACGCCGAACCGAGCGACAGTCGGTTCCGATCCTGGCTCAGTACGCCGACGAGGCGATCGAGTTCCTCGGTATAGCGCTCGAGGACGATTCGGCGCTGGCGATCGAGCGTCGCCGCGGTCACGTCGGGCGTGACGTACGGGTTCCCGTCGCGATCGCTTCCCGCCCACGATCGAAACGAGACGAGCGGGGGGACATCGATCGACTCGAACCCGGCGTCCAGTTCGTCGTAGACGTCGCCCACGACGTCGAAGAGGGTGCGCTCGAGATACCACTGGACGTTTCGCGCTTCGTCCTCGACGGTCGGCGGACGGTTTCTGACCTGCAGCGTCTGCCAGAGTCCCGTCACCTCCGCGCGAAGTGCGCGCCAGATCCGGTCTGTCTCGTCGTGCGTCAGCAGTTTCTCGTCGAGTTCCTCCAGGGCGACGGCTATTTCCCGAAGTTTCGCTTTGATCGTCTTCCGACGCGCCTCCGTCGGGTGCGCGGTGAACGTCGGCTCGATCAGGACGTCGTCAAGGACCCGGGCGACGGTCTCCGGATCCGCATCGGAGAGCGATTCTATCGCCGCGGCGATACTGTCTTCGAGCGGGCCGTCTTCGGCCGACGCCCGTATCGATCGAACGCGCGCTCGCTCTTCGGCCAGGTTAATGAGTTCGAAATACGTCGTAAACGAGCGAGCGACGACACGCTGTTGACTCGGAGTGAGACCGTCGAGTTCGACACGCAGCGGCTCTCGACTATCGATGTTACCTGTTCGGTAGGAGATTGCGGCCGTCCGACACGATTCGACGGTCTCGAAGTCCCGCTGGGACGTCTGCTCGGTGAGGACCGCTCCGAGGACCGACCCGAGTTCCCGGACGTCCTGTCGGACGTCTCTGTTGTGGATCGTCATCGGTAGTCGTTCGCCGAGCGAGACAGTAAAACACCGTCTCGGATCGATATTTGCCAGAGGCGAATGTTCGTACGAAACGGGCGACTCAGTCGTCCAGCGCCGGCGCGGTTGTCAGCGCTTCGTCGATCTCCGCCCGGGCCATCTTCTCGACGAGTGCGTCGATGACGGCCTCGCGCTTGCCGCGGACGAATTTGATCGATCCGACGACGAGGTGGCCGCCGCCGGAGATGCCGGCTCCCGGAAGCTCGGCTTTGAGTTCGGCGACCATTTCGGGGATGTCGAGTCGGACCCCGTCGCTTCGGAGGACGGCGAAGTCTGGACCGTAGCCCACCGTGATCACGGGATCGCCGGTCTCGGTGATCTTCCGGTCGTGGATCTCGCCGGTGGTCTTTCCGGGCGCCGGATAGGTGAATCGGTGTGCGTAGTTTTCGACGTCGATCCGATAGAGGTGTGCGCCGTTTTCGAGCGACTCGTGTTCGAGGTGGGGCGTCGTCGCTTCGAGCTGGTGAGAGACCGCGTCACGGGCGCTTTCGGCGAGCATTGCGACGAGATCGCGGTGGTGAGATTCGTCACAGTCGATGCCGAGGACGTCCGTGATGAGTCGATTACCGGGACTGTAGCGCAGCCAGTGGGCGGCGTAATCGAGCGCCTCGCTAACGTCGCGCAGGTGTGACTCCTCGTAGCCCGCGTCGGCAGCGAGTTCGACGTACTCGGTCATCGCATCGGCCTTCGAGCGGTCGGCTAATCCGGCGACGGCGGGAACGTGACGAATCTCGTCGGTGAGGTCGGGATAGATCATCCGCGCGAGTTCGACACAGAGCATTCCGGTGGTGATGCGGTAATCTTCGCCGTGGAGGTAGGGGTTGACGTGGGCGTCGAGAAGCGATTCGACGGCGTCCGGGTCCGGGTGGTGGTGATCGATCGCGATGATCGGGATGTCGTAGTGGGCGAGCGTCTCGTAGGAGGGGACGTCCTCCTCGGTCGAGCCGTTGTCGAGCATGAGCAACAGGGGCAGTTGCTGCCCGTGGCGGTCGCGGTCTTCGAGCGCGTAAGTCAGGTCGCGCGTCGCGTCTTCCATCTCGTAGAACGGCGCCTTGCTCGGCAGACGCTTGAAGAGGTGTCGCGGCGCGGCCGGCTCTTCGTGAACGTCGGCGATGAATCGCTCGAGTGCGAGTTGGACGGGAACCGCCGCACACATGCCGTCGCCGTCGGCGTGGTGGCGCGCTCGGATCGGCCGTCCCTCGAGGACGGTCCGGCGCAGCCGACGGGCGACCTCGGCGAGTTCGGGTCGGAGCGATTCGAACGCCGGCCAGTCGATGAGCGGTTCGACGTCGGCCGGTTCGGCTCGCTCGTCACGGGCGGCTTCGAGTCGCTCTCGTGCGTCGGTTTCGTCCTCGTCGTCGAGCGTCGACAGCCCTTCGACTTCGAGTTGGATCGAACCGTCGTGACGGTCGACAGTCCCGGTGAGTCGGACGACGGTACCGAGTTCGACCGAGGGGTAGGCGCGAACGCCGGCTTCCTCGAACGCGGCGGCCGTGACGACGCCGAACTCGTCGGCGACGTGGAAGATCGTGGGGCCGCCGGTCTGCTTGATCTGGACGATCTCGCCCTCGAGCGTGATTTGCTCGCCGACGTTCGCTTCGAGTCGATCGGTTCCGGTGAGCGAAACGTCGTGGCCGACGGCTTCGACGTCGGTCGGTTCGGCGTCCACTGGTGCGAACGAGAGGTCGCCGTTGTCTCGAACGGTTTCGAGTTCGACCACGAGTTCCTGACCGACCCGATAGGTCCCTTCCAGGACCGATTCGTGGACGAGTCCCGAAACGGACTCCGAGAGATCGACGAAGATCCCGTATTCGACGATACCGTTGATTTCTGCGAGGTATGGCGTCTCGTACTCGAGATCGTCGGTTGTACACTCCGAGTCGAGATCGTAAACGACCGCCTCGCGCTCGCCGGCTCCGCCGGCGGTCTCGCGTGTCATCGTTGACAGTCGTTTGCGACCGGGCCGTATAACGCTTATCAAGCGAGGATCGGTGCGGTTCGCCGGGCGAATCGGTGCCTTTCGGTCGATCGGGCCGGGTACGCCGACTTCGAATCGGGAGTGCCGACGGGCGTACGCGACGGTACCGGTCAAATCTGCCAGTACTCTTTTAGCGAGGTGTTGAGAAGACCGGGTATGACGCGAGCGCCGTCCGATCGATCACCCGACGGATCGCCGGAGCGGGCTCGCAATCCGGACGCCATCGTCTTGCTAACGGACGACCGGGCGTGCGGTGAATCGCTGGCGTCGTCGATCGAATCGGCGAGCGACCGGCTCTCGGTCACCGTCTCGGGGTGGAGTCGGTTCGACGGTCGCGAACCGTCGTGTTTCGTGGTCTCTATCGAAGCCGTTTCCCCCGACGTGGCGAGCGGACTCGACGAGATTCGCGAGCGCCATCCGGCGACGCCGATCGTCTGTTACGGCGAGTCGCCGACTGCGCTCGAACGAGCGCTCGATGTCGGCGTAGCGGACGTACACGCGATGGGCGACGAACCGTCGTTGCTCGCCGCCCGTCTCGAGCGGGCGATCGACCGCGATCGACGCCTCACCGATCGGTTTCGACTCGCCGACGACCTCGAATCTCTGGTTTCGACGCTTCCAGGTATCGTCTACCGGTCTCGGGTCGAACCCGACTGGCCGATGACGTTCATTCACGGCGAGTGTGCGGCGCTGACCGGCTATACGGCCGAAGAATTCGAGCGAGGAGCGGTGAGCTGGGGCGAAGACGTCATCCACGAAGCGGATCGAGATCCGACGTGGAAGACGATCCAGGAGACGAAAGACGAATTAGACGCGTTCGAACTGACCTACCGGATCGTTACCCGCGATGGAACGACCAGGTGGGTGTGGGAGCGAGGCCGCTGGATCGATCGCGAGCGAACGCGAATCGAGGGGTTCATCGCCGACGTGACGAATCGGCGAGAGCGCGCAGAGCAACTCCAGGTGATCAGTCACTTACTGCGACACAACCTTCGAAACGACATGACCGTCGTCCGCGGCTACGCCGAGATGATCGCCGAAGAATCGTCCCAGTATACAGAGGAGATCGAAGCGATGGTCGATCGGATCGACGGACTGTTAGCGACCGCCGCGAAGACGCAACCGATCGTCGACGTGTTGACCAGTCACGACGATCCGACCGTCGTCGACGTCGCCGACACCGTCGAACGCGCGGTGCGGGTGGTCGAAACGCGCTTCGACGACGTTACGATCGATCGTTCGATTTCACCCGTCAGAGCCATTGGAATCGCGAAGCTGGAGCGAGCGATCGTCGAGCTGGTCGAAAACGCCGTTATTCACAACGATCGCTCCGAGCCGACGATATCGATCGCCGTTCGACGCGAGAGCGAAACCGTCACGATCGAAGTCGCAGACGACGGCCCGCCGATTCCGGAGATGGAACGAGACGTCCTCTCGGACGAGCTGACGCCCGAACCGCTCTTTCACGGAACGGGACTGGGCCTCTGGCTCGTTCAGTGGATAGTCAGGCGCTCGGGTGGCTCGCTCAGGTTCGACGATCGCAAACCGCGCGGGAACGTCGTCACGATCGAGTTACAACGCGGGGCCGACGATCGGACGATCCGCAACGTTTAGCAACGGAGAGCCCAGATGGAAGGTATGGGACTGCTCTCGTCGCTGTTTCGCTCGAGCGAGATCCTCGGAATCGCCGAGGAGACGCTCGAGTTCATCATCGAGGCCTCCAGTGAGACCCACCCGAACGAGTACATGGGCTTTCTCCGAGGGACGGACGCGTCTCGACTCGGGCTCGATCGGGACGGGGTGATCATCACGGACGTCCTCGTGATGCCCGGAACCGAGCAGAACAGCGTGAGTGCGACGGTTCGAACGAGTACGATACCGAACGACTCCAAAGCGCTGGGGAGCGTCCACTCGCACCCGAACGGCGTCCTCCGGCCGAGCCAGGCCGACCTCGAGACGTTCGGTCGGGGCTCTGTGCACATGATCGTCGGCGCCCCGTACGGCCGCCACGACTGGAAGGCGTTCGACTCGAGCGGCCAACCGACGACGCTCAACGTGATCGACGTCGACCTCCCGGACACGGAGGACTTCTTTCACTTCACGCAGCAAGACATCGACGAGGAGCTCCAATGGAGTTGAGGACCGACCGAAGCGTACCAATCGCGTCGAAACGAGTCTGCGCTGACAAACGAGTCTGCGCTGACGGTCGAACGCGTCCGAGCAGTCGGACAGGGGGCGAGCTGCCGTGACGCGCGTGGTCGCACAGGGAACGTTCGATCTCCTTCACCCCGGCCACGTCCACTACCTGCGCGAGGCGGCCGCGATGGGCGACGAACTGATCGTGATCGTCGCCCGCCGAGCGAACGTCGATCACAAGGAGAAACCGATCTGTCCGGCCACCCAGCGCCGCGACGTCGTCGACGCGCTCGAACCCGTCGACCGCGCCGTCCTCGGTCACGAGTCGGACATCTTCGTTCCGATCGAGGAACTCCGTCCCGACGTCATCGCCCTCGGCCACGACCAGCACCACGACGAGGAGGCCATCACCGACGAACTCGAGCGACGGGAAATTCAGTGTGAACTCAGGCGGGCGAGCGGCTGTGAACCCGGCGAGGACGAACTCTACTCGAGTCGGCTTATCGTCGGCGAGATTCTCGATCGACGCGGTTGACCCGTAGGAGCCAGTTCACGTCCGACGGACGTACAACACCCAGATTCCGAGCGCCAGCAATCCGAGACCCCACCACAGCGAGTCACCGGGGAGGAGTTTCAGGACGAGCGTTACGATACCCGACGAGACGAGCGACCATCCGAGGGTCGTCTGATAGCTCATAGGACACCACACATCGACGAGTGAGTTAGTCCCCCAGGTCCAAGAATGCGGACACGGAGATCGATTTCACTCCGCGTTCGTCAGACGCCGCGGTCAGAGCAAGTCGATCGCCGAGAGTGCGCTCAGAGCAAATCGTTCTCGATCAGTCGTTCGACACCCTCGCGCAGGCGCTCCTCGCTCGCCGCGTAGGAGAGTCGAGCGTAGCCCGGCGCACCGAACGCGCTGCCAGGCGTCGTCGCGACGTGTGCTTCCTCGAGAGCGCGTTCACACCATTCGGTGTCGGTCACTCGCGGCCCGTCGCCGCTCGACTCCGAGCCGCCCGGCTCCGTGCCGACCGGAATCATCATGTAGAACGCCCCGTCCGGGACGGCGAGGTCGACGCCCTCGTCGGCGAACAGGTCCACCAGGAGGTCACGTCGATCGCGGAACGCGGCGACCATCTCGGCGACCGCCTCGTCCGTGTTCGTGAGCGCTTCGACGCCGGCGTGCTGGACGAAGTTGGTTGCACACGAGACCGAGTGGGAGTGGAGCTTCCCGGCCTGTTCGATCAGTTCCGACGGCCCGGCGTAGTAGCCAAGGCGCCAGCCGGTCATGGAGTACGCCTTCGAGAAGCCGTTGACGGTGGTGGTTCGGTCGGCCATACCGTCGAGCGAACCGAGGCTCGTCGGTTCGGTTCCGTAGGTGATCTCGCCGTAGATCTCGTCAGAGACGACGGTGACGTCGTGTTCGACGGCGAGATCGCGGACGCCGGAGAGCGCGGCCTCGGAGTACACCGCCCCCGTCGGGTTCGACGGCGAGTTGACGATCAGCAGGTCGGTTCCGTCGGAGATGACGTTCTCCAGGTCGGAAAGTGCCGGTTCGAGCTGGAAGTCGTAGGGCGAGAGGTCGACGCGAACGAGTGAGCCGCCAGCGAGTTTTACCATCGCCTCGTAGGAGACCCAGGCCGGATCGAGCAGGACGACCTCGTCCCCGTCGTCGACGAGCGTCTGGATGACCTCGTACAGCGACTGTTTGGCGCCGGGCGTGACGATTATCTCGTCGGGATCGTGATCGAGGCCGTCAGCACGGAGCTTCTCGGCGATCGTTTCACGCAGTTCGGGGATGCCCGCCGGCGTGGTGTAACCGGTGTGGCCGGCGGCCATCGCTTCCTGACCGGCTTCGACCACGTTCTCCGGGGTCGGGAAGTCGGGTTCGCCGACGCTCAGGTCGACGACGTCTGCGCCCTCTGCCTCGAGTTCGGAGGCGAGCGCGGAGATGGCGAGCGTTGCGGACGGTTCGACTCTCGTGATTCGGTCTGCGAAGTGCATTGCTGTGGTACGGTCTATGGATTGGTTCTCGGGGATTCAGGGTTCCGGCAATTCCGCGAGCAGCGTCAGCGCGCCGTCGACGGCCTTTTCGGCGTTCTCGACGCGTTCTCTGGCTTCGGCAGCGGACATCCCGGGACCCGTCACGCCGAGCGTGACGGGAGTGTCCCGCTCGAGACTGACGTCGGAGAGACGCTGGGCGGCGGCGTCGGTGATCACCTGATCGTGATCCGTATCGCCGGTGATGACGGCACCGATAACGCAGACGGCGTCGATCGCCTCGCGTCGGGCGAGCCGGTCTGCGGCCAGCGGCGCGTCGTAGACGCCCGGCACCGAGACGATCGTTTCGACGTCGGCACCTGCGTCGGCCGCCGCCTCGCGGGCGACTTCCTCCATCTCTCCGGTGATCGGGCGATTGAACTGTGCGACCACCAGTCCGAGCGTGGGCATACCCGAGGGGTCGGACGGCCGAAATAAAGAGATACCGTTTGTGCCCGAAATTGCGACCGATCGGTAGTTCTCGTCGCCGCGGCTGGTCAGGTCAGGTCGGCTCGCTCGAATCGCCAGTAGCCGAGCGCGAGAAACAACGTAATCCACCCACCCAACACCACGAACGGCACCCAGACGGGAAGCGCTCCCATGGCTACCTCCCCACCGGGTTCGGCCATTGCGGCGGACGCGCCGCCGGGAACCAGTTCGAACATCGCGTACTGATATGACGCGCTCGGCGAAATCGCGGTGAACCACTCGTACCAGCCCGGGGCAGTCGCAAACGACGGGTCGAATCCGCCCAGGACGTACAAGAAGAGCAGGCCGATCAGTCCCCAGAGGTACTCGAACAGGACGAACACCGAGAGGACGAGAATGCCGGCCTTCGCCCCGGAGTCCGTACACGCAGAGAGGCCGGTTCCGATCGCGACGTACACCAGCCCGAGTAACAGCGTCAACAGCGTGAATCCGACGAATCCCACCGGATCGAGTTCGTACGTTACCAGGGCGACGACGGCGCCGGCGGAGAACCCGACCAGGATGGCGACTGCGACGACCGCCGATCGGCCGAGCCACTTGCCGACGAGGACGTCCGCCCGCGAGTGCGGTAACCCGAGGACGAATCGGATACTTCCCGTCTCGCGCTCGCCGGCGATCGATCGGTAGCTGACGAGCAGGGCGAGGATCGGGACGAGAAACGCCGATGGCGCCGCGAGCGACAGCCCCAGCGTCGCCGTCGATCCGCCGTCGTCGAAGAGTTCGCCGAAGACGAACGCCGCGCCGGCGATGAACACCACGAGCAACGTCGTCACGATCAGCAAGGACTTCGAGCGAACGGCGTCCTGAAAGTCCTTGATCGCGACCGCACGCCAGCGGATCGACGGCCAGTTCATCGGTTTGCCTCCTGATCCGGTTTCGATCCGGTTCCTTCGTCAGTGTAGTTCATGAACACGGCTTCGAGCGACCGCTCGTCGGTCGTAAAGTCGATGACGTCGACGTCGTGTGCGTCGAGCGTCGTGATGATACGCACCTTCGCGTCGCGGTCGCACTCGACCGAAAGCGTGTGTCCCTCGGGATCGACGGCCCACACGCCGTCCAGATCGCGAACGGCCGAGAGCGCCGCACCGTCGGGGCGATCGACTTGCACGCGAAGTCGCGTACTCGAGCCCATGGTCGACCGCAGCCCGCCGATCGTATCGAGCGCGACCAACCGCCCGTCGTTGAGGATGGCGACGCGGTCGGCGGTGGCCTCGACCTGCTCGAGACTGTGAGACGAGAAGAACACGGTCGCACCGCGGTCGCGTTCGGTCTCGATCAGATCGCGCATCTTTTTGGCCGCGCGCGGATCGAGCCCCGTCGACGGTTCGTCCAGGATGAGCAGGTCGGGTTCGCCAACCAGCGCCGCCGCGAGCATTAGTCGTTGACCCATCCCCGTCGAGTACTCGGCCGCCTTGCGATCGGCGGCGTCCTCGAGGCCGACCCGAGCGAGCAATTCGGAGGGGTCGTCGTCGACGTCCTTCGCCCGGATCGCAAATTCCAGGTGCTGGCGACCGGTCAATCGATCGTACAGCGAGTAGCGATCGGAGAGCAGTCCCGTTCGCTGGCGCACCGCTCGACTCTCTTGCTGGGCGTCGTGGCCGAGCACGGTCGCCGAGCCAGCCGTTGGCCTGACGAAGTCGAGCAGCAGTCCGATCGTCGTCGACTTCCCGGCACCGTTCGGCCCCAAAAAGCCGAAGATCTCGTCCTCCCTGACGGCGAACGAGACGTCGTCGAGGGCCGTGACCGAGCCGAAGCGCTTGGTCAGCCCCTGCAGTTCGATCGCGTTCATACGGGACGATCACCCTCCTGCGTACTGCTGGACCAGACGCATCGGGATGTGCGGCCGTCCGGACCGAACCCGTCACGCTCGATCGGCGATCCGACGTGCATTACGGTGGCCTTCGCCGCCCATTCTATTCAATGACCTGACCGTTCATCGGAGTGGCGGCGTTCGAGTCGGGCAGACCCGACGGATAGCGCCCGTGCAAAGTGAGAATTCTTATGCGCCGGCCCCTGCAACGACCGTCAATGACGACGTTACGGACGCCGGGACCGACGCTCGGGGTCGTCGGTGGTGGACAGCTCGGACGAATGCTGGGCGAAGCGGCCGCGCCGCTGGGCGTCGAGGTAATCGTCCTGGATCCGACGCCCGATTGTCCGGCCGCGCCGGTCGTCCGCGATCAGCTGGTCGCCGACTTCGACGACGAGGACGCCATCCGGCGTCTCGCCGAGCGCTCGGACGCGCTCACATTCGAGATCGAACTCGCCGACCAGGACGCACTGGAACGGGTAGGCGATGAGACCGGCGTCCCGATCCACCCGAAGCCGGGAACGCTGCGGACGATTCACGACAAGCTCGTCCAGAAGCGCGAACTCGAAGCCGCCGGAATTCCCGTCCCGCCGTTCCGCGCGGTCGACGACGCCGGGGACATTCGGGCGGCGATCGACGACTACGGGGCACCCGTCATGCTCAAAGCCCGGACGGGCGGCTACGACGGCCGAGGGAACGTCCCCGTCGAGTCGAAAGACGACGCGGAGGCGGCGCTGGAGGCGGTCGCCGGTCCCGCGATGGTCGAGTCGTTCGTCGACTACGCGCGAGAGGTGAGCGTCATCGCCGTCGAGGGGTACGGCGAGCGCGAAACGTTCACCGTCGGCGAGAACGTCCATCGGCAGGAGATCCTCAGGGAAACGATCGTTCCGTCCCGCTCGAGCGACGCCGCGCGAGAACGCGCTCGTGAGGTGGCCCTCGACGTCCTCGACGTGATGGACGGTCGCGGGGTGTACGGAATCGAGTTCTTCGAGCGCGAGACGCCGGGGGGCGAGAGCGAGATCCTCTTGAACGAGATCGCACCGCGACCCCACAACTCCGGCCACTGGACCATCGAGGGCGCGCGCACCTCGCAGTTCGAACAGCACGTTCGAGCGGTGCTGGGCTGGCCGCTCGGATCGACCGAATTGCGCTGTGAAACGGTGCTTGTCAACCTGCTCGCCGACGTCGACGAAACGGTCCCCGCCACGCTCAGAAACGTCGAACGAATCCACGAGACGCCCGGCGCCCACCTCCACTGGTACGGGAAGAAAGAGGCCCGTCCCCTTCGGAAGATGGGCCACGTCACGGTAACTGGATCCGGAGCGGAGGACGTCGAGACGCTACTCTCGCGGGCGACCGGGCTTCGAAAGGCGGTGACGTTCGAGGAGTGACGTCGGTACACGACGATGATTCGCGAGTGGGAGAGATCTACCACAGGTCTATTGACGAATATCGGGCCGAACCGAGTACGTCCGTATCGATAGCCAACCCACACCTTTCATAGCGACCCGGAAGCAACCTCTCCCCATGACCGAAACGGCCGTCTCCGAGTTGATCGAACGCCTTCGGGAGGAAGCCACACGGGACCGTCCCGCCGCCGAAACCCCCGACGTCGGTATCGTCATGGGGAGCGATTCCGACCTCGAGGTGATGCTGACCGGCGGCCGACGGCGCGGGGCCTACGACGCGCTCGTCGACGAACTCGGCTTCGCCGAACAGACCGACTTCGACGACCCGCCGTCCGAGCGATTCACCTTCGAGACGTACGTCACCTCGGCCCACCGGACGCCGGACCTGATGACCGCCTACGCGGAGACAGCCGAAGACCGCGGCATCGAGGTCATCATCGCGGGGGCGGGCGGGAAGTCGGCCGACCTGCCGAACATGACGGCGTCGATCGCGTACCCGCTTCCCGTCATCGGCGTTCCGGTCCAGGAGAAGTCCGTCGACAGCGTCATCGGGATGCCGACGGGCGCGCCCATCGTCGCCGTCGACGCCGGCAAGTCGTTCAACGCGGCGCTCTCGGCGACCCAGATCCTCGCCCGAAAACACGAGGAACTTCGCGATCGGCTGGTCGTCTACCACGACGATTTGCGAGAGGGTGTTGGGCAGGTCTCGAAGCGACTGCACGACGACGGGACGGCGACGTTCTCGGCCGAACGGGACTAACGTCTTCGGCGGTTTACCCGGTGGAATCACCACCTGCTTTTTTCGTATCAGCCCGCGAAACCGTCGCCATGGGAGTTATCGAGCTGGACGGGCTCAGCAAACACTACGGAGACGTACGCGCGAACGACGACGTGACGTTCGCCGTCGACGAGGGCGAGATCTTCGGCTACCTGGGGCCGAACGGCGCTGGGAAGACGACGACGATACGGCTGCTTCTGGGGCTCATCAAACCCACGGACGGCTCCGCGACAGTTCTCGGGACGGACATCCGAGACCGACGGGCGCTCGTCGAGACGAAAGCCCGGATCGGCTACCTGCCGGATGATCTCGGGTTCGAAGAGCGACTGACGGGCCGAGCGGTGCTCGACCACTTCGCCCGGATGCGGGGTGACGACCGACGCGAGGAGATGCTCGAGCTGTTTCACCCCCCGTTAGACCGGAAGATCGAGGAGTACTCCCACGGGAACAAGAAGATGCTCGGCATCGTCAACGCGTTCATGCACGATCCGGATCTGGTCATCATGGACGAGCCCACCTCCGGCCTCGACCCGTTGAAGCAGGACCGGTTGCATCACTTCCTCGAGGCGGAACGCGACGCCGGGACGACGATCTTCTTCTCTTCGCACGTCCTGAGCGAAGTCCAGCGGATATGCGACCGGGTGGGTATTATCAGGGACGGCGAACTGGTCGCCTTAGAGGACATCGACACCCTCATCGAACAGGGTGGAAAAGACGTCAGGATCCTTCTGAACGAGCCGCTCGACGAAGCGGCGTTCACCACGCCGTCGATGATCGACGTCGAGATCGTCGACCGTTCGATCCAGTTCACCTACACCGGCGAGTACAACGCGCTGCTCTCGCACCTGACCGAGTACGACGTCGCCGACATCGAGATCGCTAACCCACAGCTCGACGATATCTTCAAGCACTACTACGGGAACGGAACGGTCGACGACCGCGAGGACGATATCACCACGGAGGCGTAATGTACGCGATCCTCCGGCTCGAGTCGGTTCGGCTCCTGCGCCCGTCGGCCCTGCTGGTCGGACTGTTCGCCCTCGTCGCGGGGTTCCTGTTCGCCGCGTTTCCCGGCTTCGCCGACGAAGCGGACGTTCTCGATGAGGCGATGCCGCCGGTTCTGCAGGCGTTTCTGGGATTCGAAGAGATCCACACGATAGAGGGCTTCGTCGCCGGCTACGCGTATCCGCTCCTCTGGGTTCTCTTCGGCGGTATCTTCTTTGCCTACGTTAGCGCCGGAACGATCTCGCGAGAGGTCGGCGAGCGACGGATGGATCTGACGCTCTCGAATCCGGTCTCCCGCGAGTCGGTCGTCCTCCAGAAGATCGGGGCGATGTGGCTCCCGCTGGTCGTCCTGAACGCGGGCATGATCGCCATTGTTCTCGCCGGGGTCGGCGTTCTCGGCGAATCGATCGATCCGCTCGTCCTCACGGTGGCTCACCTCCTCTCGGTCCCGTACCTACTCGTCTGTGCCGGGATCGGCCTGGTGTTCTCGGTCGCCATCGATCGCGTCGAGACCGCCCAGCTCGGAGCGATCGGAGTGGTGTTTCTCCTCTGGTTAATCGAAGGGATCGCCGAAATGTCGCCCGACTACGAGTGGGTTGGCTACGTCAGTCCCGCGTACTACTACGACTCGTCGGCGATCTTCGTCCACGACGAGTATGCCTACGGCGACGCGGGAATCCTCCTCGCGGCGTTTCTCGCGCTCGTGGCCGTCGCAACCGCAATCTTCGTCCGGAGGGATCTCTGAGATGGACGACCCGTACGTTCCGCGATGCGACCGCGCCCGGAGACGAACCGTCGCCGACCGACCGGGGAACGCGGAGGGGTCTCGATGACGGCCATCCTCCGCCTCGAATCGCGAAAGCGCGTCCGCGGCTCGGTGGCGCTCGTCGTCGTCTTCGCCCTGCTGTCCGCGATGTACTTCTCGATGTTTCCCGGCATCGAGGAGGAGATCGACGAGCTCATGGAAGGCTTTCCGGACTTCTTCTTCGAGATGTTCGGGATCGACGCCCTCGACACCATCGAGGGCTTCATCGCCGCGGAGGTCTACTCGTTCTTCTGGGTCGTCCTGCTCGCGATCTACTTCGCGTACGTCGGGGCAGGGTTGATCGCGGCCGACGTGCGGTCCCGGCGGATGGACCTCACGCTCTCGAACCCGGTCTCGCGGGAGTCGGTCGTCCTCCAGAAGGTGGCGTCGCTGTGGGTGCCGATCGTCGTCCTGAACGTCGCCGTTCCGGTCGTCGTCTACGTCGGCGCGCTGGTGATCGGCGAGTCGATCGACCCGGTCGCGCTCGCGATGGTCCACCTCCTCTCGATCCCGTACCTGCTCGTCTGCGGGACGATCGGACTCGCCATCTCGGCGGTCGCCGGCCACGTGAGAAGCGCTCGGGCGGCGGCGATCACGGTCGTGTTCGTTCTCTGGTTGATCGACGCCTTCTCGCGGATCAACGAAGATCTGGAGTGGGTCGGTGCGCTCACACCGAGTCGATACTACGAGGAGACGGAGATCCTCGTCCACGAGGAGTACGCCTACGGTGACGCGGCAGTGTTGCTGATCGTCTTCGCCGTGCTCGTGGCGATCGCCGTCGTGGCGTTTACGCGTCGGGATATCTGATCGATGAGTGGCAGGTAGTTTCTGTGCTGGCGATGGCGCCCGACCACTCGTTCGATCGACGACGACGATCTGACACTCACGTCGTAGCTGGTGAGCGCATACCCACGATATGAGGCGATTTCCGGAACCATCCCTTCATTATATCGAGATGGTATCTCTGGTCGACCACCAAACTTCGGTTAGGCATCAGCCTACCGACCCGGCATTATTTCGCTCGCACTATTCAGTCGAGGCAAAATTTTGAAAATTAGGGAAGAAGGATAATTCAGGATAGACTCAATGATTATATTTGGATTTTGGTTGAATATGCCAGATATCACCCCCGCACCATCTAATATGATAAATATTTAATATTAGTGTTACTACTAAATTCTCTCAAATGGGCTTATATTCTATCGCTATAATATATGGGCATGGAAGAAGGAAAATGGAGAGGCAACGGTCGAAGAGCAGTGTTACAAGCTGCTGGAGCGATCGGAGCCTTCTCGGTACTTCCAACGACGAGTGCAATACGAAATGGTGAGACTAGATCCGATAAGTACGATTTGCTGCGAGGATCGATTGAAAAACCGATTGATGAAGATGCCATCGGAGAGCTACGTGAGGACTTTGCGAAACAATCCGCTACCCGTTCAAATAGCGAAACGAAAGTGTACCTAGATTTAACGACGTTCGAGAACGATCGAATACTCGGGTACAATATTTTGATGAGTGAGAGCGGTGACAACAGCACGATCCAAGAACAATACATCGTATCCGGTGGTCACACAGGCGGTTCGGAAGTGACGAGTGATGAATCGACCGAGACAACGGATAGACTCCGTGCCAAAGCTGATCAATACTTAGATGATGCGAAGTCCATCTCGAATTCAATACAGAGTTCGGATGAACCCACACCGCAAGATTGGGATATTGATTGGGGCGATTGGGACAGTACCGCGAATGACTACGTCCACTGGGAGGCGCCAAAAGAAGCAAGTACGGGATTCGGGGGAGACATCAGACCAGGTGCGGTCATATTTCACAACAGAATCAGAAGATCGTGGGATGACGAACGAATTGCTGCCCGGACGAAGGTACGATTGGAATCAGGCAGAGAGCACTGTCTCGATGGACACGATGATTACTGTGCCAGCAATACCGTCCATACCGGATGGCGCAACCGTGAAGCCGACATCCATCACGACTGGGACCAGCCAGGGAATGGATTCAGTGGCCCAACCATGCTGGTCGGCCTCGATCCGGTACAAACGATAGAAGACGTGACGAAATCCCGCAGTGCGTCGATCGGCTTAGACTTGGATCAGAATCCAAATCTTTCGCTCGGATATTCCACCGGCATAGAGATGGATAAATCGGGAATAACGGATCGAACTACATCGTTGGACGCGAAAACGCATCATGAATGGGAAGTAATGTCTTCAAGTGGTCCTTCCGCAAAGTATAGTTCTGAATTCGAAATAGGATCCGTGGCAAAATACAACGATAACTGTGGGGGTTCAACGAGAATACTAGAAGTTGATGCTGATCTTCGATGGGGACTTCGATTGGGCGGGCGTTGAGTTAATAGCCACCGAGACAACAAATGGTTTGCCTATGACCTAGACTGTGGAACGTCTCCGTGGTAATAGGAACGTAACCACGGAAAATGGCTCTGTTCGGAGGTCATACCCACTGACTAGTTTATAATGGTATTATTATAATAGGTTTGATTCTGTATAATCCGAGCAGTTATTCGTCGCTGGTTCGGGAGCGGTCATGAAACATCAAAAAAATAGACACAGTACATTTTTCTCGTAACGTATTTTAGTATAATATCCGTATACCAATCATGGAAAGAGTCTTACTCAGTATACTAGGTATACAGATAACACTATTCGCAGGGATCAACCTCATACTAAACGAGATCGCTCCGTACGCCGAAGGAACCTGGTTTTTCGTATTATGGCTAGGGTTACTAGTAACGGTGTACGCAGTTGTCAAAGAGTACTATTTGTTAGTGAAAAGACGTTCAACGCGCGAGGAAGAGAGGTAACTTCCTCCCAGAGAAGTTCATTCAGCTATGTAAAGGACAGAATTCTGTTTCAATTGCTGTTCGAAAACAGTTACCAAGCTGGATCGCCAGCAGATCGGTCGCCAAGACGACGCTAAGCTCGTTGTCCGAACAGAGCTGCAATTCTTGATTGCAGCCCGCCAGCAATTCGAGACAGAATTCTCAGGCGAGATCATTTGCGAATCCGTCGCCTCGTGAAAGTCCATCTGAGGGACACCGGCACCGCAGATTTCGGGTACATTTGAGCGGCAACCGCCGGTGACAGCCGAGCCAACAGCGACGGGTTTATCGCAGACCAAAACGCGCGACGCTCGTCAAGTAACTCAAACCGTCGTAGATCGTGCAGTCGATCGTCTGAACACGCGTCGCAACGATATGTGGACAATCAATGGATTCGATATCAACCATTTCAGCGGTGATTGCCGTGGTTTTTTGACGAATTCGTCATCCTCGTACTTCGATGCAATCAGCCGGATACGCAAACGGTCTCTTACCTCTGAATTTCCGCCCCAATATTCACGTCCATACCCAGCGACCACATGCATCTTCAACGAACCAGCCTCCCTGGGGCCTGCGTACCCGAAATTCGAAGAATCAACCCTTATATGGGTGCGTTTCGAACCCCCGCACGTTACCGAGATGAACGATTGGATAGCGATCGGGGCACTCGCGTTCGTGGCGGTGGCCATCCCCATCGGGATGATGGCCCTCTCGTACCTGCTACGGCCGAGCGTTCCCGAAACGAGCAAACGCGCCACCTACGAGAGTGGCGAGATCCCGACAGGAGGGACACGCATCCGCTTTAACATCCAGTACTACATGGTCGCGCTTCTCTTTCTCGTCTTCGACATCGAAACGGCGCTGCTGTTCCCATGGGCAGTCGTCTACACGGATGCACTCGACGAATACGGCGCCATCGAGGCACTGGCCCCGATGCTCGCCTTCGTCGCGATCCTCCTGGTCGGACTCGCGTGGGCCTGGCGCAACGGAGCCGTCCAGTGGACACGAACGAGCCGCGTCACGTCCGAGGTCGATCGTAAATGAGCAACGAACCACAACCGACGTCGGGTGAACCCCGACAGGAGATCTACGACAGCACGGCCCCCACGAGAACCACCCAGGAGGCCAGAATGGGCCCCGGTCCGGACGACCGGATGAACTCGAAACTCCGCGAGGCCTTCGGCTCGACGCCGTTCATCCTCACGAAGTTCGACCAGTTCATGAACTGGGTCCGCGGCAACTCGATGTTCATGCTGCAGTTCGGCATCGCCTGCTGTAGCATCGAGATGATCCACACGTACGCGATCAAGCACGACCTGGATCGCTTCGGCGCCGGCGTTCCCCGAGCGTCGCCCCGACAGGCGGACGTCATCATCGTCCCCGGAACGATCGTCTCGAAGTTCGGCCCGCGCATGAAGCGCGTCTACGATCAGATGCCCGAACCCAAGTTCGTCGTCGGCATGGGCTCGTGTACGATCTCCGGCGGCCCGTTCCAGGAAGGCTACAACGTCGTCAAGGGTGCAGAGGAGATCATCCCCGTCGACATCCACGTCCCGGGCTGTCCGCCACGACCCGAGGCGCTGATCTACGGCATCCTCAAGCTGCAAGAGCGGATCAAACACGGCGAATCCTCGCCGGTGACGGTCAAACCGTACGAACTCGAGGAGTTCGGCGACCTGCCACAGGACGAACTCGTACAGAAACTCGCAGACCAGATCGACGAGGACGACCTCGTCATGCGCTACAACTGGGCTGATTCACCATGAGCACGGGCGAAGAAGTCCCCTCGGTCGACGTCTCGACCGTCGGCAACGACGTGACCGAAGCCGACATCGAATCGGTCCTCGGCGAGCGGGCGATCGGTCGCGACGACCACCTGAACGCGCCCGGGTTCGTCGTCCGACCGGACGACGTCCAGCGCGTCCTCTCGGATCTGCGCGACGAACTCGACTTCGATCACTGCTCGTGTCTGACCGCCCAGCAGTACGCCGATCGGTACGAGTCGATTTACCACCTGAAATCCTACGCCGACCCGACCCAGGAGGTCTCGATCGTCGTTCCGACGTCGGTCGACGAGCCGGTCAGTCAGTCGGCCGAACCGGTCTTCCGGACGGCCGACTGGCACGAGCGCGAGGCGTTCGACCTCGTCGGCATCGACTACGAGGGCCACCCCGATCCGCGGCGGATCCTGCTCCCAGAAACCTGGCAGGGCCACCCGCTCTCGCTCGATTACGATCAGGACAAGCCACAGATCGTCCGCTTCGCCGAACACGAGAACCCGATCCAGGCCGACGAACGCGACGCCGAAAGCGACACGATGTTCTTGAACGTCGGTCCACACCACCCGGCGACTCACGGCGTGCTCCACGTCAAGGCGGTGCTCGACGGCGAGCAAGTCATCGACGTCGACCCGGACATCGGCTATCTCCACCGCTGTGAAGAGCAGATGTGCCAACAGGGCAATTACCGCCACCAGATCATGCCCTACCCGGACCGCTGGGACTACGTCTCGGCCGGTCTGCTGAACGAGTGGGCGTACGCGCGCGCGGCAGAGGACCTCGCGGATCTCGAGGTCCCCGAGTACGCGCAGGTGCTGCGGACGATGGGGGCCGAACTCTGTCGGATCGCGAGTCACATGCTCGCGCTCGGAACGTTCGCGCTGGACGTCTTCGGTGACTTCACCGCGGTCTTCCAGTACGCCTTTCGCGACCGCGAAGTCGTCCAGGACATTCTGGAGGACCTCACGGGTCAGCGATTGATGTTCAACTACTTCCGACTCGGCGGCGTCGCCTGGGACCTCCCGGAACCCCGCGAAGAGTTCTTCACGAAGACCCGTGACTTCCTGGACGAACTGCCGGCAAAACTCGACGAGTACGAGGATTTGCTCGTCACGAACGAAATTTTCCAGATTCGCTGCGTCGATACGGGCATCCTCACACCCGAGGACGCCAAACAGTACGGCTGTACCGGGCCCGTCGCGCGCGGATCGGGGATCGATTACGACCTCAGGCGTGACGACCCCTACGGCTATTACCCGGAACTCGACTGGGACGTCGTGACGATGGACGGCTGTGACAACTACAGCCGCGTCCTCTGTCGGATGCAAGAGGTCGAGGAGTCGGCGAAGATCATCGAACAGTGTGTCGATCTCTTAGAAGAGTGGCCGGAAGACGACCGCGAGATACAGTCGAACGTGCCGCGAACGCTCAAGCCGGACGCCGACACCGAAACCTACCGTGCCGTCGAGGGAGCCAAGGGCGAACTCGGCATCTACATCCGCTCGGACGGCTCGCAGAAACCCGCACGCTTTAAGATCCGGAGTCCGTGTTTCCACAACCTCTCGGCGTTAGAGGTGATGGTCCAGGGCGAGTTCATCCCGGACCTGATCGCCTCGCTCGGCAGCCTCGACATCGTCCTCGGGGAGGTGGACCGATAGATGGCGTCCGGAGAGACAGGGGCGACGCTCACGCCGATGCAAGCGGACGACGGGACGATCTTGTTACCCGAGCGGGTCGCCGACCTCACGGGTCTCGGCGAGTTCGGCCTCGCCGGCGAGTTGTTCGCCGCGTTTCTGGCCGCGTTTCTGATCGGGAATCTGATGCTGGCGATGACCGCACTCGCCGGTCCGTGGGCCAAGCGCAAGATCACCGCCGCGTTCACCGACCGGATCGCGGTCAACCAGATCGGCCCGGGCGGAGTCGGGATCATCATCCCCGACGCGGTCAGACTGCTCTCGAAGGAGAACATCGTCCCCGAGAACGTCGATCGACCGGCCTACGACATCGCGCCGATCATCATCGCAAGTACGGCGCTGCTGGGCTTCGCCGTCATCCCGATGGGAAGCGGCATCCACCTGGCCGACCCCGAAGTCGGGCTCGTGTTCGTCTTCGCCGTCGCGAGCATCACCAGTCTCGGGCTCGTGATGGCCGGCTACGCCTCGGCGAACAAGTACTCGATGCTCGGGGGACTGCGCGCGGTCGCCCAGAACATCGCCTACGAGATTCCGCTGATCGTCACCGGGATGTCGGTGGTCATCTTCGCCGGAACGCTCCAGATGGGGGAGATCGTCGCCGTACAGACGGAGAACACGCTCGCGACGATACCCGGTATCGGCCTCGATATTCCGGCCTGGTACGCCCTCGTCAATCCGTTCGCGTTCGTGCTGTTTCTGATCGCGAACTTCGCCGAAGTCGGGCGCAACCCGTTCGACACGCCCGAGGCGCCGACCGAGATCGTCGCCGGCTACCAGACCGAGTACTCCTCGGTCAACTTCGTGTTGATCTACCTCGGCGAGTTCATCCACATCTTCCTCGGCGGGGCGATCATCGCGACCATCTTCCTCGGCGGACCGGCCGGTCCAGGCCCCGAATGGCTTGGATTGTTCTGGTTCCTCGTGAAGATCTGGGGCGTGTTCTTCCTCACCCAGTGGCTGCGCTCTGCGATGCCGCGGGTGAGAATCGACCAGTTGATCGAAATCGGCTGGAAGGGACTGTTGGTCCTTTCGTTTGCGAACCTGCTGTTGACGGCGATCATCGTCGCCGTCCTCGTTGACGCCGGGGTGATTGCATGATCGGATTACTGAAATCGATGGCCACGACGATGCGACACGCACTGGACGGCTCGACGTTCACCGTCGAGTATCCAGAAGAGAGTCCGGACGTCTCCCCGCGGTTCCGGGGCGTCCACAAGTTCAGCCAGGAACGGTGTATCTGGTGTCGCCAGTGTGAGAAGGTCTGTCCGAACGACACCATCCAGATCGTGATGGACGACCAGCGAAACGGCGAACAGTACAACCTTCACATCGGCCAGTGCATCTACTGTCGCCTCTGTGAGGAAGTCTGTCCGACCGACGCCATTTTGCTCACACAGAACTTCGAGTTCACCGGCGACACGAAGTCGGACCTGGTCTACAACAAAGAGCAGTTGAAGGCCGTTCCGTGGTACAAAGACATCGATCCGCTGGAGGCCAGAGAGCCCGACCGCGGCGGCTGGATCGGCGAAGGTGACGGCGAGGTGGACTACCAATGATGGAAGCCGTTACGTTCTACCTGTTCGCCGCCGTCACCCTCGGGAGCGCCCTCGGCGTCGTGCTGCTCAGAGATCCGTGGCACGCGTCGCTCATGCTCGGCGTCTCGTTGCTTTCGGTCGCAGTCTACTACGTGATGCTCGCGGCGGAGTTTATCGCGGTGATCCAGGTCCTCGTCTACGTCGGCGGGGTGCTCATCCTGATCACGTTCGCCGTAATGTTGACCCAGGCCGACGAGCCGGTCGACTCCGCCGTCGGTGAATCGACGGGTGGTGAGCCATGAGTACGAATCGACCGAGATTCGTCCCGCTCGGCCGCCGGCTCCTTCCGGGCGTACTCGCGCTCGGGCTGCTCGCCGTCTTCGTCGCCACGATCGCCGGAGCCAATTTCGGCGAGTTCGGCGAGTTCGGAGACGTCTCGGTCGTCTCTGCCATCGGATACGCCATGTTCGACTTCGAGACGCTCCAGGCCGAACAGGGCGTTCCAGGGACCGAGCCGTTCTTGCTCGCGTTCTTGCTGATCGCGATCGTGTTAGACGCCGCGCTCGACGCCTCGCTCGTCCTCGCAAAGCGCGAAGACGAGGGCGAGTCGGCCCGGCCCGCCGCGTTCGGCGACGTCGGATCGAGTGGTAGTTCGACGCTCGACGCGTCCGCCGGTTCAGCCGGTGACGCCGCTACGGGAACCGACGGCGGTCGCGACATCGATCCGGCCGAAGACAGCGCAGAGACACCTGCGGACGAGGGAGGTGAGGACCGATGATCGGCATCGAGCACTACCTCGGCCTGTCCGCCGCGCTGTTTTGCATCGGGTTGTTCGGCATCCTGACCCGTCGCAACGCCCTGATGTTCTTGATGTCCGTCGAGTTGATGGTTAATGCAGCGGCGATCAACCTGGTCGCATTCGCACTCTACTACGGGACGCTCACCGGACAGGTGTTCACGCTGTTCGTTCTCGGGCTGGCGGCGGCGGAGGTCGCCGTCGGCCTGGGCATCATCCTGGTACTGCACCGAAACTACGGCACGATCGACGTGACGGCACCGACGACGATGAGGTGGTAAGATGGAAGGACTGTTCAGTTACGCACCCGCGATCGTCCTCTTCCCGCTGGTAGCGTTCGCGATCACGGTACTCTTCGGCCGCTACCTGCCGATGAAGGGGGCGATTCCGGGTATCGTGGCGACCGGTGGATCGCTCGTCCTCTCGCTGGGGATGGTTGGTGCCGTCTACAGCGCGGACGAACCGTACAACGAATCGCTTTACACGTGGGTGGCGACCGACGACATCACCTTTCACTTCGGCGCGTTGGTCGATCAGCTCTCGGCGCTGATGCTGGTCGTTGTCTCGCTGATCGCATTCCTGGTTCACGTGTTCAGCCTGAGCTACATGAACGCCGAGGGCGAGACCGGCCTGCCGCGGTACTACGCCGGCCTCGGGCTCTTTACGTTCAGCATGCTCGCGTTCGTCATCGCGGACAACCTGCTGATGGCCTTTATCTTCTTCGAGCTGGTGGGGCTGTGCTCGTTCATCCTGATCGGCTTCTGGTACGAGACGCGCTCTGCGCCGTCGGCCGCAAAGAAGGCGTTCCTCGTCACGCGATTCGGGGACTACTTCTTCCTGATCGGCGTCGTGGCGATCGCGGCGTCCTTCGGCACGCTCAACTTCGCAGGTGACGCGTCGTTCGTCAACGCGGCCCAGGACGCACTGGCCGGCGAGGGCGACGCCTGGATTCCGGGCGATCTCTCCGCCGAGCAGTGGATAACGATCACCGGACTGCTGGTGCTCGGCGGCGTGCTGGGTAAATCCGCCCAGTTCCCGCTTCACACCTGGTTGCCCGACGCGATGGAAGGTCCGACGCCCGTCTCGGCGCTGATTCACGCGGCGACGATGGTCGCCGCCGGGGTTTACCTCGTCGCACGGATGTTCGGCTACTACGCCCTGTCACCGACGGCGCTCGCGATAATCGCCTTCGTCGGCGGCTTTACGGCGCTCTTCGCGGCCACGATGGGCTGCGTCAAAGACGACATCAAACAGGTGCTGGCGTACTCGACCATTAGCCAGTACGGCTACATGATGCTCGCGCTGGGCGTCGGTGGCTACGTCGCCGGCGTCTTCCACCTGATCAACCACGCCTTCTTCAAGGCGCTACTGTTCCTCGGGGCCGGCGCGGTCATCATCGCCATGCACCACGAACAGGACATGTGGAAGATGGGCGGGCTCAAGGAGAAGATGCCCGTCACCTACTGGACGTTCGTCGCGGGCGCACTCGCGCTCGCCGGCATCATCCCGTTTTCCGGCTTCTGGTCGAAAGACGAGATCCTCTACGACGCGATGATCGTCGGGGCGAACGAGCCGCTCATCCTCCTCGCCTACCTGATGGCGCTCGTCGCCGTCTTCTTCACCGGCTTCTACACCTTCCGGATGATCTTGCTGACCTTCCACGGCGAGCCCCGAACTGACGCCGCGGAAAAGCCCCACGGGATCGGCATCCCGGCAAAGGTGCCGCTGGTCGTCCTCGGCGTTCTCGCCGTGGTCGCCGGCGTCTTGAACCTCGCCCCCGTGGCGAAACTCGCGAACCTCGACATCGAGTTCCTCCACCAGTGGCTCGAAGGCGGCGTCGAGGGCGCGACCTACCTCGCCTACAGCGACCTCATCGGCGACGTCTACGCGACCGAACTCGCCGGCTGGGAGCCGTTCGACGTCATCGTCGCGGCGGGACTCTCGCTCGCGCTCGCGTTCGGCGGTGCCGGTCTCGCCTGGAAGCTGTACAACGTCCCCGAGCCGGTTCGACACACCGAGCGGCTGGGTCGGGCACGTGAGATCGCTGTAGCGAACTACTACCAGGACGAGTACCAGGTCTGGCTCGCCCGCGACGTGACGCTGCCGACGGCGCGCTTTACCGACCGATTCGACCAGACCGTCATCGACGGGCTCGTAAACGGCGTCAGTAGCGTGAGTCTCTTCGGCGGCGGTCGCGTCTCGCGCCTTCAGACCGGACTGGTGACCAACTACGCCGCCTTGCTGGTGCTCGGATTCCTCGCGTTACTCGTCGCCCTCGGCGTCTACGGAGGCTGGTTCGTATGATGATAGAGCTGTTACTCGCGGTCACATTCGTCGGCGCAGCCGTAACGTTCCTCGCACCGAATCGCGTCGCCGGCAAACTGGCGTTCGTCGTCAGTCTCGTTCCCGCGGCCATCTCGCTGTGGCTGTTCGCCGCCTTCGACGGAAGCGGTAACGCGCTGCTCGGCGGCGACCTCGCGTTCGAATCGCAGGCGAGCTGGTTCTCACTCGCCGACTACGAAATCTCGTGGTTCGTCGGCCTCGACGGTATCAGCCTGCCGCTCGTGGTACTGACGACCGTGCTCACGACGCTGGCGATCGTCAGCTCGTGGACGCCGATCGACGAGCGCCAGTCGCAGTTCTACGGCCTCGTGCTCTTTATCGAGGCCAACCTGCTCGGCGTCTTCGTCGCGCTGGACTTCTTCGTCTGGTTCATCTTCTGGGAGGCCGTCCTCATCCCGATGTACTTCCTCATCGGCATCTGGGGCGGTCCGCGTCGAAAGTACGCCGCGATCAAGTTCTTCGTCTACACCAACGTCGCCTCGCTGGTGCTCTTCGGTGCGTTCATGGCGTTCGTCTTCGCCATGGGTGACGCCGTCACCAGCTTCGCCCTGCCCGAACTCACGCAGGCGTTCCACGCCGAGGGACTCCAGCACACCATGTTCGGTCTCGGCACGTCGACGCTGGCGTCGCTCATCTTCGTCGCGCTCTTCGTTGGCTTCGCCGTGAAGGTTCCCGTCGTCCCCTTCCACACCTGGCTTCCGGACGCCCACGTGGAGGCCCCGACGCCCGCGTCGGTACTGCTGGCCGGTGTCCTGTTGAAGATGGGGACGTACGCGCTGTTGCGATTCAACTTCACCATGTTCCCCGATCAGGTCGAGACGTTCGCCCTGGCGATCGCCGCAGTCGCGGTGATCAGCGTCATCTACGGGGCGATGCTCGCGCTCGCCCAGACCGACTTGAAACGCATCGTCGCCTACTCGTCGGTCTCCTCGATGGGCTACGTCATCCTCGGGCTGGTCGCGTTCACCCAGTTCGGTATCGGCGGCGCCACCTTCCAGATGGTGAGCCACGGCCTGATCTCCGGGCTGATGTTCATGGCCGTCGGCGTCATCTACAACGCGACCCACACCCGGATGGTCACCGACATGTCCGGGCTCGCTTCGAAGATGCCGATCGCCGTCTGGATCCTGATCGCCGGCGCGTTCGGCTACATGGGCCTGCCGCTGATGAGCGGGTTCTACGCCGAGTTCGCCATCTTCTACGGCGCGTTCGGTTCCGAGCTTCTATCCTACGCGCCCGTGTTCACCGCGCTCGCGATGTTCGGCATCGTGATCGTCGCGGGCTATCTGCTCTTTGCGATGCAACGGAGTCTCTTCGGGCCGTTCCGACTCGAGACCGATTACGAGATCGGACGCGCACCGATTCACGACATCGCGCCCATGATCGTCCTGCTGGGGTTGATCGTCCTGCTCGGCGTCGCCCCCGACGTGATCTTCGAGATGATCACCGACGCCGCCGACCCGATCGTCGAACTACACGGAGGTGACGTCTAATGATAGAACCGATTCAGCTACCCGACATCACCGCGCTCGCACCGGCGCTCATCCTTGCGCTGGCCGCGCTGGTCGTCTTCACGCTCGATAGTATCAACCCCGGATCGACCGACCGCTCGCTGCTCGCGGGGACGACCGTCGTCGGTGCGATCGGCTCGCTCGTCGTCGGTGTCTGGTTCCTGCTCGCCGGCGTCGGCACGCCCGAGCCGGACGGATTCGGCGAAGTTGGCGTCTTCGCAGACCAGCTCGTCGTCGACCAGCTGGCGCTGTTCTTCATGATCGTCACCGCGATCGTCACGGCGCTCGTCGCGATCGCGAGTTACGACTACATGGACGGCCACGCCTACCAGGCCGAGTACTACTCGCTCGTCCTGTTGGCGGCGACCGGCATGGCGACGATGGCGGCCGCGAACAGCCTCGTGACGGTCTTCATCGCGCTCGAGCTCGCGAGCCTGCCGTCGTACGCCCTGGTAGCCATCTTGAAGGACAACCGCGGGAGCGTCGAGGCGGGAATGAAGTACTTCCTGCTGGGTGCGCTCTCGTCGGCGATCCTCATTTACGGGATCAGCCTGGTGTACGGGGCGACCGGCGGCCTCCACCTCGAGATAATCGCCGACGCCATCTCCGGCGAGACCGGCCAGCACCCGGTCACCGGCGAGGCCTACGACGTGGCGAATTACACCGGCATTCTCGGCGTCGGCCTCCTGATGATTCTGGGCGGGTTCGCGTTCAAGATGGCGAGCGTTCCCTTCCACTTCTGGGCGCCGGAGGCCTACGAAGGGGCGCCGGCACCGATCGCCGCCTTCCTCTCGTCGGCGTCGAAGGCGGCCGGATTCGTCATCACGATCCGCGTCTTCGCCGAGGCGTTCCCGTTAGAGGCGACGGCGGCCGTGATCGGCTTCGACTGGACGCTCGTCTTCGCGGTGCTCGCCGTCGTCACGATGACGGTCGGAAACTTCGCCGCGGCCGTCCAGAACAACGTAAAGCGCATGCTCGCGTACTCGTCGATCGGTCACGCCGGCTACGCGCTTATCGGCCTGGCCGGGGCCGGTGCCGGCGCGGGCGACCTCGTGCTCGGTGCCGCGCTGATGCACCTGTTCGTCTACGCCTTCATGAACACCGGCGCGTTCCTCTTCGTCGGCCTGGCCGAGTACTGGGGCGTCGGCCGGACGTTCGCAGATTACAACGGTCTCGGTCGACGCGCCCCGATGGCCTGTCTGGCGCTGACGATCTTCATGTTCAGCCTGGCGGGCGTTCCGCCGCTCAGCGGGTTCTGGAGCAAGTACGTCCTCTTTACGGGGGCGATCAGCGTCGGCAGTACGGCGATGCTGATCGTCGCGGCCGCTCTCGTCGTTAACAGCGCGCTCTCGCTGTACTACTACTCGCGACTCGTAAAGGCCGTCTGGATCGAAGAGCCGCTCACAGAACGCGAACCACTCGCCAGACCGATCGGCCTCTACGCGGCGGTGCTCGCGGCGGCGGTCATGACGGTCGCCATCCTGCCCGGCTTCGGACCCGTCGCCGAGGCGGCGATAGACGCGGCCGGCGCGATCTTGTCCTGATCGACCGATCCAGTTTTCGAGCCCGGAAAGCCGGATAGCTTTTACGGGCCAGGACCCAATCCGGCGACGATGGTACCTCGGCTCGTTCTCGGCTGTGGCGACGTCGGCGCGCGTCTCGTCGAGGCCGTCGAGTCTACAACCTGTCTCGTCGACGATCCGGAGACGGTCGAGCGTCTCAGAGCGGGCGGAATCGCCGCCCAGCGCGGCGATCCGACGGATCAATCGACGATCGCCTCGTTCGACCCGCCGCGGTCGGTCCTCGTCGCCGGGGATCGAACCGATCGGAACGTGCAGTCGGCTGAAGCCGCACGAGAGGCGTTCCCGGCAGCACGACTGACCGTCTACATCGGGGGCAATCCAACCGCTGACGCGCGACGACGACTCGACGCGGTCGCAAACGACGTCGTCGAGCCGACGCGGGCGATCGCGAACTGGGTGCTCGATCGGGCGGCTAGCCCCGAAGCCGAGACCGCTCGTCGATTGCGGAACGTCCTGACGTCGATCGACGGGCCGCTCGCGGTCGTCACCCACGACAATCCGGATCCCGACGCGATCGCGAGCGCAGTCGCCCTCGTCGGCCTCGCCGAGTCGGTCGGGCTCGAAGCCGACGCCTGTTACTACGGAGAGATCTCACACCAGGAGAACCGGGCGATGGTCAACTTACTAGATCTCGATCTCGTAACCCTAGAGGCGTCGTCCGATATCGACGCCTACGAGGCGATCGCACTCGTCGACCACTCGCGACCCGGGATCAACGACGGACTCCCGGCGGACGCGGATGTCGACATCGTTATCGATCACCACCCGCCGCGTGGACCGGTCGCCGGCCGGTTCGTCGACATCCGAACGATCGCCGGCGCGACCAGCACCGTGTTGACCGAGTACGTAGAGCGGTTTCAGACCGGATTCGACCGGAAGACGGCCACCGCACTCCTGTACGGCATCCGGATCGACACGAACGACTTCACCCGCGAGACGACGGCACTCGATTTCAGAGCCGCGGCGACGCTCAGACCCTACGTCGATCGGGCGATGCTCGAACGCATCGAGCAGCCGACGATCGACGCAGAGACCTTCGAGACGATCGCCAGGGCGATCAAAGGGCGGTCGACGTACGACGACGTCGTCGTCGCGAGTGCCGGGCGGATCGCTAGCCGAGACGCGCTCCCGCAGGCGGCCGATCGGTTGCTCTCGATGGACGGAATTCGGACGACGCTCGTCTACGGGTTTATGGCGGAGATGGTCTACCTCTCGGCGCGCTCACGCGATCGAGAACTCGATCTCGGCGAGGTGATCCGAGACGCGTTCGAACCGATCGGCAGCGCGGGCGGACACAGCGATATGGCCGGCGCGCAACTGGAGATCGGCGTGCTGGGACGGGTCGATGACGGCGACGTCCACGCCGACGCGATCGTCGAGGCCGTCGAGGAGGTCGTCGAGAAGCGGTTCATCGAGGCGGTCGAGAGTCAGCCGGGTACGCCCGTGGGCTCGTACACCCGCGAGAGCGAGGTCCTGTTCGAGGCCGACGGCGTCTAATCGGGGTCAGACGACGGTCGCGTAACGCGCACGTTTTTTGCCCGTGAGCACGACCACCCGGTATGGACGAGGCGTGGCGTGGAAGCAAGCCCCAGGTCGGCGAGTACATGACCCCCGACGTCGCGACAGTTTCGCCCGACGAGACCGTCAAGGCGGTCTCGGTCCGCATCGCCGAGAGCGAAAACCACAGCGGCTACCCGGTCTGTGAGCGCAGACGAGTCGAGGGATTCGTCAGCGCCCGCGACCTCCTCCTCGCCGACGACGACGAACCCATCTGGAAAGTGATGACGACGGACCTGATCGTCGCCCACCCGGAGATGAAGGTGACCGACGCCGCCCGCGTCATCCTCCGGTCTGGCATCCAGAAGCTACCGGTCGTCGACGACGCGGGAAACCTCGTCGGCATCATCTCGAACGCCGACGTCATCCGCAGTCAGATCGAGCGCGCGACGCCCGAAAAGGTGGGAAAGCTCATCCGCACGCTAGAGAACATCCACGGCGTCGAATTCGACGAGACGCGACGGACCGTTCCGCTCTCGGAACTGATCCCGACGCAGGGACGCGTCTACGCCGACGAATTAGAGGGACGGCGCTACGAACTCGAACACGGGCTGGCCGAACCGCTCGTCGTGATCGACAACGCCGGCACGCTCTTGCTCGCCGACGGTCACCATCGGACGCTCGCCGCCGACCGCCTCGAGATCGACGAGATGGACGCCTACGTCATCGAAACGCACCAGGCCATCGATCTCGGGATGGCCCGAACGGCGAGGAAAGAGGATCTCGACTCGCTGGACGATATCGAGGTCGTCGACTACGCGAGACACCCGCTCGTCGAGACGACGAAGCGATTGCAGGCCGAAGGTGAATGAGACGTCGCCTGCCGTCGGCGGCCAGCATGTAATACACCAAACAGAAGCGGCCTTCGGCAAATGATTATAGGCCAACTACTCGTGTCCACGAGTGAATGAGCGAAACCGTAGAGCCAGATCAGTCCAACCCTCCCCGTAACAGCGTGGCCGTGGGGTCAGCGATCGACGGGACCCCACGGGCAGCGAGCGAGCAAACGTGGCAGACGGACGACGCCGTGGTCGAAGCGACGAACCTCACCAAAACGTACGGATCGGGTGACGACCGCGTGACGGCCGTCGACGGACTCGACCTCGATATCGAACGGGGGACGGCCGTCGGCGTACTTGGGCCGAACGGGGCCGGCAAGACCACGACGATCAAGCTCCTGCTCGGGTTGATCCTTCCCGACGACGGGTCGGCGCGGATCGGCGAGGTCGACGTCGTCGACTCGCCGCGGGCGGGGTACGGGCGGGTCAGCGCGATGCTCGAAGGAGCCCGAAACGTCTACTGGCGGTTGACGGTCAGAGAAAATATTAGATTCTTCGCCAGACTCGCGAACAGACCGGTCGACGAAGACCGGATCGAGGCGCTCATCGAGCAGGTCGGCCTGACCGAGAAGGCGGACGCGACCGTCAACGAACTCTCCCGGGGGATGAAACAGAAGACGTCGCTCGCCTGTACGCTCGTCCGAGAGACGCCCGTCGTCTTCTTAGACGAACCGACGCTCGGCTTAGACGTCGAGAGTTCGCTCGACCTGCGCCGGGAACTGCGCCGGCTGGTCGAGCGCGAGGATCGAACCGTCGTCCTCTCGAGTCACGACATGGACGTCATCGAGGCCGTCTGCGATCGCGTGGTGATCATGAACGAGGGCCGGATCGTCGCCGACGACTCGATCGACGAACTGCTGTCGGTGTTTCGCACCCAGTCCTACCGGATTCGACTCGACGGATCGCTCGCCGCGGAGACGAAGGATGCGCTCGAAGCCGACCTCGAGGCGACCGAGTGGGTCGAACAGGGCGGGCAAACGCAGTTCGACCTCCCGTCGGTCCGCGGCCCGGAGTTTCACGACCTGATGCGAACGATCGAGTCTTCGAGCGCCGCGTTTCGGTCGGTCGACCTGCTCGAACCGGACCTGGAGGAGGTGTTCCTCGAGATCACCGACGAACGAGCCGAACCCGAGCGTGACGAGACGGACGGGAGTGAAACGGACTCGAACACCGGCGCGACGAACGGAGGGGATCGGTGGTGACGAAAAGCGGACACGGGTATCCTGCGTCCACCGTGGAGGCGACCGACGGCGAGCAGACGGGACGACTGATCGCGACGCGACGACTCACGCGAGCGGTGTTCGCAAAGCAACTCATCCTGCTCAAACGCTACTGGATCAACACCTCCATGCTGCTCGTGACGATGTACGTCTTCTTCGCGATGATCTTCTACGGCGGGCAGGCCGCGGCCGGGCCCGCGATCGAGAGCTCGCTCGACGGGATCGTCGTCGGATTCTTCCTCTTTACAGCGAGCCTCGCCGCGTTCTTCGCGACGGCACAGGACATCCAGCGCGAAGCCCAGTGGGGAACCTTAGAACAGTTGTTCATGTCGCCTCACGGGATCGGCCAGGTCATGGCGGTCAAGTCCGTCTGGAACGTGGCGTTCAGCGTCGGGCTCTCGTTCGTGCTCCTTTCGGTGATGCTCGCGACGACCGATCGCGCGCTCTCGATCGACGTCCTCACGATCACCGTGATCACGGTGCTCGCCGTGGCGTCGGTGCTCGGCATCGGCTTTCTGTTCGCCGGACTCTCGCTGCTGTACAAACGAATCGAGAACGTCCAGCAGATCATGCAGTTCGGTTTCATCGGCCTGATTGCAGTACCCGCGACGGAGACGTCTCGGCTGATGGGGCTGCTTCCGCTGAGCCAGGGCAGTGCGATGTTACACGCGTCGATGACCGAGAACGTCGCACTCTGGGAGTTCCAGGCTGGTGATCTGGCTATCCTCACGGCGGCTGGGTTGCTGTACCTCTGCGCCGGCTACCTGACGTTTCACCTCTGTGTACGACGGGCCCGTCGACTCGGCGTGATGGGCCACTACTGAGGTCGGTTCGCGCGAGGTCACTCGATGTCCGGGTCGAAAATGTCCTCGATCGAACTGTCGTAGTGGGCCGCGAGCGCGAACGCGAGTTCGAGCGAGGGATCGTATCGGCCGCGCTCGATCGCGTTGATCGTCTGCCGGGTGACGTCGACGGCCGCCGCGAGGTCGGCCTGACTCTCGCCCGAGTCGGCCCGACGTTCGGCGAGATCGTTCTTCATCGGTACCGGCGGCGGACGAGCGTAAAGACGTGTGTGATCGTGAAGAACACCCAGAACGCACTCCAGGTGTAGAACGCGGCGTTCAGTTCGCTGCTGGGCGAGAACTGCTCGAGAGCTTCGAGCAAGCCCATCGAGACGAAGACGACGAGCCCACCGATTCCCCAGACCGACAGGACGATCCCACCCGTCTCGGCCAGGTGTTCTTCGTCGCGCTCGTCGTGGACGGTCCGTTCGCTCAAGGCGGGAAGCGTCATTCCGAAGACGAGTCCCAGAACGAACACGCCGAATCCGACGAGTTCGTATCCGAACAGCGTCGCAGCGACGAGTCCGACGATACCCACGGCGTAACTCGCGTTCGATGCTCGCTTGTACGTTTCCGGCGGATAGCCGGACAGCGTTTCGGGTATTGGCATGTGTGGAAAGTCTCCTTTACAGTAAAGCGTCCTTTACACCGCGTAATAATCGTTACGATCCGCTGGCAGCATCGGCCGTCTGAACAGGTCACACACCCTCTCTACCCGTCGGTTCCGGCGTGACTCGTCGGCGAAGATCTACCGCATATTCGGACCGTTCCCGAAGGCTAATGTCGATTCCTGTGTAACCTCGTCTCATGTACGACGACGAGGAACTCGCTTCGATCCGCGACTCGGAGTCCCGGTGGGAATCCGAGACGCTCGAACCCGTGCTCGATCGGTTCGGCGAGCGACAGGATCGGTTCGCGACGGTCTCGAACCTCGAGGTGGATCGACTCTACACGCCCGACGACGTCGGCGACCTGGACTACGACGGTGACCTCGGCTTCCCCGGCGAGCAACCCTACACCCGCGGGCCGTACCCGACGATGTACCGCGGCAGAACCTGGACGATGCGTCAGTTCGCCGGATTCGGTACCGCAGAAGAGACGAACGAGCGCTTTCACTTCCTGATCGATCAGGGCCAGACCGGCCTCTCGACGGCGTTCGACATGCCCTCGCTGATGGGGCTCGACTCGGATCACCGGATGAGCGAGGGCGAAGTCGGAAAAGAGGGCGTCGCCGTCGACACCCTGCGCGATATGGAGATCCTCTTCGACGGTATCGACCTCTCAGAGATCTCGACCAGCTTCACCATCAACCCCTCCGCGCCGGTCATCTACGCGATGTACGTCGCGCTGGCCGACCAGCAGGGCGTTCCGCGCGAGGAGATCCGCGGCACCCTCCAGAACGACATGTTCAAGGAGTTCATCGCGCAGAAGGAGTGGGTGATTCCACCAGAACCCTCGCTCTCGCTCGTCACCGACGTCGTCGAGTTCAGCGCCGAAGAGACGCCGAAGTTCCACCCCATCTCCGTCTCGGGCTACCACATCCGCGAAGCCGGATCGACAGCAATCCAGGAACTCGCCTTTACGCTCGCCGACGGCTTCGGCTACGTCGAAGACGCCATGGACCGAGGCCTCGACGTCGACGAGTTCGCCCCACGTCTGTCCTTTTTCTTCAACTGCCACAACTCCTTCTTCGAGGAGGTCGCGAAGTTCCGCGCCGCCCGGCGCATCTACGCTCACGTGATGGACGAGTGGTACGACGCCGAGAACCCCGAATCGAAGCGATTGAAGTTTCACACCCAGACCGCCGGCCAGTCGCTGACCGCCCAGCAGCCGCTCAACAACGTCGTTCGCGTGACGATCCAGGCGCTCGCGAGCGTGATGGGCGGCACCCAGAGTCTCCACACCAACAGCTTCGACGAGGCGCTCGCGCTGCCCGGCGAGGAGGCCGTCCGCGTCGCGCTTCGCACCCAGCAGATCATCGCCGAGGAGTCCGGTACCGCCGACATCGTCGACCCGCTCGGCGGCTCGTTCGCCGTCGAATCGCTCACGAACGAGACGGAAGCGCGAGCCATGCGCTACATCGAAGAGATCCGCGAGATGGGCGACGGCTCTGTGCGAGACGGCATCCTTCAGGGGATCGACGACGGTTTCTTCCTCCGCGAGATCCAGGAAGCCTCCTACGAGTACCAGGAGCGCGTCGAACGCGAAGAGGAGGTCGTCGTCGGCGTCAACAAGTACACGCTCGAAGAAGACACCAGCCCCGACATCCTCCACGTCGACGAGGAAGCGACCAAGGAACGACAGCTAAATCGCCTCCAGAACGTCAAAGACGAGCGAGACGACGACGCCGTCGCGGAGACGCTCGACGAACTTCGCGATGCGATCGAGCGGGGCGAGAACACGATTCCCTACATCGTCGACTGCGTCAAGGCCTACACGACGATGGGCGAGATCATGGCGGTCTTCGAGGCCGAACACGGCTCGTACACCGAACAGATCGGCCTGGCATAAGACGCAGCCAAGATTTGCATCGAGTGTTCTATCGTTGCTGACCAGACGTTGTGACGGTTGAGACATATTCAACGGTCAACGATAGTTACCACATTTTTGCTAATTCCTGATGGCCTCTTAGCAATAGTCCGGTTAGATTCATGTATTGTATGATTGTTTTGAGAACAGTATATGTAGATAGAAGGTTAAATGCCTGCAGCGACCCAACAGAAATATCTCTTCTGGATTGCTACATCCAAATATGGTGTCTGTTACATCAAGGAGAGTTTTTGTTTCGGTGTTGGTAGGAGCGCTAACTACTGGAATTAGCGGATGTCTTGATGATTCGTCATTAGCCACTTGTTCGACATACGGAGAAGGTATAACATCAGATATACTATTAGAAGTTGGGACACTAGAAGGTGAAGACAGTATTTCACTAGGGATTCTAGTTTCAGAAGATTCTCCAGCAGATGAAGAAATAGATGCGATGATTATTCGCAATCGAGACGGAGACATGATCGCGGACATTCCGCTACGGGACAACAGGAATGCATCTGAGATCTCCCCAGATATACACCCCCGATATAGAGATGGTGAAGGTGAACTATATGCTGTCCAAATTGGACCACCGCCACAACACGGTAATTTTCTTGTAGAAATCTGGGATCACGAAGGTGAAATTCTCGACTCAATGGAATTTCGATTTAACTGTTACACCGACGACGGAAACCTTCCTTAATTCCTATAAAAGAAGTTTTAAACAAATCTACCGACGATGGGGAACAGTTACTTCTGTAAAAGTGCCCCCTCTATAAAATTCCCTACGAGTTCTCGTTCCAGATCCGTTCCAATTTCCAGCCAACCGTGTATACATGCGGTCAGTGAATGGACACGTGGTACCGCTAGGAAAAATGGCACACCGTCGAAAGCTACCCTCCATATCAGAAACAAAGTAATTACCATCTGCACGGATTTGAATGTCTTCACCATCATCACCTTGATAGGTCGTGTGGACAGGAGGATGAAAACTCCCCTCGCCCTGTGCTCGAGCTGAGACGTTACGTACACCTTCAAGTGGCTTATACTCCCACTCGATTTCATGCGTGAAATCCAGAACATCAATGACCCGGTATCCTAAGATTGGGACCCTGATGGAAGCCGTAGTAGTATCTACATAACTAGCGAAGGCCCATCCATTCGTCTCATTTTCCTCCTTCGATTTGTTGATAGTTGCGTGGCTATCAAATATCATTTCAGATGTGTCAATAAGTTCCAGAACCGATTGAATTTGTTCGGAGGAAAGATTGTCGACGATTTCCTTGGCCCACTCCAGAAGGACATCAGTCCGGTCCTGCACACCGTTCTGCTTCGTTGAGCTTCCCAACTTGTTCTGTATCGATTCAGATCTTTCACTTGCGGACACGAAAAATTCAGCTACCTCTCGTTCATTGGTTGGATCGAAATCAGTATTGACGCTCTCAGTTCGATCCGTCGCCATAGAAGTACCTACAAGGAGGCCTGAAGCTGGTAGTGCACTTACCGGCAGTAATTTCAACACTTTTCTCCGACCAATCTGGCCATCATTTTCAGACATTGCAGGTGCTAATATCCTAACTTCTAATATAAATCTTCCGATTGAAAGTTATTAGAATTAGGCTTGCAAAATTATGGTTTCTATGGGTTCTTGGCTCAGGCGAATTAGTGAAAGTTGTTTTCAATCTTCTTTTATTTAGGAAGTTCAATTATATTCAGATCGAATTTATAAGATTTCCCGAACTTAGCGTGGTTTGATGGAAAGTATGGAGTAGAAATTCGACATCGACTACGTCAAGGCCTACACGACGATGGGCGAGATCATGGAGGTCTTCGAGGCCGAACACGGCTCGTACACCGAACAGATCGGTCTGGCATAAATTCACGGATCGACTCGCCGCGCGAGTAACCGAACCAGATTCCCGTCTCGATCTTCCTCGTAGTGCTCGACCGAGAGGTCCGAACACGCCGTCCGGAGTTCTCCCGGTTCGAACCGGTAGCGTTCGCTCGGACCGTCGGTAGCCGTCGTGAGGTGGTGCTGATAGCAGAGCACGCCGCCGGATGCGAGGGCGGCTTTCACCGCGGGAAGCCGGTGACGCGCGTCGAAGTAGCTGATCGTCACCGCGTCGTAGACTCCCTCCGGGAAGCAGTAGTCGTCGAGATCGGCCAGGATCCAGTTCACGTCGACCGACTGCGATCGCGCGCGCTCGCGAGCCCGATCGAGCATGGCCGTCGATATATCGATCGCATCGACCGTCCAGCCGCGGTCGGCCAGGAAAATGGCGTTTCGACCCTCGCCGGTTGCCAGATCGAGCACCCGGCCAGCCGGAAGTTCGTCGAGCGCTCTCCGGACGACCCTCGCCGGTCGCTGACCGGGAGCGTAACCGCCACGCTCGGCGCGGGCGTTCCATCGGCGACGTTCGTCTTCGGTCACGACTACTCCGAGCCTCGACGCGGAGAACCGTCAACCCGATGGGTCGTCGCCGACTCGCACCGTCACTCGGCGATCGTCACTTCGTCGCCGACGGTGAGCGTTCGGCCGCGATCGGATTCTGGAATCCGGGCGATCGTCATCAGCGAGTAGTCGTGTTCGAAGGCGTTCGCGTCGGCCCACTCGGGAAAGGTTTCCCGGCGCTTTTCGACGAATCGTCGGCGGAAGTCCGGCGTCCGCTCGCCGGTGTCCGGATCGCGTTCGGGGACGACGCACCTGACACACGGCGTGACGCCCTCGAATTCGACCCCACCGATCTCGAACGTCGGGGCGTCCTCGCCGACGAAGCGGTCGGCCCAGAACGCCGGCACGTCACCTATCTCGACGTTGGCGCGCATCCGCCGGCGAACCCCGTCGACCGTCAGTTCGTCGAACCAGGAAGCCACCGTCTCGAGCGTCGCCGTCGCGATCACCGACGGTCCCATCGACCGCCGATCGACGTAGCCGAGTCGTCGATCGCGTTCGAGCACGATATCGAGGTCGAAGAACCCACCGAGCCACGCCTGGGCTCGCTCTCGCTCGGCCGGATCGTCGAGGGCGAATCGGACCGTCTCACCCTCCGGATCGCGAACCGAGAGCGTCGTCGTCTCCGGGTCGAAGTCGGTCGCGAGATCGTGAACGAGCGCCGTGCGCGAACCGTTTACGACGTCACCTTCCGCGTCGAACATGGCGAATTCGCGGTCGTGTGCGAGCGTTCCGCCGGGGGTTATCGTCGCACGCTCGACGTCGATCCCGTCGAGCGCCTTCACCGGGTAGACGCGCAGTCGGTCGAGGACGGCCATGCGAATCGATACCGGCGGCGCGAAGATAATCGTTGGCTTCGCCGAGTGGCTACGTCCCTGGTCAGGAAATAATTCGTGGACGAAATTAAATGGCAGAGTTTTTAGTATAAAGTGCCAAAGGAGTAGACGGCCAGAACCTCTTTTATATCTTGAATCTGATTGAAATTCGATGTCGACAGGAAACGAAGCGACCACAGCAGCATCGACGGTGACGATCGATGAGTGACGGACGACCACTCGGCGTCGTGCTCGTGACGATCGGAGCCATACTGTTCGGCCTCTACTCGGTTCTGATCGGCCTCGCGGCGTTCGGGCTCTCGGGACTCATCGGCGACGACGCAAACATGATCCTCTCGCTCGTGATCTTCGGGATTGGTATCGGTCAATTTGCCGCGGCCTACGGTCTCTTTACGAGCCAGGAGTGGGCCTGGAACGTCGCGATGGGCGTCTTCGGACTTGACGCGCTGATTCGCGTCTACGGCGTCGTGGACTCCGGAATCGGCATGTTCGGTCTGTTCGGCCTGACGCTCAACCTGGCGATCCTGGCCTACGTAGTCAGTATGAAAGACTACTACGTCGAGACCGGAACGCCGAGTCTGGCGAGGTAGACGACCCGACCGTAGCGTTCGAGTATCCGCATTCGACCGCGGCGATTGCTGACGGACCTTCGACCGGGCGAACGTTTATCCAGCCCTTCGATGAACGTTCACGTGATCATGAGTGACGAACCGGAGGTGGAACTCGAAGCCCGCCTCGCCGAGCAGGAATCGTTCGATCCACCATCATCGTTTACGGACCAGGCCAACGTCACGGACGCCGACGTTCGCGAATCGTTCGCCGAGGAGTGGCCCGAGTGCTGGGAAGCGGCCGCGGACCTGCTCACGTGGGACGAACCGTACGCGACGGTACTCGACGACTCGAATCCGCCGTTCTACGAGTGGTTCACCGGCGGCTCGCTCAACGCCTCGGCCAACTGTCTCGATCGTCACGTCGAGAACGGATCGAAGAATCGAGCGGCGATCAAGTGGGAGGGCGAACCGGGCGAGACACGTACGTACACCTATGGCGACCTCCTGAACGAGGTAGAAGCGTTCGCCGCCGCCCTTCGTGACCTCGGCGTGGAGGAAGACGACGTCGTGACGCTCTATCTGCCGATGATTCCGGAGCTGCCGATCGCTATGCTCGCCTGCGCCCGCATCGGCGCACCCCACAGCGTCGTCTTCGCCGGCTTCTCGGCCGACGCGCTCGCGACTCGGATGAACGCCGCCGAGAGCGAGTACCTCGTCACCTGCGACGGCTACTACCGCCGAGGTGACGCCCTCAACCACAAGGAGAAGGCCGATAAGGGGCTTCGCGGCGTCGATCACGACGTCGAAACGGTCGTCGTCGACCGCCTCGGCGACGAGTTGAAACACTTCCTCGGTGCGAGCGCACACGACTACGGCGACCTCGTCGACGAGCACGCGGGCGCGTCGGTCGAACCCGTCTCGCGCGACGCGGAGGACATGCTCTTTCTCATGTACACCTCGGGGACGACCGGCGAGCCAAAGGGTGTCAAGCACACCACCGGCGGCTACCTCGCGTACACCGCCTGGACGAGCCGGGCCGTCCTAGACGTCAAGCCCGAAGACACCTACTGGTGTGCGGCGGACATCGGCTGGATCACCGGCCACTCCTACATCGTCTACGGGCCGCTCGCGCTCGGGACGACGACGATGATGTACGAGGGGACGCCCGATTACCCCGAGCGCGACCGCCTCTGGGAACTGGTCGAGACGAACGACGTCGACGTCTTCTACACGGCGCCAACCGCGATTCGGGCGTTCATGAAGTGGGGAAGCGAGTACCCCGAGCGCCGCGACCTCTCGAGTCTCCGCCTGCTCGGAACGGTCGGCGAGCCGATCAACCCCCGCGCCTGGAAGTGGTACTACAAACACATCGGGGACGAGGGGTGCCCGATCGTCGACACCTGGTGGCAAACCGAAACCGGCGGTATGATGGTCACAACCCTTCCCGGTATCGACACCATGAAGCCCGGCTCCGCCGGGCCGCCGCTGCCAGGTATCGACGCGACGGTCGTCGATACCGATGGCGAACCCGTCGAGCCGGGCAACGCCGGCTACCTCACCGTCCAGCAACCGTGGCCGGGAATGCTTCGGACGCTGTACAACAACGACGAGCGATTTATCGACGAGTACTGGCGCGAGTACTCGGACACCGACAGCGACGATCCCGAAGACTGGGTCTACTTCCCCGAAGACGGCGCAAAACTGGACGACGACGGCTACATCACCGTCCTCGGCCGGGTCGACGACGTGATCAACGTCTCCGGCCACCGGCTGGGAACGATGGAGATCGAGAGCGCGATCGTCGGCGTCTCCGGCGTGGCCGAAGCCGCCGTCGTCGGCGGCACCCACGACGTCAAGGGCGAAGCCGTCTACGCCTACGTCATCTTAGAAGACGGGCAGGAGGCGTCCGACGCCATGTACGACCGCGTCGTCGAGGGCGTCGAAGGCGCCATCGGCCCGATCGCCCGCCCGGAAGAAGTCATCTTCACGCCCGAACTGCCAAAGACCCGTTCGGGTAAGATCATGCGCCGACTGCTCGAAGACGTCGCCTCCGGCGACGAACTGGGTGACACGTCGACGCTTCGCAATCCCGCGGTCGTCGAGGAGATTCAATCGCGTGTGAGCGAAGAGTAGCAGATCGATAGCTCACACGTCTCGATCGACGACGAAGTCCGCGAACGAGCGTAGTTTTGCGGCTACCGCTGGATCGGCGTCGAGCGCGTCGACGTGTGCTTTTGCCGTGTCTGCGAGACCCACCGCCCGGTCACGGGCGTACTCGATCGCACCCGAATCCTCGATGAGCGTGAGGGCTTCGTCGATCTCTTCGTCCGTGTTCTCGTCGGCGGCGATGATCTCGGCCAGTCGATCCGCGTCCGCGGGGTCGCTCTCCTCGATGGCGTGTAAGACCAGAAGCGTCTTCTTTCCCTCGCGAATGTCGTTTCCGAAGGCCTTGCCGAAGTCACCCGCCCGACCGAGGGAGTGTTCGACGTCCAGGACGTCGTCGGCGATCTGGAACGCGATGGCGACGGTCTCTGCGTACTCAGCGGCGTGGTGTTCGACGTCCGCCGACTGTCCGGTCACGATCGCGGCCAGCCGGGCGACGATCCGCCCCAGACAGCCCGTCTTGCACGCGCACATCTCGAGGTACTGCTCCCGGGTGGTTCGCACCTCCGGCTCGTTGTGCCAGCAGATGTCCATCCCCTGACCGAGGTGGGTCCGGTTCAGTTCGTGCATGAGCATCTCGTAGGCGGCCAGACGCTGCTCGGACGGGAGATCGGCCGGGTTGTGCGTGATGATCTTCAAGGGGATGAAGTACATCGCGTTGCCCGCGTTGAGCGCGACATCACGGCCGAATCGGTGGTGTAACGCCGGCTCGCCGCGTCGCTCTTCGGCCTCGTCCTCGACGTCGTCGACGATGATCGTCCCGTTGTGTAGAATTTCGGGAATCGTCGCGTACGGGAGATATTCCTCGGGATCTTCGCCGAACGCCTCGACGAAGACGAGAAAGAGGACGGCGCGCCAGCGCTTCCCGCCGCGGTCTAACAGGTCCCAGATCGGATCCGCGAGCGCTCGCTGGATCCCCTCGGGATCGTACTGAAAGGTTGGTTCGCCGAAGTACGATTCGAGGTAGGCCTCGTCGACGTCTCGCGGCAACACCTCGGCGATGGCCTCGTCGATGGCCGGCCGCCACTCCGCAAGCGTCTCCTGCATACTCGCTCGGTCACAGACCGCGGTGAAAAAGGTTCAGTTCCACGTCGGCAGCTGTCAACCGACGTGACGGACAACGGGATCGCCGACCCCCGGCGAGGGCGGGCGTGAGCTCCCCGCCTAGCTGTCCTCCGGCGGTTCGTCTCGGTGGTAATTCGGGTTCGCGTGCTCTAAGGCGTCCGTCTCGCGATCTTGCGAGGCGTGTTCGATATCCTGACGGCGGTCCTCCTCGTCACCCTTCTCCCGGGCCTCCTGCTGTTCGGCCCGGAGCTCGTCGTCATCCTCGGCGTCTCGGTCCTCTTCGGCCGCCGCTGGGTGCTCATCGAGTCCGTGTTCGTCTTTCTCGTTGACCATGTCAGTCACCGGCGCGGCAGTACTGGGGTTACGGGAAAAGGGCTTGGGCTTGCGTCAGCCCGACGCTCGCGTCTCGCTGTTTCAACTCGTCGGACGTCGCGCGGCCGCCGATCACTTCGCCGCCCAGGGTTCACCAGATGCGAGATCGACCTCGCCGTCACCCTTCTCGGACCGACAGATGTCCGCCAGCACGCAGGCGCTGCACTCTGGGTTGCGAGCCGTACAGACCGCCCGTCCGTGATCGATCAGGAGGTGCGTAAACTGAACCCAGTACCCCTCGGGGACGAGTTCGACCAGGTCGCGTTCGATCGCCTCAGGGCGTTCTTCTTCGGTGAGGCCCAGTCGACGACTGAGACGCTGAACGTGCGTGTCGACGACGATCCCGCAGACGACGTCGTGGCCGTGCTGTAAGACGACGTTCGCCGTCTTCCGACCGACGCCGGGTAAGTCGGTCAGTTCGCTCATCGTATCCGGCACCGCACCGTCGTGTTCGTCGACGATGATCGCACAGGCCTCGCGAATGTAGCCCGCCTTGTTGTTGTAGAAGTTGATCGAGTTTAGCGCCTCGGCGAGTTCTTCCTGCGGCGCGTTCGCGTAGTCCTCGGCGGTCCGATACGTTTCGAAGAGATGCTCGGTTTCGGCGTTGACCCTGGCGTCGGTACACTGCGCAGAGAGGATGACGGCGATCAACAGCTCGAGTCGATTCGAGTACCGAAGCGAGATCGTCGAATCGGGATACTCCGCCTCGAGACGCTCGACCACCGTCTCCGCCTGTTCCGCCGGGTCGTCGTGCGGTTCGCCCATTGGTCGTTTCTTGCGAGACCACGCATTTGAGGAGTTCGGTCCGCGTCGCGTTCTGCCGGAGTGTAACCGAGATCCCACCCGAATCGGCGCGGTTGGTCTGAAAGCCGTGACCTTTATGCGACCATCACCCCCGTGTGACGGTATGAAAGCGACGGCAATGGCACATCCGATCCAGGGGCTCGTCAAGTATCACGGACTGAGAGACGACCTGGAGCGCTTCCCGTACCACGACAGTATCAGCGTCTGTACCGCTCCCAGCCACACGCGCACCACCGTCGAATTCTCGATGGAGTACGACGACGACACCTACGTCGTCGACGGCGAGGAACTCGAGGGAGCCGGTTTCGACCGCCTCGAACGCGTCGTCGAGAAGGCGCGCGGGATGTCCGACGCCGCTCACACCGTCTACCCCTGCCGGATCGAGTCCGAAAACAGCTTCCCGTCGAACGTCGGGCTCGGCTCCTCGTCGTCCGGTTTCGCCGCGGCCGCCGTCGCACTCGCCGAGGCCGCCGAACTCGACGCCTCGCCCGCGGAGATTTCGACCATCGCCCGCGTCGGTTCCTCTTCGGCCGCCCGCGCGGTTACCGGCGCGTTCTCCGTTCTCACTCAGGGCGTCACCGACGAGGACTGCTACGCCCGTCGCCTCCAGACTACGCTTCACGAGGACCTTCGAACGGTCGTCGCGCTCGTTCCGTACCACAAGAACACCGACGACGCCCACAAGGAAGCCGCCGACAGCCACATGTTCGACGCCCGTCGCGCGTTCGTCCAGGACCAGCTCGCCGAGATGAAAGCTGCCCTGCGCGCTGACGACTTCGAGCGAACGTTCGAACTCGCCGAACGCGACTCGCTCAGCCTCGCCGCGACGACCATGACCGGACCGGACGGCTGGGTCTACTGGCAACCCGCCACGCTCGCCGTCTTCAACACGGTTCGAGAGCTCCGCGAGGAAGGAATTCCGGCGTACTTCTCGACCGACACCGGCGCGAGCGTCTACGTCAATACCACCGCTGAATACGTCGAGGAAGTCGAGGAGGCCGTTTCCGACACCGGCGTCTCGACGACGACCTGGAGTGTCGGCGGCCCCGCGAAACTCCTCGAAGACGATCACCTGTTCTAGACCGATCGTCCGTAGCCAATCGCACCTTCGATCCCATTATTTCATTGACGGTATCGACACCGATAAGCCAATGCCCAACCGACACCGAATCGCCATCGGCCCTCGCCACTACCAATGAATCCCTTCAACAACAGTTTAGACTGGAGTTTCCGAGGTAAGTACGTCCGCGTTTACGGAACGAAGCGCGTCTACGAGGGGTGGGTCGACCGAATCCACCACAAGCGGTCGAGCCTGGTTATTCACGACGCCGTCGACATCACCGACGACGAGACCCGAAAGGTCGGATCCGTGTACGTGCGGGTCGTCGAGGTCGTCGAGACGCTCTCGCCGTCAAAACGGATCGAACTCGTTCCCGTCGACGAGATCGAACCGTCGCCCTACCACGATCAGGCCTTCGAGCCGTCGGACGAGGACATGCGCTACGCCTATCGTGACCAGTTCACCGGGAGTTACCCGGTCGTGCGCCCGATAGACGACGAGCGTTGCGGACGCTACGAGCTGGTAAACGGGCACAAACGGATCGAAGCGTGCAGACGGGTCGGACTCGCGACGCACCCGGTCGAAGTCGTCGAGGCGACGGACGAAGAGGCCAGAGAGCTGTTCGAACTCGCACATCGGGATCAGGTTGCCCCAGGAGAGGATTCGGATTCGAAAATTGACAGCGGTGATACGACGGCTCACCAGGACGGGGTCTCGACGGACGGGGATCAAGCGGACAAGCGAACCGAGGTGGAACGAACAGACGACCGTGATGATGGGGACCGAGTGGACGGACGTGATGATGAGGACCAAGCAGACGACCATGACATCGGTGACGGCGCCGGATCCGATCGCGACGCGGACCTGGAGTTCGCCGATACCGGCTAGCGCGAACCACGACCGCGGTCACGCCTAGACCTACTGTCCCCCGGCCCGTACAGCGAGCTATGCACGTCGTCGTCCTCGGTGGCGGCTACGCGGGCCTGACGGTTGCGAGGAAACTCGAACGGACGGTCCCCGCCGACGTTTCGCTCACCCTCGTGAACGACTCGCCGGATCACGTCCTCCAGCACGAGCTTCACCGGGTGATCCGACGGCCGGCGATCGCGAACGACATCACCGTCTCGCTCGCGAGCGTACTCGATCGGACGACGGTGCACGTCGCGACCGTCGAATCGATCGACCGGGAGCGACGGACCGTCACCTGTTCTACCGGACCGATCGAGTACGACTACGCCGTCGTCTGTCTCGGCGCGACGACGGCCTTTCACGGCCTCGAGGACGTGCGCGAGCGATCGACGCCCCTCAAACGGCTCTCTCACGCCCGGACGATTCGCCGGTCGTTCTTCGCGTCTCTCGAGACGCAAGCGCCGCGGATCGTCGTCGGTGGCGCCGGTCTTTCGGGAATTCAGACCGCCGGCGAACTCGCCGCGCTCGCCCGAGCTGAGGGGGTGCCAGACCGCGTCGAAATCCTGTTGCTCGAGCAAGCGCCGCGGGTTGCGCCGGGATTTCCCGACCGATTCCAGTCAGCAATCAGGCGGACGCTGACCGAACAGGGCGTCGACGTTCAAACCAACGCGGCCGTCACGGGCGCGACGGACGAGACGATCGAACGACTCGACGACGACCCCGTTCGGTACGATGGGTTCGTCTGGACGGGCGGCATTCGCGGCGGGAAGGCAATGACGGGCGAGCGACCGACCGTCGGGAGCGACCTGCGACTCGACGACCGAACGCTCGCGTGCGGCGACGCCGCTCGCGTCGTCGACGCGGACGACGAGGTCGTCCCCGCCAGTGCGCAGGCGGCGACCCGGCAAGCTCGGACCGCCGCCGAAAGTGTCTCGCGACTGATCGACGGCGAACGAACCGGAAACTCGCCGGACGCCGTCGAGCTGGCCGAGTTTCGATTCGTCGCTCCCGGCTGGATCGTCAGCGTCGGCGACGACGCGGTCGCCACACTCGGTTCGAGAGTGATCACCGGCGCGCCGGCTCGCGCGGCGAAAGCGACGGTCGGGGCGGGCTACCTCGCGGCCATCGGCGCTCGCGCCCGCGCCGGTCGACTGGCGGCGAGCGAGTTGAATCCGTGATCCTCGCGGGTCCGGCGGATTGCACGAATGGGCGGGCCGAACGGCGAACGAGAACGCGCTACGTCCAGCGGTCGAGGCCCGCCTGGACGACCGACGCTTCGATTCGTTCGAAGCCACGGGCCACTTCGTCTTCGGCGACCGCCCACTCGTCACAGACGTACGACCGGGCGGCGTCGAGGTCCGGATCGAGCGACGTGGAGACGTCGTACTCGTCGGTCACGTTCGGATCGCGAAAGAGCTGGCGAACCCGGTCGCCGTGCTCGACGTGCTCGCCGCGGGCTTCGAGCGCGCTCCAGAGGTCGCCGTGCTCGCCGATCAGTGAGAGCGCCGTCTTCGGCCCGATGCCGGTTACACCTTCGTTGAAGTCGGTTCCGATGAGGATGGCGACGTCGATCAGCTGTTCGAGCGTGAGACCGTGTGTTTCTTCGGTGGCCTCGAGATCCATCAGCTCCGGATCACCTTTGCTGGTGAGTTGCCGAAGCGTTCGGGGCGAACCAAAGAGCAGCGCGTCGTAATCCTCCGAACCCACGTAGTCGGCGTCACCGCGACGGACCATGTGTGCGGCCTGGGCCTCCCCCTCCGCCGGTGCTTCGACGACCGGCACGTCGAGCAACGAGAGAAGTTCCCGGCTCGTCTCCTGGATCGTGTCGGTCAGTCGCTGGGTGCGCGATTCGAGCTGGGCGATGGCGACTGGATCGCCCGCCTCGCGCGCCGCTTCGAGCTGTTCCTCGTAGGTCTCTCGCTGCTCTCGGCGCGCTTCGATCTCGTCGGTTTTCAACTCGGAGGGGCCGCCGTCGAACACCATCACGGGGACGATGTCGTGTTCGAAGAACTTCGGAAGCCCCTGGACGATCCCGACGAGGTTCGCCACTTCCGTCCCGTCGGCGGTCGTGTAGACGTCCGAGTTCGTCCACTTGACCGTCGTCGTCAGGTACCGGTAGAGCCAGTTGTGCGCGTCGACGGCGACGACCGATCCCTCGAGGTCGGCGAACGGTATCGGGTCGATGACGGCGATCTCACGAAGTGCTGCGTTTCCCATCGATCTTCTATTGGGACGACCTGGATTTGAGCGTTGGCGTCTCGACCGGAAGACGGGACACCAACGGCGCGTCGATTGGCATTCAGTCACCCCTTGAACGGCAGCTACGAGTCGTGGTTGGACCGGTACGGGGAGGCGATTCGTGCGGGACGGCCCGCCTCGAACCGGGAATCGAGAAACGCCTGTTCGTCCTCGGACAGATCGCGGTCGCCGAATCGCTCGAGTCCCGCCCGATAGCGTTCGTCCGACTGATCGGGTTCCGGGTAGACCAGAACGAGTTCGGCGATGCCCGTCGCGTCGCCGGTGAACCCGAATCCGGCGCGGTGGAGCGCCTCGTAGGCGTAGGGATTGTTGACGGCGATCTTCACCCGGTCGAATCCGCGATCTGTGGCGCGGTCGCGGACGAACGCACAGAGTCGCGGGCCGAGCCCGTCGCCGCGTCGGTCAGCCCGAACGGTGACGTACCGGAGCCAGCAGACGGTCGAATCCGTCCGATCGGCGTTGAACGCGACCGCAGCCACGATTTCCTCGCCCTCGCGGACGACCGCCTTGCCGGTAGAGGACATGACGAACTTCCCGGCGTACGCGAACCGTTCGTGGTCGAGCCGGAGCGTCGGCCCGTCCGCCGGCCACCCGAGGACACGAAACGCGAGTCGATCGTCGTTCGGTGTGCTCACGTGTACACCGAGAGCCGCAAACGGGAAAGCGTGTGCGTTTCTTCCCTTCACCGTGTTTGTCACAGGGAGAAAAATGAACCGCCAAGGAAACCTTGAAAATCAACAAGCAAGACGAGCGAAGTTCCGAAACGGAAAGGTATAATTAGCAGATGTTCCAGATATACAAACATGGCAACTACTGACGACGCCTTCGACGGGCTCACCGAGTACTGCGACGAGTGTGATCTAGACACTCTCCACGAAGTGTCGGTGCAACTGCGAACCGAGAGTCTCAAAGAAGAAAACAGCCAGTTCTCGCGCGAACCCTATCGCGTCACCGAGTGTCAGCGCTGTGGGCGTCGCGCCAGCCAGCGGATGAACAACGCCTGATCGACTCATTGACACAAGGTGTTGACCCCGGCCCACCGTGATCGGGCGTCGTCTCCGCTTCTATCGGTCGGCCGACGGACCTGCGTATTTCGTCGGCCCACCGCCGATCATCGTACCGCCAATCAGCCGCGAACCACGACGTTCGAACGCACTTCTACTGTCATATTTCTATGTTCACGGGACCGAGTCATTCCGTTCGGGGTTTCACAGTGGCCGAATCGGTCACCGGAACGCACTCAACTCGACCGCCGATCGGATCAGGGCGTTCGCTCACGATTCGACCGCAAAATGGTCGGGATCGAACTCGAACAATCCGATCGCCGCCAGACAATCCAGACAGATTCGCCGCTCGACGGTGCAGAATCCGTCGGTTCCTGGCCCTTCGTGGGAAGCGGTGACCGTGACCCGGTGGGACCGACCTAGTGGGTCCGAACATCGATAGCATCGCGCGGTCGAACCGGGCGCCATCGGACTCATCGGTGCGAACCCACCGTCGACGACCAGCAATCGCTGGTCGACGGGGAAATTCGGGAGGTAACCGGTCGAAGCGTCCGCTGTCGATACCGCAGGCGTGCGAGACCTTTTTGTCTCGAAGGTTTGTAGCGTATCATGGCAACAGAAAACCCAGCTGGTTTTCGGAAGCCACGCCTCGGGTGTCCTACCACCCGGGGCAATTCTGAGCGCCCCGTAGAGGGTGACTTCCGTTCCCCAAGACGTGTTAGACAATAATTTAGTTATTGGTGTGGGCGATGGGGTTGGCGAATCGTTGTTGGTCTCGGTTTCGGCTGCCCTGGATGACAATATCGCACCCTCGGACGAGTTCTATATCCAATGAATAAAAGATAGTGCCATAATATGGCGAGTATGCGCATGTTGGGAGCCAGATTGTGGTAGCGGAGGAAGCAATTATAAACCCTTGTGTACAATGTACGTACAGAGGGTGGAGTTATGAGTACGACACGAGTCAATTTCCGGCTTCCAGAACAGCTGGTGGAGAAAGCTGATATCGCAGCCGAAGTGACACACAAAAACCGAACCGAGATCGTCAAAGACGCGCTCCAGGAGTATCTCGACGCCGTCGAAGACGACGAAACGTTCAAAGAAGCCGTCGTCGAACTTTATCTCGACGACCAGATCGGCTTCGAAACCCTGAAAGAATTCACCGGACGTCAAGACGCTGAATCCGTTCGCGCTTCCAAAACCGTTCTGGATCAGGGCGACGACCTCGCTGACGAACTCGCAGACCTGTAAATGATCGTCGTCGATACCAGCGCCCTCATCTCCCTCGTTACCGCTGACGCGTTGGAACTCGTTCTCGAAGCGTTCAATACGCATACGACAGAAACGGTAATCGAAGAGCTCGAAACCACTGCCGAATACACCGACGTACACGGGGAAGCCGCAGCGAACGTCCTCGAAAACCGGTCGCAGTTTACGGTTCACCCGGTCGCGGACCCTGCTCTCGAAACATCTCGCATCGATCGGGGAGAAGCAAGCTGCGTCGGACTCTGCCAGAAACTCGATGCCGACTTTCTGCTTACCGACGATTTACGAGCACTCCCCGAACTCCAGACCGTGACACGGGCCCAGGTTGCGATCTCACCGATTGTCCTCAAGGCACTCGTCAACCGTGACATTCTCGAAACCGAGGACGCCCGAGACAGGGTGGAACAGCTGGCTGAAACCCGCGACTGGCTCGGACGTCCGATCTACCGACGCGCACAGAACCTCTTCGATCCGTGAGATGGAACGGTGTTTTGAGCCAGGCCGAAAAACACCATAAATCAGTTCGAGAAGGCGTGTGAAGTGGGCGGACCGGGATTTGAACCAGATGCGAGACGGTCTCACTCGCTTCGCTTCACTCACTGTGCGGGCTGCGACTTCCGTAATTCAAATCCCTCGTACGATTCCTGCTGCTCGCGGAATTGCTCGCAGCAGAAATGCGCGGACCGGGATTTGAACCGAAATCAGACGTTCGTGCTCGCTTCGCTGTGCGCGCTGCGACTGATAGGGCTCAAATCCCTTTGTCGAGCACGTTCTCGTCACGTCCGTTCCTCGAAAAGTGCGCGGACCGGGATTTGAACCCGGGCCATGAGCTTGGAAGGCTCAGGTCCTACCACTAGACCATCCGCGCTCACTCTGCCGATTGGAGGTGCTCCGTTAAGTGACTTCTCTTTTCTCGTCGGGCTCGACGGTGGCGTAACAGTTCCCGCTCGAAATCTCCGAGTCGGCGATCGAGAGGCCGCTCGCTTCGAGATCGGCCTCGAACTCCGCGGGCGCGTAGATGTGGTAGAATCGCTCGACCACCTCGCCACCGGGCAACGTCCAGTCGACCGTCGTATCGAATCCCACCTCGTCGTCGGGACTCGCCTCCTCGAAGCGATCGTGGGCCGTCGACCAGGCGCTCACCAGGGCGCGGCCGCCCGGGGCGAGTACCCTGGCGAGTTCGTCCAGGCTGGCGAGTCGGTCCGTCCGCGTCGGCAAGTGGTGAAGCGTCGCCACGTAGACGGCGAGATCGACGCAGCCATCGACCAGCGCCAAGGTCGAGGCGTCGGCCTGGACGAGAGCCAGTCGGTCGACGAATCCCCGATCGATTGCGCGATCGCGACCGGAGTCCAACAGACGCCGGCTGGCGTCGATCCCGACGACGCGGTCGACGTGCGGGGCGAGCACCTCCGCGTGCCGGCAGTTTCCACAGCCGAGATCCAGCCCGACACCCGCTCTCGAGCCCTGGAGCGCCGCGACCGACTCGACGAACGACTCTACCTCCGGCCAGGCGTACTCGCGGGTCGTGGCGAAGTGTTCGCCGATCCGCTCGTAGGTCGCTCTGACGTCGCGCCGGTCGGGCATCTCTCGCACACTCCGCGCGGTCGATCCAAAAGGGGTTCGATCCTCACAGCACGACGCCGAACAACACCAGGGCGATGAGCATCATGAACGCGGCGTGCTTCGCGCCGGCTCGAACGTCCCCGGTCGCGAGCTGGCCCGCCACGAACCCGGACGTCGCCCCCTGAATTACCGCCGCGTGGTAGAACAGCATCGAATAGGTCTCACGGTCGCCGCCGCCCAGGTCGGCGAGGGGTCCGTCGCCGTTCGCCGATGTCGCCGTTTCCGCCGGCATGTTCGGCAGCAAATAGGCGGTCAACACGGCGACGATGAAGACGAAGACCAGAAACGAGACGTAGACGACGACCATGTACTCGGTCATCGTCTGCTTTCGTTCGCGTGCCAGCCGCCTGTCCGCGGCAGCCTGTCGCGACGCTATTCGAAGTACCGTCGCGAGATTCCCGCTCGCGTTCATCGCTTCGGTCAACAGCGTTACCATCCGGGACACCGCGCGCGTTCGGATGCGCCGATCGAACCGACGAAACGCCGCCTCCAGATCCGATCCCCACCGAACGTCGCCCCAGAGGCGATCGAGTTCCGGGTTGAGAACGCCGAGGTCGGAGCGACGGATCCGGTCGACGGACGAGACGATCGGCATCCCTGCCTCGTTCAAGCTCGCCAGACGGTCGAGCAGGTCCGGTACCGCCGCCTCGACCGCTTCGATACGGTGGCGGTGAATCTCGTAGACGACGGCGAACGTTCCCGTGACGAAGAGGGCGGCGATGACAGCGACGTCGTCCACGGCCCCCAGACCGTCCGTGACAGCCGCCGGGAGCCGCGTCGCGACGACGGCCCCGGCCAGCGGCACCGTCACCCAGAGTAACCGACTCGGTCGTTCGAGGAGCGTTCGCCGTGGTCGACCCAGGATCCGGCGAATCGAGCGCAGTTTACGATACACTCGAAGACGAGACAGGTTCGCCCGGGCCCGGTCGGTCGACGCCGTCGCACTGGTCGCGACGCCGCCGTCGGTCATCGGCGGTGTCGGCCGTCGGCCAAATCGTTCGGTGGGAGCCGACCCGCCGCCCGGACTGATCCGATCGGTAAGCATACTGAGATAGACCATGAACGCCAGATTGCCGAACGGGAGGATGACGTAGATGAGCGCCCGGAGCGGCTCGATCGTCTCACCCATCGAGAAGCCGATCACCACGAGGATCGTGATGAGAAACAGCGGTCCCGCGACGAGAACGGTGACGTAGGCCTCGGCCAGCGTCGCGAGCATTCGCAAAATGCTCTCCTGTTGCGATTCGGCTTCCTCCCGGTACTCGTGGTACTGGCGTTCGAGAAAGTCCGAGAGGCTGTGACCGCTCTGCAGGACGCTCACGAGGTTCTCGGTGAACTCGCGAAATTGGGGGCTCGCCGTCCGCCGGCCCATCGTCTGTAACGCGGCGGTGACGTCCGTTCCGAAGACGTCCATGTTCTTGACGGCGACGTCGAACTCCGCGGCGGCCGTTCCGTAGGTGTCGCCGTTTCGACCGACGATGCGGATCGCCTGCGGAAACTCCATCCCGCTCCGCGAGAGGGCGTAACAGAACGCCACCGTCGAGGGGAGCGACGCCTCGATCGCTCGCGCCCGTCGGTCGGCGACGTAGGAGGGATACCACCAGCGAAGCCAGTAGGTCGCCCCGCCGGCGATCACGCCGAGCGTGAGCGAGGAGACGAGAAAGAGGACGAACAGTTCGCGCGGATCGAGTTCCGGCACGCCGCCGAAGTTGGCGAGAAACGTGAGTAACGACGGGAGCGACTCCCGCAGAACGTCGGGCTCGATCGACAGGATCGCGAGGATTCCCCAGATGAGGTAGATCCCGAGAACGCTGCCGAGCACGGCACCGAGCGTCGCGAACGTGAACGTTCGCGCGCCGTACTCGCGGTAGGTGTCGGGCGCGTGCGCCGCCCGGAGGGCGTGCCGACGGGCGGGGTGTTCGCTCCGGAATTCGTCGACGTACCGACCGAAGAGATAGATCGCCACGCGAGTGAGTGTCCGGTCGGTCGGCGGGTGGACGCGTGCGAGCGCGACCGGCGTCACCAGCAACAGGGAGACGACGAGCGGGAGGAAGTTCGCGTACGACACGGACTCACCCCGTCACCGTCCCTCGTCCGTGACGACGGGGTCGCCGTCGGCCGGAGTTTGGTCCGAATGTGTCTGACCCTCCGATTCAGCGGGGGCGCTTCGATTCGATTCGGTCAGCGCTGCATCGCCGGTGTCGGGTAAATCGTTCGTCTCCGTCGAGTCACCGTCGTCGGTCCTCGCTTCCGTACGGCCGGTGGGCGTCTCTTCGATGACGTCGTCCCTCCCGATCCGCTCTAAGACGGCCGCTTTATCCGCGTAGTACTCGTTTACGAGGGCGGTAAAGCGACGGTAGTCGGAGATGCCCTGATCGCGTAGGTACTCCAGAAACGCCTCGCGGTTCTTACGCTCCAGGCGAAGTTCGCGTTCGGTCCAGCCGCGCTCGTCACGAATCGACTCTAGCACCGAGCTTCCCGATTCGGTGAACGTGTCGGTCTCGCCATCTCTGGTGAACGTCGTCGAGTAGTCGAGTTCGCCCGTCCGCTGGTCGATACCCTCGATTTCGGCGAGCACCTCGTTTCGACGGACCCGTTCGCCGTCGACGCGCGTCATCTTCTGTATCGACAGGATATCCAGACTCTGAACCATCGCCCGGGGAACGTTGATCGGTTCGTTCTCGAGGCGATTTATCACCGTCTGAACCGAGTCCGCGTGCATCGTCGAATAGGTCGTGTGACCGGTGTTCATCGCCTGAAAGAGCGTGATCGCCTCCTCACCACGAACCTCGCCGACGACGATGTACTCCGGTCGGTGTCGAAGCGCAGACCGCAAGAGGTCGTACATGGTGACGTCGTTCCCGTCGTGGATCCGCTCTCTGGTGACCGACGAGAGCCAGTTGTCGTGATAGAGCTGCAGTTCCCTGGTGTCCTCGATGGTCAACACCTTCGATCGCGGCGTGATGAACATCGTAACGGCGTTCATGCTGGTGGTCTTGCCGGATGCGGTCCCACCGGCGAAGACCAGACTCTTGTTGTGTTCGATGGCGAGCCAGAGATAGGCGAGCTGGGCGACGTCGAACGTCCCGTAGGTGAGCAAGTCGACCGGCGTGAACGGCTCGTCGGCGTACTTTCGGATGGTAAACGCCGAGCCGCGCGGCGTCACCTCCTGACCGAGCGCCAATTCACCCCGCGAACCGTCGGGAAGGGTCGTCTCGACCATCGGATCGCCGATCGAGATGTGCCGACCAGACCGCTGGGCCAGACGGACGACGAACCCGTCTAGCGCATCGGCGTCGAAGGAGACGGTCGTCTCGATGTCCGTGTACTCGTCGTGGTAGACGAAGATCGGCAGGTCGTATCCGTCACACGAGATGTCCTCGACGTGTGGATCGTTCATGATCGGGTCGAGCCGTCCGTACCCCTGGAAGTCCCGGTAGACGTAGTAGAAGAGTCGGTAAAACGTCTCGACGCCGACGTCGACGCCGTAGCGTTCGAGCAGTTCACCGACGGCGTCGGCGAGTCGCGTTTCGATGTCGTCGACGGCGCTCTCCCGGTAGATCAGCGGGTCGCGAACGTCTTCCAGGACGGTCGAGAGGAGCGCGGACTCCTCGTCCGTAAGCGAGGGTTCGACGACCGTGTACTGGTGGGCGTTTCGCTCGGGATCGAACAGGATCGAGACGAAGGCGAAGGGGGCGTTTACCCAGTATCGGTCGATCTCCGAGAACCCGACGGGAACGTCGAACGACACCAGCGGGTCGTGTGCGTTCGGGTCGTATCGGGCTAGTTCGATTCGCGAGCCGCGGAGGACGTCACCGACGTACCCGAGTCGCCGGCGGAGGGCGGCGAGTCGGCTCTCGGTCGACTGATCGTCGGTCGACTGCGAGGCCGGTGAATCGTCCTGCGGGGGATCTGGAGCCTCGTGGGGGTCGTCTGGAACCATCGGGTACCGTCGTCGCGTAGGAACTATCGGGAACGTGGCGTCTTAAATCGGATGGCCGTTCGATCGCTGACGTGGCACGATCGCCAGCGAGCGAACGGTTCGGGACGACGACAGTCACCGATACGAGACGTTCGATTCACCGGTGGTGGGCGTTACGTTCATACGGTCGGACACCCAACATCGAAGTACCGAATGAGGCGCGAACACTTCACGCTCGACGTGGCCGACGTCGACTGGATAGAAACGGACGGCGAGCCGAAAAAGCCGTCGGTGACGATCGATTTCGACGGCTCGGGACCGGACTTGGAATCGCGCCTCACCGGCCCCGACGGGGAACTCCTGGCTGGCGAGGAAACGGACGTCGCGCTCAGACTGCAGGGACCGGTCGAATCCGGCGCCAGCGGCGTCGTCAGCGTCACCGACCGGCTCACCGGCGACTTCGTCCTCGAACTCAACGTCGACGCCGACGACGTCATCACGTTCATCCGGGCGGCCCGCGGCTACGGCGAACGGTCGAACGACGACGAAGGCCGATACGAGGTGACGATCCGGGTAGAGGGTGAAGAGTTACTCACCTACGAAAAGCGGACGTTTCTCGTCTACGACGACGAAGGGAGTCTACTGCGCCAGCACAGCCTCATTCCCGGCGGCGTCGAACTGTAACGAGATTGATAGACGTCTCACGGGTGCGCCGGGTTGAATTCCCGCGCGGCAGTAGAGACCGGCAGATATAAGTGTTTTAGGCCCACCTAAACACGTAGAAGCGAAAGCGCCGGACATCCATGCCTTCCAAACACGTACTCGCGTCGGCGACGGACGAACCAGATCGCGAGCCGTCGCCGTCGGACGTGGTACTGGAACTGGACGACGTGCGCGCGTCGTACGGCGACGAGTGCGTAATCGAAGCGTGCTCACTGCGAGTCAAAGAGGGCGAGATACTGACGCTGCTCGGCCCGTCCGGCTGTGGTAAGACGACGACGCTCAGGTTGATCGCCGGGCTCGAAACGCCCGACTCCGGGCGAATTCGACTCCACGACGAAGCGGTCGCCGGTGGTGATCGATTCGTTCCGCCCGAAGAACGCGGCGTCGGCGTCGTCTTTCAGGAATTCGCGCTCTTTCCCCACCTGAGCGCACGCGAGAACGTCGCGTTCGGACTCACCGACTGGGACAGCGACGAACGAGACCGGCGCGTCGACGAACTGCTGGACCTCGTCGGACTGTCAGACCAGCACGATGCCTATCCCGACGAACTCTCCGGCGGGCAACAACAGCGCGTCGCGCTTGCCCGCTCGCTCGCTCCGGAACCGACCATCTTGCTATTAGACGAGCCGTTTTCGAACCTCGACGTCGACCTTCGGGTCGAGATGCGAGAAGAAGTCCGTCGGATCATCAAAGAAGCCGGAGTGACGGCCGTCTCCGTCACGCACGACCAGGAAGAGGCGCTATCGATCTCCGATCGCATCGCCGTCATGGCGGACGGGACACTCGAACAGGTTGGCGTTCCGGAACGCGTCTTCCAGCGGCCGAAATCGCGCTTCGTCGCGGGCTTTCTGGGCCACGCGAGCTTCCTCTCGGGCAGAGTTAGTGGCGACCACGTCGAGACCGCGCTGGGACGCGTCCTTCGCGCTGACGTCGGCGGTCTCGTCGAGGAGTACGACAACACCGAGATCGACTTGTTGGTTCGACCCGACGACGTCACCGCCTATCCGGCAGAAGATTCGGAGACCGACGGCGAGGTGATCTACCGGCGCTACCTCGGACCGACCATCCTCTATCGGGTCGCACTCGACGACGGCGAAACCATCGAATGCATGCACAACCACTCTGATCGGATCGAACTGGGCGAGCGCGTCGCCGTCCGGGTAACCGCCGATCACGAGCTGGCCTGGTTCCCCGCAGAACAGCGAACCGAGTCGTCGGCGGAGGTGGCCACACCCGAGACGACGGCACCCGGCTCGCGGACGGAACCGGCCGACTCCGCGCTGCTCGCCGAACCCGACGCTGTCGGGTCCGCGAACGACGACTGAAAGTTCCGGCCCCGACGGCCGAAAGCACCCTGAATCCGCAGATTGAAGGACCCGATCCACCCACGAGCCGTATGGTCGATACGCACAGGGTAACGCGAGCCTGCGGGCTGGCCGCCCCGGTGATCGCCCTCGGCGCCATCTTCCTCTCGACGTGTATCGCGAGTCCGGAGACGTTCACCTGGCGAAACCGGGCACTTTCCGACATGGGTCGGCCTGGAACCGAGACGTTCTGGGTGTTCAACGGTGGGCTGATCCTCGCCGGCGTGATCGGAATCCCGTTCGTTCATCGAGTGTGGGACGAATCGACAAACCGCCTCGAGCGAGTGGGAGCCGGCATGCTGGGAGTGTCGCTCGCTGGTATGATCGGCGTGGGCCTGTTCTTTCTCGAACACACCACGTACTACCTGTCGACGGATCTCCACGGTCCGGCTGCACTTACCACGTTCGCGGCCGCCCCGATCGCGGCGATCGGGTACGGTCTTGGCGCCTATCGGGCCGGAACGACCCACCTGGCAGTCGCGTCGCTCGCCGCCGGCACACTTCAACTCGCCAGCTGGATCGTCTGGGGAGCGTACGTTCACCTGCTGGCGTCGACGTCCACGACGTGGTTCGCCGTTCCCGAATTCGTCGCCGCCGGCTGTCTCGGTGCGTGGGTCGTCGTGCTCGCCATCGAGAGTGTCCGATCACGAGCTGATTCGGTCCCGACCGCTGGCGAGCGGGACGAGCGCTCGCGCGCGGAGTGAACTGGCAGAGAAGGTTCGGGAGAGGGTCTAAGACGTCTACGGAATCGGCTAGCCGAACGGCGTCCAGGACGCTGATCGCATGGTAGACAGGGTCTCGCTACCGCAAAACGACGATATCGACCTCAATTGCGCATAACGCTTAACAGGGCCACGTCCCTACGAGCGTCCATGCACAAGGACGAGCTGCTAGAGCTACACGCGGAACTTGTAATAATTATGGAGTACTTCGCCGAGCAAGAGGACGTCGAAGACGGACTGTTCGACGCCTACTACCAGCTAGACGTCAGCCCGGACGACGCACACAAGTCCAAGAGCGAACACAAACACGCCGTCTTCGTCCTGGGGAACGCGCTGGCGAGTGCGATCAGCAACGACGAGTTTTCGAGCGCCGGACGGATCGGAAAACGAATGCAAGAACTCGCCGACGACGCCGAATCGAAGATCTGAACGCCGGGTTCGATCGCCGACGGCACACCGAATCGAACAGTCTCTGACGCTCGCGCAATGACTACTGTCGATATATAGGCGAAACGGTTATAATTGGCTTTACGCTTGTTGGCGTATGGACTCACGTACGCAAGCGCGCGTCGAGCGATGGGAGTCGCGTCCGTTTGCCGGCGGTACGGACGAACTCACCGCACTCGCCGACGCCAACTTCTCCGGCGCCGTCTCCGCGGCCGGCGCCTGGCTGTTCCTGTTAAACGGCCGGGTCGTCGGCGTCGTAGACGGTGATATCGAAGACGTCGCCGCGACCACCGGGACGATCTACGAGGCCCCCGAGGACGTCCTGCCGCTGCTGGCGGCGATGTTAGAAACCGGCGGCGAAACGCGCGGAACCTACTACACCAACGAGACGTCGCTCGCCGAGGTCGATCGAACGCTCCAGCAGGGCTCGTTTACCGGCTACGTCGAGCTGTCAGAGCAGGTTCTCTCCGGCGACTACTACGCCGTCTACTACGGCGGACGGCGGATGTCCGCCGCCTACATCGGCAACGCCGAGCGACTCGTCACGGGTGAAGAAGCGTTCCGGCTGGCCGACGACGAGGTCGGTATTTACGACGTCGTCGACGTCGACGTTACCGTGACCGACATTCCGGGCACCGAACCCGATCCCGTCCAGGAGGAACCATCGGAACCGACCGACGATCCGACTCCGACCGAGTCGGTCGAGACGAGCTACGACGAAGCGGGCTACGACGAAGCGAGTGGGGAGACCACCGCCTCCGAATCGACGCCGATCGAGGACGCAGAGGCGTCGGCTGGGCCCGGCGACCGCTCGCTCGAGTCGCCCGGAACGGGCGGTGTGAGCGAAACCGATCCCGACGAATCCCAGGCCGACGCGACGGCCGCCGAAACCGACGGGGCGCCGAACGAACCGACGCCTTCCGAAACCGACGACGAACAGGATTCCTCGAACACCGATCGCCCCGACGCGACCGTCGCCGACGAATCGGTCGAGACGCCAGACCCGGACACGCCCGATTCGATCACGCGTCCGAAGGGAACCGACTCGGACGACGCGGAATCGGACGATCCGTCGTCGATCACGACGTCGACCGGCGACGAGAACGCCGCTGAAGGCGCCAAAGACGAACGGTTTCGAGAGGAAGCTCGCTGGCGGGAGACGCGACAGATCCCGTCGATCGATCCGGACGCCTCGCGAACCGAGCGATCATCGGAGGTCACCTCACACCGGTCCGAACGACGACGGAGTCGAACGGAGGCGGAGCCAGCGCAGTCGGCCCCGTCGAGCCAGACGTCAGAGGACGTGGCGACCCGCGCCGACCCCGATCCGGACGCGGTCGCCTCCACCGACAGAGCGCTCCAGTCGGATATGCTCGAACGCGAGGACAAGATCGACCAGCTGACCCAGCGCGTCACCGAACTAGAGGAGACGAAAGCGGCACTCGAACGGGAACGGGACGAACTCGCTCGCGAGAACGAGTCGCTCACGGAGACGATCGAGGCGCTCGAATCCCAGATCGAATCCCTCGAAGCCCGACTCGAATCCAGCCACTCGTCACCCGCTGCTCCCTCGCAACCGTCGTCGAAGCCGACAGCACCAGCAACCGGCTCGATCAGTCTGACGCCGGCCGAGGCGCTCGCACAGACCAACGTCTTCGTCCGGTACGATTCGAAGAGCCAGACCACGCTCGAATCGGCCCACGACGGCGACGGCTCCAGAGCGGACCTGGCAAAGAACCTTCAATTGGAGCGCCACACCCAGTTCGACGCGAACGACGCGACGGTCGACGGCGTATCCTACGACGAGTTCATCGAAGGGACCGTCCAGTACCAGTTCGTCAGCTGGCTGATCGAGACCGCACTGTTCGAGATCCGCGAGACCGGTCGGGCCGCCGGTCTGGCCGACCTCTACGACGTGATCCCGCGGATCGATCGCGTCGAACTCGACGCGGAAATCTCGCTCGAAGACGACGACACCGAGAACGTCCCCGATCTGATAACGTTCGACGTCGCCGCGTTCGACAAGCGGGGAACTCCCCTCGTCGTCGCAAACTGCAACGATTCGCGCGACCCGGCGACGCGCTCGATGCTCGAATCGCTCGAAGCCGACGCGTCGGCCGTCTGTGCGAACTACCCCGACCTCGGCGGCGCCGTCGCGGTAACGTCGAGCTTCTTCGATCCGGGTGCGTTAGAGCTGGCCGAGCAGGCGACCACCAGTGGATTTTTGAGTCGCAGTTCGAAACTCAGCCACGTCAGCCTCTCGCGAAAACAGGGCTATCACTTCTGTCTGGTCGAATCACGCAGCGGCGGGTTCCACGTGACAGTTCCGGAACTCTAGGCTGACCGGTTAAAAGTCACAATCGATCGCCCAATCGCGTACAGCGCGGCGCGTGTGGATACAATCGGAGTTATACTTCGGCGGCGCCCTCGATCTTCATACCTTCGAGTTTTTCGGAGATCGATTCGATCTTCCCGTCGAGGTCCTCGACGAACGTTTCGGTCTCTTCGGTCTTGATCGCTCCCTGACTCGAGGGTTCGATGAGATTTTCCTCTTCGAGAACGCGCAGCGAGTAGCGCACCTTGTGGTGGGGATAGCCGGTTTCGTTCGACATCTTTACGATACCGATCGGTTCGTTTTCGAGAACCATCTTCAGGACCTGAAGGTGACGTTCGAGCATGTCTACCTCCTTCTCAAGTCGATCTATCATGGCATTTGTTAACTTGTCTTTGCTCCTTTTAAAGGTTACCCTCGGAGCCGGCAGAACAGAGTTAGTTCACCAATTGACGTGTTAGGGGTTAACACTTCTGGTTCCCGGGCGCGCGCAACCCCGGATCGTAATCGGTTTATCACCCCGGACAGAAGCGGTCGCTGTCATGAGCGTTACAATCGTCGGGTCGCAACTCGGCGACGAAGGAAAGGGCGGCGTCGTCGACATCTACGGCGAGGAGGCCGACGTCGTCGTTCGCTACCAGGGAGGGGACAACGCGGGACACACCGTCGTGCTGGGTGATGAGACGTACAAGCTCTCGCTCGTTCCCTCGGGGGCGATCCGCGGGACGGTCGGCGTCCTCGGAAACGGCTGCGTGATCAACCCGGAAACGCTGTTCGACGAACTCGATACCCTGCGCGATCGGGGCCTCGATCCGACGGTTCGCGTCGCTGCTCGCGCCCACGTGATCATGCCCTACCACCGCGTCATCGACGGGATCGAAGAGGAGGCGAAAGCCGACCTCGCCGCCGGGACGACAAAGCGCGGCATCGGTCCGACCTACGAGGACAAAGCCGGTCGACGCGGCATCCGCATCGGCGATCTGGTCGATCCCGACGTTCTCCGCGACCGCCTCGAGTACGTCGTCCCGCAAAAGCGAGCGCTCGCGAGCGACGTCTTCGACGTCGAACCGGACGAGACGTTCAACGTCGATCACCTCTACGAAACCTACCGCGCCTACGGCGAGCGTCTGGCGGACGAGGGGATGGTCGTAAACTGCGCGGATTTCCTGGCCAGTCGACTCGACGACGGCGACAACGTCATGTTCGAAGGCGCCCAGGGAACCGCCCTCGACATCGACTACGGCGTCTACCCGTACGTCACCTCGTCGAATCCGACCGCCGGTGGCGTCGCCGTCGGGGCGGGCGTCTCGCCGGCCGTCGTCGCCGACGGTGACGTGATCGGGATCGTCAAGGCCTACCTCTCGCGCGTCGGAACGGGTCCGCTCCCGACCGAACTCGGCGGCGTCGAGGGACAGACCCCCGACTACGACGCGAACGAAGGCGGGGACGACGAGGAACTCGCAACGTACATCCGTGACGAAGGAGGCGAGTACGGGACCGTCACCGGCCGACCGCGACGGGTCGGCTGGCTCGACATGCCGATGCTCAGACACGCCGCGCGCACGAGCGGCTTTACGGGTATCGTCGTCAACCACGTCGACACGCTCGCGGGACTCGACGAGGTGAAGGTCGGACACAGCTACACGATGACGACTCGCGACGGCGAGACGCGAACGCTCGAAACGATGCCGCCGACGACCGAACAGTGGGGTCGATGCGAGGCGACCCTGCGAACCTTCGAAGGCTGGCCGGACGTCGACTGGCAGGCCGTCGCCGACGCCGGCTGGGACGGCCTCCCCGACGCGGCCAGGACGTACCTCACGTACGTCAGTGACGAACTCGACGTCCCCATTTACGCCGTCGGCGTCGGCCCGGGCCGCGAAGAGACCGTCGTACTGACCGACCCGTTCGCCTGAATAACTCCCGATTCGCCCTACGCGATCGGATAGAGCAACTGGCGTTGTTCGTCCACCATGTAATACCGGCCATCGTAGAGGACGGGCTGGGAGTTCTGAGAGAAGTGTTCGTTCAGCGCGGTGACGTCAGTTTCGATCGAGTAGGCCGACGGCATGAGGTGTTTCCCGCTGTCGTGTTCTTTCATCCAGTGTGCGCCCACCGGATCGACCGGGAACGGAACGACCGTGATCGAAACGCGGCCGTCCGATCGTTCCGAGAGCACCTGCACAGACGTCGGTCGCCACTTCGCGATGTACCGATAGGAGCCGTCACCGACGATCGTGGCCGGTTTTACCGTTCCATCGACCGCCGCACACCGAGCGGCCGTCGCGACGCTCTGGCCGAACAAGAGCAGCTCCCCGAGAAGCGTCTCGCGACGCGAAACGGCCGCCGGCTGTCGCGAGACCGCACACACGCTCCCGCGCTCGACGAACCGTCGAGCCACGGTCGAGTGGTCGTCGCCGTCGACCAGTACGACCGGAACGTCGACGGACGAAATCGACGTCGGTGAGAGCGTGCCGTCACGACAGCGGATCGACTCGCCCGCCGACGGCCCGACGTAGTGAAGCAGGTCGCATCCGCCCTCGATCGACGCGGCGAGTTCAGCCACCGTCGGATCGACGAGCGATTCGACCGTCGGCGAGACGTTCTCGTCACGGGCGGCGTACGTCGAGACGAACGACTCGACGTGAGAGCGCTCGACGGTCGGTCCGCCGGCGACCACGACCGAAATCGCCTCCCGATCGCGAGCGAGATACGACAGCCTGTTCTCGTAGGCGATCGGGAGCGTCTCCACCGCCCCCTCGATCGGATCGTCGCCGATGGATCCACACAGCACCTGACACTGGCGAAGACGCTCGGCCGGGGTCTCTCCGTCGGGTCGGTGGTTGGGGTGCGGACGCTCGTCACCGGGTACGGAGATCGACGCCATATCGTGAATCACGTGCGGGACGACCGAGACGGTCTCCGGAGACGGGTCGACGACCATCCGATACGGCCAGGACGGAAGGACGTCCGCGATGAGGTCGTCAGGACACTCGAGGAACGTCGCCACCCGCGATTCGAGCGGTTCGGTTGCACAGCGTTCGAGATCGACGCCGGCCGCCACGAGACGGTCGTACTCGGAAAGTCTGGGTTCTTCCGGACCCAGCCAGCAGACCATCAGGTCCAGGAAGAAACATCGTTCGAGGAGCGATCTGACTGACTCGGCGAGCGAACGTCCACCGGTGAGGTCGTACGAGAGATCGCCGTCGACGCTACGAAGCGTCGGAGACACCTCGTCCGACGGGGTGAGCGTCGCCCCCAGAAAGTACGCGAGCGGTGCCGCGGTAACGAGTGCGCCCAGACGATCCGGAACGACGATGTCGAGGCCGGTCTCCGGCGTCGCGTCGACCACCTCGTCGGGAATCGCCGTCTCCGATCCGATCGACAACAGCGGCGGGTAGCCGCGATAATTTCGATGCACTCGATCGGGTCCCGTCGTGCGAAGCGACGCGGAGAGGTGACCCAGTCCCCTCGCGATGTCGTCAGTCGTCGGGGCGACGGCGAGCGAGGTTTGCGGGAGTTCGACGGCCGATTTGAAGCCGAACGTGACCGGCGTTGGCTGTGAAAACGAGATCGAGAGGCGTCCGTACGACCGATTTCGGACCGTCGCGGGGCCGTCGAAGTGTATCCGCGTAAAAATGTCGGCGTCGAATCGACCGTAGTACGAACCCGCCGGTAGCGAGTACGAAACGTCCTCGTCGTGGCTGACCAGTACCATATCGTCGCCGAATAGTTCCGCATCGGTCGCCGTGGAAGTTCTGGAGCCGAGTCGATCGATCGCGAAGATGTTTCTAAGATCGTATCGAATTTCGGAGACCCGACCGACGACCGACGCGTCGATCGGTTCCTCGAACGAACACGGCGTGGAGATCGAATCCCACCCGGTGAGATCGAACACGAGGTGATTGCCCGCGATATCCGTAACTTCGAGGGCGGTTCCTGTCACGTCCGTCTCGACGAGCGGACGCCCGTCGTCGAAGCCGAACGAACCGGGGTGGCCCTCAGCCACGGGGCTCACCCGACCCAAACGCCGACTCGTCGCGACCGGTCCACACGTCGATACGCATGCCACCCTGTTCGCTCTCTGAGACGGTGATTTCCCAGCCGTGAGCCTCCACGATCTGATCGACGATCGCCAGTCCGAGCCCCGTATTCTCACACGTCGTGGTGTATCCGGATTCGAAGATACGTTCTCTAACCTCACGGTCGATCCCGGGACCGTCGTCGCTAATCGCGAATCCGTCCGACGTCGCCTCGACGCGGACCGTCACGTCCGGACCGGCGTGTTCGATCGCGTCTGCAGAATCGTCAGGTTCTGCACGGCTCGTGGAGCCGTGCTCCACGGCGTTTCGAAAGAGGTTCTCGAACATCTGGAGTAATCGGTTCGGATCGGCGCGTTCGATCACGTCGCCGTCGACCCTGAGCGTGCCCCCATCGGTCGAAACGTGATCCCAGGCTTCCCTGACGACCGTCCCGAGGTGGACCGGCTGGGGTGAGTCGACCGATCCACCGTCGCGAGCCAGCGAGAGGACGTCCTCGATGAGTCGACCCATTCGTCGGTGGGCGCGTTCGATCGCCTCGAGTTCCTCGCAGTGGTTTTCTTCCTTCGCCAGTTCCAGGTAGCCGGCCGCGACGTTCAAGGGGTTTCGCAGGTCGTGGCTGACCATGCTCGCGAATTGATCGAGCCGCTCGTTCTTTTGCTCGAGCTCTCGTTCGCGTTCTTTCAAGGTCGTGAGATCGGTGTAGATGAGGTAGCCGCGGGTCGAGTCGTCGTCCGTTCTGATCGGGACGTTACGGAGTAAAAACGGCCGCGGTCCGTCGGGCGTCTCGCGAACGACTTCAGCGTCTGTGCGTCGGTTGGGTTCGACTGGAACTGACTGATCAGAGTGTGCGAGTTCGTCCGGCACGCCGACGATCGAATCGACCGGGCGACCGACGACCTCCTCGCCGTAGGTGTCGAAGACGCCGACGAACGAGGAGTTGACCGAGTCGATGATCTTCGTCCCGTTCGTCACCCGGTACGCCAGCGCCGCATCGGGTACGTTCTCGAACAGTGCGGCGAACTGATCTCGCTCCTCGCCGAGTGCGCGTTCGTACCGGACTCGACCGAGCGCGTTCGTGACGGTCGCGACCAACAGTTCCGCGAACGCGACGTCCACGTCGTCGAACGCGCCGACGCGCGTCGAATGTAACTGGAGGACGCCTCGTTCGGCGAAGGGAGTCGAAAGCACGGATCGAATGTGATCCGCCGACGGGGCCGCCCGCTCGTCCGACCGAACGTCGTCGACCCGGATGGAGTGGCCGGCCCGAAACGTCGCCCCGGCGATGCCATCGCCGGCCGAGAGGAGGTCGCCAGGGACGAGTCGGGTCGAATACGCCGCCTTGGGTCGAAACTGATCAGATTCGAGTGTACAGACGATCGCCGCGTCGAACTCGATGACGCGCGTCGCAGCAGACACCGTAAACTCGAAGAGATCGTCCGCGGACTCACAGTCTTCCATGTCGGCGGCGATCTCGCCGAGGCGCGTCACCCGATTTGTCAGTTCTACCTGCGCCATATACGACCCGTTACCCACACTTTTCCAAAACCGCCATCTACTTCCACATACTCGACCGGGGTAATAATAACATCGGTGAGTTCGGGGGTCACACGGCCACCGCACGATCAGCCCTCGCCAGGACGTTCCCGAAACCTTTTGACGACTGCGCGCGCCCTGAGGAACATGAACGAGTCACTCGTGGACATTCTCTGCTGTCCGATGGACAAACACGACCTCGTCCTCGAAGACGCCGAGGGGGACGAAGAGATCGAATCCGGCACGCTCGTCTGTGCGGAGTGTGGCGAGCGGTATCCGATCGAAGACGGGATCCCGAACCTTCTCCCGCCGGACATGCGAGACGGAACGCCGGCCTGAGGTGATCTCGTGACCGCCGACCCGATCGCCGTACACGTAAACCGGTTCGAAAGCGGGGGCGTCGAGGCGACCCCGCCGGCAATCGAGACCGACCGGTCGTTCGAACTCGAAATCTCGAACCACGGTGATCCCGTTCACGTTCACGTTCACGCGAGCGACGAACTAGCCGGCGTCGTGACGGTCACGGAGGCGAATCCGTTCGTCGACACCGACGAGACCATCACCCTCCCGATTCGGGTCGGCGGCCACGCGGGCCCCAAAACGGGAACCATCGAACTCTCGACGCGATTCGGCGCGAACACGTCGGCTATCGACGTCACCCTCACCGGCGGCGTCGATCCCGGACAACGCGTCACCGTCGACGAACGACTGGCGAAACCGCCCAGTCGAGAGACGGACGACGCGGACGACCGATCATCGGCCGTCACCCCGACTCCGTCGTCCGAAACGCTCGCCCTGACCGGGCTCGCCGGCACCGCCCTGCTGGTTGCGCTCGCCGCGACGATCTTCGTCAGCGGGCCGGTCGCGTTCGCCGGCGTCGCGATCGTCCTCGCGGGCTTTCTCGTCGCCGGCTACCTCCTCGTCTCGACGTAGGCGAGTACGATCGGTTTGAGAGGCCCGCGAGTCGTCGCTAGCTGGCGATATTGAACCGCCTCACTCCTGCTCGGTCGAATCGTCAGACTCGCCCACGATCGACAGTTGACCCTCCTCGTCGAACCGCTTGGCGCGCAGGTAGCGTGCGCGATACCGGTTGGCCCCGTCCGCGACGTCCGCCTCGCGAATCTCGTCGATCCTCCCTTCGGCGACGGCGTCGATCACCGCGGACAACTGGTTGAGTTCGGTCGTCGTCAGTTCGAGCGTCACCCGGTTTTCCGACTCGGACTCCGCGATGGCCCACTGTCGGGCCGCCGAAATGACGAGCGAACACGGCTCGCGACACGGGAACGGACCGTCGCCGCCGTCGACTGAGAGCGGATCGTTCGCGGAATACTCCCACTCGCGGCGTCGCAGACACTGCGAGTCGACACAGCACGCCTCCGCCATCCACTCGACGGCCTCGCGCGGAAGTTCGTCGACGACGTCGTAGATCCCCGACTGTCGCTCGGCCGTCTCCAGCCAGTGGTCGACGTCTAGTTCACCCCGACGTTCGCGGTCCCAGTTAGCGATCGTCGCCGGGTAGAACGTGTCGACCGTTCGTACCAGCGCCCGGCCGGAGAGGGAAGAAAACGCCCAGCCGCCGGTCAGCGTCGGTGCCGTCGAAAGCGGCCGGTACCGGCCCCGGTCGTCCGCCGTCGCGATATCGCGTGCGACTCGCTGGTCCTCGCACGCCGTTAGATCGTCGCTGTCGATATCGCGGTCGTCGACGTGTCGAACGTCGTAGCGACGGTTACCGTCGGAATCGAGGCGAGCGGTCACCAGCAGCTGACCCCACTCGCGATCGATCCCCTCGACGAGCGCGGCGTACCGTTCGGTGAGCGGCTCGATCGGTTCCGCGTCGGTCAAATCGGAACCGGTCACTGCCTCGTCGTCCCCGAACGGTATCGGGGCGCGTTCACACCAGCGACAGAACGCCCGATCCGTCGCTCGGTTGACCCGGTGCGTCCAGTGGTACCAGTCCGTGACGTGGCAGCCGACCGGGTCGTCGGTCGGCGGATCGTCGGCCCGAATCGCCGATTCAAGTCGGTCACGGAGCGCGCCTTCTTCCAGTTCGATTGGCTCCATCTCCGGCGTCGACAGCCGAATGCGCCGGTTCGAGCGTTCGACGACGAATCCGTTCGTCGAGATTCCGTCGTCGACCGCCTCGAGGAACGAATCGACGATCTCGGTCGCCTCAGACACGTCGATCACCCGCACTCGGTGATCGGTCGGGCGCGGTTTCGGCCGCGTCGGGACCGGTCTGCCCTCGTTTTCCGTCCAGTCGCCCCAGTCGGTCGCGAGCGTTGCCGATGTCGGCTCCCGCGTCGCCGGCTCGCTCGACGAGTACGTCGGCCATCAGCGGTTCCGTTCCGACGGCGCCGGCGTACCAGATGCGGTGGCCGTCGACCGCCGCCGGGACCTCCCACCCGAGGCGGTAGTCCGGCGTCAGTCCCATATCCTCGGGAATGTCCTCCTGGGTGTGATAGCCGTCGGCGACGAACAGCGGGACGACGACGACGTCCTCGCAGGCGAAGAAGTCGGTGACGTCGTCGACTTCCGGTTGTTCGTCCATGAACAACGCCTTCACCTCGTCGAACCGATCACGCTCGCGGATCCGGTCGGTGTGATACTCGATCGCCTTCGCCGAGTTCGCGTTGCGCTCGGTGCCGTGACCGACGACTGCGAGCCCGAACCCGTCGCCAACGTCGGGATCGCCGGTCACGGACTCGGCGCGTTCGACGATCACGTCGCTCATCGCATCGTGCGTGCCCACGGGGCCGCAGTAGTGGACGGTCTTCTCGACGTCGCGCGCCGGAAGGGTCACGTGGGTCGCGCTCGTCCCGTCGGAGTCCCAGCACGACGGGTCCCAGCCCTCCAGACGAAGTTCGCGTGGAATCACCCGCTCGGTGAAGTACCCCTCGCTGATGAACAGCGGAACGACGTAGACGTCCTCCGATTCGAGCGTTCGCAACACTTCCCTGAAGTGCGGTTCCTCCTTCCAGAACGCCTCGCGCACCTCGTCGAAGACGCCCGTTTCGCGGATTGCGTCCGCGTGAGCGTAGGTCGGATCGGAGGCGTCCGGATTCAGGTGCGACCCGTGTGCGGCGACGACGAGCGCTTGCATGGTCGCCCCTTGGAACGGGGCTCCTAAATCGACTTCGCTGTCGATCCCGTCTCGGCCCTCGAGCGAACACGTTCGGCCATTCCCACGGCGCGGGAACCGTCGAAACGGAGAATCAGGTCGGATCCCAACCCCCTGTAATGTCGCTTAGCGAGACACTGAACGGAGAATCGTTGACCGGCCGTCAGGCGGCGCTCATTTTCGCCGGATGGCTCGGACTCGTCCTGGTCGCCGGCTTCGCACTCGTGATGAGTCTTCCCTCCTGAACGGCACGAAAAATCGTCGCACAAACGCACACACCACTATCATCATGGCGGACGTCCCTGCTCGGCTCCGAACGTTCGATATCGAACGCACCGACGACCTCGTCCGCCAACACCTCGTAGACGCGTACGTAAATCACCCGACGCGCGGAACGTACTGTAAATCGCGGGTCCTCTACGAATCGCTCGAAGACGACCTCGAGGAGCGCTTCTCGCTGGAACTCTTCGGACTCTTCTGTGAGAGTCGACCCTACCTCGAAAAGTGGTCGCGCGGGTACGGCGGCTCCTACCGCTACCGGATACTGGTCTCCGAACTCGAGTAGGCGTCGAATCCGTCGACACGTCCGTCCCTCGGCGGTCGGACCGTCCACCACCGTCGCCGCTCACCCACCGTCGACGCCGACCACCCACCATTTATGCCGCTCGCGCGCCCCGATCAGAACCGATGACCGAACTCGACCTCTTCGTCGATCCGTCGGATCACGACCGGCCCCAGTCGGTCGCAGATCGAGCCGTCGACGCCGAGAAACTGGGTTTCACCACGGTGTCGACGGGCGAGACGACCGGCTGGAACGTCGTTCCCGCATTGGCGCTCGCCGCCGATCGAACGAGCGACCTCCGATTCTCGACGGCCATCCTCTCGCCGTACGCTCGCTCGCCGGCGCTACTGGCGCAGACGGCGCTGACGCTTTCTTCACTCTCCGACGGACGGTTTCGGCTCGGGCTCGGTGCGAGTTCGCCGGCGATCACCGAACGGTGGCACGGCCAGGCGTACGACCGACCGCTCCGACGACTGCGCGAGACGATCGAGGTCGTCAGGACGATCGCCGTAACGGGCTCGTCCACCTACGACGGGGATATCTTCGACCTCGACGGGCTGAACTACGAGCGCGGTTCGTCAGCCGTTCCGCCGATAGACCTGGCGACGCTCGGACCGACCGCGACCGAACTCGCCGGCCGATTCGCCGACGGCTGGATGCCCCAGCTGTTCACGAGAGACGGCATCGAGATGCGACTGGCGGACCTACGCCACGGGGCCGACCTCGGGGGTCGGTCGATTGACGAGGTCCGCGTGGCACCGATCGTCCGGTGTGTTGTCTGCGAGGATCGCGAGCGCGCCCGGGCGCTCGGTCGTAACGCAGTCGCGTTCATGCTCGGGGCGTACGGCCCCTACTACGGCAACTCCGTGGCCGACCAGGGCTACGCGGACGTCGTCGCCGAGATCAGGGCTGCCTGGGAGGATCGCGACACTGACGCGATGGCCGCCGCCCTGCCGGACTCGTTGCTCGACGAACTCGCAGCAGTGGGGACGGCCGAGGAAGTGCGCGAGTGGCTCGTAGACTACGGGTCGATCGACGGTATCGACGCGATTCAGGTGTCGTTCGTCCGCGGGATGGACGAGGCCGACCGGGAGAACACGCTGGATGCGGTTTCTGCGTTACTGTGAAATTCGGGGGTACCCGAAAAGCGGGCTCAGGGATCGAATTCGACGGCCATCTCAGAACGGTTCGCCTCCCACTCCTCGCGGGCGACGCTGTAACGGTTTTCGTCCACCGGTTCGTCCCCGTAGGTCATCCAGTTGCGTAGTGTCCCCTCCTTGCGGCCACCGTGCGCTTCGACGTACCTCGTGATCGCCCGGTTCGAATTCTCGTTGTCGACGTGGGCCGTGACCGCGACCAGTTCGAGGTCGAGTCGGTCGAACGCCAGCGTCATCATCGCCGCGGCGCGCTCGCCGGAGTAGCCCCGCCCCCAGAAGCGCTTTTTCAGCCAGGTTCCGGTCGTCATCGTTCGTCGGTCCCACTCGACGCCGAAGCCGGCAACGCCGGCGAACGCCCCCGCGCCGTCTTCTCCCTCGCGGGGACGAACGACGTACGTCGCACCCTCGGCGTTCTCGTACTGCTCGCCGACGTGTTCGACGAACTCGAGGGTGTCCTTCGGCGTCTGAGGCGGTTCCCAGGTGAGGTAGCGGGTCACCTCCTCGATGTGCGGACTCTTCGCGGCGGCCTCGTAGCACTCGAAGAGGTCTACGTCGTCGGGGTGTAGCAGCTCGAGCCGGAGTCGATCGGTCAGAATCGTCTCGGGGAACAGGTCGGTCATAGCGAGAATTATCGATCGAGCTGAGAAATACGTTGGGCCCGATCGACCCGAACGTCTTCCCGCTAGAAACTCGCGCGAACCGACCGAGTGCGTCAAGTTGATAACGGAACCCGCCCTGGTATTCATCAGTGACCGTGACTGACGGAGCGAGCGGACTGATCGGCGTGCGTCCGCACCTCGCGGCGAGCGGGCCGGACGGGCTTTTCACCCCGTTCGTCTCGGCGAGCCTCGCCAGCGTCGAACTCGTCGACGCGCTCGCCTGGCTCTCCATCGCTGGATTCGTCGTCGCGATCGTATTCGAGTGGCGCGACCGAGTCGACGTCGCCAGGTACGTCGCCGCCGTGTCGGCCGCGCTGTTCGGCGCGTTCTGGCTGCTGATGGTTCCCTACTACTGGGGCGAGGTGAACAGTCCGCTCCAGTCGATGCTCGCGCTGGCGGCGCTCCCGCTGTGTCTGTACGTCGGCTACCTCCTCGTCCAGGGGCGCGACTCCTTGCTCGTCCTCGTACGAGCCGTCGCCGTCATGGGAATCATCTACCTCCCGGCGGAGACCATCCCGTTCTTCCGCCAGTGGCTCATCGAGACGACGGCCTACCAGACACACCTCGCGATGGACCTCGTTGCGACGAGTCCGGGGCTGAACGAAGGGGCGAACGGCTACGAAAGTCGCTTCAACTTCGACTCCGACGAGACGGCGACCGGACGGACGACCTACATCATCCTCGCCTGCACCGGCCTGGGGAGCATGGCCATCTTCGCCGGCCTGATCGCGGCCGTCCGCGCGCCCTGGAAGCGAAAGGCCCTCGGCATCGGCGTCGCCGTTGGCATCATCTGGTTTTTGAACCTCGTTCGCAACGTCTTCATCGGGCTGGCGACGCCCCACGGCTGGTTCCAGCAGGGGCCGTTCGTCTACATGGCGACCGAGTGGATGGGATCCGTCCCCGAGCGCACCTCGTTTCTCATGTCGCACAACGTGATCGCCCAGCCGCTCTCGGTCGTCGCGCTCGTCTTCATCGCCTACGTGACGATCAAACTCGTCCCAGAGGTGCTCGCTCCGCTCGAAGAGGTCCTGTTCGTTCTGACCGGAACCGAGTACGATCTCGCCGAGACCATCGGCGCGGAGGTTCCCGAATCCGAAACGGGGAAGGTTACGGCCGACTGACGGCCCGTGATGGACCGCCCCCGACCGCCGCTCTCGTTCGACGAGCGCGCCGTCTACCTTCCCGCCGCCGAGACGCTCGTCATCGCCGACGTCCACCTCGGACGCGGGGAAGTCTCGGCCGTCGACGCACCGATCGACGCCGCCGAGCGCGTCGTCGACCGACTCGACGTACTGATCGGGCGGTTTTCACCGCAGACGGTCGTCGTCGCCGGCGACCTGCTCCACTCGTTCACGTGGGTGTCTCGCGGCGTTCGAGAGGCCGTCGATCGGCTCGTCGCGACCGTCGACGACGCCCACCTCGTCTGCACCCCCGGCAATCACGATACAATGGTGGAGTCGGTCTTCGACGGCGAGACGCCGTCCGCCTATCGACTGGCCGACGGGGAGACCGTCGTCTGTCACGGCCACGAGCAGCCGCCGTCGGACGAGATCGAATCGCAGGACGGTCCGCCCGCGCTGTACGTGATCGGCCACGACCATCCGGCGCTGTCGATCGACGGCCGCAAACACCCGTGTTTTCTCTTCGGACCGGGAGCGTACGAACACGGAGACGGTCCGACAGCGGACGTGCTCGTCCTGCCGGCGTTCTCGCGACTGGCCCGGGGAACGAAGATCAACGCGCGGCGGGCGAACGACTTTCAGTCACCGCTGGTGACCGACGTCGACGGGTTGTATCCCATCGTTCGGGACGAAACGGGTGATGAGACCCTCTGGTTTCCGCCGCTGGGCGAGAGTCGTCGGTTGCTGTGACCGATACCGCCGGAATCGGCCGCGTCGAACGGCGCGATCAGGACAAGGTCGCCGGTCCCAACAGGGTAAAGTCCTCGCCGCACACAGCCCCGGTATGGAGACGACCGACGCGTTTACGGGCCTCGAGTGTCGCGACTGCGAGTCGGACTTCGATCCCGAGACGGGAACCCACCGCTGTGAGGATTGTGGCGGCATTCTCACGCCGACGTACGACTACGACGAGATCGACGTCGACCGCGAGACCTACGAGAGCCGTCCGTTCGACTCGTTGTGGCGCTATCACGAACTGCTGCCGTTCGAGCCGGCCGTCGCGGTGTCGATGGGCGAGGGCGCGACGCCGGCGGTCGACTGTTCGACGCTGGCTGACGAACTCGGCGTCGGTCGACTGGTGATCAAAGACGAGGGGCGAAATCCGACGGGGACCTTCAAAGATCGAGGGGCGTCGATGGCCGTCACCGCCGCGACGCAACACGGCGCCGAAGACGTCGTCCTCCACTCGGCGGGCAACGCCGGGCAGGCGGCGTCGGCCTACGCGGGCCGGGCCGACCTCGACGCGCACGTGTTCTTGCCCTCCCGGTCGTCGTTCACCACGAAGGCGATGGTCAACGTCCACGGCGGAGACCTGACCGTAAGCGGCGGGCGGATCGGCGACGCCGCGGCCGCCGCGGACGACGCGATCGCCGAACACGACGACTGGTACCCGCTCGCCTCGATGGTGACGCCCTACCGTCACGAGGGCAAGAAGACGATGCTCTTCGAGCTGGTCGAACAGCTCGACTGGACGGTTCCGGACGCGATCGTCTACCCGACCGGCGGCGGCGTCGGCCTGGTCGGCATGTACAAGGCCGCCCTCGAGTGGCAGCGACTCGGGCTGATCGACGAACTCCCCTCGTTCTACGCCGCCCAGGCGACCGGTTGTGCGCCGATCGTCGAGGCGTTCGACGCCGGACGCGAGCAACACGAGCCGGTCGAACATCCCGACACCATCTGCGGCGGCATCGAGATTCCGAACCCGGGTGCGAGCCGGTGGATCCTGGAATCGCTACGCGAAACCGACGGCGGCGCCGTCGCGACCGACGACGACGAGATCCTGGACGCGGCGATCGCCGTCGCCCAGCACGAGGGAATCGAGATGGCGCCGACCTGCGCGGCCGCCGCGAGCGGCACCTGGAAACTCGCCGAAGCCGACGAGTTCGGTCCGGACGACACGGTCGCCATCGTGAACACCGGGTCGGGGAACAAAGATGCGGACGTGCTCCGGAGTCACCTGATGAGTCAGGGAGTCTGACGCGAACGGACGATCTCGAGAGCGGTCGGTCGTCACCGTCGACACGTTTTAGAGGCGAAGACGAAGAGAGTACGCAGCAGTCCTACGGATCAGTGGCCGACGGGCTGGATAGCGGTCGACGGTGGGTGATCGTCAGTCGACTGATCGGTGCTATTTCCCGGCGGTCCGCGGTCGTCGGGTGAGTTTCCAGCATCCCCGTTACCCTTTCCCGGCGGGCTCTCTCCGTCGAGACCCGGCGGGTTCACCCCGGAGAGAGACCGAGCGATCTCGGCGACTTCGGGCCCGGTGAGCGTCGACGCGTTCGTTCGCAGCGTCTCGAGTCGATCGGTGTCGACGCCGACGGTCTCAGCACGATCGGCGGTGGCAGCGACCGATGCGTTGAACGAGTCGAGTTCGACGGCCAGTCGCGTAAACTGGGCCGACCTGGCGCGGTCATCGATAGTGGTGTCGTTCGCTAGCGCGGCCGACCGAGCCTCCAGGTGGGCGTACCGGGCTTCGAGTGCCGCGGTCCGGTCGGCGATGGCACCTTCCTTGTCGGACGACGAATCGAACGAGGACTCGAACATACCCCGCTCTACCGACCCGTTCGCGTCGGCGGCGCTAACCTGCATGAACGACCCCATCTCCTCGCCCATCGTCGAATCCGGCTCGGCGTCGGTCTCGGTCACGGATGGTTCGACGACCGCCGCGACCCCCATCGAGACGAGCCCGATCGTACAGGCGACGAACAACCCGACGATGAGAAACCGTACCCCGTTCATCGTCGTACCGTAATCGACCCCCCAAATAAAAGGTAGGGCTTCGTTCGGACGGTTCAACACCGTTCGAGAGATCGGCTACGGTTCGTGAACGGTCCGAACGGCGCTCCGATCGTTCACCGGGGCCGGACGTCGGCGACATGGCCGGTAGCAACCACCATTACCGCCAGCACCGACCGATGCGAAGCTGGAATCATCGTTGAATGTCCGTCAATGTAAACCTACTCGCACAACGGTTATCCGTCCTCGGTTCGTGGTACCAATTAGCATGTTCGAGCGGTTTTCGAAGAGCTACTACCTGGGTCGCCTCTACGTGACCCCAGCCGAGGACGATCGAGTGACGATGGACCACGCCCAGCACGAGCGCGTCAACGAACAGCTCTACGCGACGGGCGAGGGTGCCGAGCGGCTGGACACGCCGCTCGTTATGAAACTCGACGGACAGCACTTCCCGGTCCACGGTAACGATTCGATACCGGCCAACACGCTGGCCGTCCCCGAACCCGTCCTCGAGAACACGGAGATCGACAACCCCCCAGAACTCGCGTCGGTGCTTCTGGCCAATCGCGACCGAGCCAGACAGCTACTCGAGTTCTCCGGCTGGAACCCCGATCGGCCGATCGACGCCGACGGCCCGTGGGACCGAACCGTCGGAACCTGAGCCGAGCGGATTGTGACGCAGGTGCGTCGCAACCAGTCGGCACCCACTCCGGAACGTAAAAGTATCCGCGCTCCGCGGATTCGATCGATGTCGAGGCTCGACGAGTGGCTCGGGCGCGCGCCGCTGAAGGCGGAGATCGACGAACTCGAGGACGAACTCGAACGGCAACGAGAGCGCTACGAGGCCGAGTCCGAACGACGCAAGGAGGCGGTGAGCGCACGCCAGCGCGCACAGGAGACGGTCAACCGACTCGAAGACCGAATCGCTCAGCTCGAAGGCGAACTGGCCCGCGTCGACGAGGACGAACGCACGCTCGAACCGCGACGCCGCGAGACGATCCGCGGCGATCGGATCGAGGCGGTGATCGACCGGATCCGATCGCTGCGCTCCGATCCCGAATCGATCCTCACCGCCTCGGTCGAACCCGGCTCAGTCCCCGACGACGTCGAGTCGCTACTCGGCGAGCGCGCGCAACTGCTCAGGGAAGCCGCGCCCTGTCTACTCGTCTGTGACGACGCCGGAATCGTCTCCGTCGCCCTCGAATCGCCCATCGAGCCGACCGTCGAGCCGACGTGGGCCGATCGGCCACGACTCGAACGCGAGTGGTTCCGTCCGCACGGCACACACCTCGTCGCCCTCGTCAGGGCCGACCTCTTCGCTCTCGGGCGGTACGACGGAACTGAACGAGTCGACTACGTCGGCTTCGAAAGCGACGTCAAGGGAGCCCACTCGAAAGGCGGCTTCTCGCAGGCCCGGTTCGAACGCATTCGAGACGGACAGATCGACGACCACCTCGACGCCGCGAGAGCGTCCATCGAGGACGTCCGCGAGGACGAACCGCTCTACCTCGTCGGCCAGCGCGACGCGATCGGCGAGCTGGCGGAAGAACTCGATGCCGACGCCACGTCGACCGTCGACGCGACCGGCAGCCCCGAGTCCGCCCTCGGCGACGCCGTCTACTCGTTCTGGACGACCGAACTCGTCGTCCTCTGAGGTGGTATCGAACGGGCGAGCGACCACCCCGACGACCGGCGGGCGGGCGGCACGAGAAGCCGCTTCTCGAACGATTAAGTACCGGGTCCGCCAACCTTCGCGTATGCGCGTCACGATCCTCGCTCACGAACAGTTTCCCGGCCGGGCGAAAACCGCCCAGGGAATCCTACGATACGCAGACTACGACGTCGTCGCCGTGCTCGATCGCGATCGGGCCGGCGAGCGCGTATCCGCACACATTCCGGACGTTCAGGACGCGCCGATCGTCGCCGGAATGGACGACGTCGACCAGCCGGTCGACGCGCTGGTGATCGGAATCGCCCCGATCGGCGGCGGCTTCGAGGAGTCCTGGCGACCGGACGTACGAACGGCCCTCGAACGCGGCTGCGACGTCATCTCGGGGTTGCACTTCTTCCTCGAAGACGACGAGGAGTTCGTCGAGCTGGCGGCCGAACACGGCGGGGACCTGTGGGACGTTCGTAAGCCCCACGACGAGCTGACGGTGAGCGAGGGCGTCGCCGCCGACGTCTCTGCAGACGTCGTCTGCACCGTCGGCACCGACTGTTCGGTCGGCAAGATGACGGCGAGCATGGAGCTCGTCGAGGCCGCGCGCGAGGCGGGCCACGACGCCGCCGTCATCCCCACCGGCCAGACCGGGATCGTCGTCGAAGGGTGGGGCAACCCGATCGATCGCGTCGTCAGCGACTTCACGGCCGGCGCCGTCGAAGAGATGATCGTCGAGAAGGGAGACGACCACGACCTGCTCGTCGTCGAGGGGCAGGGATCGATCGTCCACCCGGCCTACTCAGCCGTCACCTGCGGCATTCTGCACGGGTCGATGGCCGACAAACTCGTCCTCTGTCACGACGCCGAGCGCGAGGTTATCCACGGCTACGAGTCGTTCGAACTGCCGCCGATCCCAACCTACGTCGATCTCTACGAGTCGCTCGCCGCGCCGGTTCGCGAGGCCGACGTCGTCGCCGGGATGCTCAATACGGCCGGCCTGGACGGTGACGACGACGCTCGCGACGCCATCGCCACCTTCGAGGACGAACTCGGAGGGGCGGCGACCGATCCGATCCGCTTTTCGGCCGAAGAGATCCTGGAGGCGATCGTATGAGTCTCGAGACGAGCTTCGAACGGATCACCCTCCCGCTCGAATTTCCGTTTACGATCTCCCGGGGAACCACGACCGAGTGCGAGAACGTTATCGTCAGGATCGAAGACGACGAGGGCCGCGTCGGGATCGGCGGCGCCGGCCCGTCGAGTCACTACGGCGAGTCGGCCGACACGGTCGAGGCCGTTCTCCCAGACCTGCTCGCCGTCGTCGAGGACGTCGGCGATCCCCACCAGCTCGCCCGGATCGAGCGACGCATGCGCGAGACGATCGATCGAAACGCCGCCGCACGATGTGCGGTCAGCATCGCCCTGCACGATCTCGTTTGCAAGCAACTCGAGGTCCCACTCTACGAGTACTGGGGACTGGATCCGGCCGACTCGGTCGAGTCGTCCTACACGATCGGCATCGACGACACCGAGACGATGAGAGAAAAGACCGAGATCGCCGTCGATCGGGGCTACGGCACGCTCAAGGTAAAACTCGGCACCGACCGCGACGTCGAAATCGTCGAGACCATCCGCGACGTCGCCCCGGACGCCCGCCTCTACGTCGACGCGAACGAGGCCTGGACGCCGAAGGAGGCGGTCAGGAAGATCGACGCCTTCGCCTCCTACGACCTGGAGTTCGTCGAACAGCCGGTGCCCGCCGAGAACCCCGAGGGACTCAGGTACGTCTACGAACGCGCCTCGCTTCCGATCGCGGCCGACGAGTCGCTCATCACCGCCGACGACGTTCCGCAGGTGGCCGACCGGTGTGACGTCGCAAACCTGAAACTGATGAAGTGCGGCGGGCTCCGCGAGGCGACGCGGATCATCCACGCCGCCGAGGCCCACGGCCTGGAGGTGATGTGTGGGTGTATGTCCGAATCGAACGCCTCGATCGCCGCCGCCGGTCACCTCGCACCGCTGCTCGACTACGCAGACCTCGACGGCTCGCTCTTGCTCGACCACGACCCGTTCGACGGCGTCTCGATGCCAGACGGTTACATCGACCTGGAGGGAACGCCCCGCGTCGGAACCGGCGTCGTCGAGGACTGATCGCACCCGTCGGGACTCGCTATCGACGCGAGTACCCGGGTCCGACACCGAAATTTATGTCCGTCGGCTCGAAACACACCGGTGATGAGTCAGTTGACAGACGACCTGGAATCGGCGTTCGACGACGCCGGGTACGACGTGAGTGAAGTGACGCAAAATCGCGACCTCGTCCGTATCGTCCTCGCCGAAGAAACCGAAGCCGAGGCGGTCCGATCGGTCGCGGCCGACGTCCTTTCCGAGTCGCCGCGATTCGGGATCGACGTCTCCACCGAGTCGGTCGACGGCCACGACGGGATGAGCACGGTCGTCTCGTTCCGGACGGCCTGACGGGTTCGTCGGATGCGTACTCGAATCAACCGAGATCCTCGTCGCGCTCCGATTCTCTCAGGATGAACGGGCCCATCGCGAGCGTCCGCTTCGCCACGCTCGCGATCCGCAGGATGAACGAGATGAAGACGACGAATGGGGCGATGCCGACGACGAAGCCCGCACTCGTCAGCCAGACGAGGTTGTCGACGCCGAGCGTCGATCCCGGAAGCGCTTGCGCGTCGACGTACATGATCATCACGGCCATGACGGTGAGGGCCGGAACCGCGATGTACAGGAGGGCTCGCGAGAGCTTGATGAGTTCCCACTGGAAGTAGAGCGTTTTGAAGTGCTCGCGCGCCGGACCGAAGAATTTCAGCACCTCGATCGTCCCCTCGAGCGCCTCCGCGGCTTCCTCGGATAGGTCTCCCTCGTGATCGGCCTTGATCTTACGCGCGTCGTAGATCTTCCGCGAGTAGTTGAAGTTGAGCGCGGCCCAGATAACGGCGAACGTCCCGAACTGAGCGTCTTCCAGGTCTTCTTTAACCGACTGTGCGTTCGCCGTGAGGTCGTCGACGTAGTCGGATACCGCCTCGCGGAGTTCCGCTTCACGCTCGTCATCCATCGTCGATTCGAGTTCGGACGCCCGTGCCTCGATTCCGTCGATCAGTTCGTAGAGGAAAGCGGCGGGTTCTGGCGGACTCGCGTCCTCGTCGAGCTCCGATTCGAGATCACGTCTGAACCCGATCGAATCCTGCATCCGCTCGCGCTGATCCCCGACCGCGCCGAGTTCCTGTGAGAGGACGAGCTGATTGATCGTCACGACGATCGACGTGCCGGTGATGATCGCGCCGATGAACGCCGAAAAGAGAAATTCGAGCCCGTCCTGAGCCTCGACGATCTCGCGTAACGGCGAAAGGCCTACACGGCTCATCGAGACCAGGACGACGAACACCGCAGCGAGGATGATCCCCGTCAGGAGCCACCGGTTCAGGTTGAGCAGGACGAACAGCCTGGGGCCACCGAGTCGGTCGGCCGACTCGTTTCCCGAATCAGATCCAGTGACGGCCATTTCGTACGCACACCACGACCGTCGGTAAAATACCCGGCCCGGAAGTCGACGTTTATTCGACCGCCAGGCGACCCCCGGCGCGGTCGCACCGTCGTACGGATCGGCTACCGGGCCCGCGTTCCCCGCGTAATCCGCACGTCAACGGGGGTCCTCTGGTTCCACGCCGTAGAGGTCCTGAAAGCGCTCGACGACGACGGCGTGGAAACCGACGAGCAGCGCGACCGCGACGACGATGACGGCGATCTCGACGACCGTCGACATCAACCCGAGCGCGACGATGAGCGTCGTCGCGCAGGCGGCCGGGTGATTCGTGTTCGACCACAGCATCCCGATCGTCGTCAGTATCATCGCGACGATCCCGCTCAGGACCAGCCGGCCGACATCCGTGGAGAACCGCTCACCGGCTTCGAACGCGTCGACGACGACCAGTCCGTCCGCGATAACGACGTACGCGAGGAGACCGGCGATCGCCGCGACCGCGTGTCCGCCGATGACGTGGTACGCACCCTCCGCTCGCGGGTTATCTCCGGTCGCGAGGAGGTAGGCGGAGGGACCAAGGCTAGGAAAGAGAAACGGCTGTCCGGAGCCCCAGGCGAGTCCGCCGAGAAAGACGAAGTGAAGCGTTACGTTGATCCCCGCGCTCAGGTCGTCCCGGAGATCCATCGTCTCGTCGGCGGTGACGCTCAGCTTCTCCAGCAGTCCCATAGTGTCTATCGTTCGGGCGTCTGCGGGAAAAACGCCGGGCCGTCGAATCCGACCGTCGCGTACGCAGAGACGTAACCACGAGTTACTCGCCCGTCAGTTTCGAGACTCACACGACGGGAGAGTCAGATCGATCACTCGTCGTCTGGGAGCGACGATCGAGACGATGACCCCTCGTCGCTGCGAGACGTAACGGCGAACGGACCCTCCTCGGGGTGTTTCTGTGGCAGCATCGGCCCGGTCGAAGCGGTCCGGCGAGTGACGGTCGTCGTCCGGAGAATGTACGCGACCAGTAACGCGAGCGGTGAGATGACGACCGCGACCAGCGCGCTCACGACGACGGGAAGCGCCGCGATCGTGACCGTCGGTCCGGTGAGGTCGGCGTAGAGAAATCCGATGAGCATCGCCGAGAGGATCGCCGGGACGCCGGTGACGATCGTCAGCTGGGAGAATCGGGTCAGCTCTCGCTGGAGGTACGTCGTCTTGAAGTGCTCCTGGGCGATCGCGAACAGGCGGAGCCCGAACAGCACGTCGTCGAGCGAGTTCCCCGCGGTCTCTGAGAGGGCGTCTGCGTGTTCGCGCTGGAGGTAGAGACCGGCGTACCGATACCAGCCGTCGTCGAACGTTACGGCGACCGAGAGCGTCTCGAACGTCCCGAACGCCGTCTCCTCGAGACGGGCGTCGACCTGATCCGCGCTCTCTGAGACGCCGGCGGCGTAGCGTCGAACCGGTGTCCGTACGGACTCGTCGTGATCAGCGACAGCGTCGCCCAGGTCGTGTGCGCGGCCGTCTATCGTCTCCGCGAGAAGTTCGAGCAGGCGGGCCGGCGAGGCCGGTGCGGCCGGAACGCCCGAGAGGTCGGCGATGTTCTCTCGGAACGATTCGACGCCATCCAGTTGCGACTCGGCCTCACCGGCGGCGGTGAACTCCCGCGAGAGGATGAGCTGGTTGATCGAGACGACGAGCGTGACCAGCGAGAACGTGCCCGCGATCATTCCCCCGGCCATCCTCGTGATCGAGTCGTCGTTGGTGAACGAGATGGCCCCGACCGACTCGAGAACGAGCAATCCGACGAACACGACGACGGTGAGCAGCGTCGCGACGTACAGCCGCGCACCGTCGAGTAACACCCACTCGCGAAACCGGCCGACCGGTCCCTCGTGTTCGTCGAGGCTCGCCCCGTAGGACTCCAGGGGATCGACGTTCTCGTCGAAATCCGAGTCGTCGGCCATGCTCTCAGACGTTCGACGAACAACGTCAAAAGGCTCGACGTTGCAGACGGCTGAACGCGACGGGGAGAGTCCAACTCACGCAGGGTCCAGACTGAAATGTATCTGCGGTGTCGACGGTGGTATGTCGAACGCGGACGCACCCGGAGACCGATCGAGGCGAGGATTGCTCGCGGCGATCGGAAGCCTCCCGCTCGTCCTGGCGGGCTGTCTCGACGGGCGGTCAGTTACGTACGAATCCGGTGAGATACCCGATCTCGACGCCGATCCTCGGACCTCAGACGAGCTGACTGCCGCCGAAGCTATCGCCGATACCGACGTGCGCGAGGGCGTCTCGCCGCTCGGCGACCTCTCGATCGTCACTCACGAATTCGTCCTGGAAGACGGCTACGAGGGCGCGACCGTCCAGGGAATCGTCGCCAACGAGGGCAGCGATCGGATCGAACTCGTCGAGGTTCGCGTTCGAGCGTTCGACGCCGACGGCACGCAACTGGGCCGTTACGCGTCCCGAACGGGTGACCTGGCGGGCGACGGCGCCTGGTCGTTCACCGTCGTCCTGCTAGAGAACCCGCAAGATCTGGATCGCTACGAAATTGCCGTGCTCGGGGCGCCGACGTAATCGGCGAACCGGTGCGCCCCGAACGAAGCTCGAATGAATCGCGCAACCGGCGTCGAAATCGTTGAAAGAGTCCTCGCAGGACACTCCGTCGCACGTCGCCTACAGGACGAGACTGCGTATCACCCACCCAGACTGCAGAAATCGCACAGAAACGATCGGGTAACGAATTAAACGCCTCGCTTACCCCTCTTCTTCCTGGAGTTCCGAGAGTTCCGACTCGACGTCCTCGTCGAGTTCGACGTCGTCGGTGGCCGCTTCGTCTGTGGCTCCCTCGTCGGCCTCGCTGACGCCCATTTCGGATTTGATCGTCTCCAGTTCGGCGTCGACGCCGCTCTCGGTCGAGACCTGTTCGAGTTCGCGATCGATCTGGTCCTGGTCGGTCAGCACCTCCTCGAACGCGCCCGACTCGCGAAGTTCGTCCATCGCGGCCGATCGAGCTTCCATGTCCTGGGTTCGCTCCTCGGCGCGCTCGATGGCCCGACCGACGTCCTCGAACTCCTCGCCGGTCGCCGTCATCGCCTCCGAAACGGTCGAACTGGCCTCGGCCGCCTCGTAGCGGGCCTTCATCGTCTCCTTTCTGGTGCGGAACTCCTCGATCCGCGACTGGAGTTCGTCTTTCTGTTCGATCAGCCGATCCTGCTGGTTCTGCAGGTCGCCGATCTGACGCTCCAGTTGCTCGATCTGGTTCATCTTGGCCTTCTTCTTTTCGAGCGCCTTGCGAGCCAGATCCTCGCGGTCCTGCGAGACGGCGGCGCGCGCCTGGTCGTTGTGCTTGTCGACGTTCTCCTCGAGTCTGCGCTTTTGCATCTCGAGGCGCTTTTTCTGAGTCGTCAGGTCGGCGATTCCGCGTTTGACCTGCTGGAGTTGATCGCGCATCTGCTCGTAGGAGTAATCGAGCGTCTGCGTCGGATCCTCCGCCCGGTTCAGTAACGCGTTTAGCTTCGACCGGATGACGTACGACGTCCGAGAGAGGATGCCCATACTCGTATCTGTAGCCCCCGTTACTTAAAAACATCACACACGTTGGGCCGGGAAGCTTGGTCGACACCGATGAGCTGATGGGACGAATCCGCGTTCGAGGGAGTGAGGACGAGCGCCACAACCGGACGCCGATCCGAGAGGGCCGGCCGGATGGCGTCGCCGAACCCCCGTTCCTAATAGAGCGAGCGGACGAGTGAGAGGTATGACCGACGTTCGAGGCGGTGAAGACGTACTCATCCCGGGGGCGCGGGACGTCCGCGCCACCGTCGACGGACCCGACGATCCGGACGCGCTCGTCGTGGCCTGCCCGCCGTATCCCCCGGAAGGTGGGTCACGGACCGACACCAGGCTACGGGCGGTTGGCGACGCGCTCGCGGATCGCGAAATCGGCTGTCTACGGATCGACTACGGGACCTGGGACGACGGCTACGGTGAATGTGAAGACGTCAGAAACGCGGTTCGCTGGGCCGACGAACGCGTCGACACCGTCGGGCTGTTCGGATTCAGTTTCGGAGGTTCCGAGGCGATTCTCGCGGCCGCCTCCGTCGAGACCGACGTCGAGTGCGTCTCGGCGCTCGCCCCGACGGCCAGCCTCGGACCCGACCTCGAGGTTCCCCGCGCCGTCGACGACCTCGACGATCGAACTCGGTTGCAGGTCATCTACGGCACGCGCGACGAGGTGGCCGACTGGGAACCGGTCGTCGAGGCGGGACGCGAACGCGGCGCCGAAGTCGTCGAGTGGTCGGCCGATCACTTCTTCGTCGGCCAGGGACGAAACGTCGCCGAAGACGTGGCCGACTTCGTCGAACGCGGCTCCGGAGAGTAACGGACAACTCGTCCGTCGATCCGGTTTCCCGTACTCTCCCTAGCGTTCTCGCGCTCGGCGGTCGGCGAGAATCGTTCGAATACGCGTGCCGGGACCCCCTTCGATCGGCCAGCCGCGGGTTCGCCAGGCGGGCGGCTCCGGCTCGAAATCCGAACAGTTTCCCGAACACTGTCGGGCCGTTTGCAGACACTCCTTGGCCCGACAGTACGGCAAAATCTGTCCGGCCGTCCGCGTCTCGAAGTATCGACAGTCCGGGCGCATCGTTTCGACGAACGAACGGTACCCACGCTCGTACGCGCGTTCGGCGATCTCGAGGCGTCGATCGGCCTTCTCGTCTGCATCCACGTACTCGAATCGGGCGGCCGAAGCGTCCCGATCGCCGCCGGACGGACGCTCCGTGATCAGCGTTCCCGGTTCGTCGACCGCGAGCGATCGCGGATACCACGCCACCGAGGCGCGAAGCGTCTCCGGATCGAGTTCGAGGATTCCCGCCTCGACGGGGACGTCCTCGAACAGCGCGGGCGAGATCCGTTCGTCGGTGAGCCGCGTCGCGATCCACACCTCGTCTGCGAGCGCGAGCGCGACGTCGTGTTCGAGTTGGTCAGCCAGCGCGCGAGCGGCACTCGCGTCCAGGTCGGGTTTGTTTTCGATCGCGACGATCCGCTCGACCCAGTCGGGATAGGCCCACCGGCGACGGATCTCGATGCGACGTCCGTTCCGACGCGTCTCGAGGATGTCGCGGTCGGCCGCCTCGTGAATCGACTCGCGGACGTAGCGCCAGGGGTAGCCGGGGTCCGGGAGGGCGTCTCTGTAGTAGGCCCACTCCTCCGGAGCGTATCGAACGACATCTAAGAGGTTGCCAGAAAGGCGCTTCGACCCGAATCGAGATCGCTCGCGAAGTCCGACCGGATTGCACTCGATGACGACGGTGTCCCAGCGCCGGCGCTTCGTCCCGAGTTGTCTGGCGACGATCACCGGCTTCGGCCGATCGCCCTCTGGCGGCCAGCGTCGCTCGGCCCATCGGCAGGTTCGCAATTCGAACCCGAATTCGCTCGCGTCGAACTCCACGCGATGTGATTGGAAGCGACCGGCGAAAGCGTTGTGCTTCGAACGGGGCGCGACGAGCGCGTCGGCCGACAGGCGGCCGAATCGACGTCTCGACCCGAACGCCGACTCAGAACCCTGGCATCGAGATGTCCTCGCGGCTCTCGACCGACGCCGGGTCGAGCACTCGGTCGACGGCGTAGGCGTACCGGCGCGAGACCACGACGAGTGCGACGAACAGGACGCCGGGGACCAGGAGAAGGCCGAAAACGGTTACCAGGAGCATGACCCCGCTCGCCAGCGCGGTGAACCAGAGCAACACCGCCTGCAACGTCGCGACGACGTAGTCGCGGCTCGTCGCGATGGAACTGACAGTCGATACCGTCCCACCGGCGTCAGTCGGTGAGGATCGAATTCGGCGCCGATCGACGGCCAGGGTCGCCGGCGCGAGGTACGCGCCGAGAACGGAGGCGACGCCGGCGAGCGTCGCGGTGAGCCAGACCGGGGCAAACGCTGGAACCGGGTTTCCGAAGACGTCGAGTCCGAGCACGAACGCAATGACCGCCGGTGGGACGGCGACCAACCCAGCGACGACGAGCGTCCCCCGTACCGTCGCTCGACTCAGTTCAGCCCACTCGGAGACGACCGGAACGGCGTCTCCGACGGGAGTAGCGAGGACGCGCGTCGCGTATCCGAGTAACACCAGCGCCGGAACGATCGCCCCCAACGCGAGCCACGGCTCGGTGAGGAATCCGCCCGCTACCGGAAGTAGGGCAACGGCGACGACGCCACCCCCGACCACCGTCTGTCGTTTCCAGTCGTCGTCGAGCGCGTCGGCGATCGCAGCCTCTAGCATCGACTGAAACACTCGAAGAGATCGATAAAGTCCTTACGAGGAGCCGGTCGAGTACGAGGCCACGAGAACCCTGCTATGGCGGTCGCTATCGTGACCGAATCAATCGGCCCGCCGGGTGGTGCTTACAGTTGCTGTTCTTCCTCGAGTTCGTCGATGTGTTCGTGGGCCTGTTCTAAGATCTCGCGCGGGCCGTCTTGAGTCACCGTGTTGATCGCCTGCTCGTAATCGCGCCACTGGAGGTCGCGATGCTCGTTCGAGAGTTCCGCGCTCGCCTCGAACGAGCGAGCGATGAACAGGTGGACCGTCTTGTGGATGGTCGTCCCGTTCGCCTCGAAGACGTAACTGTAGTCCTCGCGGAAGCCGTCGAGTAGTCTAAACTGCTCTATCCCTGCCTCTTCTTTAACTTCGCGGATCGCCGTCTGCTGTAGTTCTTCGTCTCCCTCGACGCCGCCCTTTGGAAACTCCCAGTCACCCGGGCGACTCTTGAGCAGAAGATACTCGCGCCGGCCCCGCGTGTCGCGGAAGAGGATCGCGCCTGCGCTCGTAGCTTCGACTGCCATTGCAGGCAATACCGGTCGAGCCGTAATGAGAATATCGGACCGACGATCAACTCGGGGGATTTTTACGCTCGCCCCGCCGACTACGTGACGTTCAATGACGTTCGTCACCTCCCTCACGCTCCAGAGCGGTGATCGAGCCGCCCTCGACGGCGTGGTCGATGACATCAAATCGACCGCCGAGCGAAAGGGAGCGGCGCTGAAAGGACCGCACTCGCACCCGCCAAAACGACTGCGCGTTCCGCAGTATCACCGCTTGCACGCCGACGACGACCGGCGCAGCGATTCCTGGACCTACACCGTGTTCACCCGACAGGTCGAAATTCACGGGTATCAGGAGTTCGCTCGAAGCGTCGCCGGGCGAAACTTCCCCGATTCGGTCCACGTCGAAATCGAGGTCAAGCAGATTCACGACGTCGGGCGAACGTAGTCAGAGACCGAGGGGAGAATTCGCCGTAGTCGGCACGATTTTACGTCCTACGGTACTCTCTCGACCTATGGCTTCGATCGATCCGGTCACGTTGCGACGCGAGCTGCACCGACACCCCGAGCCGGCCTGGCGCGAATTCGAGACGACGGCCCGACTCGTCTCGCACCTCGAATCACTCGATCTCGACGCGCTGTACGTCGGTCCCGAGGCGATCGAGGGCGACCACCGACTGGCCGTGCCCGACGACGACGAGATCGAACGGTGGTTCGATCGGGCCCGAGAGGCCGGCGCGGATCCGGACGTCCTCGATCGACTCGAAGGGGGCTACACCGGCGCCGTCGCCGTGATCGAACGCGGCGACGGGCCGACGATCGGCCTGCGCGTCGACATCGACGGACTCCCGCAGCTCGAGTCCGACGACGACGAACACCGTCCCGCGGCCGAGGGCTTTCGCTCGGAGACCGGCGAGTCGATGCACGCCTGCGGACACGACGCCCACGCCGCGATCGGCGTCGGGACGCTCGAAGCCGTCGCTGACAGTGACTTCGAGGGCACGCTCAAGGTCTTCTTCCAGCCGGCCGAGGAGGTCATCGGCGGCGGCAAGTCGATGGCGAAAAGCGAGCACATAGAAGACGTCGAGTACCTCTACGCGCTCCACGTCGGCCTCGACCACCCGACGGGAACGGTCGTGGCCGGCATCGACGACTTCCTCGCCGTCCGCCACCTGGAGGCGACGTTCACGGGCGAACCGGCCCACGCCGGCGCGACACCACAGGAGGGACGAAACGCTATTCAGGCGCTCGCCACCGCCATCCAGAACTGTTACGCGATTCCGCGTCACGCGGACGGCCCGACGCGCGTCAACGTCGGCGTCGTCGAGGCGGGCGACGCAGCCAACATCATCGCCGAGGAGGCCCACCTCGTCGCCGAGGTGCGCGGCCAGACGACCGAGCTGATGGCCTACATGAGCGAGCGCGTCGAGCGAACGCTCCGCGCGGCCGCGGAGATGCACGACTGCGAAGTCGAGATAGAGATCGGCGCCGAGGCCCCGAGCGCCGAGAGCGACGACGAACTCCGCGAAATCGTCGCCGAGGTCGCCGAATCGGTCGACGGCGTCGATACCGTCGTCCACCAGTCGGCCCTCGGCGGCAGCGAGGACGCAACCTTCCTGATGAAAGAAGTGCAGGACAACGGGGGACTGGCGTGCTACGTCGGCGTCGGCACCGACCACCCCGGCGGCCACCACACCGCCACGTTCGACGTCGACGAACCGACGATCAGACACGGCATCGACACGCTGTCGGCGGCCATCGAGGCGATACCGAACGCCGATCGGTGAGCCGCGTAGTCGATCAACTTCCGCCAGCGCTCCGTTCGGATCGAATCGACGGAATTGCCGGTTTTTCCCGCGCTCGGTGCGGTGTCGCCGTAATCCGAACACACGTTGTCAGCGATTCTGCTCGAACCACTCGACGGCGAAGTCTACGAGTTTCGGCTGGGAGAGCAGTGTCGCGTCTCCGACGCCGACGGTGCCCGAGACGACCGCCTCGGGTCGGTCGCGCTCGAAGGCCTCGCCGCACTCGTCGAAGTCCTCGTCGGTGAACTCGATATCGGACCATTGCACCCACTCGCGCTCGCGATCGACGAGGATGGCGCTCTCCCGGGTCGCCGTCTCGAGATCGAGGTCGGCGCGGTACTCGGCGAGGTGCAAGGAGGTGTTCGTCGCGTGGGTCGTCCCGAGAAACAGGACCCTGCCGTCCAGGTCGTACACCCGCGCCAGCGGCGACTCGTCGCCCAGCGAGTGCGAGAGGGCGTGGTCGTCGGTCACGAACGCGGCGGCTGCGCCCCACGCGGCGAACGAGTGCTGGGGGTGATCGCTCCGTAGCACGCCCGGATACGATCGAAAACACTCCGCGATCGCGCCCATCCCCTGCGTCGGCGTCACGTCGGGTCGATACGCTGGCATCTGCTCACGGACGGTCTCGTACCACGCCTCGGGGACCGGCGGGTGTTGCATGTCGGCCGGGTTCCTATTACCGGGCGAGTGCGTCGGCATCACGATGGTACCGTCCTCGACGACGACCCGCTGCAGCGCGTCGACGACGGCGGGCGCACCGCCACAGACCCAGCCGAGTTCCGAGAGGGAGCCGTGGACGAGCAGCGTCTCGCCGCTCTCGACGCCGAGGGCGCGGAGATCGCTCGCCATCGAGTCGACCGTCACCGGCTCCGGCGAGCGCTCTTTCGGGAGCCTATCGCTCATGAACGCCGCTTCGCCAGATTCGGCATAAGTTTGGTGATGTGACGATTCACCTGCGGACGAGTGTACGTCGTATCGTTCAACGGCGACCTGCGTAGCGAGAACGAGGACGGAGACGGACCCAGGCCCGAGAACTTCGGCGAGGGAGTAGTCTGTCAGACTGAACAACCAGCAGGGCTTGCGTCGATCGACGGAGTATGTGAGCGAGGTGCACAGACGTGGCCGACCGGCCACTGGCGGAACTGTTTACACCGCGAGCGAGTCCCACGGACGAGCGAGCGGGCCGACGACTGACCCAAAAGCCGCGCTCCGCGCGGCTGACGGGGAAGGAGGAGTGCTTTTGATCAACCTTTTACCGAGTGTCGACGCGCCGTGGAGCGCAACGCGCTCCCGGCGCGACAGGAACGTAGGGTAAAAGGTTGTTGTTAGTACTTCGGATCGGCTCCGGTCGTCTCGTAGACGCCCTCCATCAACTCGTCGCGCCTCGCCTGCCACGAATCGAACGCCGCGGGCGAGTCGGGATAGCGCTCGTAGTGGGCCATGAGTTCGTCGGCGCGCTGTTTCGTCTTGTATAGGTTCCAGACGGTGCCGTAGTGGCCGCGGGCTTTGAGGAGACACTTGATCTTGAGCGCCATGCCGATGTTGGTCGACCCGGAGTAGAGCGCGTCTGCGATCTGCTCGCCGGGCATCGCGGCCAACAGGCCCATCATCTCGTCCGTGTCGACGGCGGTCGAGAGGATGTTGTAGACGTCGAGCGCGGCGTACCGGGCGCCGAAGTGGTCCATCACGCGCTCGTTGTACCGCCAGAGAATATCCTCGTCGACGGTGCCCTGCTCGAGCGCTTCGATGACCTGTTCTGCGGCGTAGGTTCCGGCGTAGGCGGCACCTGCGATCCCGCCGCCGGTTGTCGGATTGACGTGTCCGGCGGCGTCGCCGACGGCGACGAACCCGGGGTGGACGGCCGAATCGTACGGTCGACGGGTCGGTAACGCTGCGCCGAGTTTGTCCTCGACGCGGGCGCCCGCGAACTCCGGACGGTTACGCAGGTCGCGTTTTAAGTCGTCGACGAGTTTCATCGGCTCTTCGGTCATCTGGAAGCCGAGACCGGCGTTGATCTCCGTTTCCGTGCGTGGGAAGTACCAGAGGTAGCCCGCGGCGCGTTCGGTGGGTTTGAAGACGAGGGCGTCGGACCACTCGACCGGCTCGTCGACGTGGACGATCTCACGATAGGCCGAACAGAACTGCGAGTAGTTGACGTTGGTGTCGAACGTCGAGCTGGAGAGGTCTGCCTTATCCTGCAAGAGCGAGAGCGAGCCCGCGCCGTCGACGACCACGTCGGCTTCGTAGGTCTGTGGGTCGCCCGTTCGAATCGCGTCGACGCCGGTAACCGTGCCGTCGTCGGTCTGGCGGACGTCGGTGACGACGGTATCGTAGTGGAAGGCGGCGCCGGCGTTGGACGCACCCTCGATGATTCGTCGGCCGTACTCCCAGCGGTCGACGACGGCGAGTTCGCCGGGAACGGGGATCTCGAGGACGGTGTCCTCCTGGGGGATCTCGAAGCGACCGTGATCGACGCCGGTGTTGGTGAACGCGGGTTCGAGCTGGGACTTCGGAATGGCGTCCGGGAACGCGTCCGCCCCTTTGAGTGCGTCGCCGCAGGCGATGTGGCCGGCTTCGGACTCGGACTTTCGCTCCACGATGACCACGTCGTACCCGGCGTTCGCGATCGTCGCCGCGGCGTAACAGCCGGCGGTTCCGGCGCCGACGACTACCACGTCCCACCGGTTTCGTCCGAGGTCCGTCGCCGGAACGGACCCGGCCTGCTCCTGTGTACTCATACAAGAGCGTCGTGAGCGCTGGTAGAAAACGTTTTTCGTGCACCGCGTACGTACTCCGCTGACGTCCTACCGGGAGAGTCGGAAAGAGCGAAGTATTTTGTGGACCACCTTCGTAGCCGGCGGTATGACCGAGTATACCGTCGAGTTCGTCGGGACGGGCGAGACGATCACCTGTTCGGACAAAGAAACCATCCTGAGTCGCTGTCTCGAGGAGGGAATCGCCCAGGAGTACTCCTGTCGCGTCGGGATGTGCGTCGCCTGCTCGGCCGAGATCGTCGAAGGCGAAGTGACCCAGCCGGCTGCCCGGGCGTTCACCGAAGAGGAGGCTTCGCGCTACGCGCTCACCTGTATGGCCCGACCGCAATCGGATTTGAAACTCGACCGCGGGAAGTATCCCCCCAGCATCGAAGGGGACGTCGGCGCGACGGCAGGCGAGGCGTTCGCGGACGACGACTGATTTGACCGTCGGTATTTGTGTCCGTCGGTATCTTCTGTGAATCAATGCGGCAAGAGACTCAGCGTGTCGAAACAGCAGGAAACTCAGCGAGTCGCGACGGCAGAAATCGGTGAATTACGACGGGAGAAATCGACGAGTTTCGACAACTGAAAATGGTATCTTCTGCGACAGGAAAATTACGAGGAGTCTAGCCGACGAAGTCGATGTCGTCCTCGTCGTCGACGTCGGGAACCTGGTGTCCGCCGGGCGCCTGCTGGCTGGCACCCGGCTGACCGACGCCCTGGGGCTGGACGGTCTCGCCGTCGGGTCGGCCGTAGATCTGCGGGGACTGGACGCCGGTGACGACGATCATCGTCCGCATGCTGCCTTCGAGCGTCTCGTCGATGGAGGTCCCCCAGATGATGCGCGCGTCGGGGTCGATCCGGTCGTAGATCTCTTCGACGACGCCCTCCGCCTCCTCGATGGACATGTCGTTTCCGCCCGTGACGTTGACGAGCGCCGAGGTCGCTCCCGAGATGTCGACGTCGAGCAGCGGCGAGCGAAGCGCGGTCTTGACGGAGTCTTCGGCCTTCGCCTCGGAGTCGGACTCGCCGAGTCCGATCATCGCGACGCCGCCTTTCTCCATGACGGTGCGAACGTCGGCGAAGTCCAAGTTGACCAGGCCGGGTTTCGTAATGAGTTCGGTGATTCCCTTGACCGAGCGCATCAGCACTTCGTCCGAGACTTTGAACGCCTGGCGAACCGGCAGTTTGCCGACGGAATCGAGCAGGCGGTCGTTCGGAACGACGATGACGGTGTCGGAGACGTCGCGCAGCCGTTCGAGGCCGGCTTCGGCGTTGGTCCGTCGAACTTCGCCCTCGGCGGTAAAGGGCGTGGTGACGATCGAGATGGTCAGGGCGCCGGACTCGCGGGCGGCCTTCGCGACGACGGGCGCCGACCCGGTTCCGGTTCCCCCGCCCAGACCGGCGGTGACGAACACCATGTCGGCGCCTTCGATGGCGTCGTAGATGTCCTCCTGGCTCTCGAGGGCGGCCTCCTCGCCGACCTGCGGGAGCGAGCCGGCGCCGCGGCCGCCGGTCTTCTGCTCGCCCATGAGGATCTTCGTGTCCGCCTCGATCTCGACTAAGTGCTGGACGTCGGTGTTCGCCGCGACGAGCTTAGCGCCGTGGATCCCCTCTTCGTCCATGCGGTTTACGGTGTTGCCGCCGGCGCCGCCACAGCCGACGACGGTAATGTCGGTCTGAAGGTCCTGGAGGACGTCCTGTAGCTCCTCGTCGGTCATCGTACCCGACGGGTTCGGTTCCGGGGAGGCGTCGTTGGCCCGGGGCGCGCTCGCTGCGGGGTCGGCGCCACCGTCTTCGGCCTCGTCGATAGCTTCTTCGACAATGGAGTCCATTCTTGGAACGCTATTGTGAACGCAGCGTTATGACCGTTTCCCACGTTGTATGCCGCCCGTCAGACGACGTAATCGAACGTTACATATCCGATAAATTATACGTCCGTCCGCTCCGGTCGTAGAGACGTCGCGAATCCGACGGAACGACTCAGAGTGGAAAACGGTCCGTCCGGGTGACGTGGACCGCTTCCGGGTCGATTTCCGTGCCATCGACCGTGACAGACTCGCCGCCGGCCAGCGCGCCGAACGCGGGGCCGTCGGGAATCCCGAGATCGCTGGCGAGATCGGGGTCGAACGCCGCGGTCTCGACTTCGATCACGTCGTCCGCTACTCTGACCTGGTCGAACCCATCGCGAAGCACCCCAGCAAGTCCGTCCACGACCCGTCGCGGGAGCCCGCTCGGCGCAGTCGGACCGGCGTCCTCGGGAACGGCGATCCGTTCGCCGAGACGGGTCCCGCCGTTGGTCGTCTCGACGGCGACTGCCTCGGCGGTCACGATGTCCCAGGACCGGTCGGGATCGATCCCTTCGCACGCCTCGATCAGATCGGTCGGAAGCGTCACCACCTCGAACGACGACGAGCGGCGCTCGCCGAACCGAACCCCCTCGGCGATCGGACCGAGCGCAGTCTCGACGGCCTCGACGAGCGACTGAGAACGGTCGCCGACCTCCCGGATCCAGGACTCGCTCACGACGCGATAGCCCAGCGCGTCGATCGCGTCCGTCAGATCGGGGTGCTCGCCCTCGACGACGGCGAACGCCGCGGCGCTCGCCTCGAACGCCTCGCAGAGCAGGTCCGTCTCCGTCGCCGGATCCTCGAGCGTCTCGAGCGCCCACTCCGGTGCGACGTGTCCGACCGCCCACGGCGTCTCGCGGACGATCCGCTCGAACCTGGGGACGTAGTGGCCGCCGCCGAACCCGACGAGGTGGCGAGCGGGTGCGTCGGTCGTGCCCGAGAGGCCAGCGTCGGCGGCGGACGGAATCGTACGGTTGGGTTCGACGCCGTCGAGCGCGAGGATCGCCCTCGCGACCGCCTCGGCGGCTTCCTCGTCGGCCCACTGGGCCTCGTCGCTCCCGAGTTCGACGAACAGCGAGGGACAGCCGACGTCCGTCGGGCCGTGGTGGGTACACTCCATCCCGACGTCGTAGCCGTCGGGCGCGAATTCGTCGAACGCCTCGAGCAGCGCCGGCAGGACGTTCGGCGCGGCTTCGGCGACCGACCGATCCGCGCCGCCGTACTCGGCCGGCCCGAAGTTTCCCGTGAAGTGGCCGGTGAGAAGCGGTCCCGTCCCGCCGGAGTGGCGCGAGGCGAAGACGAGAAACGCAGGACGCTCGTCGAACGCCTCCGCCGCTCGATCGAGTTCGAGGTGCAACGCGTCGAACGAGCGAAGTTCGAACCCGTCTCGACGGTAGTACGGTCCGCCGCCGTCGGCGTCAGGTCGGTTCCGGTCCTCGTGGCGCTCCCAGTCGGTTACCGTCCGGAGCTGTTCGCAGATGTTGACCGACGCCTCGTCGGCTCGGCTCTCGACGATCGCGATCACGACGGGACCTCGGCGGCGGACGCTCGAATATCCTCCGCTTTCGGGCGGTGTTCGACGCAGTTCCAGCCCGTAGGGAGAGTTATCGGTCAGGGAAACAACAGGTAGACGAAGACGACGTAGCCGGCGACCAGCGCCGCGCCGTCGAGTCGCGAGAGCCGTCGGCCGTACCCGAGCATCGCCACCAGCACCACGGTGAAGACGACCATCGCCGGCAGCTCGAATCTGAGCGTCCCCGTCTCGACGGGAATCGGGACGACGATCGCCACCAGGCCGAGGACGGCGATCAGGTTGTAGATGTTCGAGCCGACGACGTTGCCGATGGCGAAGGCCGTCTCGCCGCGAATCGCGCCGACGACCGACGCCGCGAGTTCCGGTAGCGACGTGCCGAGCGCGAGGACCGTCAGACCGATGAACAGCGGCGAGAAGCCGAGTTCCGAGAGGAGGTCGGTCCCCCCGGAGACGAGCCACTGCGAACCGGCGACGATCGCGACGAGGCCGGCGACGACGTAGAGCGCGTCTCTGAGTTCGACGCCCGAGAGACGGGACGAGGCGACCGCCGCGTCGACCTCCGGAACGTCGCCCGCCGCGATCGCCGCCTGTCTCGCGTTGACCGACCGGATCAAGTAGGCCGTATACGCCGCGAGGAGCGCGAGCATGATCACCGCGTCGAGCCGGCCGAGTTGCCCGTCGAATCTAGCCAGTCCGTAGGTGAGAAAGGCGGCGAACACCATGAACGGGACGTCACGGCGAAACGCCGTCTCCGAGACTTCGAGCGGCTTGATCAGCGCCGCCAGCCCGAGTACGAGCCCGATGTTGGCGATATTCGAGCCGACGATCGCGCCCAGACCCACGTCGGGATCGACCTCGATCGCGCCGATGATCGCGACGAACAGCTCCGGCGCCGTCGTGGCGAACGCGACGAGCGTCACCCCGACGGTGGCCGCCCTGAGGCCGAGGCCGTGTCCGATCCGACCGGATCCCGCGACGAGGAGTTCGGCGCCGACGTAGAGGGTGACGGCGCCAGCGGCGAGTAACGCGATCGATATCACGGTGTCGCCGACCATCGGGGCTTACTTCACGAGAGCGACCTATAACCGTTCTCGATTCGGTCGCCACGCCGAACGGCCTCCCGTCAAACACGATCTACGCACTCGTCGAAGCGTCAGGCTGTGTGACAAACACCGCACCCCGGCCTCGAGAGGTATTCTTCGGTGTCGCGAATTATTCCGATCACCTCGATCGAACCGGCGTTCCGTCGATCCGGATTGAACACCGCCGCCGCTCACCGAAACCACCTCCATTAACATCCCGCCGCCCGGAGAGCCACCATGGACGTCTACGGACTCGTGGGCAACCCCGTCGGACACTCGCTGTCGCCGCCGATGCACGAGGCGGCCTACGAGGCGCTCGGTATCGACGCTCGGTACGTCACCTTCGAGCCCGACCCGGCCGCGTTCGAGGCGGCGGTCCGAGGAGCCGACGCGCTCGGCGTGTGCGGGCTGAACGTGACGATTCCGTTCAAGGAGGACGCGCTCGCCGTCGTCGAACCGGACGAGCTGGCGCGGCGCATCGGCGCGGTGAACACGATCGACTTTACGGGCGAGCGACCGACGGGACACAACACCGACGCCGTCGGAGCCGTTCGCGCGCTTCGAGAACACGGATTCGACGGCGAGTCGCTCGACGGAACGACGGCCGTCGTCGTCGGGGCCGGTGGCGCCGGGCGGGCGGTCGCGTTCGGCCTGGCCGACGCGGGCGCCTCGGTCCGGATCGCGAACCGAACGGCGGCGCGGGCCGAAGCGCTCGCCGATAGCGTTCCCGGCGCGACCGGATACGGCCTCTCGGAGCTCCCAGCGCTGCTCTCCGACGCGCAGATCCTCGTCAACGCGACGAGCGTCGGAATGGACGAAGACGAGACCGTCGTCGACGCTCGCGGCCTCCACGACGGACTGGTCGTGATGGACGCCGTCTACACCCCGCTTTCGACGCGGCTGCTCCGCGATGCGGCGGCGGCCGGCGCCCGGACCGTCGACGGTGCCTGGATGTTACTCTACCAGGGTGTGGCGGCCTTCGAGCGATGGACCGGGAAGCGAGCACCCGTCGACGCGATGAACGACGCGCTTCGAACGCGGGTGTGATCGTCGACGCTAGAAAACGACACCAAACAGGTCTGAAATACCGATTTCTAAGATAATAGGCGATTAGGATCGATAAATCTGTGCCGTAGCGGACACTCAGGCGGTCGTGATCGAACCACTTTAGCGCCTGAACCGTCTACGGTCGCTATATGCCACTCTTGGACACGTTGAAGTCTCTCCTCGGTCTCGGGAGCGACTCGTCCGATCGTCGCGAACACGAGATCGACGTCACAGACGACGGCTCCCGACGAACGGGAACGCAGGCGCCGCCGCCGATGAGCAGTCGCGACGATGAGTCGTCTGACGGGACGGGCGCCTCACCGGATAGCGAAACCGAAACCGCGGACGCCGACGACGAACCAGAAACGGCGGACGAAATCGCGGACGATGCGGCTGACGAACCGAGCGATTCGGACGAAGCGGCCCCGATCGAAGAGGCCGAGTCGAGCGCCGACGCGGGCGCGGCGGCCGGCACCGACGCCAGCGGCTCGACCGAGACGATCACCACCGAGCCCGACGACGAAGCCGAAGCGGCGGAACCGGGCGAAGCCGCCGGACCCACCGAATCGGACGCGGCACCGACCAGCGAGAAGGCGGAGCCGGACGAGCCGCCGGTCGAAGACGAGTCGATCGACGAGGAGCCAGCAGCAGAGACGGAGTCGGAAGACGAGTCCTCGGAGGCGGCAGAATCAGACGAGACACCGTCGGACGAGGCGGCGCCTACCGACGATGCCTCCGACGACGAAGCGCCTGACGCGGACGCCGACGCGGGCGGCGATCCGGTGACGGACGTGAGCGGTATCGGGCCGGCGTACGCCGAGCGACTCGCCGACGCGGGCATCGAAACGGTCGACGAGTTGGCAGACGCCGACGCCGACGACCTCGCCGAACGGACCGACATCGCCGCCGGCCGAATCGACGGCTGGATCGAACAGGCGTCGTCGTGGTAGGAACGCGGATTGGACCCGAGACCAACCCCGCTCGTTTTCGCCGTTACCCGCTCCCGACCGCCAGGACCGTAAGCGAATTAGCGGATGCCACCCTCGGAGGACGTATGAACGAGCCGCGGACCGTAACGACGGTCGAAGACGTCGAGTCGGCGGTCGCCGCTGTCGACCACGGGACGCGCATCCCCGTCGAGGTCCGGCTCACCGTCGACGACCCGTTCGCGGCCTATCGCCGGGCGCGAGACGGTCCCGGCGGGGCGTTTCTGGAGACGACCGGCGGGCAATCCGGCTGGGGCTACTTTGGCGCCGATCCGGTAGAGCGACTGACAGTTTCGTCAGACGCCGTACTTCGATCTCACGCCACTCACGGCTCGCCGACCATCGCCGCGCTCGAGGGCGTCCTCGCCGGTGAGTCGATCGTCCACGGACGGTCGAACGGAGACGAACCGGTCCCCTATCCGTGCGGCGCCATCGGATGGCTCTCGTACGACGTCGCCAGGGAACTCGAGACGCTGCCCGAAACGGCCGTCGACGACCGGCGCCTCCCGCGACTCGAACTCGCCGTCTTCGACCGACTCGCCGCCTGGGAAGAACCCACCGACGGCCCCGTTACGCTCCGGATCACGGCGTGTCCGAAGGTGGCAGTAAACGACGGAACACCCGACAAAGCCGTCGCACGGGACGTCTACGAGCGCGGCCGCGAGCGGGCGCTCGATCTGGCGAGAGCGATACGAACGGGCGAGCCGACGATCGGCCCACCGCCGGTCGACGCGGCGGACGCGACGTTCGAGAGTACCTGCGGACGCGAGGCGTTCGCCGATCGGGTCCGGCGAGTCAAGCGGTACGTCCGCGACGGAGACACCTTCCAGGCGAACATCTCCCAGCGACTCGCCGCCCCCGCGGCGGTCCACCCCGTCGCCGCCTACGACGCGCTCCGTCGGGTCAATCCCGCGCCGTACTCGGCGCTCGTAGAGTTCCCGTCGGCCGATCTCGTCAGCGCGAGCCCGGAACTCTTACTCGAACGAACGGGCGACCTCGTCCGAACGGAACCGATCGCCGGGACGCGCCCGCGGGGGACGACGCCGGCCGCTGACGAGGAGTACGCCGAAGAGTTACGGACTGACGAGAAAGAACGCGCCGAACACGCCATGCTCGTCGATCTCGAGCGAAACGACCTCGGGAAGGTCTGTGCCTACGGCTCGGTGGACGTCGAGGAGTATCGCCGGATCGATCGCTACTCGGAAGTGATGCACCTCGTCTCCGACGTCCGCGGCCGGCTCCGCGAGGACGCCTCACTCGGCGACGCCATCGCCGCGACGTTCCCCGGCGGGACGATCACGGGCGCGCCAAAACCGCGAACCATGGAGATCATCGACGAACTCGAAGCCGTCCAGCGAGGCCCGTACACGGGTAGCATCGGCATCTTCGGGTTCGACGGGAACGCCACGCTCAACATCGTCATCCGGACGCTCGTCCGCCAGGCCGAGGCCTACCACCTCCGCGTCGGCGCCGGGATCGTCCACGATTCGGTCCCCGAGCGTGAGTACGACGAAACGCTCGACAAGGCGCGCGCGCTCGTGACGGCGATCGACGCGGCGCTCGGCGAACGAGCGGAATTCGCCGTCGAGGCGACCGAAGAGGCGCCCGAGCGAGGTGAGCCGCGATGAGCGAACCGGTCGGCGCGGACGTTCGAATCCTCGTCCTCGACAACTACGACTCGTTCGTCTACAACCTCGTCCAGTACGTCGGCGAGGTGGCGGACGAGGTCGTCGTCCGCCGAAACGACGCGATCGACCTAGACGAGGTGGCCGAGCTGGATCCGACGGGTATCGTCGTCTCGCCGGGCCCGGGAACGCCCGCTGAGGCCGGTATCTCGATCCCGCTGTTTGCCGAAACCGCCTATCCAATCCTCGGCGTCTGTCTCGGTCACCAGGCGCTGTGTGCGGCTCACGGCGCAGCCGTCGGTCACGCGCCGGAGGTCGTCCACGGCAAACCCTCGGAGATCAGCCACGACGGCGACGGCATCTTCGAGGGCGTTCCGGCCCGAATTCAGGTCGGGCGGTATCACTCACTCGCCGTCGACCGCGCGGACGTTCCCGACGCGCTCGTGGAGACGGCGACGACGGCCGACGAGCGCGAGGTCGTGATGGCCGTTCGGCATCGAGAGAAGCCGCAGATAGGCGTCCAGTTTCACCCCGAGAGCATCCTGACGAGGGTTCCCGATCGGACTGATGCGTCGCCAGAACGCACCGCAGGTCACGACGAGGCGACCGACATCTCGCTCTCGGTCGGGAAGCGACTCGTCTCGAACTTCTGTGCGATCGCCGCCGCCCACCGGCGTGAGTCGCCGTGACCGACCCGAGCGACGCGCCAGAGCGCGTCTACTACGTAAACGGGGCGCTCGTTCCCGCGTCGGAAGCGAGGGTCAGCGTCGACGACCGCGGCTTTCGCTACGGCGACGGCGCCTTCGAGACGCTTCGCGCCTACGGCGGGTCGATTTTCGAGTGGGACGCACACGCAGACCGGCTGGAAGCGACCTGCGAGACGCTCGGATTCGAGCCGGGACTCACCCGCGAGGCGCTCCGCGCACGAATCGACGAGACGCTCTCTGCGAACGACCTCGCGGACGCCTACGTTCGACTTTCGGTCACGCGCGGCGTTCAGCCCGGGACGTTGTCGCCGGATCCCGACGTCGAACCGACCGTCGTGATCTGGACGAAGCCGCTCGCCCGCGGCGGCACGAGAGGACGACGGGTCTGGGACGAACCGGCAACCGTACGGACGGTCGAAACTCGCCGCATCCCCGACGACGCGATCCCGGCCGCCGCCAAGACGCACAACTACCTGAACGGAATTCTCGCCCGAACTGAACTCCGCGGAACAGATGCGGACGAGGCCATCCTCTTAGATCACGAGGGACGGCTCGCCGAAGGGGCGACCAGCAACCTCTTCGTCGTCGACGACGGCGTCCTCCACACCCCGTCGACCGAGGGGCCGGTCTTGCCGGGAATTACTCGTCGAGTCGTCCTCGAGCTGGCCGACCGTCGGGGGATTCCGACCGCTCAGGGTCGGTACGAACCGACGGTACTCACCGACGCGGACGAGGTGTTTCTCACCAACACCACCTGGGAGGTGAGACCCGTCGTACAGGTAGACGACGCTCGATTCGACGTCGGTCCGGTGACGCGAACGCTCCAGCGGTCGTTCGACGAGCGAGTCGAGCGAGAGCACTACTGACTCACGCGCTTACCGACCGACGGATTCGACCGAGTCGTCGATCTCGAACCGCCCTATCCGCGCGTCGAGGTGGCGAAATGTGGGTCGAAAACGCGCGATTGGAAACGAGTGTGAGAAACCGAGAGTCGTATCGATCGAGCTACAGCTCGAACGCGGGCGAGACCAGGTCTCGTTCCTGATCGTAGGTGACCAGCCCGGCGTCGACGAGGCGAGGCAAGTGGTCGTGGTATATCGAGATGTAGACGTTGGTGACGGTTTCCGGGCTGATCTCCGTGAGCGGCCGGTCGTGTTCGTCGATGGCGACCTCGTCGGCGACGTCCGGGAGCGTGAGCGGTTCGCCGTGATCGAGGACGGTCATCAGCGTGCGTCGTCGACGGTGGTTAGAGAGGAGGGCGAGCGCGTCATCGAGTGCTGTCGGCGGACAATCGTCGGGAAGGGCGTCGAGAAGCGATAGTGTCAGTTCGACGGCATCCGTTTCAGTAGGCGGTGTCGCAGTCATGTTCTGTGAGGCTGGCGACCCAGAGGTCTCTGCGTGAGCGTTCTCGTTGAGTCCACCAGCGTGGAGTTCCTACCTGAGGGACAGCAGGGCCAGTGAAATGCTTACCGGATCGGGTTCAGGCGTGATAACGCCCAACACCCGCCACAGTTTCAACGCACGAAGTAGCGGGTCGGCCCGATTCCGCTGCGCCTCAGCGGACCGGTTCGATCGTGACCGTCGGTTCGGTCACGCCCTCGAACCGACACTCCGGACAGCGAGACGGTCGGTTGAGTAGTTGATCGAACGAGTCGAATCCACACTCCTGACACCGCGGCGGCGCCACCAGCAGCTGCTCGTCGGTCGACTCGAGACTCCGCGCGACGTGCTCCAGATGAGAGATGATCGTCGACGGGGAGAGATCGAACGCCCGGCCCAACTCCGACGGCGTCGCGGCGTCGTCTCGTAACCTGTCGGCCAGTCGCTTTCGCGTGGTCGCTGACGCGTCCACCATGGAGAGGAGTACCGGCGCGCTCGTAATAAGGACGTGCTCCCATCGGTGGACGGTCGGTTGTGACTTCCTCCCATCGGCACATGTGTCGGTTGTGAACCGAACCGCGCGGTCAACGAATCGAAGGGCCACGGAGAGGACACGCTTTTCAGCACCGACCCCTTAGGCAGTTGTAGATGGACTCCGCGGCGCTACTCAATCTGCTCGGCAACGAAAACCGCCGGCGGATTCTCCGACTTCTCTCGCGGAAGCCGTGTTACGTCACGGAGATATCCGAATACCTCGGCGTGAGTCCCAAAGCGGTCATCGAGCACCTTCGCAAGCTCGAAGATGCGGGACTCGTCGAGAGCCGAACCGATACCCAGCGCCGGAAGTACTTTCACATCGCGCGGAACGTCCGGCTCGAGGTCAACCTCTCGCCGTACGGATTCGCCAGCAAGAGCGCCTACCCTGCGAGCAACAGTCTCGACCTGACGAACTGCCGCCACCTCTCGCTCGACGTCTCCTACGGGGACGACGATTCGTTAGACGAGCTGCTCCGAACGCTCGAACGGCTCGAACGGCTGGAAAACGAACTCTCACTCGCCCAGCGGTGGGTCCAGGGTCGCCTCTGCGACGTGCTGGACCGGATCTCAGAATCCGTCGGCTCGGAACCGGAGAGCCGGATTTACGCCGACCTCCTCGCGAGTATTCGCACCGAACCGAAGGGAATCGGGTCGATCAGTCGAGAACTCGACGCCCCGCGGGAAGTCGTCGCCGAACTCCTCGAAGGGATGGCCGACCGCGGCCTCGTCCAACGGACCGAGCGCGGGTGGGAACTGACCGATACGCGAAATCTCACCCCGTCGAACGACTGATCGCTCGACGGACGACCGGTCGGAACCCGATAGCTCACTCCGTTCGCGTGACGCCATCACGGAGGTCGCGTCCGAGGTAGTACCCGAACAGGCTGGCACCGAGGCCGGCCATCAGGCCGATGAAGATGAGTCTACTTCCGATACCCGCGGCGATCACGACGACGTAATTGAGCGCGGACATGACGGCGCCGACGGTACAGCCGGCGGCACCGACCTCGAGGTATCGCCGCTTCGAACTCGCGAGGCCGACGGCGAACGCCACGGCGAACAGCCCGAGTAGCGAACCAGCTACCGGTATCGTGAGTCCGCCGCCGAAATATCCGACACCGAACATCGCCGACAGCGCCAGAAACGCCTTCGGCGAGAAGTACGTTCGCGGCGAGAATCGGGACGGGAAGCCGATCGAGGGGACGAATCTTCTCACACCGATACGGCGGCTTCCGGATCGATCGGTCGATTCGGACGCCGTCTCGTCGGCCGCGAGGTCGAATTCATCGGACGCGAACGACGCGGGTCGTGACTCCGCACCCTCGTCCGCCGCTCGCGGCTCCGCGTCGTCCGCGCCGGTCTCGTCGAGCAGGCGTTCGGTCTCCGCCAGGAGATCGTCCGTCGAATCCGGCTTCGAGACGGTCGTTTCGTCCGAACGGTCGGTCATACGCTCCCTTCGGGACAGAGAAAGATGGACCTTTTCATCGTCAGCGATCCGAACGGTTTGGGGCTCCGCGTCGTCCGCGCCGGTCTCGCGACGAATTCGGCTGGGATCCGGCCGATGCGTATACCTCGCCGGCGTCCGGACGGTAACCATGGAGTGGCTGGCCGTCCTCGTGTTCGCCGGATTCGGCTACGCGACCGCCCTCCTCACCGGCTGGCTCACCCTCTCGATCGATCGCCAGCCCGAACTCTCGCCGCTCCGGGTCGGATCGATCAGGGTGATCGGACTCGGTATCTCGATTCTCGCGCTCGTCTTCGCACTGACGCTCACGGGGTACGCGGCCGCGGATTTCGTTGCCTGACGGTCGCCACCGAGCGCCGAGGGCGGACGGGGTAGGACTTTTAGGCTCGCACACGTACCCCGGCACATGCAAGTCGGACTGGTGATTCTCGGCGGTCTCGCTATCGGGATCGGCGCGGCGTTACTCTATCTCACTCGTCACCACGCCGAGCGATTGCCCGTCGACGAGGGAACGCTCGACGCCATCAGACTTAGCGTCGCCATCGGCGCGGGCATCCTCATCACGATCGGGCTGTTCATGACGATCGGCGGACTGCTCGCCTGACCGACGACGTCGGACACGGTCACTCCGCTCCCCGCTCGTCTGTTCGAGGCTTCTCGTGTTACTCGAAGGGCCGCTTCTCGCGGGTCGCTTCTCTCCCCGCTCGTCTGTTCGAGGCTTCTCGTGCTACTCGAAGCCTCGCACTCAAAAGCGTGAATTCAAGTCTCCGGATCGACAACCCACGTCTATGAATCCAGGCGACCGGATCCGCGCAGAGACGCCGGATCGGACCGTCGAGGGCGTCTATCTACCCTCGAGTACGACGGACCACCTCGTCGTCAAGCTCGACGGCGGCTACAACGTCGGCGTCGAGCGCGAGTCCGCACAGCTCGAGGTGATCGAATCCGACGTCTACGACGTGGGCGGCGACGACGCATCCGACGAATCCGGATCGGCGATCGAGTTCGACGACGACCTCCCGACGATCTCGCTGCTGTCGACCGGCGGAACGATCGCCTCGACGGTCGACTACCGAACGGGCGCGGTGACGGCCCAGTTCGACGCCGAGGACGTCCTCCGCGCCGTGCCGGATCTGGCCGGGCGGGCGAACTACCGCGGCCGAGTGATCTCGAACATCCTCTCGGAAAACATGGAACCCGCCATCTGGCAGGACCTGACGCAGGCTATCTACGAGGAGATCGACGCCGGCGCCGACGGCGTCGTGGTTATGCACGGCACCGACACGATGCAGTACAGCGGCGCGGCCGTCTCGTTCGCACTCGAGACGCCGGTCCCGATCGTCTTCACCGGCTCGCAGCGATCGGCCGATCGTCCCTCCTCGGACAACGTGATGAACGCCGTTTGCGCGGTCGAAGCCGCCAAATCCGACTGCGCCGAGGTGCTCGTCTGTATGCACGCGACGGAATCGGACGACGTCTGCGCGCTCCACCGCGCGACGCGCGTCCGGAAGAACCACACGTCCCGGCGCGACGCGTTCGAAACCGTCAGCGCCGAACCGCTGGGCGCGGTCGACTACGAGGCCGTCTCGGACGCGACGAGCCCGAGCGGTCGAGCGGGCAACGACAACGAGTCTGAGGCGGTCTCGTTCGACGGCGACTACCGCCGGCGCGACGCGGTCGAACTCTCGATCGAGGACGGACTCGAAACCGACGCGGAGTTGCTGAAGTTCACTCCCGGCATGGATCCGGCGTTCTTCGACGTCCTCGAAGGGAAAGCCGGCCTCGTCGTCGAAGGAACCGGCCTCGGCCACGTCCACACCGACTTCGTCCCGCGAATCGAAGCACTGGTCGATGACGGAACCACCGTGGTCGTCACGAGCCAGTGTCTCGATGGACGAGTCTGTGACCGCGTCTACGACACCGGCCGGGACCTGCTCGCCGCTGGCGCGATCGAGGCGGGCGATACGCTACCCGAAACCGCGCTCGTCAAGTTGATGTGGGTCCTCGAACACGCCGAGGACGACGTGGAAACGTTGATGCAGACGTCGCTCGCCGGCGAACTACACGAACGGTCCGTCCCCTGGACCTGATCCCCGCGGACCGAACACGTTTGCCAACGTACCGACGGTACGGTCTATCGAACGAATACTACCAACGAACCCCATGACGCACACGACAGATATCGAGATTCGACGCGCAACGCACGACGACTACGACGGCGTCGCCGACTTCACGACGCAACTCTGGGAGGACCGCGGCGGCGACTACCTCCACCACGTCTACCACGACTGGCTCGAAGACGAAGGCGACGAGCGAAAGCGGACGTTCCTCGCCTCGGTCGGCGACGACGTCGCGGGAATCGTCCAGGCCGTGATGCTCTCGACCGACGAGGCCTGGTTCCAGGGAATGCGCGTCAACCCCGACTACCAGCGCCAGGGCGTCAGCCGCCGACTCAACGAAGCCTGTTTCGACTGGGCGGCCGACCGCGGCGCGACCGTCGGCCGGCTGATGACCTTCTCGTGGAACGTCGCCGCGCTCGGAGCCGCCCGCGCGGGCGGGTTCGAACCCGAAACCGAGTTCCGCTTTGCACACCCCGATCCGGATCCGAACGCAGACGGCCCACACACCGTTACGGCCGACCCGGCAGCAGCCTGGCGGTTCTGGACGGCGAGCGACGCCAGAGCCCACCTGCGCGGGTTGACGCTCGACGCCAACGAGTCGTGGGCGATGGCCGAACTCACCCGCAACGATCTCGAGGCGCTCGCCGACGAGACCGCCGTCTTCGCTGTCGAGGGCGAACGCGGCGTCTCGGGAATGGCCTACCGGAGCCGCGAGTACGAGCGAACGGACGACGAGACCGGAGAGAGCGCCACCTGGGCGGAGTACGGCGTCGGCGCCTGGGCCGACGTCCCATCCGCGAAGTCGCTCTTCGCGGCGATCGCCCGCGACGCCGCCGACCTCGGGGCCGACGAGATACGCGTGCTGATTCCGGAGACGGTCCGGGCCGTCAGCGACGCCTCGTTCGCCGGCGCGAAGATCTCGGACGAGCCGGACTTCGTGCTCGGGATCGATCTGACCGGGTGGTAATCGGGCGGTCTATCCGCCGCTGACCGGCGGAAACAGGGCGAGTTCGTCGCCATCTTCGAGCGTCGTTTCGAGGCCCGATTGCTGACTGTGAATCTCCTTTCCGTTTCTGAGAACGTTGATTTGTGAGCGCAATTTCCCGTCTTCGTCTAGCACCCGCTCGCGAAGGTCGTCGCGACCGTCGAGTAGCGCCTCGAGCGCGTCTCCGACGGTGTCGCCCGCCCCGACGTCGACGTCGACGTGCCGGTCGCCGGCGCGCTCGGCCAGGTCGGCGAACAGCTTCCACTCCATGTCGAGACGTTCCCGCCGATTCGGCAAGTAGCTACCGCTCTCGGGTACCCCACACCGAGCCCATTACCGGGAGTCGTCAGTGGTCGGCCCCTCGCCTCGATCGCTCAGTTCGGACAGCCGGTCGCCGATATCCGTCCCGGAACTCTCGCCGGGAAGCATGTCCGCGATCGAGGCACCGAGCGCGGCCGCCGCCCAGATCGCGGTGATCCGACCGAACGCTTCCAGCGCGGTCGGATCTTCTTCGTGCAGTCGACCCCAGAGATACATCGTCGACGCGGCGACGGCGAAGGAGACGGCGAGAACGACCACGAGCCGTCGCGGGACGAGCCCGAACACCGGCCGCTTCACGACATCACGAAAGTCCGTCGCGTAGAGGACTCCCGCCGTCAGCCCGACGACGAGTAGTACGTTGGCGACCAGAAAGAGCGGAATCGAGCCGACGGTCGTCGCGGTGAACCACTCGGCGATCTCGAAGACGCCGTCTTCGACAAGCAGCGGTAGGGCGAAGACGATCGCCCCGACCGTCGCTTCGGCGAGGTCCCTGACGGTGAGTTTACCGATGCGCCGCGAACCGGGAACGCGTTCGACCATTCGCCTGGTCCGCTGGACGTCACGACGAGCGGCGTCCGACGAGACGGTGGCTTCCAGTTCGTCGAGCTGATCGAGGACGTCCGCGACGTCGTACCGATCGTCACGAACGCGGTCCGCCGCCGGTCGATCGGCCGACTCGTTCCTACTGGACATACGACACCGTACGAGGGTGTCGGGAAATAGTTGATGGAGCAGGTCGAAACGCGGCCTCCCGTGCGGTAGTGTCGTCGCAAGCCCACGGCGAACAGATGGGTGCTCAGAAGCCCTCGGCGTAAGGGCGGTGTCGGAAGTCCTCGACGACGGTCGTGTCGTTTAATTGTGCGGCGGTTGCAGCGTTGGTATGGACGCGCCACGCGTGCCGACCGGCCTCCGCGAGGACTGGCGACGTCACCTGTCGACCAGGGGCACCATCCTCCTCGTCTTCGCGGTCGCCGGCCTCTCGGTCGCGACGGCGCTGGTGAACATCGGTATCGAGGCGGACGGTCCGCTCGCTCCCCATATCCCGGTCGTGGCGCAGGAAGCCGCCGGATTCACCGGCGCACTGACCGGATTCCTGATGGTCGGAAGCGCGCTGGCACTGAGACGCGGCCTCCGCTTCGGGTGGTGGGCCACGCTGTTTCTCCTGCCGCTGACCGCCGTCCAGGGATTGGCCCAGGCGAGTCACTACTCGGTGCCGCTGATCGTGCTCTCGTTGCTCTCGATTCCGGTCTTGCTCACCACCCGCCACCAGTTCGACGGTCGACTCTCGCTGTCGACGACCCAACTCGCCGCCGGCGCGGCGCTGGCGGGCGTTCAGCTCTACGGGACGACCGGCGCCTACCACCTCCGCGAGGAGTTCGAGGGGATCGACACCGTCCTCGACGCGTTCTACTTCACGCTGATCACCTCGAGTACGGTCGGCTACGGCGACATCACACCCCACGAGGAATCGACAGAAGGGATCCTGTTCACCATGTCCGTTCTCGTCCTCGGCGTCGCCAGCTTCGGTATCGCTATCGGAGCGCTCGTCGGCCCGGCACTGCAGGCGCGAATCACGAAAACACTCGGAAAGATGACCGACTCACAGCTCCAGACGTTAGACGCCCACGTTCTGGTCCTCGGCCACGGGGACCTGACCGAACCGATCATCGACGAACTCGACGACGAGAATATTCCGTTCGCTGTCGTCTCGCTCGATCGAGACTACACGGACGCGCTCTCCGATCGGGACGTCCCGGCCGTCCGCGCGGACCCGAGCGACGAGCGACCGCTCGAACGGGTCCGAATCGATCGGGCCGCGGCGATCCTCGTCGCGACGAACGACGACGCAAACGATGCGCTGACGATTCTTACCGCGCGCGAAATGCGTCCGGACGCCCGCATCGTCGCCGCGGCGACGAACCGCGAGAACACGAAGAAACTCGAACGGGCCGGCGCCGATACCGTGATCAGTCCGTCACAACTCGGCGGGCACCTCCTCGTCAAATCGGCGCTCGACGGCGACTCGACGGCGCTGATCGACCAGTTACTGGGCGATGTGTGAGCTGTTGCCGGACGACGAATAACCGGGTACTGGGCGACGCGTGACTTGTTTCCGGCCGTCGAGGTCGATCGCGAGCGCTCGCGTGACTGGATCTCGGCAACCCGGTTGACGGCGTCACTGCTCGATTCATCGACGCTAACCGCAACTTGTTTGATGCTGCTTTGAGCGAGTACGGTCATATGGTGCTCCCGGAGGGATTCGTCATACCGTCGTGGTACTACGTCGTCCCGCTCGTCCTCGGACTCGCGGGCGTCGTGGCGTTACTCTGGGCGATCGATCCGCCCGTGACCGACCGGACCGTCATTGCGTTCGCGCCCTGGATGATGCTCGGGTCTACGTTTCACGTGTTAAACAGGGAAGCGGTCGACGCGTTTCCGGACTGGATCGCGCCGCTGTTCGATACGCCGAGCGTCTACGTCACGGTGGCCATCGTCGCCGGATTCGTCTGGATCGTCGCGAACTTCTTACACGCCGGCGGGCTCTACCGATCGATCCCGCGGTTCGTCGGCATCACCGGGACCGCGTTCGTCTCGGTCTTCGCCATGATCGCGATCATGCTCGGCTACGACGCCGGCCAGTTCAACCCCTTCTGGCCGGTAGTAGCCATCGTGATCACTGGCGTCGTCACCGCCCTCGCCTGGATCGCCGTCAGCCTCTGGTTTACCGACGTCGCTGCAATCACCGGCATAACGGGTTCGTTCGTCATCTTTTCACAGGTCCTAGACGGCGTCTCGACGGCGATCGGTTACGATCTCCTCGACGCCCACGAGGAGGTCCCGCTCTCGTTGCTCGTCCTCGAAGCGGGCGAGTCGCTCCCGACGGCCGAGCTACTCGGAGCCGGCTGGCTGTTCGTACTGGTAAAACTCGGTCTCGCACTGGTCGTCGTCGGTCTCTTTACCGACCTCGTCAGGGATCGACCGCGACTCGGGCGGCTGGCGCTCGCCTTCGTCGCCGCCGTCGGCCTCGGTCCCGGCTTTCACAACGTGTTGTTGTTTACGATCACGTAGCCGGCGTCTCACCGACCGGAACGGGGCGTGAACGTTTTGGTGCGGGCGTTGAGTAAGGGGTAGGAGCATGGGACGCGTACTCGTCGCGGGCCACGTAAACTGGGACGTCACCCTTCGAGTCGACCGACTACCAGAGCCGGACGGAGAGGCCTCGATCCGCGACGAGTACGCCTCCTGCGGCGGGAGCGGAGCGAACGTCGCCGCTTCGCTCAGTCGACTGGGTGAAGACGTCGCCCTCTACGGGAGCGTCGGCGACGACGAGTACGGCGACCGGGCCGCGTCCTCGCTCGAGTCGGCCGGCGTCGATTGCACCGGCGTTCTCACCGTTTCCGACGCCGAAACCGCCAGAAAGTACCTCCTCGTCGACGACGACGGCGCGGTCTCGATCGTCGGCGACGACGGGGCGAACGAGGCCCTCTCGCCGGCCGACGTCGATCGACGAGCGGTGCGTCGGGCGGACCACGTGCACCTCACGAGTCAGCGACCCGAAACGGCCGCCGCGTTCGCGTCCGCCGCTGCAGTATCCGACACGTCCGTCAGTTTCGATCCGGGCCGACGGTTGGCCCACCGATCGTACGACGAGACCATCTCGCACGCCGACGTGCTCTTTCTCACCGGGCGCGAAGCGGAGCTGCTGGGTCAGCGAGGCGACCAGGCGGTCGCGCTCGACGGCGGAATTACCGTTCTCACGGACGGCGGTGACGGCGCCGCAGTGTACGGACCCGACGGCACGGTTCGACACGAGGGGTTCGACGTCACGCCGGTCGACACGGCGGGCGCCGGCGACGCGTTCGCCGCGGGCTTCCTCTCGAAGTGGCGTCGCGACGCCGACGTGAGCGAGACGCTCCGGTTCGCAAACGCGTGCGGGGCCATCGCCGCGACGACCACGGGCTCCCAACCGGCGCTTTCCGCGCGGCGGGTCGAACGGTTTCTAGCGGCAGCCGACGGCCCCATGTGACGTGTGAACTACACACACTTTATCTCACACCGTGTTGTCTGACGGAATAGCTAAGCACGCCCCCGTTGGCGGTTGGAGTACCCCGTCGGTTCGACGGCCGATCGAGATCGCGTCGTTCCGACGGCAGAGAGACATGAGAAACGGTACTACTGCAGAATGTGATGTGGCCTGCCGGGGGAGCCGGGGGTGGGTGGAGTACAGCCGATCGACCGACGAACCGACGAGCGTCGCCGTCGCCACCGCGCTCGCCCAGTTCGAAGAGTCGATGGCGATCGCTCCGAAGACGTGTCTGTACGAGTACGTCGATCCGGACGCACTCGACGCGCTCTTCGCCGATCGACCGAACGGACGTTCCCGACCGACCGGGTCCGTTCGCTTCTCGACGGAATCGGCGACGATCGTCGTCAGACCCGAGATCGTTCGCGTCTTCGACCGCGTGAGCCGCCCGCCGCCCGAGTGAGTTCGCCCGGCCGAGCGCCATCGAAAAGCGGGTCAATTTTAGTACGCACCCGAAGAGATCTACCCGATGACGCAACCACACCTGCTCGTCGACGAGGGGGACGTCCACGACCTCGCGCTCGTTCCCGGCGACCCCGGTCGCGTCGACCGGATCGCGGGCCACTGTGATCGCGCGGAGACGATCGCCGAAAACCGCGAGTACAAGGTCGTCAACGCCACCTACGAGGGGCGAGACCTGACCATCTGCTCGACGGGGATCGGATCGCCGTCGGCCGCGATCGCCGTCGAAGAACTGGCCGCCGTCGGCGTCGAGACTATCGTCCGGGTCGGGACCACCGGCGCGCTCCAGCGCGGACTCGAGATCGGCGACATGGTCGTCGCGACCGGAGCGGCCAAAGACGAGGGGACGACGAAGCGCTACGAGGACGTCGAACTCCCCGCCGTTCCGGAGTACGGGGTCCTCTCGGCGCTCGTCGAGGCGGCCGAAGCTCACGCCGACCGCGTCGACGACGCCGGCGCGACGGTTCACGTCGGACCGATCACCACCGACGACGCCTACTACGCTGAAACCGACGCGTACGTCGAGAAGTGGGAAGCGGCCGGACTGCTCGCCGTCGAGATGGAAGCGGCGGCTATCTTCACGCTGGCCCGGCGAAAGGGGCTTCGCGCCGGCGCCATCTGCACCGTCGACGGCAACCTCGTCGAGGGCACGCAGAAAGGGACCGACACCGACGACGAGGAGTTACCAGAGAAGGCGAAACACAACGTCTCGCGGGCGATCGACATCGCCCTCGAGGCGGCGACGACCCTGTAACTCGACCAATCCTCGGACCGGTACCATCACGTTCACTCAGACTGCGTCTCCCGGTAGCCGGAGACACCTTCCACGACGACGTAGACGGCGATCGTCGCCAGGAGCACCCAGAGAGCCAGCGTATCGATCGCAACGGGGCCGAGCGTTCGGTCGATCTCGAGGAGAAATACGGATACGCAGGCGAGCACGACGACCAGCGTCGCCACCCAGCGCCACCGTGCCCCGACCGGGACGAGCCCGTCCGCGCCTCGAAGCGCGAGATAGAGGTGAGAGCCGCCGAACAAGAGCGCGTACAACGCGAGCAAGACGACCGCGGCGGACCGGTCGTCGTCGACGACACCGGTGTAGATCGACACGCCGTAGAGGACGACGGCGACGACGGCGATACCGATCTGGACGCGCATGTCCCTGGACAGTCCGGTGATACGTCGAGCCATAATTCGCCATCATCCTTTCGGATAATAACGTCGTCGGTTGGTAACGGGTCGAGCACACCGGATCCGTACGCTGGGAAATCCACCTGCCGGTTACATTCAGTTTCCCGGTCAGGTGTTCGCTCACGCCCCCACCAGTTCCTTCAGGCCTCCCAACTGGGTGTTCGCTCAGGCGACGAGCGAGATCATGTAGAGGTTGACGAGGACGGCCGCAGTCCACGGGATCGCAAGGGCCGCCGGGACGATCGGCTGGTACGGCTCCTCGACGAAGCGCCTGCAGAACAGCGCCACGGCGACCGCACCGGCCTTGAGCGCGATCATTCCGATCACGCCCCAGCCGTCGATCGCCGATCGCGCGATCGGATTCGACTCGGCGAGGCCCATCTGCAGTCCGACGAACGTCGTGACGATGTCCCCGACCAGCGAGAGTCCGACCAACCCCCAGAGCACCCGTTCGAATCGGGTCGCGTCGGCGAGAAACGACAACTCGCCGAGCTGCCTATTCTGCGTTGACATACGACACCCGCCGGAGTCGAACCGGTCGATCGGGCCCACGCGCCACGGGGCGTCGATCGAGTGACCCATCGATCACCGATTAGTTATCCCCGTCATATCCGACCGGTGCGGTCGCTAACCACTTCCTACGCCGAAATCAAACGTGTACACGACCGCGCTACCGGTAGGTGTGAATCGGTTTCGGCCCGATTACCGGCCCGGATCGATCCGATTACTGAGCGGTTTCGGGCCGGTTACCACCACGTTTCAGTCCGATTACTGGTCAATTTCGACCCGGGTACCGGCCGGTATCTGTCCGATTACTGGCCAGTATCGAGCGGTTTCTCTCGACTCGAACGTAGTTCACGAACCGACCGAACGGTCCGGCCTACAGAATCGTACCGTGTTTCTTACTCGGCAGTTCCTTTTCCATCCCTTCGTAGAACGCAAAGCGATTGGCGAGTTCGGTCCGCAGCTCGCTCGGCGGAACGATCTCGTCGATGACGACCTCGCTGGCCATCCGGTGGATGTCGATGTCCTCGCGGTACTCCTCTCGAAGCTGAGCTTCCATCTCGGCGCGCTCGTCGTCGTCCTCGATCGCCGAGAGTTTGCGCGCGTAGACGGCGTTGATCGCGGCCTCGGGACCCATAATCGCGATCTCGCCGGAGGGGAGGCCGATGACGCTTTCGGGATCGTACGCCGGCCCGCCCATGGCGTAGATACCCGCACCGTAGGCTTTGCGGACGATCACCGTCTGCTTCGGAACGGTCGCCGACGACGTCGCGTAGATGAACTTCTTACCCTTCTCTAAGATCGCATCCTTTTCGACCTGCGAGCCGGCCATGAAGCCGGGCGTGTCGCAGAGATACAGGATCGGGACGTTGAACGCGTCGGACTTCCAGATGAACTCCGCGGCCTTCTCGGCTGCATCCGGGAAGATCGCGCCCGCGCGGTGGGCGGGCTGGTTGGCGACGATTCCGACCGGTCGACCGTCGATGCGAGCGTACGCGGTGATGATCTCCTTGCCGTAGTCGGGTCTGAGCTCGAAGTACGACCCCTCGTCGACGACCCGGTGGATCAGATCGACCATGTCGTAGCCCCGGTTGGGCTCCTGGGGCACGACCGAATCGATCCCGTCGGGCGAGCGTGCGGGCGGGCGGCCGGCGGTTTTCGGCGGCGTCCCGTCGGCGTTGTCCGGCAGGTACGTAATCAGGTCGGAGACGAGTTCGCGGGCGTGTTCCTCGTCGCGCGCGACGAGGTCGGCGCTGCCCGACTCGCGGGCGTGAACCGCCGCACCACCGAGTTCTTGCATGCTGATCTCCTCGCCGGTGACCATCTGTACCATCCGCGGGGAGGCGATCGCCATCGCCGACATCCCCTCGACCATGATGGTAAAGTCGGCGAAGACCGGCGTGTACGCCGCGCCGGCGATACACGGCCCGTAGAGCACGCAAATTTGCGGGACGCGACCGGAGAGCATCGAGTGGTTGTAGTAGTACTTGCCGATCCCCTCGCGGTTGGCGAAAAAGCCCGTCTGCTGGTCGATCCGGCCGCCTGAGGAGTCCATCAGGTAGAGGACCGGTTGGCCGGTTTTGAGCGCCCGCTGTTGCATCCGGAGGAACTTCTCGACGCCCTTGGCGGCCATGCTTCCGCGCTTGACCGTGTAGTCGTTCGCCATGAAGTGGACGTCCCGTCCCTCGAACGTCGCCGCGCCCGTGATGAGCCCGTCGGCGGGCAACTGATCGTCGGCGTCGAATTCGGCGAATCGGCCGTCCTCGAAGAGAAAGTCACTCCCCTCACCGGAAAACCAGAGGTCGATTCGATCTCTGACGAACAGCTTGTCCTCCTCGGGGAGCTGTTCTTTGTACTTCTCCGGTCCGCCGGCGAGGATCTCGGCGATCTCCTCGCGGAGGAGTTCCTCTCGCTCGGTTGGCCCGAGGGCGTCCGTCGGTTCGGACGGCGAAGAGACGTCGCCATCGGGTTCCGACCCGTCTGCGGGTGCGTCCTCGACGGCGGCCGGGTCCGTCGCGTCACCGACGTACACTGAGACCTCACCACCGACGTGTTCGGCCATGGCGGCGGCGATCGCGGAGGCCTCGGCCTCCGACGCCTCCGCACCGATTCGTACCTTCATACCGTAGGCTGGGAGTGTCCAGCCCAAACCGTTTTCCATTCGAACGCGCAGAAAGTAACGCACTCGAACGGATCGTCGTCGGTCGGACCGAGTCGATCGGCGTCACGAGCGCTCAGTCTGTGATTACTCGGCGTGCTACCGTGTGCAAGCACAATCGACATTGGCGACACCGGCGTCCCTGCGATACCGCGGTGGGCGAGTTCGCCGCCGGAGAGACAGGCAGCCATGGGCGATTCAGAAACACCAGCCGAGAGACGTGAGTCGAGCGCGCTATCGACGTCGACGGACGAGTCAGCACCGAATACGTCGAGTCGGCGCGTCGATCGTCGTACCGCGCTCACGTGCGTCGGAAGCGTCGGATACGCACTCGGCGTCGGTCACTACCTGGGAATAGACAGCGCGCTCGATCCGCCCGACGGCACGGTCGAAATCGAGACGGCCTACGTTCGGTCAGACGACGGTCAGCTCTTCGGCGAACCGGGGTCGAGAACCACCCTCGAACCGATCACGCGAACCGTTCCGGCCGACTGGTATCACCGCGTCGAGACGGCCCTCGACGTACACGCCACGCTGGTTCGAACGCAACTACCGGGATACCTAAACAGCGCGGTCGTTCCCGGATCGTACGAGTCGGGGACGGTCACCCTGTCGATCGGCGTCGAAAGCGACGATCTCTGGTCGCTTCCCGGCGACGTCGCGTCGGTGCTCTCCCGGATCGGTATCGAGTGGGACGGAACCCTGGAGGGGATCGAAATCGACATCGAGGACGAAGACAGCATCGACGAACTCGAACGTGACGCGTCGCCCGAGCCGACGCAGCTGGTTCGAAACGCGAACGTCGACCCCGTCCCCGGCGGCGTTCGGTGTGCCGTCTCGAGCAGCTACGCGACGTTGACGCCGGCGGTGTACCGATCGGGCGAGGCCGAACCGCTGTTCGCGACGGCGTTACACGCGTTCCCGGGATGGGACGATTCGGTCGGAGAGACGCTGTCGCTTCCGACTCTCGTCGACCGACGCCCGCTGACGATCGGTCACGTCGTCGACACGCTTCCCGACGTGGACGTCGCGATCGCGCGGCCGGTCAGCGCGATCAGACCCGGGAGCGTCGTCGGCCGAACGAACGGGATTCCGATCGCCGGACAGTTTACGCGCTGGGGACTCGCAGACCTCGTCGCTCGCGGCGAGTCGGTCGCGAAGATCGGCGGAACGAGCGGACGTACGACCGGCGACGTTCACGGGATCGACGCCGCGACGTGCGTGACGACCGACCGCTGCCAGGGCGGCCAGCTGAAGTGGGGAACCGAAGCCGACATCAGCGACGGCGACAGCGGCTCCGTCACGATCTATCCGGATCACGACGAGGTCGACGGCGCGATCGTCGCCTCGGTCAACAGCGCTCGAACCTGGTGGCCCGGCCAGGATCACGTCTGGGGTGTCTCCGCCCACACGCTCACCGAACGCCACGGCTATCACTTCTAACATGAAACGCGACATCTCCGTTCGATCGATCCTCCGTTCCCTGCTCGTCGGGGCGTGGCTCGTCCTCGTCGTCACCGGCTGGGTCCTCGGACTCGGTCTCGTATTTCTGGCCACCGGCTGGCCGCGGTGGGCGTTCTACCCGCTGTTGATCGGCGGGACGCTCGCGTTCGTCTTGCTGTTCGACCCCGGCCTCGTAGGCAGCAGTACAGAGCGCTCGACGTCGTGACGATGACAGCGAGTCACCGCCTCGCGTCGCCCCGGAAATTATGTGCGCGTCCGATCTAGAGGGTGGCAAGAACCGATGGCGCTCACCTGGTTTCGGTCGAACGGACTACTCGAAGACGTCGGCGATCTGGTCGTGCTCGTCTCCGTTCCGTTCCTCGTCGTCATCTCGGCGCTCGCCCTGTTCGGATTCACCACGCTCGCCGCGCTCGCCTCGATTATTCTCGTCTTCGTCGTACTCCCGGTGACCCTGCTGAGTGGTGATTCCGTTCTCTCGTCGAACGCCGAGTCGGTCAGCGACCCAGTCTCGGAACTCCGCGAGCGTTACGTCGCTGGCGAACTCTCAGAAGACGAATTCGAACGAGCGATCGACCGGCACCTGTCGACACCCGATCGAGACGACGTCTCGAAGCCAGATTGGAATCGACAACTCGACGAGCGAACGAAAGCGATGGAATCCGATCGAGACCGAGTACTCGACGACGAACGACGGTGACGGTCCGTCTCCGAACGGACTCAGGCGAGCGCGGATTCGAGTCGATCGATCAGCGACTCGGTCCCGACGTGGAGCGGGACGCGCTGGTGGAGTTCCGTCGGCTCGACAGCGAGGATCGACTGCGAGCCGTCAGAGGAGCGCCCGCCCGCCGTCTCGACGAGGTGGGCGATCGGGTTGCACTCGAACTGCAGCCGGAGTTTGCCCTCGGGGCTGCCCTCGAGGGCGGGATACGCGAAGATTCCGCCGTAGGTGAGTACCTGATTGACGTCGCCGATCATCGCGCCGCCGTAGCGGAGTTTGAGCGAGTCGTCGGACTCGATCTCGCGCACGTAGGCCTCGAAGTCCGCCGGCCAGTCGGGTACCCGACCGCCGAAGCCGTAGACCAGCGGCTCGTCCGGGATGGTGACGTCCGGGTCGACGACGGTACGTTCACCGCCGGTCAGTTCGTACTTGGTGACCGTTCCGTCGCGGGCGAACGCCATCGTCGTGATGGGACCGTAGAGGATCCAGCCGGAGGCGACCAGCGACGTTCCGGGCGCCGGGAGCGGTTCGTCGTAGATCCCGAACACCGTCCCCATCGTGTTGTTCGATTTGAGGTTAGACGAGCCGTCGAGCGGGTCGACGGCGACGTACAGGTCGCCGTCGCCGACCTGTGAGATTTCGACGCGCTCTTCGCTCGCGTACTCGGCGACGCCCTCGATCGCCGCCAGCCGCTCGGCGAGCAGTTCGTCGGCCCAGACGTCCGCCTCGGCCTGGGTCTCGCCGCTCGGGTTCTCCGCGTCGACGTCCTCTCGCCGGCCGACCAGGCCGCGACGTATCTCGGCTGCCGAATCGGCGATCACGTCGACGATCTCCGCGACGGCGTCGTTCTCGGCGTTCGCGGCCGTCATCCGTCGAGGGCGGCGTCGGCGGTCTCGCCCTCGTAGATGACTTTCTCGAGGGCGTCGAGTAGGCGCGTCGGGTCCTCGCGCTGCCAGACGTTGCGCCCGACGGCGAGTCCCTTCGCGCCGGCGTCCATGACGGCCTCGACGGTCGAGAGGAACTCGTAATCGGAGGTCTTCGAGCCGCCGCTCATGACGACCTTCATGTCGCCGGCACACTGGACGGCGTGGGCCATGGCCTCCTTGCTTCCCGGGTACTTGACCTTCGCCACGTCGGCGCCGAGTTCGAGCGCGAGCCGGGTCGCGTAAGAGATCGTGCTCGGCTTGGTGTCGTTTTTGAGTCCCTGTCCGCGCGGGTACGACCACATGACGGTCGGGAGGGCGTGGGCGCGTCCAGCCTCCTGGACGTCGCGGAACTCCTCGACCATCTCGATCTCGTGGTTCGAACCGCCGTACACCGTAAAGCCGAGGGCGTCGGCGCCGAGTTCGGCGGCGTACTCGACCGAGCAGTTGACCGCCGAGTCAGGCTCGCCCATCCAGAGGTTCGACGTGCCGTTGATCTTGAGCAGCAGGTTGACGTCGTCTTCGAAGCTCGGGTAGTAGCCCTCCGCGATCCCTTTCTGGACGGCCATCGCGGTCACCGCGTCGTGGGTCGCCGTCTCGAACACCGTCGATGGGTCGAGTTTCTCCGGGACATCCTCGAAGTCGACCGGACCGTGCTCCAGGCCGTGGTCCATCGCGAGAATCAGTACCTTTCCGTCGCGAACGATCGGGGAATCGTCGATCGGAATCATCTGATTGAGTGGTGCTACGGTAGCGTATTTATCTCTGGTGGTCTGTGCTCCCGGAGAGACAGTGTTTCGTGGTATCAGGTCTCTCCCACGGATCGAGCCACGACTGGCGTGAGCGTTATCGGGCTGGACGGACTCAGCGTCACCAATGACCGGATCGACCTATCGCTGTCAGTGCGGTGCGACGCTCCGGTATCGCCAGGACATCGAGAAAGAAGAGACGGGAATCTACCCGACCTGGAAGTGCAAAGACTGCCTGACGCCGGTCCCGGGGATGGTTGGCGAGCGACTCAAACACCAGCACCCGTCGTGAAGAGGACATCGGATCGCCGATAGGGCTTCATTCGTCACACTGTCGATCCACTCCGCGTAATGTTTCTGGGCAAATTCCGCCCCGATCTTAAGAAACCATCGCCCAAGACCACACATATCCAAATTTGTTAAACTATTTATAACGTATGGAAATTAGCAAAGTTTATTGCTGTTTGGGTTGGCCGGTTTTAATGCAGCATGGATCGAAGAACATTCACGAAGGGCGCCGCATTAAGCACTGTTGGCGTCTTAGGTGCATCGAGTTTTGGAACTGGATCTGCCAGCCCAGACCCCAATAGTGGCGGGCTAGCCGAATTCGAATTCCCCGCATCGGTTAACTCGGGCGGAAATCAGATCCGCGAGGTCGGTCAGAGTGGAGCGGTCAGCTACCACAATTTCCACGGATACACGATCGCCGAATCCGGTGGTGGCAATACGACAGCCATCGTCGGCGACACCGGCAAACGCGTGAACCTCTACACAGGGGGAAGAATGTTCCGCAGTGAAACAGTCCGGGCAGCTGCAGCGTGGCAGTATTTCGACATTGCAAACGATGTCGACGAAGTCGAGATATCCCTTGACTTTGATCTCAAAGTCGAGGCGTCCGGAAGGAGCATAAACCCTTTCGAGGAAGAAACACGTGATGACGCGGCGACAGAACCGGTCGCCAAAACATCAGGAACATCCACGCGTACTTACGTCGACGGAGACGAGTTTGAACCGCAAGCGCCGCCAGTCGTCGTTGCAATCGGCGCCGGGGCCGGCGTTAGCGGTCTCCTCGTAGCACTCAGCGGGTCCGGTGCGAGCTACGATCTCGGATACGCGATTGACCGAGTAGAAGAGAGCGAAACTGACCCGACATCGCGAATCGTCGATTCCGGTTCATTCGTAAACTTCGAAGATTCAGGGAACTTCAGCCACGATCGGGATCAAAGCTTCAGCGAACAGATTACCCTGCAGAACGTTGATCCGGATCACACCCACCGTTTCATCCTGACGTCGGGGTGTGCTATTGGTGCCTTGGGTCTGGCACAAGCGAGCGTAGATATGGAACACGATGTCGGTCAATGGGGCATCAACTACGAGAACATCACAATCCAAGGAGCCTGAGCAGTTTCGGTCGCTGCTGATCATCACCGTTTTTTCAATCGGCATTCGTCCTGTCGATACGATGCCGAGTATCCAGATGTCTACGTTTCCACTCGGAATATTACGTAGAGTACAGTAAAAAAGAGGATGAGTGTAGACTGTGTAAGCAAAATGAAACGGAATCCAGGGACAGTACCGATCCAATCTCCGGCCGCTAGGAGAGTTACTGGCGGGAACAGCGTTGCGGTCACCACGAGTATCGTCACGACCGTCCAGTAACTAGCCCGTTCGAACGCGACTTCGTGAGGCCCATCCGCACCATCACCTTGGGATGAACGCCACTCGAAAAGTGCAACGCCGACGGCGATCCACATGCCTGCAACATAGACGACCGCTCCTGAAAGGAAATAGCCGGTTGCCGCGCCACCGAGTAGCCCAATTAGCGCGATGGTAACGCTCGCAAAAGCGACGGTTCGATAAACTTCACTCGTCGTTTGACCAGAGTGTTCCGACTTCGTATTCGCCCCAGGCATCTAAATCCAATAATATCCACCACGTATTAACGGTATTGATGTCCCACAGAGATAAGAACTGAGTAGTGACGATCGCCGGTTCCCGAAAGTCATTTACGACGGACGAGGTTCGGACTACGGTGCCTACTCACCGAACCAGCGGCATGTTGTAACTCGTCTCGAGTTCCATCACCGTCTCCCAGGTCGCTTCGCAGTCACACGAGACCTGCGAGAAGACCGACGGATCCTGTCGGAGGTTGAAGTCCTTGATCGCCTTCTGGACGAGGTCGTCACACTCCTTGCAGTTGTGGGGGCCGCGATCGGAGCCGTGACCGACCGGATCGGAGACGACGATCGCGTCGATCTCGGCGGTTTCCTCGAGGACGTGGGCGACCGACCAGAGCCACGGCGGGCGGTAGCCGTCGTTGAAGTAGAGTTCGTCAACCATCGTGTAGCGCTGGACGTTGCAGGGATTCATCGAGACCGTGTGACAGCCCTCGACGGCCGCGCAGCGCTCGATCGAGGCGATCATGTCGGAGACGGCCTCGGACTCTGCGAGAAACGGCGGCTTCATCAGGAGGTAGGCTTTGATTCCGGCGGCTGCGTCGTCCGTCTCTGCATCAGCGGCGGCGGCCTCCGCACACGCCGCTTCGAAGTCGGCGAAGTCGAAGTACTTGTTCACGCAGTCGTGACGGACTCGGTCGGTCGCCGTCTCCAGACCGATGGCGACGTCGGTATCGAGGCCGTGTCGGGTGAAGTCGGCGATCTTCTCGCGGTCGACGAAGTCCGGCAGCGATTCGACGACCATCCGCTCGCGATCGGCGAACGTCTCGCCGATCGCCGCGCGCGTCTCCGCGCCGACTTCGCGCTCGTCCAAGAACGACCCGGAGGTGTAGATCTTGATGAGATCGGCGGGTTCGTCGGCGTTGTCCGCTTCGTGATCGAGACAGACCTGAATCTGATCCATCAGCGCGTCGTGACCGACGCTGCCGCCGTCGACGCTCTCTGCGACGTAGCCACACATCGTACAGCCGCCGGCGCGGGCCCAGCGACAGCCGCCGGTGTTTAAGATGATCGTCAGACTCCGCATTACGCCGTCCGGCGTGTTGTCCTCGTCGAGCCAGACGCGCGTGGGTTCGTGGGGATCGTAGCTCGCCTCCTTGCGCGAGCGGATCTCGCGCATCACCTGGTTGTGGGCGTCCATCCCCTTGCCCTGTTCGTATACCTCGGGCGTGGGCGTACTCATTGTCGTGTCAAGCGCCCGGGCGCGTATAGCCGCTTCGTCTCCCGGTGACCCGTCGGCTGACGTCGAGCAACGAAACAGCGGTGACAACCGAAGCGACGGCTCGCGAATGCGCGACCGGCTCACAATCGAAGGTCGCGCCTGTCCGCGGCGCCACAACTCCTGCAATTGTGCTCGTATCGGATCCGCGCTCCGGACGTACGAACCCGCCAGTCGCTCGAGTCGGTACCCGACCCACAGGAGGAACACCGAGACGCCGTCTCGGCGTACGACTGGCGGAGTCGTTCGAAGGGGTTTCCAGTACTCATTGACCCATGCTACCATTGTACACAGTACGTAATAATGCTGTTCCTACCTCCTGCCCAACCAGACCGTCGACCGTCGACGACAGTCAGTTCGAACGTGACGAGCGGCTGAATTGGTACCGGACCCAGCGTGTCTCACATACCCACCGGACGCCTACGCACCCGTCTAGCTGCGAACCCCTGAGCGTCGCAACAGCAGTCCTCACCCGTCCCCCGGTAGTCCTCCCCCGTCCCCCGGTAGTCCTCCCCCGTCCCCCGGTAGTCCTCCCCCGTCCCCCGGCAGTCCTCCCCCGTCCCCCGGCAGTCCTCCCCCGTCCCCCGGCAGTCCTCCCCCGTCCCCCGGCAGTCCTCCCCCGTCCCCCGGCAGTCCTCACCAGTCTCCCGGCAGCCACTCATCCCCTTAACTGCGAGTCACTTCCCCAAAGGGTGCGCTTTCGAGCGGGCGGGTCGGCGAGATCCGTCGGCGTCGAGACCGATCGCCGAGTACGAACCCGTTACTTCCGTCGACCGACGGACGACCCGATTGGAGGGTGTACAGACTTTATGTACCAGTTCGTCCACCCCTCAGCCATGTTCGACGGAGTCGTCTTCCAGATCGGAGAGGGCGGATTCCTGTACTGGGCGATCGCCTTTTTCGTCCTGGCGCTCGTCGCCGCCGCGGTCGGCGCCCGCGGAATCGCCGGAATCTCGATGGAGATCGCCCGTATCTTCGTCCTGCTGTTCATCGTCCTCGCGATCGTCGCACTGCTGTTGTGATCGCCGCGCTCGGACGGCGAGACGGCCCGAACGTCCGTCATCGGCCGTCGATTCCGTGTGCTAACCGGCCGCAAGCATTTAGGTATCGGTGGGCCGACTAGGAGCGAAATGGGCCGTCACGAGTCCGTTCTGTTCGTCGACGGCTCCGATCGGTTCACCCGCGTTCGCGAGTCACTGAAGACGGCGACGCGATCGGTATCGATCGAATCGGACGCCGACGCAATCGCCCGGTCGATACGCGATCGAGGCGTCGACGTCGTCGTCTGCACCGTCGACGACAAGGGCCCCGGCGTCGAAGCGGTGCGATCGATCGACGCCTCGGTTCCGATCGTCGCCATCCTGCCGGACGACGTGAGCCCAGCCACCGCACTGGACGCCGGCGCGACCGACTGCGTTACCGTCGCAGACGAGGGGACAGGATGGGAAACCCTCATCGAACGACGCGTCGACTCCGCGCTGGGGTCGGCTACCAGGGACATCCACCGTGCACACGCCGACGCGCTCGCGGCGACCGTCGACGGCGAACGAACGCTAGTCTGTCTCGTCGACGACGCGTACCGACACGTCACCGCGGTCGGAACCGAGCCCGCCGATGGACTGACCCCCGATCGGTTCGAAGGGAGAACGCTCGAGACGTCCCCGCTCGATTCGAGCGCGATCGCACGCGTTCGCGCGGGCTACGATGCCGCTCTCGACGGCGAACCGCACGTCACCCAGATCACGGTCGACGAGCGCCCGATTCGCGTCGAAACCGAGCCGGCGACAACCGTCGACGGATACGCGATCGCCCGCTACGAAGCGGTCGTCGCCTCACGTTCGGTCGCGGCAGACGAGCGGACGATCCGCGAACGGATCGAACAGTTGCGGGAGATAACCCAGCAGTTAGACGACCACGGCGATGTCGAACGCGTCTGTGAGTTCGTCGTCGAGACCGTCTCTCGACTCGTCGACTTCGACGCGTGCGTCATCGGCGAAGCGAAGGGCGACGCGTTCGACGTCCTCGCAGCCACGGCAGCCGAGCCGTACGCGTCGTCGACCACGCTCGCCGCCGGCGACGGAATCGCCGGCCGAACCGTCGAAACGGGTCGGACCCACGTGATCGACGATCTCGACGACGAGCCGACGGCCGCACCGACGAACGACGCCTATCGGTCCGTCCTCTCGATACCGATGGGCGCCTACGGCGTCTTCCAGGCGATTTCGACCGAGCCGAACGCGTATACCGAACTCGACCGCAAACTCGGGGAGTTGCTCGTCGTGTACGCGACGCACGCGATCGCGAAACTCAGATTCGAGCGCGCCCTGACGCACGAACGCGATCGGTTCGCCGCGCTCTTTCAGAACATTCCCGACGCCTCGATCCAGTACGTTTTCGACGGCGCAGAACCACGCATCGAGTCCGTCAACTCGGCGTTCGTCAGACTGTTCGGCTACGAACCGGACCACGCCGTCGGCGAATCGGTCCTCGATCTGCTCGTTCCCGACGACGACCGAGACGACGCGAGGACACTGTACGAGACGGTCAAAGACGGCGACCGCGTCGACGCAGAGGTGACGCGCCACACCGTAGACGGATCCGCCCCGTTCTTGCTTCGAAGCGTTCCGGTCCAATCGGACGACGACAGCCAGCGCGGCTACTTCATCTACACCGACATATCGACGCTCGTCGAACGAGAGCACGAGCTGAAAGCGAAGAACGAACGCCTCGACACGTTCGCGTCGATCGTCAGCCACGACCTCCGGAATCCGCTGTCCGTCGCCGAGGGATACCTCCAGGCGGGGCTCGATACGGGCGAGCGCGAACACATAGAAATTGTCGCGGAAGAACTCGATCGCATGCGCCGCATGGTCGAAGATCTGTTGACGCTTGCCCGCGAGGGCGAGGCCGTCGGCGACGTCACCGCGGTCGAACTCGACGAAGTCGTCGAGCAGGCGTGGGACGGCGTCGACACGGCCGACGCAACGGTGTCGATCGGACGACTCCCCACCGTCGAAGCCGATGCGCCACGGGTTCGCCAGCTGTTCGAGAATCTCTTTCGAAACGCCGTCCTCCACGGCGGCGACGACGTCGACGTAACGGTCGCCTCGTTCGAAGGCGGCGTCTACGTCGCCGACGACGGCCCGGGCGTCCCCGACGAATTGAAATCGGAGATCCTCGAGATGGGCGTCTCGACGGCGAAAGGAGACGGCGGCACCGGCTTCGGCCTCTCGATCGTCACGCAGGTCGCCGCCGGTCACGGCTGGGACGTCGAGGTAACCGACAGCGACTGCGGCGGTGCCCGGTTCGAACTCCGCTTCGATCGCGACCGAGACGTCGCCGAGGAAACTGACGACGATCGAACAGCGTCGGTCGACGACGCCCCCGACGGCACATCGGCGACAGCCGAGGACGTCGAATCGTCGATTCCGTCGATCGACGGGGTCGAACGCCACGAATGAGCGGGCCACCATACGTATATTGTCTCGCTCGCTTCAGTAGCCATGGTCGAGATCGACGTCATCGACACGACGATCCGCGCGGTCGACCGGGTCGACAACGTCACCGAGGTCGAAACAGTCGGCTGGGACGAGATTCCGCCATCTCACTCGTTTTCCTCCCCGCTCGACGGACACGTCGGCGGTCGCGTCACCTCGCTCTCGATGACCGCCAGTTTCGCCCAGCTCGAGGGGTTCGAAGACGGCGAGCGAGTCCACCGCGAACTGATCGACCCCGACGAACCACCGATCCGTGCGACGAACACCTCGTCGTTGCTGGCCGCCGAAGGGCCGATCACCATCCACGTTCGGTTCGACGGGCCGGCCCGCATCGAACACAACGAGGGCGGGACGCTCGCCGCTTCGTTCGAGCAACCGACGGCTGTGACGATCGGGTTCGAAAGCCACGTTAGCTACCCGCGCGAGGCCGTCACGATTCCTCGAACGACCGACGGCGTCGCGACCGCGATCACCTACTTCAGCGCGTCCCTGCTCGAAACCGACCTCACGCGATCGATCCACGCGAACCAACGACACCCGCCAAGAATCCTCTTCGGCAACGCCTACGACGTTCCCGAAGCGGTCGACGCCCACGTTCCGGACACCGGCGTCGAACTCGTCGTTCCCGACCGACTGGCCTACCTGTTTCCGGCCGCTCCGCTCGCGTACTACCTCGGTCTGCGCGTCATCACCACGTCGGACGAAACGCCACACATCCGAACGGCCGACGGGTCGGTACTGGTCGAATTCGAAGCGCAACCGACCTACCAGTACGAGATCGCTTCGCTGCTCCGTCGAGTCTTTCTCGTCGAGAGTCTCGTACGCTACGACCAGATTTCGACGTCGTCGCCGGCCGACGTCGAAGTCCTTCCACAGCTCGATATAAACCCGGAGTCGTTTGTCGAAGCGTCCGTCGTCGACCGACTCACAGCCACGCTCGAGACGAACTTCGCCCAGATTAGCGACGCGCTCCCCGAGTGGCACTACGTGAGCTACGTCGATCCGACGTTCGAGAACGCGCGAGCGCTGCCGTACCTGGTTCGCAATCTCGCCGCAGTGATGGGCCCCGAGGCGGCACCGGGACGCGGCGAACCGGACGGTATCGATCCGGCAAACTGGTGTCCGAAAGCGGTTCCGTCACGGGTGATCGACGGCGGTCCCCACGGGAGCGCGCTCGCCTGGATCGGATCGGCGCCACCGCCGTCAGAGACGCTGTTCGTCCCAGATCCCGACGGATACGAACAGGCACCGCGGTACCTCGATCACTACGGCGACTCGCAGTCGGTGACCGTCGTCTGTAACGACGGGCGCGACCGAGACGTCCGCGACGCCGTCGCCGACGTCCTCGAACGGTTCGGCCCGGATTCCCTGTCTCTCGACGTCCGATCCGACGTGCACACGGACGAGCTGTACGAGTTGTTCGAAGCGGGCGTCGGCGTGCTCTACTTCATCGGCGACGGACGCGACGGCTTTTCCTGTCCGGACGGAACGGTCGATCCGAACTCGATCGGGCGATCGAACGTCCGTCTCGTCGTCCTGGACGGCGCGGAGGGGTACGAAACCGGGCTAGCGTGCGTTCGACGCGGCAGCGAAGCAGGTATCGTCAGGACCGGGGAGACGCCGACCGACCCGACGGACGCGCAAACGTTGCTCGGACTTCTCACGCGCGGGTTCACGATCGATCAGGCGACGCGGTACACGATCGGATCTGATGGATCGCCCGTCTATCGGGCGCTCGGGGACGCGTTCAGTCAGTTCACCCAGTCGATGAAGCTCTACTGTACGCCGGCGACGATCGAATCGATCGACGCCGGTCAGTTCCACGTCCACGCCCACCTGTACATCCCGAAGCCCGGATTCATCTGGCGACCCGGCCTCGACGACGTGCCGGCGAGACTGTGCGCCCAGCCGTTTCACTTCTCCGCGTCGGGACCGAAGCTCGCGACGCTGGTCGGCGCCGAGAACGTCGTCCCCATCGTCGACGACGAGATTCACTGGCGACCGGACGAACCACCGTTCTACCCGTTCGCGTAGCCGGCTCGTTCGTCGGCGGCGTGAACGGATACCCGTCTCACATCTACACAGACCACCCACAGTGAGCAGCAGCGGCGTCCGACTCTGTCGTTCCGAACAACCGTTTTGCCCGATATCTCGACCCTCAACCGCCCTACCCCAGATATTCGCCGTCCACCTGATCCGCTCCGCCGAAATCTTTCGTATTGCGATATAGAGTTTAGTATATAAATAGAGGCGCGACAGATGTCGATCGGGGCGAGCGAACTCACCGTCGATACGAGATTCGGAAAATCGGAAATCGGTCACGATCGCTTAATATTCTGGACGACGAACCGAACGACGTGATCGTCGACGACCGGGTCCTCTCTGAGGACTTCGTCCCCAGCGAAGTGGTCCACCGCCATGACGAGGTGAATCGCCTCTCGGAAGCCGTCGAACCGCTGGTCTCGGGCGGGCGACCGGACCCGGCGTTCTTGTTCGGACCGACGGGCGTCGGAAAGACCTGTATCGCCCGATACACCCTCCATCGACTGGGCGAACAGCTCCCGTCAGTTCGCGTCGCGTACGTCAACTGCTGGCAGGAGTACACCCGGTTTCGCGTTCTCTACAACCTCCTCGAAACGGTCGGGCGAGCGTTCGACGTCCACCGATCGACCGCAAAGGACGAACTGTTCGGTCGGCTGCGCGCCGCCGACGACGCACCGATCGTCGCCATCCTGGACGAAGTCGACCAGTTAGAGGAGACCGAGGTTCTCTACGATCTGAACCAGCTCCCACACGTCTCGCTCGTCCTGATCGCCAACCGCGAGGAGGAACTCTTCGCGCAGTTCGACGACCGCGTCAGATCCCGGTTTCGAGCCGGAACTCGCGTCACCTTCGATCGCTACGGCGGCGACGAACTCGTCGCGATCCTGGACGAGCGCGCCCGCCAGGGGCTCGAACCGGACGTCGTGGGCGAGAGTCAGCTTCGGACGATCGCCGACGCCGCCGCCGGCGACGCGCGCGTCGCCATCGGCATTCTCCGGTCGGCCGCCCAGCGCGCTCACAGTCGCGGCGACGACCGACTCACCGACGACCTCCTCGCCGACGCGATTCCGGACGCCCGAATCGCTATTCGACGTGAGACGATCGAGGGCCTTCCCGACCACCAGCGAACCCTGTACGAGGTGATCGACGAGCGCGGCGAGATCGAACCGAACGAACTCTACGAGACGTACGAAGCGCGCGTCGAGAACCCCAAGACCCGCCGGACGGTTCGTAACTACCTGACCAAGATGGCCCACTACGACCTGATCGCCGCCACGGGCGAGCGCCGCGGACGAACCTATCGGGTCGTCGAACCGCTCGCCGACGCAAAACCGGTCGACGGACGGTAGTACGCCGACCGACACAGCTCAATGATCACGCGGGCCCACGGCTGTGCTAGGATCGAAGACGGTCCCGGCCGATTTTCCGATACGTTCCGATATCGGCTCGTTCGTCCGATAGTTCGATCGCCACCGTCGACCGCGACGCGAACGGGACAGTGGTTTCCGATAGTGACCCAAAATCGGGCGAGTTCGCGTCCGGACCGTGCGGACGACGACGTATTCGATAGCGTTCGCACGCGTCGTCGACGTCGCAGCGTGGAGATCTGAAGTGAGCCGACGATAGCGTCGTCGCGTATCGGAAATGCCGGAAACGGGGCTCTCGCGCTTAACCCCCGCGAGCGCGACCATCGGGTATGCATCACGTCGAGTACGAATCCGGGGTGACGGTGCTTCAGGTGCCCACGCCCCGATCGGCGATCGTACCGGAACTCGTCTGTTCGAGGCTGCTCGATCGGCGCGGACCGGTCTACTGGATCGACGCGAGAAACGCCGCGAGCACCCGCGCGCTGTACGACCGGGCGCCGAGTCCGCGGTCGCTCTCGACGCTTCGCATCGCCCGCGCGTTCACCGCGTACCAGCATCACTCGCTGGTCCGTACGCTCGCCCGTCGGGCGACGGAGCGATCGGCGCTGATCGTCGCGACGAACGTCGTCTCGCTCTATCGCGACGACGACCTCGCGGCGTACGAACGCGAACGACTGTGCGAATCGGCGCTCGTGACGCTCCGAGAACTCGGTACCGCACTCGACGTGCCGGTTCTCGCCACGACGAGCGAGCAGCCGCCGGAGATACTGGAGACGCACGCCGATCACACGATCGAGTGCAGTCGAACGCGCGCGGGCGTCAGGCTCGACGGCGACGGCGTCGAACAGGTCGGCTACTGGGACTGCGCCGGCTGGCAGACGACGATTCCCTACTGGGTCGATCTCTGCGGCGCGGCCGACGGGATCGATCCGGTCGTCGCCGCCCACGATCAGGGGCTGCTCGAACCAGAACTCACCCGCGCGTGGGATCCGACGGACGGCCCGCTCGAACCGGCGATCGCGGAGGGATCCTGATGGGGCGAACGAACCCGACCTATCGCGACGTGATCCGACAGCTCGAATCGGAGTGGTCTCCGATGCGACGGGCGCTCAGGCGGGAGTATCAATCGGACTTCGATCGACTGTTCGACCGGGCGCGCGGCTACGCGGACGCGGCGGGATACGCCAACCCGCCGGTTCCGGAGCGAGCGTTCTACCTGTCGCTGCTACTGGCACACGAGGTCGAGCTCCGTCGACTCCACGAGCGCATCGACGAACTCAAGTCGGGCGAGCGGACGGGAACCGATTGCAATCGCGACGGTCGAGAGGTGGGTGACGAGTGACGCGAGCCGATTCCGATTCGACCGAGTCGGAACCCGATCCGTTCACGTTCGAGTTCCCCGACGGGGCTGTCCGGGCCTGGCGACTGACCGAGACGGGGGCGGTTCCGATCGTCGACGAATCCTACGAGCCGGCGGTGTTCGTCGCCGGTCCCGACCGGGCGTTAGACCGGCTCGCGAACGAACTCGCCGCGGATCCGAAGGTAACGGAGACGGCCGTCGTCGATCGATACACCACATTACACGATACGAAAGGTCGATCGTCGCCAGAACCGGTGCTTCGAGTGGCGATAGAGCGGATCGGCGAGGTTCGAACGCTCGCGAGGGAACTCGCGTATCGAACGTCGCAGGGATCGCACCGATCGTTCGATCGCGACGCGACGGTCGGCGGCGAGCGGTCAGCAGCCGACGGATCGTTCGATACCGGTCGGTCATCCGGTGTCGAAGCAACCGCCGGCTCACCGGATTGGTCGCCGGCACCCGGAACGATCAGACTGTTCGACGTCGACCTCGAACCCGGATTTCGGTACTGCCTGGATCGGGAGGTCGATCCGGCCGCGAGTGCGCCGAACCGAGCGCTTCGACGATTTCACATCGAAATCGACGAGCGAGCGCTGGCAAACCGCGACGTCTCGACGCTCCGGGTCGGAAGCGGGACGGTCGACGATGGAGCGGTCGAGCGGGAAACGATCGAGGGGAAACCGGCGAGCGTCCTCGAAACGCTGTCTTCACGGCTCGAACGAACGGATCCGGACGTGCTCGTACTGAGTCACGCCGACCTGGTTCCGCTCCTTTCCGAGACGGCCGACGCGAACGGACTCGATTCGTTCGAACTGGGTCGGCTGGCGGGGTGGTCCCGCGTCGCCGGGGAAAACACGTACGCGAGTTACGGTCAGATCGGCCACTCGCCGGCGCGCTACCGGGTTCCCGGGCGAGCGATCGTCGACGAGTCGAACAGCTTTCTCTGGCACCAGTCCGGGCTGTCCGGGTTGCTGTATATGGTCCAAGAGAGTGGACGACCACTCCAGGAGGCGGCGTGGGGGAGCATCGGAACGATACTCACGTCGCGCCAGATTCGGCAGGCCCGAGAGTGGGACGTGCTGGCCCCCTGGAACAAGTGGGAGCCCGAGCGGTTCAAAGACGCGCGGACGCTTCACGAAGCCGACCGCGGCGGGTTCACGTTCGCACCCGAGGTCGGCTTTCACGAGACCGTCCACGAGATCGACTTCGCGTCGCTCTATCCGCGGATCATCTGCGAGCACAACGTGAGCCCGGAGACGGTCGATTGTGCGTGCTGTCGCCCGGGCGCCGACGGAACGCCGCGAGACCGGACCCCGGGACTCGACTACCGAATCTGCCGTCGGGAGGGATTCCTGCCCGACGTGCTCGAGGGTCTGCTCGACGACCGAGCCAACCTGAAGCGAGCGCTTCGCGAGGACGACCCCTCCGACGCCGAACGACGTCGGTGGCGCGGCGAATCCGGCGCGATCAAGTGGGTGCTGGTCTCGTGTTTCGGCTACCAGGGGTATCGAAACGCCAAGTTCGGTCGCATCGAGTGCCACGAGGCGATCAACGACTACGCGCGCGACATCGCATTGACCGCAAAGGAGCGACTCGAAGCCGGCGGGTGGCGGATCGTCCACGGTATCGTCGACAGCCTCTGGGTGACGGCGGCCGTCGACGACCCGGAGCCGCTTAAGACGGTGTGTGCGGACGTGTCGGCGAGCGTGGGAATCCCGCTCGAACACGACGGCGCCTACGAGTGGGTCTGTTTCGTCCCGCGCCGGTCGTCGATCGCCGCGAACGCGACGACGGACGAGCGAACGGTTCCCTCGTCCGCCCTCGCCGGCGCGCTCACCCGGTACTTCGGCAAACGCGAGGACGGGACGTACAAGTACCGGGGTATCGAGGTGCGCCAGCGATCGACGCCGACGTACGTCTCCGACTGTCAGCGTGAGTTCATCGAGACGCTCGACGACGCGCGCGACCCCGCTGTCGTCTGCGACCGCCTGCAACGGCACATCGGCGAACTCGAACGCGGGAGCGTCGATCCGGTCGACCTCGTGATTACGAAGCGCGTTTCGAAGTCGCTGGGCGAGTACACACAGGCGACCCATACGGTCGCCGCCCTCGAGCGGTACGACGAACTCGGGGTTTCCCGCAAGCCGGGCCAGTCGGTCGCGTACGTCGTTGTCGACGACGGTGCACGACGGACGCGCGAGCGAGTCAGGCTCGCGCTCGAGGACGGCGGAGTAGCGTACGATTCGGACTACTACGCGACGCTCTTGATTCGGGCGGCCGAGAGCGTCGTCTCGCCGCTCGGGTGGGACCGCGCGCGAATTCGACGGTACCTCGCCGATACGGAGACAACGTCGCTGTCGGCGTTCGGCGGGTGAATCGACTCGCGGCGATCTACTCGCCAGTTTCGTTCGGCCCTACGGTGCAGACTGGAACCGGTGACGTTCTGACGACTTTGTCGGCGACACTGCCGACGATCGCCCGAGCGAAACCGCCACGACCAGTGGTTCCGATGACGATGGCGTCGATCGCGTGGTCGTCGGCGTAGGAGACGATCTCGTCGGCCGGGATGCCTTCGCGCGTGGCGACGATAGCCTCGATTCCCCGTTCGACCGCCTCGTCGTGGAGTGATTCGGCACGGGTTGTCGCCGCGTCGCGGAGCCGCGTTCGGATCGATTCGGAATCGCCGGCGTAACCGACGCCCGTTGCGAGTGCGACGTCGGCGACCGAGAGGATGTGGACGGTTGCGTCGAGGTCCGATGCGAGGTCGAATCCCCGTCGCGCCGCGTGTTCGGCCGGTTCGCTACCATCGGTCGGGACGAGGAGCGTTTCGAAGGTCGTGGTCAGTCGTTTACGGTTGGTTCTGGCGGGTCGTCATCCATCGAGGAAACTCCGTCGAGTCGCCCGGTCTCGTAGCCGGCCCAGTCGAATCGGTGCTGGAAGTATACGGCGACGTGGACGAGCGCGAGCAACACCGGCACCTCGATCAGCGGGCCGACGACGGTCGCGAAGGCGACGCCGGAGCCGACGCCGAAGACCGCGACGGCGACGGCGATCGCGAGTTCGAAGTTGTTCGAGGCGGCGGTGAAGCCGATCGCCGTCGTCGTCGAGTAATCGGCGCCGATGCCGCGCCCCATCGCGAAGCTGACGAGGAACATGACGACGAAGTAGATCGTCAGCGGAACGGCGATCCAGAGGACGTCGGTCGGTCGAGCGAGGATCGCCTCGCCCTGCGTGGCGAACATGACGATCACGGTGAACAACAGTGCGAGCAGGGTCACGGGGCTGATCGCAGGAACGAACGTCTCCTCGTACCACGTCTCGCCCCTGACTCGCACCCCGCCGAGACGGGTGAGGATGCCGCCGGCGAACGGGAGACCGAGGAAGATCGCGATCGCCCAGAATACCTGGGTGACGGTGATGTCGAACTCACCGATACCGGCGACCAGCGCATCCATTCCCAGCAACTCGGGGAGGTAGAGTGCGAAAAAGGCGATGTAGACCCCGTACGTGAGGATCTGGAAGATGCTGTTGAACGCGACGAGGCCGGCGGCGTACTCGCTCGATCCCTCGGCGAGGTCGTTCCAGACGAGGACCATCGCGATACAGCGGGCCATGCCGATGAAGATTAGTCCCAGGAAGTACTCCGGATGAGCCGGAAACGGCGGGGCGAGCCCGCTGAAGAAGACGACCGCGAGGGCGAACATCAGCGTCGGACCGATGAGCCAGTTCTGAATCAGACTCAGACTGAGCACGCGCCAGGCGCTGAACACCCGCGGCAGCTGGCGATAGTTGACCTTCGCCAGCGGCGGATACATCATCATGATGAGACCGATCTCGACGAGATAGTAGTCCTGGATGGGGTCGACGACGGACGGCGCGATGGAGCCGAGACCGACGCCGATCCCCATCGCGAGGAAGATCCAGACGGTGAGGTACTTATCCAGGAAGTCCATCGAACGTGGATCGCCACAGTCCGGACAGCCGCAGTCGGAGCCGTGTTCGTGACCGACTCCGTCGGTCGGATTAGCCATCGCGGTCGGCCTTCAGTTCGTCGAACAGGCGCATCACTCGGCGCTCGACCGTGTCACGGATTTCTCGAACCGCCTCCAGGTCCTCGCCGTGAGGATCGTCGAGGTCCCAGTCTCGAACGTTGACGTCCGCGTCGAGTTCGAGCGTCGAACACCCCATCGTGGCGACGACGTCACACGAGTGTAGTTCCTCGGCGGAGATCTCGCGCGGTGATCGGTCGGCGAGGTCGATAGCCACGTCGTTCATCGCGTCGACGACGACCTGGTGTACCGCGTCGGCGGGGTGCGTTCCACCCGTGAGTATCTCGACGCCGTCGAGGCCACGACGGTCCCGTTCGCGCTCGGCGAACGCGGTCGCCATCTGGCTTCGACCGGCGTTCTGGACGCAGACGAAGCCGAGAGTGACGTCCGCATCCGACCGCTCAAACACCGTCGACACCTCGGGTATCGTCGAGCGCGGCGACGAGTCGCTCGGCGCGCTCGGTCGGACGGTAGTAGCGCCAGGTTCCCTCCTTTCGGCGGGAGACGAGTCCGGCGTCGGTCAGGTCCGAGAGCGCGTGGCTGATCGCGCTGTCGCTGACGTCGACGAGCGGCGAGAGTTCGCAGACGCACAGTTCGCCTTCTGCCGCCACGAGTAGTCGAACGAGGCGGTGGCGGGTCGCGTCGCCGAGCGTCGACAACGCGATGAGGTCCGGCGTCGGGTCGTCCGGCACCCCCTCGTCGAGCGCGCCGAGCGCCGACAGACGATCGTCGACGTCCGCCTCGCAGCACTCGCCGAGTTCGTCTTCGATGAGTCGATGCAGTCGATCAGGGTGGGCCATCGGTAGCTGAATATCTGAACAAGCATTCATATATCCCTTGCGAATCACTCGAGTGGTCCGAGAAACTGGCTGGTTAATCAGTAGATCAGTTCGTCGTCGTTTTCGACCATATTGAGGGTTCGAGCGGCGATGTTGACGGCGTGGTCGCCGACCCGTTCGACGTCGCGGATCGTCAGCAGCATCCGCGAGACGTCTTCGAAGAGTGGAGAGACGTCACCGGTGCCGTCCGTCGCCTCCCCGACGGCGGCCCCGGATGCGAGTACGTCACGGACGACGACCTCGCTGGCCGACTCACATCGGGCGTCGATATCGTCGTCGCGAGTGGCGATTTCGTACGTCGCAGCGGCGTCGTTGGTCGCGTACGCGCTCATCGCATCCTCGACCAGTTCGATCGTCGTCTCGCCGATCTGAACGACCGGGATCTCGGGATAGCGATCGCGGCCTCCCTCGATCGCGTAGCGGCCGACGTTGGTCGCCAGGTCGGCGACGCGTTCGAGGTCGGTGATGATCTTGAACGACGCGGTGATAAAGCGCAGGTCACCGGCGACCGGTTGCTGGAGCGCCAGCAGACCGATACACTCGCCCTCCAGCTCGAGGTAGCGCCGATTGATCTCGTGATCGCCGGTGATGACTCCCTCGGCGAGTTCCTCGTCACGCTGTTCGTACGCTGACAATGCGAGTCGGAACCGTTCGCAGACGAGATCGCTCATCTCGAGAACGCCGGCTTCGAGAGCGTCCAGCTCCGCCTGGTAGGATTTTCGTGCCATGGTTAGCCAAATTTACCGGTGATGTAGTCCTCGACGCGGTCGTCGGCCGGATCCGCGAAGATGGTGCTCGTGTCGTCGAACTCGACGAGTTCGCCGCCGGTGAGGAAAACGGCCGTCTTGTCGGAGATTCGGGCGGCCTGTTGCATGTTGTGAGTGACGATGACGACGGTGTACTCTTCGACCAGGTCGTCGATGAGGTCCTCGATTTTCGAGGCGGCGACTGGGTCGAGCGCGGACGTCGGCTCGTCCATCAGGAGCACCTCGGGGTCGGTCGCGATCGCGCGGGCGATGCAGAGTCGCTGTTGCTGGCCGCCGGAGAGGTCGAGCCCGGACGAGTCGAGCTTGTCGTTCACCTCGTCCCAGAGGGCCGACCCGCGAAGTGCGCGCTCGACGGCGTCGTCGAGGTCGACCGTGTCGGCCTTCCCCTGGACCCGCAACCCGTAGGCGACGTTGTCGTAGATCGACTTCGGGAACGGGTTGGGTTTCTGGAACACCTGTCCGATCTTTCGGCGCAACGCGACGGGATCGACGTCCTCGTCGTAGACGTTCTTGTTGTGGAAGTAGAGTTCCCCCTCGATACGAGCGACGTCGATCTGGTCGTTCATCCGGTTGATCGAGCGAAGGAACGTCGACTTTCCACAGCCCGAGGGACCGATGATTGCGGTCACCTTGTGCTCGGGAATCTCGATGGTGACGTCCGAGAGCGCCCGGTCGTCTCCGTAATAGACGTCGAGGTTTTGGGCCTCGAGAACCGTCTCGTCCGGTTTCGTCTCCCGCTCGGTGTCGGTTGCCTGTACGTCGGTCGTGATCAGTGAATCCGTGTTCTGTTGTGTGGACATGTTATATCTCCGTCTCGTACTTGTGGCGCAGGTAGATCGCAACCCCGTTCATGACGAACATGAACGCGAGCAGGACGACGATGCCGGTCGCCGCGAGGTGAATGAAGTGGGGACTCGGCTCCGCCGCCCAGTTGTAGATCTGGGTCGGCATCGCGCTGAAGCGATCCAACGGCCCGAACGGCATCCGGTTGGTGAACAGCGCCCCGACCATGATCAGCGGCGCCGTCTCGCCGATCGCGCGGGCGAGCGCCAGGATGGTGCCCGTCATTATCCCGGGCAGTGCCGCCGGCAACACGACCTGGCGAATCGTCTGCCACTTCGTGGCGCCCGTCGCGTACGACCCGTTCCTGACGCCGTCGGGGACCGAACGTAGCGCTTCCTGCGTCGAGACGATGATGATCGGCATCACTAGCAGGGCGAGTGCAACCGCGCCCGCCAGCAGAATCGGCCCCATACCGATCCCGTTGACCAGCGCCGCCAGCGCGAGCAGGCCGTAGACGATCGACGGAACGCCGGCGAGGTTCGCCAGGTTCGCCTCGATCAGTCGAGTCGTTCGCGTGTCCGGAGCGTACTCCTCCAGGTAGATCGCCGACCCGACGCCGACGAAAAATGAAAGGATCGCCGTCACGATCATCAGCATAACCGACGCGACGATCGCTCCCCTGAAGCCGGCGAGTTCCTCCCGTCGCGAGCCGTCCCGCGTGAAGAAATCGACGAGACTGATGTCGAACTCGGTCAGGCCAGCGTAGAAGTCAGTTGCGACGTCGAGCAACAGCAGCGCCAGCACGACGACGCCGAACATCGACGCGGCGAAGAGGAGCCAGCGAAAGGCTCGATTCTTCAGGTGTTCTCGGCTGAGGTCGACGTCGGTAAACACTCCACCGCCCGTCTCCGGCGACAATCGATCTTCGGAGTCGGTACTCATCGGTACTCCTCCTGGAACCGTCGCTTGAGTGCGTCGTTGAGTAAGTTCATCGTCAGGGTCATAACGAATAACAACAGCCCGACCGCGAACAGGCTCTGGTACTCGACGGTCCCGACGGCGGTCGTCCCGCGAGCCATCGACACCATGTAGGCGGTCATCGTCATGATCTCGTCGAACGGGTTCGCGGTGATGTTCGCGTTGAACCCGGCCGCCAACGTCACCGCCATCGTCTCGCCGATCGCCCGGGAGACGGCGAGGATGTACGAGGCGAATACGCCGGATATCGAGGCCGGAAGCACGATGCGCGTCGACACGTCGTACTTCGTCGCGCCGAGGGCGTAGGCGCCGTTCCGGAGATCGTCCGGCACCGCGGACATCGCGTCCTCGCTGATCGAGGAGACCATCGGAATCGTCATGATTCCGACCACGAGCATCCCCGAGAGCATGCTGTAGCGACCGAGGTTGATTCCGAATAGCGCGTCCGCGATCGGCGCCAGAACGATCGGATTGATGAACGCGATCGCGAAGTAGCCGTAGACGATCGTCGGGATGCCGGCGAGTACCTCGAGCGTCGGTTTGAGTTTCGATCGGACCCCGGGTGAGGCGTACTCCGAGAGGTAGATCGCGGTCGCCGTCCCGATCGGGATCGAGACGAACGCCGCGCCGACAGTGATCGCGAGCGTCCCGAAGATGACTGGCAGCGCACCGTGAGCCGGAGTCGCGTGATCGGGCGCCCACCGCGTTCCGGTGAAGAACTCGGTGAAAGTCACCGTCCGCTCGACGCTCGCGCCGGTGAGCATCTCGGTGAGTTTGGCGCCGAAGAAGTAACTCGCGGCGTTGTCGATCAGCACGAAAAAGATCGCGAGCGTCGTGATGACCGTGATCGCCGCGAATCCGAAGAGTACGCGTCTGGCCCGACGGTTGGCCGCAATGTCGGACTGTGCGGCAGCGTCGCGGGTGATCCCCGGTCCAGGCGTGGTTTCAGTGCTCATCGTGTGTGTCCGTCGTCAGTCACGATCCACGGTGAGGTCGTCCGGCGACGATCCGACCTGATCGAGCCAGGAGTCGATCTTGTCGTGGTTCTCCTCGGTGACTTCGTCCGGAGCCGCGTAGAAGCCCTCGTCCCTGGCGAACCCCTGGGCGTTGTTCGCGTAGAACCGGGCGAACGAACCGATGAGATCCGGTTCCTCCTCCAGGCTCGCCATATTGAAGTACGCGAACAACGGGCGGGCGAGGGGCGAGTACAACCCCTCCTCGATGTTCGCCTCGGTCGGGAGATAGAAGTCTCCGTCGACGTCGCTTTCGACGGGGACGGCTTCGATCGGCTGGTCGTCCTCGATGGCCCGGAGGTACCCGAGGCCACCCCAGCCGAAGCCGTGCAGATTGTCGGCGACCGCGCCCATGATCTCGTTGGTCTGGCTGGTCGCGGAATAGTCGTCGCGGACGTTGCCGATCTCGCCGTTGATCTCGCGCGTGAAGTAATCGAACGTCCCGGACGCGCTGTCGCGGGCGTGGAGCTGGATTTCCTCGTCGGGCCACTCCGAGCGAACGTCGCTCCACGTTTCGACGTCGGACTGGAACTCCCAGATCTGTCGGAGCTCGTCGAGGGTGATGGTGTCGACCCAATCGTTCTCCGAATTCTTGACGACCGACAGTCCGTCGAGGCCGACTTCGAGGAAGTCGTAGTCGACGTCGTTCTCCCCACAGAGATCGACCTCGTCGTCGGTGATCTCTCGACTCGCACTCTGGACGGCCGAATTCGCCCGGCAAAACTCCTGAAAGCCGGCGCCCGTCCCTTCCGGAGCGACATCGACGAGTACGTCCGGGAACTCGTTCGAGAACTGCTCGCCCGCCCAGTCGGTGATCGGTGCGACGGTATTCGATCCCGAGGCATCGATCGTTCCGGATAGCTCACCACTACCGCCACCGAGGACACCGCCACACCCGGCGAGGCCGATGGCCCCGACGGCGCCTGCACCCGCAGCAAATTCCCGTCTCGATACTCCGCCACCGTCTCGCCCGAATCTGTCGTCGGACATCGAATACGAGTCCGACTGAAGAGGATAAATAGACTTATAATTTATATATAGTTTGGCCCAGATCACTATAGATCCCTACATAGAACGCAGTAGATCGACCAGAACGCGTGAACGTGCGAGCGAAAACGGACGGGACACCGTTGGACCGACGGGTGTCGATGCCGCTAGCGTAGAGGCAGATTAAACGGCCTCATCGCGCGTCTCCGGAGAAAACGCGCGGCTCGCTCGCCGTCCGTCGGACGAGACGACGACCATCGAGAGGCCGGTCAGGAGCAAACTCACCCCGACCAGCACTCCGATGGCCCACGCCGAATCGGCGGGAAAGCCGGCGAGGAGTAACCCGGCCAGCACGGCCGACAGGAAGCCGCTCAGGGCGACCGACCACCGGCCGGACCGCGACTCCAGTCGGCTGCTGAGCCAGAGTTCCGCGACGCCGTCGGCAAGCAGGTACGCGGCCGCCAGCAGCGTCAGGCTCGCCAGTCCGAGGACGGGATTCGCGACGATGACGAGACCGGCGACGACGCTGACGACTCCAACCACGAGTTGCCAGAGTTGACCTCGCCAGCCCCGGACAGTCAGCGCGTGGCCGCCGTGAACGATCCCGCTCAGGATCAACAACAGACCGATCCCGTAGGTGATAGAGAGCCCAGTGGCGAACGGAAACGAGATCGCGAGGATTCCGAGCAGTCCCACGACGATCCCCGCGAGTGCGAGCGTCCGCCAGTTCGACTCGAGCTGTGCCTCGTACGAGGCTGGTTGCGTTGTCGAAGCCATGAAAGTCACCGAATGAACGAACGCTGCGTGAGTAGATATAACCCATTAACGATATGACAGTACCTCCCAGAACCGGACCGGTCTCGATCCGGGCGGGTTCGAGTGACGAATTCGATACCTCGACGAGCGCAACCGATCGCCGGCGACGCTATCGCTCTTCGACGTGGCGAACCGTCACCGCCTCGCCACGCGTGCTTTCTGTCATCTCCCGGCCGAACATCTCCGCACGACCGACCGCGAACGCCTTCGGCCCCTCGACGACGACCTCGTCGCCGACGCGAATCTCGTCGTCGGCGTCGACGACGCCCGGTGCGAGGACGCTCCCGTGCGGGACGAAGCCGTCGATCTCGACGCGCTTGGTCGGGGCGTCGCTGTCGACCCACAGCCGGGCACCTTCCAGGGTGAACGAGAGGGTCCCGTACTTCGGAACCATCGTCGCGAGTTGTGTGCCCTCACCGTCTCTGACCTGGATCTTGGGGTACCGACTCGTCGTCTGCACGTCGACGGCGTCGAAGAGGTCGTCGCCGGCGCCGTCGCCGAGGACGTAGTCGGCGATCGCCCGAATCGTGTTGTGCTCTCGCTCGCGTTTGGAATACTTGAGTTCGCCCGAAAGCGCGGTCGAGAGGTTCGAAAGCGACTCCTCGTCGGTGGGGTGACCGCCCTCGGGGACGGTGTAGGTGAGTCGATCCGAGAGGTCGAGGTCGGCCTCGACGCGCTCGACGATCTCACGATAGCCGTCGTCGGGAACGTGAGCGACTATCTTCCGGTACTCGTTTCGCTCCAGGTACCGTCTCAGAACCCGGGCGACGAAGTCGATCTCGTCGGCCGACCAGCGGCCGGTGACGACGGTGTCGTAGTGCTGGGCGGGGTAGGTCGTCTCGAGTTCCTGCGGGACGACGCCGATCGGGCTCGTCATCGAGACGAGGTGGGCGCGCCACTGGATCGCGTCGTGGAACTGGCGGTGGCTCTGGGATTCGCTGTAGGGTTTGCGAGCAGAACAGGGGACGAGCACCAGCGGGTTTCGAAAGCGATTCCGGTACCGACTGGTCACCCGGTCGGCGTAGCGCTGGATCTCGACCCGGCGGAGGGTGTCCTCCGTCGCCGCCGTGATCTCGGCCTCGCGGAGGATCGGCGTTCGCTCCTCCAGGTAGGCCCACTGGTCGTCGAGTTCGCGCATCGCCGCGGTGAGCCACTGGTCGTGTCTGACCTGCCCTTCGAGATAATCGCGCAGACGCCCGTCGCGAATCCGCTGGCGCACCGTCGCGAGTTCGGCGGCCAGCGCGTTCCGGTTGTGCTCTGCGCAATCGGCGAGCGTGAACGACTCGCGGGGTCCCTGACAGACGGGACAGGAACACGGCAGCTCGTCCAGATCGTCGAGATAGTGCGATCCGTCGGTCGTCAGGTAGTTCCCGCGCGTTCCCTCGGCGGTCGCGAAGGCGGCGTCGACCGCATCGACGCCCGCGTAGGCGAGAAGCGAGACGTTTCGCGGCGTCGCGATCCCGGAGAGAACGAGCGCCGTGTCGGCCGGAACGGCCTCGCGGACGGCGACGATCGCCTCGGTAAACGCCGCACCGTGGCCCCTGATCGACTGGGCGTCGGAGACGACGTAGGCGTCAGTGCCGTGATCGGCGGGCGATTCGCTCGAGACGACGGCCGCCGCAGGGAAGTCGACGTCGGGATACTCGGGCGCGAACGAATCGCGAACTTCGGGGGCCGTTCCGCCGGGAAACGCCCGGTGGGGGAGTACGGTGAGCGTCGACGGATCACCGGTCGGTTGTTCGCGATCGCCGACCCACGTCGAACCGGCGTCGTCGAGGAGGTCGTCCACGAGCGCCGGCGTCGGGTGCGACTCGCGAAGGCGCAGTTCGCCCAGCCGCGCCGCGCCGTCGCGCGCGTGAATTTCGAAGAACTCGGTCATACGGTATCTGAGACCAGCACGCGAAAGAGCGTATCGAAACTCGATCGGCCGGAGTTACTCGGCCGTGCGGTCACTCGAGGTCGACGGTGACCCGTCCGTCGAAGCCGAGAATAACCGACTGGGCGACGTTGCCGAAGATCGCCTTCCCCGTCGGGGAGCGCTTCTGGCCGACGATGAAGATGTGATCGACGTCGGCCTGGTCTGCGACCGCCAGAATCTCTTCGGCGAGCGAGCGATCCTCGACGACGCGCGGTTCGATCTCGTAGTCGACGTCGAGATCGGCGATCGTCTCGTTCGCCAGCGCCTGGGCTTTCTGGGTGAGGTTGTTCCGGAACGTGTCGATACCGTAGCTCGCCCCCTCGATCCGTTCGAACCCCTGGAGCGCGTCGCGGTCGTCTTCGTACTCGCTCTGTCGAAGTGTTGACAGCAATACCAGTTCGGCGCCGGAACCGACGGCGAACTCCCCGGCCGTCTCGAGCAGCGCCCGGTGGCGGTCAGTGTCGCCGACGACGATCAGTCCTCGATCCATGGCCGCTCCAACTCAGCGGACCGCCAAAAATTGCGGGGGTATTCGCCACGGTCTGGCGGACGTTCGCGGCCTGAACGTGACTCGATCACTCGTGTTGGTGTAAAGGGAAGTCAGCCCCAGCACGCGGCATCGACACGTGCGAAGACGGTCAACGTCGACGAGCGTTAAGTTCGCTCGACGAACGTCGCGGTCGCCGAGGTCCGCCCGCGGTTGAACGAGAGGATCGAGACGCGAATCGTCTCCGTCGGTGAGATGGTCCGCGGAACGTCTCTGACGAAGACGACGAATCCCTCGATTTTGGCGACGGCGTGTCGTTCGCCGGAGTGGTGGTGTGAAAACTCCTGGATCGCCACCGTGTACGTCTCGCCGACGGAGACCGGCGGCTCGCGGTCCTGGGCGTCGGCGTGGCGGTTCCACGAGCGACGACGCTCGCGACGGACGCGCCACCAGCGCCGGAACCGCACGAAGAGCCAACCGACGAGGATGACCGCCACGACCGCACCGGCGACCACCGCCGCGAGCTCGACGCTCGACAGCGTCTCCGGATCCAGCGTCCGGACGGCGTCCCACAGATCGACGGCCTGTTCGCGCATCGTTCCGAGAGAGGCGAGTCCTCCCTATTCGGTGTTTCTATCCGACTCGAACGAGAACGACGCCCGTCGACGCCGACTCGTAGAGAAGTGACCGAGGCAAGCGCGCAACCCGGAAGTCAGTCGGCACCCGACTGATCGACGAGTTCGACCCGATCGGAAAGCGATTCGAGGACGTCACGCGGCCACCCCTCGTGACCGAGGCCGACCGACGTCTCCGGATTCTCCTCGACCAGACGTTTCACGCCGCGTGCGGCGGCTTCGATCGCCGATCGATCGGTCCGGTCGGGCACCTCAGCGTTTACGGGGTAGCTCTTCGACAGCGCGCGCGGAAACGGTCCGAACGGCGGGACGACGCGCCAGGTTTCGTCGTACGGTTCGAGCGGATCGTCACCGGACTGGGAGAGAAAGAGCCGGTCCGGAACCGAGAGTCGGTCGAGGCGGTCGTGGTGGCGTCGGACCTCCGGTCTGTGGGCGCTCTCGTGGGAGGTGTAGAAGAAGGTCCCCTTCGAGGCCGGATCGGTGCGCTCTAGCTGGTCTGCGTGATCGAGCAGCGCCCGATAGCCGTCGAGCATCGCCGGGTGGGCCCGTGCGCGCTCGTCGACCAGTTCGAGGAGGTTGCCTGCCCGGATCGCGGCCTTGATCCGCCTGATCTCCGCGAAACTCACGTGGAGGTTGTGGGCGGCCAACGCCGTTTCCCGGCGATCGTCGGGGAGGGAGGCGAGCCCATCCGCCCCGTGTTCGAGACAGACCGGACACGAACACGGCAGGTGCTCTAGGTCGTCTACGTGTCGGGTTCCGCGAACCGTGAGATACCGGTCGTCGCGTGCGTAGAGCGCGTAGGCGGCCGAGTCGAAGAGGTCACAGCCCATCGCGACGGCGAGGGCGAACATCATCGGATGGCCGGCGCCAAAGAGGTGGACCGGCGCGTCGGTGCCGAGTCCGCGCTTGGCGGCGGCGACGACGTCGACCACGTCGGCGTAACGGTACTCGTTCAAGAGCGGAACGACCGCGCCGATCGGGAAGACGTCGAGAGTGGTGGCGGCCGCGTGCGCCCCGGCGGCCTCCCGGAGATCGGGGTACGTCGACCCCTGGACCGGTGCGGTGACGAGCATGTCGCCGGTCTCGATCGACGCGGCGAGTTCGAGTCGCTCACGGGTCGTCTCCAGTTCGGATTCGGCCCGGTCTCTGGGGACGTCCGGGGGCGTCGGGATGTCGACCGGCGTCGCGATGTCGGAGCCGATCGACGCCTGGAAGTCGATGATTTCCTCCGTGGTAACGTCGATTTCACCGTACTCGGCCAGCTGGAACGAGCCCGAATCGGTCATGATTACCCCTGGAAAGTCGAGGACGTCGTGGAGTCCGTCTTCGAGCGCCCGCTCTCGAAAGTCCTCAGAGCCGTGAAAGATGTACGCGTTCGTTATGAGCGCCTCGGCACCGAATTCGTCGGCGAGTCGCCGCGGTAAGAGGGTGTCGAGGTGTGGGTTAATTACGGGTAAGAGCACCGGCGTCTCGATCGTCGTCCCGGCCCGCGGAACCGAGAGTTCACCGATACGGCCCCCGGCGTCGACGGTTCGGACCTCGAAACACTCGCGCATGAGTGTCCTGACGTGGCGCCGTCGGTAAACGTTGCGTTCTGGCCGGCGTCGAACGGTATCGACGGCTCCGCGAGTCGATCGGTTCGGCTCGGCATCGAGATCGATCGGACGACCGTGTCGAGACCGATCAGACGACGGTGGCGCTGAAGCGTCGATTACGATTCGAAACCGAAGACCGTCCCGCGTATCGCCGGGTCGGCCGTATCCACCACCTGCTTCGAGTCGGAACGACCGCCAACGGCCCGATCCATGAATACGGGGTTACTTCGTACCCCTCCCGCTCAAATTCGTCCTTTCTTCGGGAAGGGGGTGAAACAGTCTGTGCGTTTTAGCCCGATACCTGGGTTTGATGGGCCCGTATGGTCTCACGACTACAGGCAATCGGTGTCGTACTCATCGCGCTAACCGTCGCTCTGTCCGGACCGGGAATGGCGACGGCGGCCGCGGGCGGTGAAGACACCGGAGAGATGAGCGCGACGCTCGAAAACGTACAGGTGGGCGAACTATCCTTCGACGACGTCACGGTCGAGAACGTGACGATCGAGGAACTCAACGTCGATGAACTCCACGTCGAAGACCGCGAAGAACTCGAGGAGGAACTCGATGACGACGCGGACGACGAAGACGACGTAGATACGGACGAGAACGACGTCGACGACGAAGATGCCGCCGATGACGACAACGGCGCCGACGACGCCGAAGAGAACGACGTGATCGAAGACGTCACGATCTCCGACATCGAGATCGAATCGCTCGAACTCGAGGACGTCTCCATCGGAGACTTCGAAGAGGGCGAGATCGACGAGATGGACGACGAAGAGATGGATGACGACGAGATGGATGACGAAGACGCCGTCGACGACGAAGAGAACGGCGTCGACGATGACGAGATGGACGACGAGGAAATGGATGACGACGAGATGGATGACGAAGACACCGTCCTCGACGAGGATGCATCCGAACTCGACGTCCAGGATCTGACGATCGAAGAGATGAACGTCGACCAGATGATGCTAGAGGACCTCGAAGTCGGTGAGGACGACGGCATCGTCGACCGAATCAGCGACTGGTTCGGTGGACTGTTCGACGACGATGACGACGACAACGACGAGGCGGATGACGAAGACGCCGCCGACGACGAGGACAACGGCGTCGATGACGACGAAGAGATGGACGATGACGAAATGGATGACGAAGCAGTCGATGACGACAACGGCGTCGACGACGAGGACAACGACGTTCAGGAACTCGACCACCTGACCATCGAACAGTTCGACATCGAGGACGTGACCGTCGAGTCCTTCACGATCGACACGCTGCAGGACCACGAAGAGGAGGACGAAGAGGCTGACGACGAAGAAGTCGATGACGAAGAGATGGACGATGACGAAATGGATGACGAAGCTGGCGTCGACGATGAGGACAACGGCGTCGATGATGACGAGATGGACGACGAGGAAACGGATGACGACGAGATGGATGATGATGACGCCGTCGACGACGAAGAGAACGACGTGGGCGAAACGGAGACCATCGAGATGGCCAGTGCCACGTCGATGGTGATCTCTGACGGGAGTGCAGACACCGTCACGCTCGACGCAGACCAGCTCGAACAGGAACTAGAGGACGATGAGGTCGACGACGAAACGGATGACGAAGAGATGGACGATGACGAAATGGATGACGACGAGATGGACGATGACGACGAGATGGACGATGACGACGAAGCTGACGACGCCGCACCGTCGATCGGCGCGCTGATCTAAGCGTTCGATCGGCACGACGTGACGCTTCGGTTATTTTTCGACCCGCGCTCGCCGCACGAGCGACGTGTCCGTTATTCGTCTTCGGTGCCGAGAGCTCTCACTCGCCGACGTCGGAAGATTCTGCGAGCCGATAGTACGCGATGGCCAGCACCGGCCTGGCATCGCTGAGTTCGCCAGAGAGCGCGGCGCGTTCGAGCGATTCGAGCGAGCGCTCTTCGACGCGAATCGTCTCGTCGGCGTCTAAGTCCTGCTCGGCCGTCGGTCGACACCCCCTCGCGACGAAGAAGTGCGTGACGCTGTCGGCGAGACCGTTCGCGGGCTCGACCGTACAGAGCGATTCGATCCGCTCGGCTTCGTATCCCGTCTCCTCCGTGAGTTCCCGGCGAGCGGATGCCTCCAGGTCGGTATCGTCGGGTTCGACGCCGCCGACGGGAATGCCCAGGTTCACGCGACCGACAGCCTGGCGCCACTCCTCGATCGCGACGACCGATCCGTCGGGGGTGAGCGGAAGGATCGCCACGCTCTCGGGTTCGGAGAGGTAGTCGAAGTCGGTCTCCGTTCCGTCGGGCAGCCGGACGTCCTCGGTAATCACATCGAATCCGGGACAGGAGTACGCTACCGTCCGATCGCGCGTCTCCCAGGCGAGGGAATCGTCGGTCATACGCGCCGATACGGGCGGCGAGCGAAAAAGGGTCCGGCTGCGACGCTCGGACGAGCGGTTGACAGGCGCTCGAAATTAAACCCCCCAAAGTCGGGTATTACGGCCCGTACCAGGCCGTTTCGGGCACCCATACGCGATGTTTGGACGTACTAGTTCGTCGTACATATCGCATAACAAAGACACTAGTTCGTGAACCATCGATTTCTGAGTCACATGGATCAGCTCACCGGCTTTCAACGCGACCTGCTGTACGTCATCACCGGCATGGACCGGCCGTCCGGTCAGGAGATACTCGACGTGATAAACGACTACGTCGACCAGCCCGTAACCCACGGGCGGCTCTACCCAAACCTCGACGCCCTGGTCGAACAGGGCCTCGTCGAGAAGGGCCAGCTCGACCGACGGACGAACTACTACGCGCTGACGCCGAGTGGCAAACGCGCGCTCGAAAACCGTCAGGAGTGGGTCGAGCGGTACGTCGAACCGTAGCGCTCGGCCGTCGCACTTACTCTAGTGGACTGCGGATCGATGGCTGATCAGACAGTGACAACTCGAGCCACTGGTTGTCGATACGGAACGATTCCGAAAGCCAGCGAGACACCGTTCGCGAGACGCACGGTAATGCGAGGCCCAGACCAACCGATGCGCTCGGAAGCGATACTATCGCACGCACGGTGGCTCTCCGAAATCGTTTTCAACCGGACCCGCGCAGAGTCGGTATGCCGACGGAATCGGACACCGATTACGATCCCTCGCTGGGAAGGAAGTTCATTTTCGTCACCGGCGGCGTTATGTCGGGACTCGGGAAGGGCATCACGGCCGCGAGCACCGGCCGACTGCTCGAAAACGCCGGGTTCGACGTGACCGCGGTGAAGATCGATCCCTACCTGAACGTCGACGCGGGGACGATGAATCCCTTCCAGCACGGGGAAGTGTACGTACTCAAAGACGGTGGCGAGGTCGACCTCGACCTGGGGAACTACGAGCGGTTTCTCGGGATCGACATGACCTCGGACCACAACGTGACGACGGGCAAGACCTACCAGCACGTCATCGAGAAGGAGCGGGCCGGCGACTACCTGGGCAAGACGGTCCAGATCATCCCGCACATCACGGACGACATCAAGCGACGCATTCGCGAGGCGGCCGACGGGAGCGACGTCTGCATCGTCGAGGTCGGCGGCACGGTCGGCGACATCGAGGGAATGCCCTACCTCGAAGCGCTGCGCCAGTTCGCCCACGAAGAATCCGAAGAGAGCGTCCTGTTCATCCACGTCACGCTCGTCCCGTACTCGAAGAACGGCGAGCAGAAGACGAAACCGACCCAGCACTCCGTCAAGGAGGTTCGCTCGATCGGTCTCCACCCGGACGTCATCGTCGGACGGAGTCCGAACAAACTCGATCCGGCGACGAAAGAGAAGATCGCACTCTTCTGTGACATCCCGACCGAGGCGGTCTTCTCGAACCCGGACGTCGAGGACATCTACCACGTCCCGCTCGTCGTCGAGGAGGAGGGGCTGGATCAGTACGTACTCGAACGACTCGGCCTCGCGGCGGAAGCGCTTCCGCAGGGCGAACGCGCCAGCGAGTGGCGCGAGATCGTCACGACCGAGAAGTCCGGAACCGTCGAAGTGGCCCTCGTCGGCAAGTACGACCTCGAAGACGCCTACATGTCGATTCACGAGTCGTTAAAACACGCCGGATTCGAACTCGGCGTCGACGTCGAGACTCGCTGGGTCGACGCCGACGAGATGGCCGACCACCACGTCGAACGGTTAAACGGCGCGGACGGGATCATCGTCCCCGGCGGCTTCGGGATGCGCGGCACCGAAGGAAAGATCGAGGCGGTCCAGTACGCTCGCGAGAACGACGTCCCCTTCCTCGGGCTCTGTCTGGGCTTCCAGATGGCCGTCGTCGAGTACGCCCGCAACGTCCTGGGCTACGACGAGGCCCACTCCGCCGAGATGGAAGCCGACACGCCACACCCGGTCATCGACATCCTCCCGGAGCAGTACGAGGTCGAGAACATGGGCGGGACGATGCGCCTAGGCGAGCACACGACCGTCATCGAACCGGAGACGCTGGCGTACGACCTCTACGGCGATACGTCCTGTACGGAGCGCCACCGCCACCGGTACGAGGTCAACCCCGAGTACTTCGACGACTTCGACGACGAACCGATGGTCTTCTCCGGCACAGCGGGTAACCGAATGGAGATCCTCGAACTCGAGGGCCACCCGTTCTTCCTCGGCACCCAGTTCCACCCCGAGTACAGCTCCCGGCCGGACGACCCGAGCCCGCCGTTCGTCGGGTTCGTCGAGGCCGTCGTCGACGGCGCCGACGACAGCCAGTCTGCCGACGACCGTGAATCGGTCCGCGACACGGAGGTGAGCGCCTGATGGTCGACGTCGAGACCTTCGTCCCGCAGGCGATAGACGAGATCGCAGACGAAATCGGCGACGCCAATGCCGTCATCGGCCTCTCCGGCGGGGTCGACTCGTCCGTCTCGGCCGCTCTCGCCTACGAGGCGATCGGTGAACAACTGACGCCTGTCTACGTAGACACCGGCCTGATGCGAAAGGGCGAGACCGACCAGATTCGCGAAACGTTCGCTTACATGGACTCGTTGCAGATCGTCGACGCAAAGGAGCGGTTTCTCGACGCGCTCGCCGGCGTAACCGATCCCGAGGAAAAGCGAGCCGTCATCGGCGAAGAGTTCATCCGCGAGTTCGAACGCGAGGCGAAAGACGCAGACGCCGACTATCTGGTGCAAGGGACGATCTACCCCGATCGGATCGAGTCCGAAGGCGGAATCAAGTCACACCACAACGTTGGCGGCCTCCCGGACGTCGTCGACTTCGACGGCATCGTCGAACCGGTTCGCGACCTCTACAAGGACGAAGTTCGCGAGGTGGCTCGTCACCTCGGTCTGGAGGAGATCGTCGCCGAGCGGATGCCGTTTCCCGGCCCCGGCCTCGCCGTCCGCGTCATCGGCGAGGTGACCGACGAGAAACTCGAGGTGGCCCGCGAGGCCTGTCACGTCGTCGAGGACGAACTCGAAGAGTACGAGCCCTGGCAAGCGCTCGCCGCCGTGATCGGCAAGGCGACGGGCGTCAAAGGCGACAACCGGGTCCACGGCTGGGTCGTCTCGGTCCGCTCGGTCGACTCTCGGGACGGCATGACCGCCCGGGCACAGGAACTCGACTGGGAGACCCTCCAGCGGATCCAGTCGCGCATCACCGGTCAGAACGAGAACGTCGCGCGCGTCGTCTACGACGTGACGCACAAGCCACCGGCGACGATCGAGTACGAATGACGAATCCAGCAGACACCACGGACCGAACGGACGACGAGCCGCGGGCGTCGAGCAACGAACCGGCGTCGACCGCGATCGTCGCCGGTCCGGACGACGGCCAGATCGCCGGCGCGCTGGAAGCCGAAGGAGTCGCGGTTACGCGACTGGACGAACCGCCGACGCGGCCGGCGCTCGAGACGGCCGGCATCACGGACGTCGATCTCTACGTCTTTACCGAGTACGCGGACGCGACGTCGGTTCCGATCGCCAGAGATCTCACGACGCGGCTGCGGATCGTCGCCTACGCGAGCGGTTCGGTTCCGGAGTTCGTTCGCGGCCAGCTCGACCTGGCGATCGATCCGCAGGCGATGGGCCCGACGATCGTCGCCGAAGAGCTGGCTGGAACGGCCTGAGTATCGACCCCACGATCGGCGTTTTGCTCGAAGTCAATTTGACAGTAATTCGAACAGATCAGCGAACGAGTAGTAAGTAATAATTAATGGCCACATCCACCAGATAAGGCGTATGATCGGGCCGAAAAGGGGTGAAGTAGGCCCGGCCTGCCGACCGTTCAACCGAAGTAAAATCGGCGCAATTCGGATTGATCGACCGGTAACTGTTCTGGACGGTCGTGGCGGTTGAAGTCCATCACTCACCATCGACTTGATGGAGGACACGGGGCAGCACGACGTCAACGGTCGAAGCCCGTGACTTCCAGCATCCCACCACAGCACCCGTCAGGTGTGCCACATCGCGTACGGCCGGGCCTAGCACCTCCCGGCGGTACGTTTTTGCTGAGAACGAACGATCAGCGTAGCGGCTGACAAGGTAGTACGTAGACTCGACCGGGTAGTACGTAGACCGACTAAGTACCGCACAGGTCGATCGAGTAGGGCATAGTTCGATCGTGTAGCGGATAGATCGGCCCAGCAGCGGTCGCGTTCGTCGACGAGTACACGCGTTCGTCCGATCGGTTGCGTGTCGACTACGAGTTCGACGGGCTATCGTCACCGCTCCGTGACGCCTGTATCGCCGCGAGAACGGGAATTGCTTCGATTCGCTCCGCAGAGAGGAGCGACCAGTCGATCCCGCTCGGTTGATCGAACCCGTCGGTCGAAATCGTTCGATCGGCCGTGACGACGTGGTCGAGACGCACGTCGTGTTCGTCGGCGTCGACCGACGGAACGATCTGGCGTTCGTGGACCGACGTGACGACGGACGTCGTCTCGTCGACGCGGTCGAACTCGGAGAGGACCGCCCACTCGATGTCGCTGTAGCCCTCTCCCTTACCGATGCGTCCGCCGTCTTCGGAGACGGCGACGCTGCCCGCGACGATCAGGTCGATCGGCGGGAGTGCGTCCGGCGTCCGGGCAACCCCGTGCGTCGAGATACCGGAGACGGTGGTGGCAGCGTCGTAATCGTCGATTTCTGCCGGATCGAGTTCGAGAAAACACCGCTCGTCACGGAGGCGGGGAACGGCCACGTAGAGTCGTTTTCCGTCGCGTAAGGCACGCCTACGGACGGGGAGTTGCGGGGCGTCCGGATTCGCCTTGATCGTCTCTGCGTCTCGCCAGGCGGCGGTTGAGGCGAGTCGGTCGGCCGCCTCACTCGCACCCGCGTAGTTCGGAATTCTCCCGTGGGGCGGAAACGGAAAGCGGGCGACGCCCGACGCTTCGAGGTCGTCCCAGACGCGTTCGCGGAGGTCCTGTTTCGACGTCACACTCCCCGACGGGACCGGGACGGACATAGGCGTCCCGATCGAGCGGCGATGTATCAACCGTTATGGGTTCGGTGACCAAGGGACGCACATGGACGCAGTCACGTTCACCGAACACGGCGATCGCGACGTGATCGAGTACGGCGAGCACCAGGATCCCGACGTGGGCGACGACGAGGTGCTCGTCGACGTCAAAGCCGGAGCCCTGAACCACCTCGACGTCTGGGTCCGCCGGGGCCTGCCGACGCTCGACCTCGAACTTCCCCACGTTCCCGGGAGCGACGGGGCCGGCGTCGTCGAAGCGGTCGGCGACGACGTCACGCGATTCGAGGTCGGCGATCGGGTGGCACTCTCGGCGGGCGTCAGCTGCGGCCAGTGTGAGTTCTGTCGGGACGGCGACCCGACCCGCTGTGTGCGCTACCACGTCATCGGCGAGCACGTCCCCGGAATTCACGCCGAGTACGCCGCGATCGCCGAGGACAACCTGATTCCGGTTCCCGACGGCGTCGACTGGGCGGTCGCCGGGTCGTCGTGTCTCGTCTTCCAGACGGCCTGGCGGATGCTCGTCGACCGAGCCGACCTGCGCCCGACCGAGTCCGTGCTCGTCCTCGGCGCGAGCGGCGGCGTCGGGCACGCGGCCGTCCAGATCGCCGACTACGTCGGCGCCGAGGTGTACGCGACCGGATCGACCGAGGCGAAACTCGACGCCGCCCGCGAGTACGGCGCCGACCACGTCTGCAACTACGAGACCGAAAACTTCGCGGAGTGGATTCGCGCGGAGACCGGAAAGCGCGGCGTCGACGTCGTCGTCGATCACGTCGGAGCCGCTACCTGGCGCGACTCGATCAAGAGCCTCGCGAAGGGCGGACGACTCGTCACCTGCGGCGGTACGACGGGGCCGAATCCGGAGACCGACATCCCGCGCATCTTCTGGAACCAGCTCAAGATAATCGGTTCGACGATGGCGACGCCGGGACAGGTCGACGACGTGATGAGCCTCGTCTGGGACGGCACCTTCGAACCGGCGATCAGGGAGGTGCTCCCGATGAGCGAGAGCGCACGAGCACACCAACTGCTCGAAGAGCGCGAGGGCTTCGGAAAGGTCGTCGTCGTTCCCGACAGCGAGTTCTGACGGTCGTCACGCTGTCCCTGACGGTCGAAACGGCACACACATAGGCTCCGAACGACAACCGGCAGCCGTGAGCGATGACAGGTACGTCCACGATCCGGACGCCTACGACGAGGATGGAGAGCGGATCGACGAAGACGGCGCGCTGATCGACGGCGACGAAACGACCGATTCCGATCGAGCCGACGCCGACCTGATGGGCACGCACCCGACGGCCGTCGACCGAACGTTCGGCCGACGCGGCTGGATTCTCGTCGGCGTCATCATCGTCGCGTTCGTCTTCGCTCCGCTCACCATCTACCTCCTCCCGCCCGGCGGGGAGAGTTACCTCTTCGCGCTCGTGTTACTCCCGCTGCTCCCGGCGATTCTGCTCGCCGTCACGGCGGTGTGGGCGACGACGCGTCCGTAAGTGGACGTAACCAACGAATTCCTAGTAGTCGGATAATTAATCACCAGAGAGTGAAACCCAAATCAGGTCGTGGAACCGATGGATGACGAGGCGGAATTCGTTAAATTGAGATGGTGATCGGATTACGGGTCCGGATTGGTACCTATCTGTTAGAGTCGGTCCTTTGGAGCCATGATATTTCTTATATTTAAATGGTATGATATTATTGGCTGAGAACGGTGTAATACACGCCAGACCGCCATCTTGATTTTTCAAACGGCTTCACTAGCGTCGAGTGATCGGAGAGATCAACCTTCTCAAGGTTGATCTCGGCCAGTATTTGTGGCGTTTCACTCAGCAGATTGAGCGCTTCGCCGTAGGGTTTCTCCAGGTAAATCCGGGGATAGTAGTGCAAAACGACCGCGAGGTCGGCGAATCCGCCGCCACTCTACGGGGCGGCGACTTCGCCACGGCCACCAACAATTTTTTGCCAACGTCACGACTGTCCCGGTGAAGCGAGAGATTTGGACATGGACACCTTATGACCTCCACCACTACTCCATAATTCTAATAATATAAATATACAAAATTATATATGTGTTATTAGAGATGTATAGAAGCGCCCCAAGAAATGGATATTCACCATATTGGTTTTGATTGGAGTGTTTGTAAAACAGTTGTACGTCTTTCGGCGATTTGTCTATGTGTTTCCCACTATATTTGTAACCCGCACAAACAGATGCATTAGAGAATACTATGATTAGTATCAAAGAAGGTTTTATCACCTAGCATGACAACTACAAGATATGGAGGGTAAAAATTTCCAGCAGTCTCCCAGTAGACGAGCCGTACTTAACTCGGTCGCTTCGAGCGGAGTTGCTATTGGAATCATTGGAATGGTTACCGCCTCCGAAACAAACTCACAACAATTTATCCGCGAAGAATCTTCCACTGAATGCGGTCAATGGGAATACAACGACCCTTTCTGTCCGACGAAGATGGAATTTAGAGAAGATTCTGAAGTCAACACCGTTGACGCGTGCTGGGATGAAGGGAACTGTCAATATGATGGGTGGTACACGAGAGAATGTTGTTACGAATCTCCACTCGTCGATATGGATAGTATGACAAGGAGTGAGTTCTTGGCCGGGAATCGATACGAAGTCAACGTAGGAACACTGCTCGCGTGGAATTATGGCTGGTATCCGATAGAAGGGCAATCACCGCACTGGGCGGTTGATTTCATAATCCATAGTGGGGTATCGATGGTTCATGAAGATACTGGTGATCCGGGGACGTGGCTAACGGAGTATAGCACTACTGCGTCCATCGGACCGGAGCCAGCAGACCTATATACCTACACCAATATCTATGACGAAGAAGACTGGGTTGGCGCTACTGAGGATCTGACGCAATATCAGAACTACGACGTATCCAATGTCGCTGGTAGAACAGCGGAATACATTCTTGGTTGGGTGCCGTTTTTAGGTGCTGGAGTGGATACTGGTGAATATCTCGGCAGTATGCATAATATGCTTACAAATGATCCTGGTCATGGCACGTCTATTAATTTTAATTATGACCTTAATATCGGTGGTGAGTTCTCAACTTGGGCACGTGTCAGTTTGCAACAGATGGATCCAGGGCAAACGGTAACAGTTAATGTCACAGAAGGAGGACTCGAAGGTAATTGGGGGACGAACACCTCGTTAACTGTGCAGGCACCGAACAACAATCCAGAGGACTACATTTCAATGACGGAATCTCAACTGAACAACAAAGGATTACAGCGGGTTGAGTTTGGTGAAATCCGAAAGAACCCTTCGAAATACCCCATAGCACCACAAGATCACCACTCGGACGACACAGCAACATATATTAGAATATAGTTTTTTGATATTTACATGACATACACAAGCATCTCACCAACCCAACCCGTAAAAACACCGCTCGGGATCAAATTGCTTTGCATACTCTTCATCATAGGTGGTGGGTGGATCCTATATAACGCAGTTCTTCTCCTTCTCGCCGGCGAAGGGAACAATATTGTGCTTGGAGTGGGATATCTGGTGTTTTGTTTGATCATATTCGGTATAGTATACGGACTTTGGTTGCTACAAACATGGGCTTGGGCGTTGGGAATGTTGGCTCTAATACTGGATATGTCGCTCAGACTGTTAGAGGCAAATGCATATGGAGTGTTTACTAGTATGGTTCTGCTGGTATACCTCGCCAGCAAATATGCACACTTTGAGACTGGGGTGCCCCGGTTGATTCGCTCCAGACTTGGTCGGTTATAAATCTATAAAAGCTGTTTTCGTCCGTTGGAATGGCGGTGATCAAATAGGATTTTGAAGGAGTGAGGCGGTAGCGGTTTCGAGTATAATAGCAGGAACCGACCACTTTGCTGGTAGTATCGGCCAGTTGACCTGGATTTTGTGGAGCGCGAAGCAACTCCACAACTGATTATTACTCGGCATTCAACGTAATCTGACTGGTCTCAGGCTCGCAAACACGGTCTCGATTCTCGACGTATTCAGCATTCACCGGGCTCTATCGACGGTTCAAACTGGTTCACAAGGTAGAATGACACCGACAATTAGGGCTATATCAGGATCACGTCGCGGTCAACGAAACGGTGATCCAACTCAACGGTGAACGATACTGGCTGTACGCTGCGGTCGATACGCATTAAAAATGAATTGTTGTATACAACGCTCGTACCGACCAGAAACAAGGTGATTGTGAGTACATTCTTCGCAGACCTTCGAGAAAAATACGACGTCGATGAGAGATTCAGCCTCATCGACGGTGATTATTCGCTTCAATACGCCTGTCAACGTCACAAACTCTCGTTCACATACGAAAGACACGGTGAACGAAATAGCGTCGAACGAGTCTTTCGAGAAATCAAACGATGTACGTATTTGTTTTTCAACTAATTCAGTCATGCATAACTAGAAACGGTCGACCAGTAGTTAGGATCGCTAGCATTTGCATGGAATCAGCGGATCTGAACACGACCGTTCTTAAACAGGCTACAACAATGGGCCTTGTTTAGATGTCCGAGATCACTACGGAGGAGTCGTCACTAGTAAGTCCTAGGGTCCTAGTCAACGCTGCCACTTGTCGAAAGTACTAGGAAGTGAAGCGGGACGGTTCGGTTGTGCAAACGAAGATCACCCGCTTCACCGAACAAGTCGTTTCGCTCGCCCAAAAAGCCGTCGCTGGACAGCCGGAGCTGGCGTTTCAACCAGGTAAGGGCGGCTACGCCGACTGGGTAATTGTGACGATCCACGGCCTCAAAACCTACCTCGATTTGCCGTATCGACGGCTGCTCGACGTATTCTCAGAAATGCCGCGAATTGGTCGAATTATAGACCAAGAACCCGCTGAATTGCCCGATATTACGACTGTCTGTGCGCGCATGCAGCCGCTGAAAATGCCGATCTGGCGCGATTTCCCCTGACTATCGGCGCAATTGCATGACACCGGCGAAATTCAGGCAATCGACGCAACCGGGATGGATCGCGTCGCGGCGAGCCAGCAATTCGCCAAACGAACGAATTACACGTTCAGAGCAGTGAAAACGACGGCGTTGATCGGCTGCGAGACCGGTGTGATTCTCGACATTCATTGCTCGATGAAACAACCGCACGACTCTCAAATTGCGTGGCAACTGCTCACGCGGAACCTAGTGAAATTGACGATACTGACTGCCGACAAAGGCTACGACTGGGAACTACTTCGTCATAAATTGCGGTCTGAGGGTGTTACGCCGGTGATCAAGCACCGCGAATTCGGCTGGCACGGCGTCGCAAACAATGTCTTGCTCGATGATACAACGTACCATCAACGACCGAATATCGAAGCGACGTTTTTCGCGCTCCGACGAAAATACGGCGAGATCGTCCGAGCTCGAACCTGGTTCGGGCAGTTTCGTGAGCTCGTGCTGAAATGTGCCGTCAGAAACGTCGAACTAGCGCTCGACCGCTCAAACCAATGAATTCAGGCGCCTAAACAAGGCCCATCAAAGTAGTTCGACTAGAGGATTCTCAACTCATGCCCAGCAGAGTCGTACAATTTTCGAACCCCTAGCGAACGCGACCTAGTCGGCGTACTCGGCCAACCGTTCGATGACGGCCGTCCCGGCCTGTTCGTCCGACGGCGGCGTCTCCGGGTGACTGACGTACGTTGCCAGCGCAGATTGCAGTTCCGTCACTTGACGCGCGGTGAGCGTCGGCTCGCCGTCTTCGATCCGGTCGAAACAGTCGACGAGCCACTCCGGCGGCTGGTCGCCGTCGATGAACGCCTCGTCGGCCAGTGTGACGAGGCGGTGGTGGACGACCCACAGCTGTTCTCTGGTGAAGTCGACGTCGTACGTCTGTGATTCCGTCGGCGCTGAACTCATTTGGATCGGAGCCGTTGTCGGCTCACGGGCGTCGATACGGAGGTGGCGTTCATAAACCTTGTTGCTTGTTAGCATCCAACTCAATAGTGAGGCGTGGTGGCGCCGTCGGGCGATCGACGAAACGAGCGACTACCGAATCGAACGTTCTGCGTACTGCGTTCGACGACGATCGAACAACGCCGCGATTACGGCCGAACGGGCCTCGTCGATGGCGGTACCGTCCGTCCCCTCACGGTTCGTCCCGACGCATCGCGATTTCGAACCAGGGACAGAGGCGGAGCTGACGGTACCACTCGGGGCGGGTTCGAAGTCGATCGTATGGCACCCACAGCAGTCCCGCAATCTCCGATTCGTCCGGGTCGAGACGGCGGTCGTCGAGCGTCACCTTGAGGACCGCACAGACCTCGTGCTCGACGCCGGCGTTCTCGAAGTAGCGCTTGTACTCGAATCGGTCGGTGAGCCGAAGGTCGTCGTACTGGTCGGGGGTGACGCCGAGTTCCTCTTCGAGGCGCTGTCGCGTGGCGGCCTCCTGACTCTGACCGCTGACCGGGTGCGAGGCGACCGTTCCGTCCCAGTAGGTTCCCCACAGACGCTTTTCCGGCGCCCGCTGGGCGAGTAAGATGTTACCGTCGCGATCGAAGACGAGCGAGGTGAACGCCCGGTGTCTGATCCCGTCGCCGGTGTGCGCTTCGAGCCGGTTGACGAGCCCCTGTTCGGTGTCGTCGGCGTCGACCGCGATGACGTCCTGTTTCGCGTTCGGATGGTCGGACGCGTCGTCGGACTGGCTGGGCATACCTCCACCCAGCACGACCGGGCCCAAACGCCTATCGGCTCGTGGCTATCACCGGTCGTCCGGTTCGATTCGATATCCGTCACCGACGGCCACGGACAACCGTGTCGGTGCCACCGCCACCGAGAGCCGATCCGTCTCCAGCACTTCGCCGTCGAGGCTGTACGGAACGGGACCACCAGCACTCTCGATCGAAACCGACGGCGTCCGGCGGCGGACGATGTGCTCGGTTTCGCGATCGAACAACCGCTCCAACCCGTTCTCGCCGACGAGCCCGCCCGTCGGGAGTTCGCCGATCACGATCACCTCGAAACAGCCGTCCTCGACGTTCGCCTGGGCCGTTCGACGGCCGGAAAACCGCCGGGCGTTGCCGACGAAGACGAACAGCGCCTCGCCGGTCCAGGAGGTCGGTCCACCGTCGGGCCCCGCCGTCGTCTCGACGCGAAGCGGGAGGGGGTCGAACTCGGTGACGCGGTCTACGGTCTCGCGAACGTACGCGAGGACGCCGAACTCGCGTTTTTGCTTCGACGTCGTGGCGCCGCTCGCCTCGGCGGTGATTCCGCCGACGCAGGAGTTGATGAACGCCCGGTCGTTCGCGAGGCCGAGATCGAGGGGGCGACGACGACCGCCTTCGAGCACGGAGAACGCCATCTCTACGTCGTCGACGCCGACGTTCGACGCGAAGTTGTTTCCCGTCCCCACCGGCACCACACAGAGCGTCGTCGAATCGAGGGCGTCGGCGTCGGCGATGCCGTTTACGACCCCGTTGACCGTTCCGTCGCCGCCGGCAGCGACGACCACGTCGACGTCGGGTGCGGCCTCGCGGGCGAGCTCCCGCGCGTCGCCGGCGGCGTCTGTGACGCGAACCTCGGCGTCGTACTCGCCCGCCAATTCGACGACCGTGTCCACGTGGTCTTCGCTCCCGCTGACCGGATTGAGGATGACGACACGTCGCTCGGAGGCCATGCACGAATCGGTACGAGTAGAAAGCGAAAAAGGGGCTCGCAGGCATACGTCGAACGAAGCCGTGTATCACGTCGATCTCCACGCACACACCCGGTTCTTCCACGGCCGGAAGGGCCTCGGCGACCGATTCGACCCGCTCGGCCACCGGCTGCTGCTCGCGACGGCCGGGAGACGCGGCTTAGACGGCGTCGCGACGACGAACCACGACTACTTTACGCGATTTGACTCGACCACTCCGGTGACGATCCCCGGAATCGAGATCTCGACCGACCGGGGGCACGTCCTCGTCGTCGGTCCGAATCCACCCGAGGCGACCGAGCCGGGTACCCTCACCCCCGCCGAAGCGGTCGAGCTGGCACACGAACGCGACTGCGCGGCGATCGTCGCCCACCCGTTTCGAAACAGCACCGTCCGCGAGGCAGCGGACGTCCCGTTCGACGCGGTCGAGGTCAACGGCAAACACCCGCGCTCGCGACCGCTCGTCGAAGCGGTGGCCGACCAGCTCGACCTGCCGCTGATCGGCGGGAGCGACGCTCACTTCCCCGTCGAGGTCGGTCGCGCCTACACGCGGATCGACGCCGACGAGCTGACGCCCGAATCGGTCGTCGACGCGATACGCGACGGGCGCGTCGACTTCGAGGTCGCGAACGGCTTGATCGATCGCGGAATCCGTCGCCTCTACCGGAGCGTCCACCGGAAGAAGGGGACGATCGGCGCCCTCGACGGCGACGTCGGACCCACGCCGGGCGTCGGGACACCGTCGGGCGAGGAAGCCGCCGACTCGAAATCCGACGGCGAGGACGTCCGGGACGAGCGCGAGCGAACCCGGTGAGCGCCGTCGGTCGAAACCGACACTGTCGACGGGGTGAGCGCAGCAACGTCGGCGTACCGATCACGAGGGTGACGGAAATTCGTTTCAGCGAGTCGTTATTACGTCGGTTCACCTACGCTCCAGTATGACCCCCGAACCGACGACTGGAACGAACGAGCGGACGGACGCCTCCACCTCGACCACCGTGACCGACGGGGCCGGAGCCTACCTCGCTTACCTCGGCACCGCGGAGGGACTCGCCACGTATCGGTGGGTCGGCGACGACTTCGACGCGGTCGGCCACGGCGCCGAGGGGAACGCCGTGCGAGACGTCGCGATCAACCCGGACGATCCGCTAGACGCGTACGTCGGTTGTGGCCTGCGCGGCTGGGGATTGTATCACACGGAAGACGGTGGACGAACGACGGAAACTGTCGGCTTCGAAGACCAGTGGGTCTGGGGCGTCACGCGCGATCCGACCGACCCCGAGACGGTGTACGTCGGGACCGAGCCGCCGATGCTGTACGTCTCACGCGACGGCGGCCGCACGTTCGAGGCGTATCGAGCGCTCGAGTCGCTCACGAGTCGCCCGTCGTGGACGTTCTTTCACGAACCGTTTCGCGCCGGCCACGTCCACGGCATCGCGATCCACCCCGACCGCCCGGATCGCCTCTTCGCCGGCGTCGAACACGGCGCGCTCGTTTACACGCACGATGCGGGCGAGACGTGGCACGAGGCGCTCGTCGGACGCGACCTCCACCGGATCGAGATCGACCCGACCGATCCGGATCGAGTGCTCGCCGCGACTGGAAGCGGACTGGAGGTTAGTGAGGATGCGGGCGGGACGTGGAAGTCGATCGAAGCCCTTCAGGGACGGTATCTCCACGCGATCATATTCGATCCGAACCGGCCGAACCGGCTCTTCGCCTACGCCGATCGCGACGGCGATCCGCTGGTTCGCAGCGACGACGGCGGGACGACGTGGGAGTCGATCGGCTCGGAACTTCCGGCCGCCCGACCGGCCGATACGCTTCGGCTCGTTCCCGGAACAGACGAGACGTTGCTGTACGCAGGCGACGAACCCGAAGACGGCGAGTCGAGTAGCCTGTATCTCAGCGACGACGCCGGAGAGACGTGGCGCGTACTGGCAGACGGACTCCCGAAGATCTGGCGACTCGAGGTAGTAGCCGTGTAACCGAGTGTGGCCTCACCTGCACTGTTCGTCGAGGATCCGCTGTACGGTTCGAGACAGTCATCCGCGCTGTTCGTCGAGGATCAGGCGGGTCTTCGTGTTGACGACTTCGTCCTGCTCGCGTGCGCGCGTGATGAGACCGTTTATCCCCCTGGTGTCGGCCGCGTCGACGACGAGGACGATATCGTCTTCACCGGAAACCTGCCAGGCGTAGTCGACTTCCTCCCATTCGGCCATCCGCTTCGTCGTCTCCCGGGTGTCGACGTCGACGGCGACGCCGATCTCGAGCATCGCTTTTACGTTCCCCGTGCGCGTGGTAACGGTAAACCGCTCGATGACGTCCGACTCGACCATCCGGTCGACGCGGTTTCGAACGGTGCCCTCGCTGGTGCCGACCTGTGCTGCGATCTCGGTGTACGGGGTGCGGGCGTCCCGACGGAGCACGTCGAGAATCTGTCGGTCGAGGTCGTCCATGGAGGTGCGACGGTACGGACGGATCGTACTTGATGATTACGAAAATCGTAACTCCGCTTCGAAGACAACACTTATGACCCTTCCACTGGTACGTATCTCGTAATGCCACCGGCCTACGTAGCACTGGAGGGCGGCCACGTGATCGAGGGGCGTGGTCGTTCACCGGGGACGGCCCGTGGGGAACTGGTTTTCACGACCGCCTACACGGGATACGAAGAGAGTTTGACAGACCCATCGTACGAAGAACAGATCCTGACGTTCTCGTACCCGCTGATCGGCAACTACGGCGTTCGCGAGGAGCGCTTCGAGTCCGATCGCGTTCACCCCCGAGCCGTCCTGGCCCGGGAGCTGACCGACGAGGTCGCAGACTGGCTCGCCGACGAGGGCGTGCCGGCCGTCGATCACCTCGACACTCGAGACATCGTCACCGACGTCCGCGACGGCGGCGCCATGCAGTGTGGGATCGCCGTCGGCGAGCACGCGACACCGGAAGACGCACTCGCCGAACTCGAGCGCTGCATCGCCATGAGCGACCACACCGAGATCGGCGCGCAAGTCAGCGTCGCCGAGACCGAAATCCACGGCGCCGACAACGACGGCGCGACCGTCGCGCTCGTCGACTGCGGAACCAAAGGCTCGATCATCGAGTCGCTGGTCGAACGCGACGCGACGGTTCACGTCCTGGCCCACGACGCGGCGCCCGCCGACGTCGACGCCATCGACGCCGACATCCTCTTCGTCTCGAACGGACCGGGCGATCCGCAGAACTACCGGGCGGCCGTCTCGCTCGTCCAGGAGTACGTCGACGAGCTCCCGATCGCCGGCATCTGTCTCGGCCAGCAGATCGTCTCGCTCGCACTCGGCGGCACCACCGAAAAGATGGCCTTCGGCCACCGCGGCGTCAACCAGCCCGTCATCGACCTCGAAACGGGGACGGTCGTCATGACCACCCAGAACCACGGCTACACCGTCGACGACCCCGGCCCGCGCCTCGAAGTCTCACAGCGAAACGTCAACGACGACACGCCCGAGGGCTTAGACGGCGTCGACTGCTCCGTCCTCACCCGCCAGTACCACCCCGAAGCCAACCCCGGCCCCGAAGACACCTTCGACTTCTTCGACGACGTCCTCGCGATGGCCGACGCGCCGCGGACCTCGGCGGCTCTCGCCTGCGACGACTGAATCCCTCGACGGCTCACGTCTCTCTTCTGCCGGTGTTCTCCTGACGGTTCGGTTCGATCAGCTCGAGCGAGCCGCGCCGATCGGCTAACTCCAGCCACAGCGCGGCGGCCACCGTAAAGTCGCCGGCGCTGGCGTAGCCGAGGCGGGCGTACGGTCGCCCGGAGAGCGACACCACTTCGAGGAACGTGCCGTGCTCGCGGCAGGTCGCCTCGACGCGTTCTCGCTCGCGGGCCGCCCGGCGGCGAAACCCGTCCCGGTAGGTCGCGTTCGCGTACATGAGGCTATTCCACGGCCAGACGTGGTAGTGGTAGTCGCGGTGGTAGACGAAGAACGGGTGGACCTCTCGGCGCGAGAACGGTCGTTCGCGCATACACAGCCCGTTCGGCGTCTCGAGCCGGTCGAGCGCGTTGACGATCGATCGGGTCCGGTCGCCGTCGATGAGATCGAAGTACAGCGGGACGACGTTCGCGTCGCAAGCGAGCACGCTCGAGTCCCGATGCTCCGCGAAGTGGGTTCCAGTCCAGAGGTGGGTCAGGAGGCCGTCGCGGATGGGCTGGGCGCAACCGGCGTACGTCGTCTCGACGCCAAGCGCGTCGAGTCGCTCGACCGCAGCGAGGAGCATCGCCGTGTTGTACGTCTCTCTCGGCGCGGCGGCCGAGTCCCACCACGAACTGCCGCTACCGGTGACGATCGCGCGCTCGTCGTCGAAAAACCGCTCACGATGACGCTCGGCGAGCGCGCTGATCGGTTCGGCGCTTGTTTCGAGCGCCTCGACCTCCGCCAGGAGTACCACCAGCGCCGGAAACGTATCGACGCCCTCGGCTGGCGTCGCCGCGGCGTACGTCCCGTGAACGTCGGTGTAGAAGACGTCCGCCGATTCGAGAACGTGTGTGAGCCGGTCGCCCGCTTCCCGGAGGGAATCGTCGTATCCGGCGACGCGAAAGCCGCGCGCGGCGAAACAGAGGTCTCTGGGCCAGACGCCCTCGAAGTGGCCGCCGGCGGTCGCGCCGGACGTGGCTCGCTCTGCGAGGATACGACGCGCCGCGGCCGTCGGGTCGCCCCGGTCGGGATAGCCACGGACTCGCGTGACGCCGTAATGGCGGAGCCGGCGCCACGCCTCGATCCCGTAGTATCGTGCGAATCGGTTCGCGGGTCGTGATCCGTTCATACACTCGCCAGTGACGTAGAGATCCCGGCGACGGGCCGTCGATACCGTCCTGTACCCGAACGGAAGCGATTCCGGACTCACCGCGTCGCAGGTCAGTTCGTCGGCGATCCGCCGGGCCCGTCGGGGTCGTCCGGGCCGGCCCCCGAGCGAGTCGCGTCGGCGTCCTCGACGTCCGATTCCGCGTCCGCCGCTCCGGCGTCTGCCGCCCTCTCATCCCCGATGTCAGCCTCGCCCGATTCGCCGTCGTCGACAGTGTCAGCCTCGCCCGATTCGCCGTCGTCTACGTGATCACCGCCGACGTCAGCGTCGGGATCCGCCTCGGGTTCGGTGGCTTCGGTCTGGGTCGGCTGGGCGTGAGCCGAGTCGGGGCCGACCGCTTCGCCGGGTTCGTCGGCCGTCGCCGGCGACGAGATGTCGATCGAGACGCCTTCGTCCGACGTGTGGCCCGGTCCGGACGGTTCGCGGCGGTGGGTCTCGCCAGCCGCGGCGTCGACGAGCGGTTCGCGCTGGTCGGCGGAACCGAGTTGTTCGGTCTCGGAATCTCGACCCGCCGGCCCGTTCCGGTCGTCAGCCAACCGCCGCTTTCGTATGCCGTACCGGATCAAGCCGATACCGACGAGCGCGCCCGCGAGCGCTCGCAGGCGACTGCTCCCCGCCGCTCGAACCGCGACGAGCAACGCGATGGCCCCGCCCACGAGCGCGAACGTTCCGTCCCTGGCACGCCTCGCCATCGACGGAATCGGCGTGGTCGAACGGTCCGTGTCAGCGGATTCGTCTCCCATAGTGACCACCCTTCGACGACCAGCCAGTTGAATCCCGGCCCGGCAACGCACACCCCGGCGCCCGAGTTATACCTGACTGGCCGTGGTAGCCGACTACCGATGCGGATATCGAACCTGCTCGCCGGCGATCGGTCGACACCCACCGGATTGGCGAACTTCGACTCGACGACGGCGTTCGTTCGCGCCAGCGCGAGCGCACTCCGTGGCGAAGCATTTCCGGCGCTCGGCATGATCCACCCCACATTACGTCCGCTCGCAAAACGGGTGAATCGACTCCCCAGATCGGTCAGAACGTCGTTGTACACGAGAGGTGGCGCGAACGAAGGCGTCGATCCGGACTCCCTCGGCGATATCGACGTCGAACGCTTTAGAGAGTGGGTCACGGCGCAGTATCCCGATCGCGGCTACCCGGCCGTCATCGTCGGATCGAGCAACGGCGCGGCGGTGCACCTCTCCGCGCTGCTCGGAATTCCGTACCTGCCCCAGACGTTTCTGGTCCCCGTTCGTCGATCGATGGACGCCGACGCCATCCGGGCGGACATCGCCTGGGGGCGAGAACACGCACCCGAGTTCCTTCGGGCGAATCCCGACGTCACCCTCGCCCAGATGCACGACCCGAATCAGGACCGCCTGATGGTCGAAAAACTGGCGTACTTCCGGACGAAGTCGCGCGTCCTCGGCCCGGCGTACGAGGAGTTCCTCGAGACGGTCCTCGAACCGGGCGGAACGATTCTCACGCTGGAGTGTACGTACGAGTGGCCGGCGATCGACCTCGGCGACCGGCACACGTTTCAGGTCGGCGGTCACGGCGGTCTCGAACCGACGGAGTACTACGAGGGGAGCGAACTCGTCGCCGACTTTCTCGCCGATCAGGGAGCCGGCATCCGCGCGTGGAACACGCCGGATCCGGACGTCGAGGTCCCAGAATCGGAGTGGGGGTTCGAGCCGAAGCTTCGCGACGACGTCGAACGATTCGCCCGCGAACGCGGACACGGTGTTCGTCGCCTCTCGTTCGACCACCCGGAGGACCTGAGTCCGTTCGTCGCGGACCTGTATCGCGACTACTACGCGACCCGGTCCGTCGAGTCGAATCGGTTGTTCGTCCAGTCGTTCGCCCTCCTCGAACCCTGGTGGACGCTGCGAACCGGATCGGTCCCGTACTGGACGGCGTTCAACACGCAGCCGAACGCCGACGCCCTGGAGTCGTACCTCTCGGCGACCGAGCCGTACGACGAGATCTGGGCGACGCTGTTCGCCCACGGTATCGAGTCCGCCGGCCTCGCCTCGATCGATCGCTGGCGGTCGGTATTGTCGGCCGCGCGAACCAGGAGCGGCTTCGTCGGCGTCGACGAGGCCGAGTTCCCCTACGACGTCGAGACCCACGTCCGATACCACGCGGACCTCCCGGAGACGATCCGCGCGCGGTACGCCCACCCGCCGCCGATGGCGTTCGATCGGTTCGAGGAGCGAGCGAACGATCTCGGACCCGAACGCGATATTCGCTTGCATACGACAGCCTCTCCGCACGCCGAGTGACGGCGGCTGCGCCCTCGAACCAGTGAAAACCGCTGACCGGTGAGATACCGCCTCAGAGCCGACGGATCACTCCGCGGCGTCGTCGAAACTGTACGTAACCGTCACCGACGCCGACACCGTCACCAGTCCGGATTCGACGTCGGTCGGCGGCCTCCCGGCATCGTCGTCCGCCACGTCCATCTCGTCGACCGTCGCCTCGACCGGGACGACGTCCACGGCGGTCGTCGAGACCGACCGGGTGCCGGTGAGGTCGACGCCGCGGTTGTCCGCGACGTGCTCGGCTTCCGCATCGGCGTTCGCGAGCGCCTCGTCGAGTGCCTGGGTTCGCAGCTCCGCGCGCGTCTCGTCGCGCACCCCGAATCTGATCCGGCCCACGTCGTCGGCCCCGGCGGCCGCCGTCTCGTCGATCACCTCGCCGACGCGATCGGGATCGTCGACGATCGCCCGAAACTGGTGGACGCCCTCGTACCGGGTGCCATTTCGCGGCTGGCGAACGTCGTATCGGCCCGATTCGACGTTCTCGTCGGGTATTCCGAGTTCCGCGAACGCCTCGCGCAGCGATTCAGCCGCCTCCGCGAGTTCGTCCGTCACGGCTGCAGCCGACTCACCGCGTGCCTCGACGCCGACGGTGAGCGTCGCCCGATTTGGCTCGGCCTCGACGAGTCCGTCCGCACGCACCTCGATCGCGTTCCCCGGGTCGTCGTCCGGTGGAGCGCCGCGAACCCCGGTGTCCGCATCCGTCGAGCCGTCGTCGGCGTTCGACCGGTCGTCGCCGTCTTCGAACGCGCTGGAGAGACAGCCGGCCGCAACCGTGAGGAGTGCGATTCCGCTCGCCCCGAGTACGTCTCGTCGCTGCATGGTCGGTACCCCACCAGCGCCGACCAAAACGTCTCGGCAAGCGAAAATGCTGATTTGACCGTCCCACCGTCGTGAACCGACCGAAGGCTTAGGTGACAGTCCCACGGTGTGTTAGCCATGAGCGAAAATCGCCTCGTCCTTCCGGTTGCCAATCCGGAGACGGCGGACCGATTGCTGGACACGGCGCTCGACGTGGCTCGCGATCGTGATCTCGAATTGCTGGTCGTCCACGTCGTCGAGGTGCCGATGCAACTCTCGCTGGTATACGCCAGAGAGGAACTCGACACGGAGTCGGGCGAGTCCGTCGTCAGCGACACCGTCGAACGAGCCCAGGCGTCCGGCGTCGACGCCACGGGTCTGATCCGATTCGGTCGGGACGTGGCCCGAAGCCTGGTAAACATGGCGGACAGTAGCGACGTCGAGGCAATTTTGCTCGGGTGGCGCGGTCGGCCCCGACGACGAAACATCGTCCTCGGCAGCTACATCGACACCGTCCTCGGCGAAGCCGACTGCGACGTCCTGGTAAAGCGGATCGACCGCGACGGCGGGCCGGTCGAGTCGATCCTCGTTCCGGTCGCCGGCGGTCCGCACACGGAGTACGCCGGTCAGATCGCCGGATCGGTCGCCCGCGGCCACGACGCGACGGTCGAACTGGTGACGGTCATCCCGCCGGCGGCCACGACCGAAGAAACTGAAGCCGCCCGGGACTTACTCACCCGGATCTCGCCGGAGCTCGGCGCCGTCGACTCGGTTACCGAGACGGTCCTTCGAAACGACGACGTGGTCGAGGCGATCGTCGAGCGAGCGGACGACCACGACGTGACGGTGCTCGGTGCCGCTCGCGGCGGACTCGTCCGTCGCGTCCTCGTCGGCGACGTCCCCGAATCCGTTGGTAGACGGGCCGACAGCGCCGTCATCATGTGCCGGCGGTACGAGGGACTCTCGCGTACGCTCTGGCGCCGGGTGAAGAAGGCGGGCTGGTGACGACCGGATGGCCGACGATCAGGGTTTTATCGGCAGTTCACCGCGTCCGTTCTCGCGCATGAACGCTCGGTTCCGATCCGGCCAGTCGAGCAATCGATCGCGCAGGAGGTCGCCGTCTTCAGTCCGCGGATCCGGCCCACCGAGTTTCGCGCTGATCGCGAGGAGGAGCCCGCCGCCGTAGCCGACGACCACCGTCACCAGGGTGAGGATACAGATCGAGACGAGCAACTGTAACAGGCGCGTCCGGAACGGTTTCTCCGAATAGGACCCGTCTTCGGCGTTCGAATCGGACATGTGTACCCGTAGACTTCCTGATAGATAAAGAAGGAATCGGTTGCCACGACGGACGGAGTCTGCTGATCGACGCCGCCGTTCACCATATCGCGCTTCTCACTCGCGTCGCTCTCGGAACCGCGCTGCTCACGGGTCGTTCCTCCCCGCTCGCCAGTACGCAGTTGTCGGCTCAGGGCCGAGAACCGCCTAATCGTGCCTGAAACTCCGTTGACCCGTAAACGCCATCGCCATCTCGTGTTCGTTCGCCGCCTCGATCACCTGGTCGTCGCGCTTCGAGCCACCGGGTTGAACCACCGCTTCGACGCCGGCCTTCGCCGCCTCCTCGATCCCGTCCGGGAACGGGAAGAAGGCGTCCGACGCCATCACGGCACCCTCGGCGTCCTTGCCCTCGGCGTGCTCGTCGGCTTTGATCGCCGCCAGTCGAACCGCGTCGACGCGCGAAACCTGTCCCATGCCGATGCCGACGGTCTCGGTGTCCTTCGCGAAGAGAATGCCGTTCGACTTGACGTGTTTCAGGGTTTGCCAGGCGAAGACCATCGTCTCTAACTGCTCGTCGGTCGGTTGGCGTTCGGTGACGACTTCCAGGTCGTCGACCGCGATCGACTGCCCGTCTCGCTCCTGGACGAGTCGGCCGCCGACGATCGGTTTCTCGGTGAATCGATCGGCGTAGACGCCCTCGCCCGAGTCGAACGCCCCCACGTCCAGTACGCGGAGGTTCTTCTTCGCACACAGTACGTCCAGGGCGTCGTCGGAATAGCCGGGCGCGACGACGACCTCCTTGAACGAGTCGGTGATCGCCTCGGCCGTCTCGGCGTCGCACTCACGGTTTATCGCGACGATCCCGCCGAACGCGCTCATCGGATCGGTCGAGAGCGCGCGGTCGTAGGCTTCGGCGAGGCTGTCGGCCGTGGCGCAGCCGGCCGGGTTGGTGTGCTTGATGACCGCCGCGGCTGGCTCGTCGAACTCCTTGATCAGGTTCAACGCGCCGTCTGCGTCGTTGTAGTTGTTGTACGAGAGCGCCTTCGCCCCCTCGTTTAGCTGCTCGGCGTGAACGACGCTCGCCTCCGCGCAGGTTCGGTCCGCGTACACCGCCGCATCTTGGTGTGGGTTCTCGCCGTAGCGAAGCGTATCGAGCCGGTCGTTCGAGACGATTCGACGGGCGGGCAAACCGTCGTGGTCGCCGTCCGCACTCGCCGCGTCCGCCTCGACGGTGACCGTTCCCGCCTCAAGGTCCACGTCGACGGCGTCGCGTGCGAACCACTCGACGGCTCGCGGGTAGGCCCGGAACTCGCCGTCGTAGAGGACGCGCTCTTTGAGCGCCTCCACGTCGTCACCATCGTAGATCGGAACCGGCTCCTGGGTGACGATCGGCCCGGCGTCGATCTCCGATTCGATCACGTCGCCGTCGTCGTCCGTCGCGTCGGTCACCACGTGGACGGTACAGCCCGTCACCGAGACGCCGGCGTCGATGGCGTCGCCCCAGGCGTCCATCCCGGGAAACGCCGGCAGCAGCGACGGGTGAACGTTCAGCGTCGTCGGCGCCTCGTCGAGAAACGTCTCCGAGAGGATCCGCATGTAGCCGTCGAGACAGACCAGGTCGACGTCGTAGCCCGACAACGCGTCGAGGACGGCCCGCTCGTGGTCGCGTCGATCCATCCCGTCTTCGAGTGGAACGACCTCGGTCGCAACGTCCCGTTCGGCCGCCGACGCCAGGATCGGCGCGTCGGCGTCGTAGGTTAGTACGACCGACAGCTCGGCCCCGCCCGGCCGCCGATCCGCGATGTTCATCAGGTTTCGCCCCCGGTTGCCCGCCATTCCGGCGATGCGCGTCATAGGCGACACTGCGCCGAGGCGAATCAAAGGGGTTCTGATTCGGCCGGTGCGTGCACTCCGGTATCAGCCGTCGTCGGCGCAGTCGGGGTCGTCGGAAGGTTTCGCGCTCGGCCTTTCGATACGCTTTTTCGGGCTCGCAGACGACTCACGGGCATGACAGACAGGGATTCGCTGTACGCCGTCTCCCCGCTCGACGGTCGCTACGCCGATCGGACGGAACCGCTTCGACCGTACGCCAGTGAGGCCGGACTCATGCGGGCACGCGTCCGCGTCGAGGTCGAATACCTCATCGCAGTGGCCGACCTCGAGGCGACACCGCTCGAACTCGACGAGCGGACGCGTGAGGAGCTACGGGCCGCATACGAGGACTTCGACGCGGACGACGCGGCCATCGTAAAGGAGATCGAGACCACCGGCCACGGCCCGTTCGAGGCGACCAACCACGACGTGAAAGCCGTCGAGTACTTCCTCCGCCTGCAGCTTCCGGACGGGAGCGACGCCGTCCCGTGGATCCACTTCGGGCTGACGAGCGAGGACGTCAACAACCTCGCCCACCGACTGCTCGTCCGCGACGCCGTCACCGACGTGATTCTGCCCGCCCTGACCGACGTGTGCGACGAACTCGGAGACCAGGCTCGCGAGCACCAGGATCGAGCGATGCTCGCGCGGACGCACGGCCAGCCCGCGACGCCGACCACGTTCGGCAAGGAGATGGCCGTCTACGCCTCCCGGCTGGGACGCGCGATCGATCGGGTCGAGACCGCGACCGGCGACCTCCGCGGCAAGCTCGGCGGGGCCTCGGGCACCTACGCCGCCCACCACGCCGCCTACCCCGACGTCGACTGGTCTGCGTTCGCCGAAACGTTCGTTACCGAACTCGGCCTCGACTTCGAACCGCTCACCACGCAGGTCAACCCGTGTGACGATCTCGCGGCGCTGTTCGACGCACTCCGCGGTGCGAATCGAATTCTGCTCGACCTCGACCTGGACGAGTGGCTCTACGTCTCCGATCGGTACCTCGGCCAGGAGGCCGCCGCCGGCGAAACCGGTTCGTCGACGATGCCGCACAAGGTGAACCCGATCGACTTCGAAAACAGCGAGGGCAACCTCTCGAAGGCGAACTCGGACCTCCACTTTCTGGCCGACTACGTCACCACCTCGCGCCTCCAGCGCGACCTCTCCGACTCGACGGTCAAGCGCAATATCGGCGCCGCGTTCGCCCACTGCCTGATCGGCTACACGAAGAGCCGCGACGGCCTCTCGAAGGTGACGCCGACAGACCGGGTGATGGACGACGAACTCGCAGAGACGCCGGCGGTGATCGGCGAAGCGGTCCAGACCATCCTCCGGCGCGAAGGTCGCGACGACGCCTACGAACGGGTCAAGGACCTCACCCGGGGCCAGCAGGTCACCATCGAGGACTTCCACGATCTCTTTGCCGAGCTGGACGTCGACGAGGCGGTCCGCGAGGAGCTTCGGGCGCTAACCCCGGCCGGCTACACCGGCGTCGCCTCGGAACTGGTCGAGAAACTCGACGAGTAGCAACGGAGAGGTCGCACCCGTCGGTCGAGGCGGCGTCGATCCAGTAGGACTTTCTACGCGGCTGCCTAACTGCCCCCAATGATCGGCCAGGCCGCCTCGAACGCGCCGGGAATGATCGACTTGCTCTTTCCGGAGATCGCGACGATACTCCTCTTCGTCGTCGCCCTTATCTGTCTGATCGCGTTACTGTACATCTCGCTCAACTGGGACTGACGCGTACGGGAGAAGAGCGACTTATGTTGAGTATTTAATATATACCAGAGCGGTTCGACGTCGCCGAAACCCGCGCCACCGACTCAAACCGACCGTTCGGTGATTTTCGCCATCGTCTCCTCGCCGAGGTTGCGCGCGAGAAGCGGAATGTCGGCTTCGTAGAGCCACCGACTCACCAGCGCGTAGTGGACGCCACACTCGATCGCGATCCACCACTTCGTCAGCTCGTCTTCGTGGAACATCGTCCGAAGCCGCTCGTCGGACGGTCGTCGGTCGAGCAACGATCCGCCGAATCCGTCGCCGTCGTCTAAGTGGATCGCACCGCGGTGTTCTAACAGGTAGGCGATGAGGTACGCCGCCCCCTGGTCGTCGAGCGTTCGATTCTCGCCGAGTGACTCCTTCCAGTCGTCGTAAACGGTCTTGACGGCCGTCGCCGGCACCTCGTCGTCGAAATCCGGCGCGTGGCGCTGCACGAAGGGCTGGAGTTCCTCGCCCGGGACACCCCGAACGGCGATGACGTCTTCCCACGGCACCGGGTCCATCGGGTCCATACCCGTCCTGGGGACCAAACTGATAAAGTTGTTGGGGTGTTCGTCGCGAGCGAAGCTATCCAGGGGCGAGCCAGTCGCGACGACCGGGCCGAAAATCCGGCCAGGTCGACCGAACCGAAAATCCGGCGTGGAAACTCGATCCAGTCGGCCAATCTGGCCCGTCAGAAGTCGTAGGGCCAGTCGCCGATGATCTTCATTCCCTCCGCGAGGTTCGCCTCCTCCAGATCCGCGGCGATGGATTCGGGGTCGCGATGGGCGACCTCAAAGTCCTCGCGCGCGAGTTCGACCGCGAGATCGGCGAGGACGATCGACTGCTCGCGGTGGTTGCGTCGGTCGAGTTTGTCGAACGTGTCGGCGAACGTGTGGCCCCAACCCCGACCGCTCTCGCCGGTCTCGCTCATCATCATGTAGCCCGGGACGCCCCACTGGACGTACGGCCAGTGATCGCTGTGGGGCTGGGGTTCGGGTGCGATCGAGAGCGGGTGATCGTACCGATCGCCGACCGTCTCGGCGAGCGACGCCAGTTCGTCGAATCCGTTCGGAAAGGCCCGAAGCGTTCGCCCGCGGGTGACGCCGTCGTTGTTGAGAATCGCTTTGACGCCGTCGTGGTCGCGCCGATCGGCGTCGACGGCCGAACCGACGAGACCGATCTCCTCCGAACCGAAGGCGACGAACTCGACGCGCGTCTCGAGTTCGTCCTCCCGGCTCGCCAGCGCGTTGGCGATCTCGACGACCATCGCCGTTCCGGCGGCGTTGTCCATCGCACCCTCGGCGATGTCGTGGGCGTCGACGTGGCTCGTCACGAGCACGCGCTCGTCCGTCTCCGGGCCGAGTTCGGCGTGAACGTTCTGACTCGTCGCCGGGTGGACGTCAGCTTCCACCGCGACGGTAACGGAATCCCCGTCGAATCGGCGGGCGAGACGGGCACCGACCTCGGAGCTGACGCCGATCGCCGGAATATCGCCGATCGGGTCCTCGGGCGTCCCGACGCTGCCCGTCGGCGGGAGACAGCCCTCGACGTGGTTCCGGTAGACGAACGCCGCGGCCCCGGCTTCCACCGCGTGGTAATACTTCTCGCGGCGGTGAATGTACCGATCGAAGTGATCCGGCACGTCCGATCGAGCCATCGCGACCGCCCCGTCGAGGTCGGCGTCGGCGAAGTCCTCGGGCAGGCCGTAGCCGACGTCGACGAGTTCCGCCGTCACCTCGCCCGCCGGACTCCGCGGCAGCGCGATGCAGTCTTGCTCCGCTCCGCCGGCGGCGAGGCGACTCGTCCCGCGCGTCCAGCCCTGAATGTCGTACTCCTCCAGTCGAACGGTTCGCGCGCCGACCTCGGCGAGGGCGTCGCGCGTCAGTTCGGCCCCCTCGCGCTCACCGTCGCTGCCGGCCATCCGGTTGCCCACGTCGACCAGTTCCTCGAGCAGCGACCAGCCGACGTCGCTCGTGTACGTCTCCGCGATCCACTCCGTCATGTGACTGCGTGTCGCGGGCGGACGCCTAAACGTTCTGGTCGCGGAACCGACAGCCGGAACGAGGATCGATTCCGTCGAAACGCCACCCGCCAGTGCAGAAGCTATTTCACGTCGCTTACTCGAACATCGGGCGATGTCGGTCCCGCGACTCCTCCACCTGTCCGACCTGGAGACGATTTACGACGATCCACGCCGCCTCGCTCGGCTCGCGGGCGCCGTAGACGCCGCCCGCGACGACCGGACGATCGTCGTCGGCACCGGCGACACGACCGCGCTGGGAGCGCTGGCGTTCGAACGCGGGGAGGGTCGCGCCGTCGCCCGCCCGTTCTACGAACACGTCGCCCCGGACGCGGACACGCTCGGCAACCACGAGTTCGACCTCGGCGTCGACGGCGCCCTGGAGTGGGCCACGACGACGCCCGGGGCGCACCTCGTGGCCAACGCGGCCGGCGACGACCGATGGAACGGCATCGAGCCGAGCACCGTCGTCACCTGCGCCGGCCAGCGGATCGGACTGATCGGGATCGTCCACCCGGAGACGTGCGAACTGAGCGGACTCGACCTCGACGTGGAGTTTACCGACCCGGTCCAGGCCGTGCGGATGGCGGTCGACCGGCTCGGCGAACGCGATCCGGACTGGCTCGTCGTCTGCTCGCACGCCGGCCCGATCGACCGGGAGATCGCGGCTGGGACCGACGTCGACGTGATCCTCGGCGGCCACGACCACGACGAGGTCTGCGAGCGGGTCGACGGGACGCTCCTCGCCCGCACCGAAGGCGGCCAGGCCGGCACGTTCCAGCTCGTCGAACTCGACGATCGGCCCGGGGTCACGACCAGGTCGATCGACGACGCTCAACCCGTCGAGTCCGTCGAGACGACCTATCGCGACCTGACCGCCGCGTGCGGGCTGACCGACGAACTGGGGCGGCTCGCAGAACCGCTCGATCACCCGGCGACGGTGACGCTCGTCGCCGACGCCTACCGCACCCGCGGCGAGGCGGACGTCGGACTCGTCGCGGCCGCGTCGGTCAGGAGCGGACTCCCCGCGACCGTCACGCGAGGGGACGTCATCGGCGTCGTCCCCTTCGAATCGCGCCTGCACGTCCACCGCCTATCGGGCGAATCGCTGCAGGCCATCGCCGCCCGCTGCGCGGATTCGTCGAGCGCCATCCACGGCGGACTCGCCACTGCCGGCCTCACCGCAGAATACGACGCCGTACCGCTGGTCGCCGACGAGCCGATCGACCCGACGGCGACCTACCGGCTCGGCTGTATGAGTTATCTCACCGTCGTCGGCGCCGTTCCCGAGCTGGATCGTGACACGCTCGTCGAATCGCGTGGCCCCCAGCACGAACACGTCCTGGCAGCGGTCGAAGACGCGGTGGACGACGCGCACGAATACGATCGGTAAGTGGTGATTCGCTCGACGTCGCCGATGGTTTCACGATCGAATTAGATTGTACAAATGCCGCCACGGTGCCTCCTGCGAGTGCCGACGACGGCCAGGTACCAACCAGTACGCAAAAAGCTTGCTACTGAAGCCGCGACTCGGCAGGACCCCCCGAACAAAACGTACAAATCGTGGAACGTGTATTGGCCGAACGTAGCGAAGGAAGAAATAAATCGATGGACCGACGCACCGTCCTGTCGCGGGGAGTCGCCGTCGCAGGTACCGTGGGATTGGCCGGGTGTGGTCAGCTACAGCGGTACAGCAATTACACACCCGCGACGGAATCCGATGGGTTGCTCACCGCCCGGCGTCTGCGACGCCACCTCGATTTTCGAGCGCTCCAGCCGACATCGCACGCGGCGGTCGGCGGTGCGTCGATCGACGAACTTCGAGCCGTCTCGACGCACCTTCCCGAAGGGTACATCGAGAGTCAGTTCGCCCCGTTTCGAAACACCCCGTACCCGTTCCCGGCGCTGGAACGCGTCGACGAACAGATCTGGACCGCGTCCGATTCGATCGGTGTCGTGGCCCTTCGGGGTTCGATCGACGTCGCGCGAAAGCTCGAGTTCTTCGAGTCGCACGCGATCGAACCGACCGCGACCAGCGGAGCGTTCGACGTGTATCGGCTGGACGGGAGACGGGCGATCGGGTTCGATCACGACTGGCTGCTCGAATCGGTCGACTCCGACCGCCCCGTTTCCGCCGTCTACGACCAGTACCACTGTGCGAACGGACAACACGGAATCGATCCCGCCAGCGGCCGCGGATGTGGAAACGGCCTCCTCGAACCGTCCCGCCAGGCACTCTCGGTCGTCGTGAGAGGACTTCCTCCCGGTCACCTCGGTTACGTCCAGTCGCCAGGACCCACCTACGGCGTCACCGACAGCGAATTGGAGACGACTCCCGCGATCGGATACACGTACGCGATCGACGGTGCGACGACGAATATTACGATGACCGTCGCCTTCACCGACGACACGGACGCCTCCGTCGAACGGCTCGACTCGCTGATGGGCCAGACACATGGACTGACAAGACCGACCGATCCCGCATACGATCTAACTGGCCGGTTCGGACGGGTTCAAGGAACGATTCCGACGAACGACCTCGAAACCGTCTGAGAGATCAGGTAGCGGTCATCGCGTCCGACGGGAGATCAGTCGGCCGGCTTCATACCCCGCCACAAAACGCTCGAACCGTCGTTTCCAGCGCCTCGGCGGCCGCGCGAACGTCGTCCACCCGGACGTATTCGCGATCGGCGTGGGCGACGGGCCCCTCCGCGTCGGCGAGCACACCCGGTCCGAAGACGACCGTCGGGGCGCGGGGCGAAAAGTACGACGCCTCGGTCGCCGCCCCGAACGGGCGAACCTCGCCGCCGGCCGCCGCGGCGAGCGTCTCGACGATCGGTTCCGACGGTTCGGTCGCCCAGGCCTCGAAGAACGGCGTCGGCCGCTCGGTGAACGAGAAGGAGACGTCGACGCCGGGCGGACAGTGCGCTCGCAGGTGGTCGACGAGCGAGGCGCGAAATGATTCAGGGGTCTCCGGCGGGACGGGACGGCGATCGACGGTTATACCGGCGCTCGCCGGCACCTGATTGGTCGCCTCGCCGCCCTCGACGACCGTCGGCGTGAGCGTCGGCTCGCCGAGTTGCGGGTGAGCCGTCGGGGCCGCCGGTCGGTCGTGAAACGTCCGGAGCGCCTGTACGACGTCACCGAGCGCGTCGACCGCGTTCGCTCCGGTCTCGGGCTCGGCGGCGTGAGCGCGCTCGCCGCGTAGTTCGATCGTACCCTCGAACCGGCCGGGTGCGGCGGTGCAGACGTCGAGGCCCGTCGGCTCGCCGACGATCACGGCGTCTGCGGTTCCGAACGGCGGTGCGGGTTGTGCCGACCCGTCATCGGGGTTCGCCAGCGCGTAGGCGCCGGTCGAATACACTTCCTCGTCCGGCGTCAACACGAGCGAAAGCCGACCGTCACCGATGTCTGCCGCGAGAAACGCGGCGAGCATCGACGCGAGCGGTCCCTTCGCGTCGCACGCACCGCGACCGAACAGCCGCGATCCGTCGTCGGACCACTCGACGTCGAGGTGCGGTGAGACCGTATCGAGGTGGGTGTTGAAGACGAGGTGCGTTCCGTCCGAACCGGTCGGACCGCGACTCGCGAGGAGGGTGCCGGCGTCGTCGACGCGGACGTCGACGTCGCTCGCTTCGAGCGTCGAACGGACGAACTCGCGCATCCGTTCGACCGACGAACACGATGGAATCGCGACAGCGGCCTCGAGAAAGTCGATCGGGTCGAACGATCCAGATTGGCGGTCGGCGTCTGTGCGGGCGGTCATCGGTCGGATCCCGCACGCTGAACGGACACCTGCGTTTCGAACTCGCGAACGACGGGACCGGCGAGGACGGCGCGACCGAGATCGTCGAAGTCGACGGACAGGTCGCCGCCGGGCGGTCGGACGAGTATCGACGAGGCCTCGTCGATCCGGCCGGTCTCGATGGCGGCCGTCGCGATCGCCACGGCGCCGGTGCCACACGCGGCCGTCTCGGCTTCGACGCCCCGCTCGTACGTCCGCTGGCGAAACGCCGGACGATCGTCGTTCGCCCGGTCGCGATCCGGACTCGCGACGGTGAGGTTGGTTCCCCGCGGGAACGCCTCGGCGTGGCGAACCGCGGGCCCGAGCCGGGAGAGGTCGACGGAATCGACGTCGTCGACGAACGCGACGACGTGCGGGACGCCGGTGTTCACGGCCGTCGCGGTGAGCGTCGCGGCCTCGACGTCCATCCCGTCGGGCTCGATACCCAGGTCGGCGAGCGGTCGATCGACGATCGGATCGTCGGCAGACACCGGTACGGTGGCAGGTTCGAACGACGGACGACCCATCTCGACCGAGATCCGGCTCTCGTCGACGGTGCCCGATCCTTCCGATGCGGGTTCGATTCGTTCGGCCCGGCGGGAGCCGGCCTGCGTGTCGATCATGACGGAATTTTCCCCGGTTCGTGCCATCGCCCACGCCGCAGCACAGCGAGCGCCGTTTCCACACATCGGCGCCGTCGAGCCGTCGGGCTGAACGAGCGTCATCACCACGCGTGGTGGCGTAAACTGCGATTCGAGTGCCAGAAAGAGGACCCCGTCGGCGCCGAGGCCGTCCGTCCGATCGCAGACGCGCGAAGCGAACGCTCGCCGATCGGCGACCGGCTCGTCGGCGTCGACGACGACGAAGTCGTTTCCGGTGCCGTGGTACTTCGCGACCGCGACGGTTCGATCCGCGGCGACGGTGCTCATTCGCCCACCTCGGGAATCCTCGTCGAATCGGTCGCCGACCCGCGAGTCAATTCCGTCCACCGGTCCGTCCCGCCGTCGGGTCTTCCCCGTTCGAGTCGGGTCAGGTCGGCCAGCGTCTCCCGTCGCCGGGCGATCCGGGCGTCGCCGTCGTCCACGACGACCGAGGCCGGTCGCGGGCGCGAGTTGTACGCGCTCGCCATCTCGTAGCCGTAGGCGCCGGCGTTGCCGATCGCCACGACGTCGTCGCGCTCGAGCCTCGGAAGCGATCGGTCCGTACAGAAGACGTCCGCGCTCTCACAGATCGGGCCGGTGACGGTCTGTCCGACGAGTTCGCGTTCGTCGACGCAACTGGCTTCGTCGCGAGCGAGCGGCCGAATCGCGTGGTAGGCGTCGTACAGCGCCGGTCGGGCCAGCGTCGACATCCCCGCGTCGACGCCGACGACCGTCGTCTCCGGCGTCTCCTTGACCGTGTTCACCCGCGAGAGCAGGACGCCGGCGTCGGCGACGAGGTATCGTCCGGGTTCGATCACCAGTCGAGCGTCGAGGTCGGAGAGGCCCGTTCGCGTGGCGTTCGCCACCGCCGCGAGATCGAGCGGCGAATCGTCCTCGCGGTAGGGAACGCCGAATCCGCCGCCAACGTCGACGAACTCGAGCGAGTCGACCGCCGCGTCGACGTCCGTCGCGATGGCGGCGACGCGGTCGACGAACCGCCGGTGGGCGTCGATCTGCTCGTCGTCGAGGACGCCCGAGCCGACGTGGGCGTGGACGCCGACGAGGTCGAATCCGCGAGAGACGGCGGACTCGGCCACCGAGACGATCCGATCGGCGGGGATGCCGAACGTGACGTCGCCCCCGGTCCGAACGGCCTCGTGGTGGCCGGCGCCGACGCCGGGGTTGACGCGCAGACAGAGTCGGCCGTCGTAGCCGAGTTCCGCGAGTCGGTCGACCGTGTCCCGGGCGCCAGCCGTTATCGTCAGATCGGGTTCGTCGGTCCACGCGTCGACGACGTAGGCGAGGTCGGCCCGGGGCGGATTTACCGCCGTGTAGTGAATTCGGTCGCCGGACGCCCCGGCCGCGAGCGCGCGGTGAACCTCCCCCGCCGAGGCGCACTCGATCGTCGCTCCCTCGTCGAGCACCGTCTCGAGGCCGTCAGAGAGCGCGTTCGCCTTCGCCGCGTAGCAGATCTCCGCGTCGGGAAACGCCGCCGAAAGCCGGCGGTAGTTCGCCCGGACGCGGTCGAGATCGAGGACGAAAAGCGGCGTGCCGTGCTCGTCGGCCAGCGAGCGCAGCGAGGCGTCGTCCCAGTCGCCGAGGCGTCGCACGCGTTCGTCCGCGTCCGTCGCGATCGACGGCGTGGCGATCGGAGCCTCGTCGCTCACGATCGTAACACCCCCTCGCGTTCGGTCGCCTCGAGGGTACGGTCTTCGAGCGTCGTGGCGACGACCGCCGGCTTGTAGGCGCCGCCGTCGAAGAGGTCGTGGTCGCCGATCGACGACTCGACGAAGCGGGTGAACGCCCGTCGCTCCGGCGGCAGTCGACCGTATCTGACTTCCTCGTCGACGAGGTCGTACACCGGAATGCGCGGGGTGAGGAGCGTGTTCTCGCCGACGACGGAATCTTCGCCGACGACGAAACCAGAGGTGACGCGACAGCCGGCGCCAAGCGAGACGCCGTCTTCGATCACGACCGGCGCGTCCTCGACCGGTTCGAGCACGCCGCCGATCAGCGTATTCGCCCCGAGCTTGACGTCAGCGCCGATCTGGGCGCAGGAACCGACGGTGTCACAGGAGTCGACGAGCGTCCCGTCGCCGACGTGGGCGCCGATATTGACGAACGACGGACTCATCAGGATGCAGTCGCTCCCGACGTGGGCCCCGCGGCGGACGACCGTGCCGTCGGGCGTGTTTCGCGTCACGCGATCGCCGTAGGAGGCGGTGTCGGCGAGCGGGAGGACGTCGTTGTACGCGACGTCGCCGTACTCGCGGGCGGTGGTTTGACGCAGGCCGAATGTGAGCAAGATCCCCCGCTTTACCCACTCGTTGGCCTCCCAGGAGCCGTTCCGGGCCTCGGCGGCCCGTACTTCGCCCGATTCGAGCGCGTCCAGGAAGGTGTCGAGCGTTTCGAGGTCGGATTCGGTCGCCGTCGACGCGTCGATCCGGTCTGCATCGTAGCGCGTCCACAGGCCGTTAATGGCCGATTCGAGGCCGCTCATGTTTCGATCACCTCGGCAAAGGCGTACCGACCGGGATCGCGGCCGGCGAGCCAGGCCGCCGCGTCGAGCGCCCCGGCGGCGAACACGCCGCGGTCACCGGCACGGTGGGTCAGGCGGAGTTCCTCGTGATCGCCCGCGAGCACAACCTCGTGCTCGCCGGCGATGGCGCCCGCTCGGATCGAGTGGACGCCGATTTCGTCGGCGTCGCGAGGAGAGTCGCCGACGCGACCGTGGACGCGCTCGCTCGCGTCGCGTTCCGATTCGACGGTCTCGAGGAGCGAGAGCGCGGTCCCGCTCGGGGCGTCTCGCTTTCCCGCGTGGTGGGTTTCGACGAGTTCGATATCGTAGTCGGGAAGGCTCCGAACCGCCCGGGCGCAGAGCGCGTCGAGAACGGCGATCCCGCGCGAGAAGTTCGCCGCGCGCAGGAGTGGGATTCGCTCGCTCGCGGCTCGTAGGCGGCGCTCGTGGGAGTCGTCGAGTCCGGTCGTGCCAGTGACGAAGGCGACGCCGGCGTCCGCGCAGGCGTCGGCGTAGGTCGCCGTCGACACGGGTGCGGTGAAGTCGACGACGACGTGAGGTTCGCGGTCGGCGACGAGCCGGTCGAACGCGTCCGCCGACTCGATCTCGACGGCCTCGATCGGCTCGTCCGGGGGAGAACGGGCGACGGCGAGGACGACCTCGAACGCGGGTCGATCGCTCGCGGCGGCGAGCACTTCCCGCCCCATGCGGCCGGTCGCGCCGGTGACGCCGAGCCGAATCGATCGTCGGCCGTCGGTCATCGTCGATCGTTCGGTATCGGCCACCGTCGATCGTCGATCGTCGGCCACCGTCGAATGGCGAGGATCGCCCAGCGTCAATCGTTCGCCGTCGGTCATCGGTGATTCACCGGCGTCGTCGCCTCGGGTGAGATCGGGTCGTACGATTCGAGCACCGCCCGGAGTTCCTCGCGGTGTTCGGGAGCGAGACGCGAGAGCGGGGGCCGGAGGTGTGGCGGGAAGTCCTCGCGGATCGCCAGCGCTTCCGTGACGGGAATCGGGTTCGTCTCGACGAAGAGCGCTCGGTAGAGGGGGCCGAGTTCGTGGTGTCGGCCGCGTGCGCGTTCGTACTCCCCGTCGAGGGCCGCCTCGACCATCGCGACCGTTCGCGCGGGTTCGACGTTCGCGACGACGCTGATCGTGCCCGTCCCGCCGACCGAACAGATCGGGAGCGTGAGCGCGTCGTCGCCCGAGAGGATCGAGAAGTCCTCGTCTCGGGTCCGCTCTGCGATCTCGCCGATGGCGTTCAGGTCGCCCTCCGCGGCCTTGTAGCCCGCGACGTTCGGGTGGGCGGCGAGGTCGACGACGGTGTCGGGTTCGACGGTCTGGCCCGTCCGAGAGGGGACGTTGTAGATGATCTGCGGGACGTCGATCGCGTCGGCGATCGCCCGGTAGTGGTCGCCCAGTCCGCGCTGTTCGGGCTTGTTGTAGTACGGCGAGATGAGTAGCAGGGCGTCGGCGCCCGCGTCTGCGGCTCGCTCGGAGAGTTCGAGCGCCTCGCGGGTGTTGTTCGAACCGGTGCCGGCGATCACGGGAACGTCGGAGACGGCGTCGATGACGGCCTCGATCACGCGGACGTGTTCGTCGTGGGTGAGCGTCGCGGACTCGCCCGTCGAGCCGACGGGGACGAGGCCCGCCACGCCAGCGGCTTCGAGTCGGCTGGCGTCGGCGCGGAGTGTTTCGAAGTCGATACGGCCGTCGGCGTCGAACGGCGTGCACATCGCCGGGAAGACGCCGGTCAGGTCTACGTCGTGGGTCATCTGGTCTGGGTTCGGGTGGGCCAATGGCCCGGGTGGCCGCACTCGACCCGTCGGGTTCGATCTGTCGGGTCGAAACGGCCGATCTGGTGTCGAAAATCCACAGCGGTGGATTCGATCAGTTCGTCGTCGAATCCGAGTGCACCCGAAACGGGGACGCCACGCCCGCTCCGAGCACTAATAGGAGCGTTTTTTACCGAATTTAAAAGCTGTCGAGCCGCCGATAGCCGGGAGCCGACGGTCGGCGGTAGCGTCGCTCACGGCTGGCATCGACGTGCCGTGAGCGACTGGTCGCATTAGCAGGATTGATTCGGTCCGAGTACTTAGCCGTTGCGTCTCGGACCAGTACGTGGACGGTTCGAGATTCGGTCATTGGACCGACCCTCTGAATTAGGCGAACCGGCCCCGTCCGTAACACAGCATCGCGTTCGGCGACCGGTCGAGATTATTGGCATGCGTTACCAATATACTACCCCTATCACGTAATTTATGACGCTCGCTTACCTATTGGTGCACATGACAGACTTCGGCTTGAAGGTCAGAATGGTCGTCGTCGGCGCCATTCTGTTCGCCTTTTACCTCGTGGCAGCGACCGCAATCGCCGCGATGACGGGCTTTAACCTGTGGATCATCCTCGCCGTCGGGATCCTGATCGTCCCGGCGCTCCAGTACAAGATCGGGAAGTGGATGGCGCTACGGGGAGCAGAAGACATGCCCGACGACCCGCGGTACCAGCACGTCCACCACATGACCGAATCGCTCGCCAGGGATATGGGCGTCCCAACCCCACGATTGATGAGACAGCAGATGGGTGTCCCGAACGCGTTCGCAGTCGGTCGCAAGGGCGCCGGTGTGGTGGTCGTTTCGGACGAGCTGATGGCCATCCTGGACAACGACGAGCTCGAGGGCGTCATCGCCCACGAGATCGCCCACATCAAAAACCGCGACGTCATCACGATGGTCGTCGGCCAGTCGATCGGCATGATCGTCGGTTACGTCGCCTACTTCGCGGTCCTGATGGGTGGCGAACGGAACATGGGGACCTGGATCCTCGCGATGGCCGCCTCGCAGATCGCCAACCTGCTGGTGATGATCTTCGTCATGGCCATCTCGCGCTACCGCGAGTACGTCGCGGACGACGACGCCCGGGACGCGATCGGTAGCGGCGATCCACTGGCCCGCGCGCTCGAGAAGATTTCGGCCGGCGCCGAAGGTCGCGACCAGCAGACGAACGACACCGTTGCCGCGCTGTGCATCTTCAACGCCGACCGGAGCCTGCTACAGAGCATCTTCTCGACGCACCCACCGACCGAAAAGCGCATCGCGAAGCTCCGGAGCTAACCTCGAACCCGGATCGAACCGGTTCGACGAATCGGAACCGGTTTTCCATCACAGGTCGACGTCCTCGCTCGAAAGTGCTTTGTCCGTGTGAGTGTTCGGTGTGAACATGTCTAACGTTCACCCAGGCCAGCGGGTCGCCGTGCTGGTCGACGCGCAGAATCTCTATCACTCCGCCCAGAGCCTCCACAGCCGGAACATCGACTACGCCTCGCTTCTCGACGCCGCCGTCGGCGACCGACAGCTCACGCGCGCGATCGCCTACGTCATCCGCGCAGACTCCCCCGAAGAGGAGTCGTTCTTCGACGCGCTCGTCGACATCGGCTTCGAGACCAAGATCAAGGACATAAAGCGGTTTCCCGACGGGTCGAAGAAGGCCGACTGGGACGTCGGGATGAGCTTAGACGCGGTCACGCTCGCCAACCACGTCGACTCGATCGTGCTGTGTACCGGCGACGGGGACTTCTCGCGACTCTGTTCACACCTCCGCCACGAAGGGGTCAGACCCGAAGTGATGGCGTTCGAATCGTCGACGGCCGAAGAGCTGATCGAAGAAGCCGACAGCTTCGTCGACCTCGACGGAGACGTCGATCGATTCTTGCTCTAGACTCAGATCGCCCGCGTCTCGCAGTTTCTGATGGCCGCGATGGCGACCGCGCCGATCGTCAGCGCCACGGCGAGACCCGCCATGCCGTAGACCACCGAATCCGACGGGGCCTGCGATCGACCGACCAGTAGGAGAGATGCCGTTCCGATGAGACAAACGCCGAGTCCGATCTGCGTACCGTCCATTTATTGCCAATTCTATCCTTCGACCAGTAATAACCTCACCGTTTTATCAGTCCTGTGCTCGAAAATAAGCTGAGAGCGGAGATTGTCTTATTTTCTTCGTCGGCCGTCCGCCGATCGTCGTGGTGACCGAGCGGGTCCATGTCCCACATCACCGCCGGGTCGGCGATCCCGCCGACTGAGTCGATAGCCTTTCACCCGGCCGCCGAGAAGAACGGCCGATGACAGACGAACGGGAACTGGCCGCGCTCAGGTACGTCGCCGAGTACCAGTTCGGTGCGGGAGCGGGGACCGCCCTGTTCGATCCGGCCGAGTCGCCGACGATCACCCGCACCGGAAGCGGACGGCCACAGCAGATCCACGTCGACGGCGATCGCCTCGTCTCGTACGGAACGGACGGCCGATTCACGCTCGGCCTCGAAGGCGGCCGTCGGCTCGCGGCGGCGTTCGACCCGCCCGTCGGACGCGTCGTCGTCGACGACGAGAGCGAGCCGTTCGTCCGCGACGGAAAGAACGTCTTCGCGAAGTTCGTCCGCGGGGTCGACCCGGCGGTCCGCGCCGGCGACGAAGTGGTCGTCGAACACGTCGACGGGACGCTGCTCGCCGTCGGTCGCGCCGCCCTCGACGCCGGATCGATCCGCGACTTCGAGACCGGGATGGCGGTGAAAGTCAGATCCAGCGTCGGGCCCGAGGAGTGAACGCCCGGACGAACCCGCCGTCGGCGGTCGTCAGCCTTTTGGCCGCGCGTGGTAACCTCTCGACTATGTTTGGTGGAGGCGGCGGTCTCGATCCGCGGAAGATGGAACAGATGATGAAACAGATGGGCATCGACATGGACGAACTCGATGCCGAGGAAGTGATCATCCGAACGCCGGATCACGATCTCGTCTTCGACGCACCGGACGTCACGCGAATGGACGCCCGGGGCCAGGAGACCTACCAGGTGATCGGCTCGCCGGAAGAGCGCGAACGGACCGGCGGCGACGCCGAGGCCGCCGACACCAGCGGGGGCGCGTTCGACGAGGACGACGTCGAACTCGTCGCGACGCGCACCGGCGCGAGCGAGGACGACGCGCGCGATGCACTCGAACGCCACGGCGGGGACCTGGCGGCCGCGGTCGCCGACCTGGAGTGAGCCCGTCTCCCGTCCTCGTCGTCTACGAGGACCGCGAGTACCTCGTCTCCCCCGGCGAGGAGTTCGGGACCGACCTCGGCGTGCTCGACGTCCCCGAAGACGTCGAGCCGGGAGCGACGATCGAAACCCACCTGGGGACCGAGTTTCACGTTCGCGCGCTTCGCGGCCCGGATCTCTTTCACCACTTCGAGCGGACGGGCGCGCCGATGGTGCCCAGAGACGTCGGGCTGGTCATCGGCGAGACCGGCGTCGGCACGGGTGATCGGGTTCTCGACGCGGGAACGGGGACTGGCGTGCTCGCCGCCTCGATGGCCAGAGCCGGGGCGTCGGTTCGCACCTACGAGCGCGATCCGGACTTCGCCGAGGTGGCGAGAGCAAACATGGCGCTCGCGGACGTCGCGGACGGAGTCGAGGTGCGGACGGGCGACCTCACGGCGGCGCTCGACGAGCTGTGTGACGAGATCGCCGACGGCGCGCCGTCGTTCGACGTGGTGACCCTCGACACGGGCGACGCCGCGACGGTCGTCGAGCGAGCGCCGGACCTGCTCGTCGAGGGCGGCTTTCTCGCCGTCTACAGCCCGTTCGTCGAGAACGCGCGACAGGTCGTCGAGACCGCCACCGACGCCGGGCTGGCGAACGTCCGAACGCGCGAGACGATCCAGCGAGAGATGGACTTCGACGAGCGGGGCTCGCGGCCCTCGACGGCACCCGTGGGTCACACGGGCTACCTGACGCTCGCGCGAAACGAGTGACTGATTCTCCGGGCGGCGAGGTCGACTCGCCGTCGGCTCTGTCGACTGCCTCTTTCATCCACGGGGAGGGGTTCGACGCCGCCAGAGGCCGAGAACGCGTTCGTTAGTGGTCGTCCTCGCGCCACTTGTGCTCGCACTCGGTGCAGATGAAAAAGCGCGTCTCCGATTCGTCGGCCGACCGGATCTGCTGGAGGTACCAGTAGGCGGTGTCGTTCTCGCAGTTCGGACACTGTACTTCGGTTTCTGGGAGCGAATTTTCCTCGGAGGATTCGATAATTTCGCTCGACTCCTGAGCGTCGGTCACGACGTACGCCTGGGCGTCGTCTTTTGCTTTGGTGAACTCACAGCTGCCACAGACCCACAGCCCGTCGTCGGCTTTCATCATCGAACCGCATTCGTCGCAAAACTCCATCGTTGTCCGAAATGGCATGCCGAGGGACTTAAACGACGTGTTTGGCGCGCGAAGACGACGGTAGCGCCGGCCACCTCGTCGCCGCGGGGCTAGCCTTCGCCTTCGGACTGGTAGGGTTCGCCGACGGCGTTTCGAGGGAGCGCGGCGAACAGATCCGATTCGAGTTCGTTCTCGGAGTCGAATCGCTCCGACTCGACGTGATCGAGCGTCTCGCCGATCGTCGTCTCGCCGTCTGCGAGCTGAAGTCGTCGGTCGCCGAGTCGGTCGTCGACGTCGCTCCGCGTGACCGGATAGGGTAGTGTTTCGAGCGTGGCACCGAGTTCGTTCAGGGTGATCGGTTCGCTCATGGGTGCCCTAGGACGCCGACGGGAATGAACGCTCGCCGTGATCGGGTTGACCGTCACGTCGGCCGACGAGTCGGACGCGAGTCGCACCGTCGGTCCGTGGAGCGACGCGATCGATCGAAGTCGTATTTCGGTTCGAAATGCACTTGAGGATCCGCGCCGAACTCTCATCGAATGCGCCAGTCGGTGACTTCGCGGGTTCGCGCGGCGTTCGCGGTGGACCGACGAATTTTCGCGCTGGCGTTCGCCCGACTCGCCGACGGCATCGGCAACTCGTTTCTCATCATCGTGATCCCGCTGTACGTCGCGAGCGACGTGGTCACGGGCGAGACGTTCGGGCTCGAGGAGGCGATGGTCATCGGGATCATCCTCTCGTTGTACGGGCTGTTGAACAGCCTGTTACAGCCGTTTACGGGTCGCCTCTCCGATAGCCGGGGTGCCAGAAAGCGCTTTATCGTGATCGGCCTCGCCGGCCTGGCGACGACGAACTTCCTCTACCTCTTTGCCGGATCCTACCTCTCGCTCGTCGTGATCCGGGCGCTCCAGGGCGTCAGCGTCGCGTTCATCGTCCCGGCATCAGTCGCCCTGATAAACGAACTCGCGACGGCCGGTCACCGCGGCGGCAGCATGGGTATCTACAACACGTTTCGACTGGTCGGCTTCGGCGCGGGGCCGGTCGCCGCCGGCGCGGTCGTCGCCGCCGGACCCTACGAGCTGTCGCTCGGAACCCCGTCGTTCACCGTGAGCGGCTTCGAGATGGCGTTCCTGATCGCGACGGTCACCGCCCTCGTCAGCCTCGCGATGGTCTCGGTGCTGATCAGCGACCCCGAGCGGACCAAGGCGACGGCCGGCGGGTCGCCGTCGATACGCATCACCGATCCCCGCGGCGACAACCTGCTCAATCCCGTGATCACGCTCGGCATCGTCACCCTGTTCATGATGATCGGGATCGCCCTCTTCGCGACGCTCCAAAACGAAGTCAACGCCAAACTCGATCAGGGCTCGACCTGGTTCGGCCTCCAGTTCGCCGCGTTCATCTTCGCCCAGATCGCCCTCCAGACGCCCGTCGGCGGCGCCAGCGATCGCATCGGTCGCCGACCGTTCATCCTCTGGGGCATGGTGTTGTTGATCCCGACGACGCTCGCGCAGGGCGTCGTCACGACGCCGGAGACGATGTTCGTCGCCAGGCTCGGCCAGGGCATCGCCGGGGCGATGGTGTTCGCGCCGGGACTCGCACTCGCCGGCGACCTGGCGCCGGAGGGCGAGTCCGGGACGACGCTGTCGGTCCTGACGATGGCGTTCGGGTTCGGGATCGCGATCGGTCCGCTCGTCTCGGGCTTTCTCGTCGGCTTCGGGTTCATCGTCCCGTTCGCGTTCGCCTCGCTTCTCGCGCTGGTCGGGGTGGTACTCGTCGCGACGCAGGTCGACGAAACCCTGGATGCGGCGGTCGCCGACCGGCCGTCGCTGGCCGAATGAGTCGTCGGACGGTGACAGTGCGCAACGCAAAAGTACTGATTTCTCGTACGGTCGAACGATGACCCTCTCCGAGGAGGCGCTGGATCGCCTCGCCGACGTGGTGCAGCTGCAACCGACGAAAAACAGCGAACTGCAGGACAGGTGGGACCTAGAAAGCGGCAGCGACGTCCACCAGTACCTCGAATCCGAACTCTCGGAGTACTACTTTCGCGACGACAACAGCCTGATCAGGGCGACGCCCGAGGCGGCCGACCTCGTCGACGTCGAACCGGGCGTCGAGAGCACCGAAGAAGGCGCCGTTCCCTCGAAAATTAGCGTCGACGGGTTGCAATCGGCGATCCTCGACGTCGTCCCCGGTCCCGACGAGCGGTCGGTGAGCGTCGTCGCCGTACTGGAACGCGTCCGCGCGGAGACGGATCTGGATCCGGACGTCGACGACGTTCGCTCGGGCCTAAAGCGGCTCCGCCGGACCGGCGTCGTCGAGGTCGAGTACCGAACCGTACCGACCTTCCGACTGGCGACCGCCCGCGACGAGGTCGAGGTTCGAGTCGCCGACTGACCGACGGGAAACGAACCGTCGACGGATTTGACGGCGAGCGTACCGATCGACGGGAAACGAACCGTCGACGGATCGGAACGGGCGAGCGCAACGATCGATCGGATCGGGCGCAACGATCGATCGGATCGGGCGCAACGACCGACGGAAAAACGGGGTGCGAAGACTCGGGCCGGACCGGCGTTACCCGGTTCGGCGGGGCCGGCGGATTGTTGTGAACCTCAGAAGACGTACTCGTCTACCATCTCCTGGGGCGTGATCACCTCGAGCACGTCTTCTTCCTGGTACGCGGACAGCTCGCTCGCGAGGGCCTCGAGGGCGGTCTGTGCCTCCGAATCGACGCGATTGAACGCGATCGTCGTGATTCCGCCGACGGTCGCGGTCCACTCCAGCAGGTTCAGCGCCTCCTCCGGATCTGGGTTCGTCATCCGCGGACAGAGGTGGGGATTCGCGGCGTGGCCCTGCGACGGGAAGCGACCCGCGAACGCCAGGTCGTGCGCCTCGGTGACGGCCTCGTACCCCCGATCCTCGATCCGGCCACCAGGGAACGCGAAGAAGCCGGCGCCGTCGTAACCGCGGTCGTTGAGCCAATCGACGGCCTCGTAGACGTCGGCTTCGCGCTCGTCCGGGTCGACGTCGGTGGACTGTAACCCCCGGCGGCCGTAGCTACCGACGGTCCAGCCGGCGTCGGCGAGTTCGTCGAGTTGCTCGACGGTCAGCCGGTCGCCCTCGGCGTTCTGGGTCTCGCGAACGCGATTCGTAGCCACGAACGTCGTCGCTTCGAGATCGTGTTGGGCCAGGATCGGGTACGCAACGGTGTAGTCCTCCTCGTAGCCGCCGTGGAACTGAATCTGGATCTTGCCCTCCTCGCTCCGCGGGGAGAAGTAGAGGTCGTCGACCCAGAGCTGCCCCTCGAACTCGTCGCCGGTCCAGTGGACGACGTGAATCTCGCCGATCCGGGAGAGGTCGACGTCGCCTTCGTACTTCGAGAGGCCGAAGTTTCGACGGACGAACGGGTGGGTGGCGTCGGTCTCCTGGCGGTACTCGGCTTTGGCGCCGTCTTCGTCCCACAGCTGGATCGACGGCGCGCCGGGGCCGTCCGACGCCATCGCCAGGCCGGGGACCACCTCGGAGCAGTCGAGCGGCGAAGAGAGCGTGCGGATGATCCGTCCGCTGTTGGCCGATTCCGGGACGCTGATCAGCGCTGATTGGGATCCCTCGAAGTACTGGTCCGTATCGGCGTCGAGCGAGCCGTCCATCGGCGCCCAGTCGTCTAAGTCCTCGAAGTCGTCCCAGGTTCCCGCGAGGTCCGGCGGCGCCTCCGACGGTTCGTCCTCGTCGAAGTCGCCGTAGCTGTCGTCGCCGTCGGTTTCGTTCGAGTCGTCGTCACTGCCGGCGTCACCCGCACAACCGGCGACGGCCAGGGTCGCCGTCGCTGCGGACATCGTCAGATAGGTGCGTCGATTCATGCGTGAGTGTACGCCGAAGCCACCGTAGCGGAGGGGTTTGTTATGTTTCGGTTGGTAATTGAGTATGCGAGCCACACGAGTGACAGGTCTGTCGTACACCGTCAGCGCGACGGACGGGTCAGTTCCGAACGGTGTCGGTCAGATCGACGAGCGCGGAGGATTTGTCGGCGGTACGATCAGTGAACGCGCGAGAACGGGCGGCTAGGGTGAGCGTATCGGGCGGTCGGTTTGGTCAGGCGGATCGGGATCGAAGTGGGCGAGCGGATCGAGCGAGTAAATCGGTCCCGATGATTCGGTCGGGCCTGATCGTCGGTCGCCCGGTAAACGAAATGGCGACGCCACTCCCTCGAAGCGAAGGGAGAGACGGTGGGACTGACGAGCGCTATCGCCAGTGTATCGACGTCGGGAATGCCCGGTACCGCTCGCTGCGTCGACCGGAGTCGAATAAAAAACCTATATCTGCCACGTTCCTAGATTCAGGTACAATGCAATTTTGCGACGAGTGCGGGTCGATGATGCACACGGAGGGCGAGACGTGGGTGTGTCGCTCGTGTGAGAACGAGAACCCGCGGGAATCGCAGGCGGAAGCGGCGATGGCGATCCGGGAGGGCCAGCGAGACGACGGGGCGCCTGCCGTGGCCGACGTGACCCAGGACACCACCGAGAGGATGGAAGTGCCCTGTCCAGCGGACGACTGCGACAGCGACCGGGCCTCCTACGAGATGATTCCCAAGCCCGGCGGGTCCTACGAGGTTCGACTGTTAACCTGCGTCGAGTGTGGCCACAAGTGGCGCGAGACCTGACGGCGCACCTCGCGAACTCCCTCCATACGCACAGACTCCCCCTCCTCTTCTTCGGGCGTTGAACGCAGATACGCACCTGCTGTCCGCTGGGTGTGCTCTCCACTGAAGACGAGGACGCCGGTGGCTAGGCGGTGGGTACGTGGTCGGTGGTGATCGGTTGCGATTGATGGGCGTGCGTTTCGAATGCGGTCACACGTCACATCGGCTTTCGGAATCGGGGTGTTGGTCCGCCGTGAGTTTAGAAAATGGTAGTGACTCGGATATCAGCCGAATTGTTGTGATACAGGCCTGTTGTCCGGCGATATCAATTAGCTATAAGTTTAATCGGATCACACGTCACACTGGAAGTGCGTCTCCACTCAGTCGCGGGGACGTGCGCTCAGAAATGTCCCGGGTGTCGCAGCACCCGAGACGCGCTTCCGAACCGAGAGGTTCCAGAAGCATGACCAGATATAGTGTACACCACCATAAGCGTCTCGGGAGCAACGTGTCCGAAAACAGCAGCGAGACGGCCGGAAGCGGCGGAATTAGTGATAACGATGGCTCGGACCCGGACGAGAATCGGTGCGACCGGTCGGGCGGAGACGAGCGGTGCGAGAACAGATCCGATGACAAACCCGGGTCCGACGACTGGAGTGAGAACGGCGGCTACCCCAGACGGCCCCGCTGGACACCCGACTGTCCGAAGTGTGGCGGGCCCGTCATCGGCGTCACCATCGCCGGGCCGATGACCAGCATGGTCACGCCCTGTGGCTGTCGCGTCCCGCCGACGAGCCTCGACATATAGGAGGTCGAGACTCGGTCGGTGACGGGGAAGCTCTCGCCGTGTAAATCACTAGTCAGACCGGGTTGAGGGGGCGGACGGAATTCGAACGGGCTGTATCAGTGCGGTCAGCATTCGTTGATCACGCGGGCAAGCGTCTTTTCGCTCGTTCGCTTACAGAGAGAACGGTGAATATGAGCCCCGATGAAATCGACAACGTAGACAAAGGGATCATTTACCTGCTTCAGCAGGACGCCCGGAAACGGACCGTCGCCGATATCGGCGATCAGGTCGGCGTCTCTTCGAGCACGGTAACGAATCGGATCGACAGGCTCGAAGAGGAGGGCGTTATCAAGGGGTACCACACGATCGTAGACTACACGAAAGCCGGACTCGGCCACCATCTGCTCGTAACTGCGACCGTTCCCATATCAGAGAGAGCGGACCGAGTGGATGAAATCATGGAAATATCCGGCGTCGTGAGCGTCCGAGAATTACTGTCAAGCAATGCGAACCTGTCGTTAGAGTTGGTCGGACACAGCCAGGACGGCATAGAGGAGAGCCTCGCAGAACTGGATTCCCGAGGTGTCCAGATAGAACGCGTCGAGATCATGAAGCAGGAACAGGCGAAACCGTACAATCATTTTGGCCAAGAATTCGCAGACGAGGACGACGTTGGCTGATTGCCAGACCGGTTTAAGTACCGCTGGTAAATGTGTAACAGACAACATGTTTAAGTAGGTCAGCGGGGTACAGTTGTTATGAGAGCGATTCACGCCGACGAAGTTGGTGAGAGCAGCGTCACTCAGACAGTCGTTGAATCGGTCGCCGAAGCGGAAGGTATCGATCCCCTCGAACTCTCTCCTCCGTTGTACGACGTCGTAGATACTGAGGCCCTGGAAACTCTTTTCGCGGATAAGAAGGGGCTTGGAAAGATCATATTCAACTACAAGACATTCGAGGTCAGCGTATTCTCTGATGGATATGTCTCGATTGTAGACAACGGTACGCAGGTATCCTGAGAAGCAGGTTCGCTTCGCTCGATCTGGCCGTTATAGCGCGATCATATGCTGGATTTTCTGCGTTGTTTCGGGAATCGTCGCCTCCGAAACTGAGTCAGATAGTGGGTACACTCGCGATTACGATCGTTTACGCCTCTTAGCGCCGCGTCGCGCACTCATCGTCGACGGATGGGGTCGGTCGAGAGATTGATGCTCGCCCGCGTCGATGAACGTCGATTCCTCACAACGAGTCCGAATCGCTCGGTTGCGGCGGGGCGTGCCAGCGCCACATGAACACGGCGATGAAGACCACTTGCAAGAGCGCAATGACGAAAACGTCCTCACCGAGGACGAGCGCTGCGTCGAGCGTCCACAGCAGCATGAACAGGCTCGGCAGGGCGACGGCAACGAACTGGCCGATTCGTTTTGCTCGCGACATGCGTTACCGCGATCCTCCATCGGGGAGACGGTCGCAGTCGGCTCGATTCGATAGCTTTCCGGATATCTGTTGGGTCACCTGTGCCGATTCCGATCGAATTGAGAAAAGGGTGCTGGCCGGCCGAGCGGCGTGGATTGCCGGTTCTGCGGCGACCGCTCGCTAGCGTCCGTTTCACCGCCTTCGCAGTATATCGGCGGTGATCTGTGAGTGGAGCGTCTTGGCTAGTCGCGAGATCGTCGGGCACGATAGGTATCGATAGGGGGAGTCGAACCAACGGGCCAACCCTGGTTCGAACGTGTGCATATCCTGACGTGTAGAGGTGCGCGCATCGTCACCGTTTGGTTGCCAGTGCCGATTACTCACCCGTCGAGTCGGTATTCGTATCGAGTCGTGCGGTTATCGGTACTATTTTAGGGATCGAAGTTGGGAGGTTTCGAAGTCAATTTCGGACGTGTGAGGGATTTCAATCGGCCCTTGGACCCGTTCTTCACCCCCTTGGAAATCTTCAGACGGGAATATTTCCGATTGCTATACTGTCAAGTGAGGCTATGTGGCAGATACATTTATACTATCGGAGTGCTGTTGACTCTCTCGTACCCGACAGTCGAATCGGAAAACGACGATGGACGGCCGAGCGGGATATTAGCCCATTTCCTCGCCCGTCGTGCGTGTGGTCACCGAACCACACGATAAGTTTTCCGTTCAACTCGTCGAGGTGACAAGAACAATGAACGGACGCACACTACGCGACAAGCTGGTGGGAACGGACGACAAACGCGCGGTCTCTCCCGTAATAGGAGTTATCCTAATGGTTGCCATCACCGTCATTCTGGCAGCCGTGATCGCTGCCTTCGTGATGGACATCGGGCCGGGAAGCGAATCTACGCCAAATTCACAGATCGATATCTCTGTGGACGATGACACAATATCCTTTTCTCACGATGGAGGAGATTCGTTTCAAGCTGAAGATGTTGTTGTAAATATACAAGGCGAGGATGCTAATAAAGACTTCCCAACTACCCAGAGTAGCTTTGGTGTTGGAGATCACGAGAGCGTTGACGCAAGTGGATTCAGTGGATCTGCGGACCTAGATGGAGAGACTGTAACAGTTCAGCTGGTTCACGAGCCGAGTGATGGAATCATCGTCAGTAGCAGTGTTGACCTTGACCACACCGATTGGGATCTTAGCTAAATAGCGTCCGAGAAGCGTCAAAGTATCGGACGAATTTCTTCTTTCTGCTGTCTGTACCACCGATACAACCTTGCATAACAGGGTTGGCGACCGGGCTACGAGGCTCCCGACCAGAATATACAAAAACAGCACACAAACTCACTGGTGCCAACTTCCCCAAATGTTCATTTAAATGCTACTTTCTGAGATTGAGTCACGAATCAAGACAGTCACACCTGGGTACTGACCCGTGGCAAGGTCACAAGAACGTGGAGTAGACCTGATTGAAGCACTGATATCACCGTTGTTCATTGCTGTCTCCCTCCTAATGGGAGGTATCGAATCGGCCGTGATTTCGAACGATCAACTTCGATCTGGCCGGCGTGCTGTACGCCGCCGCAGGCGTCGAGATCCATTGGGTTCGTCGCCACGATCGTGGTGCTGCTCATCGCTTACCTCAGTAACGAGACGCGCGACTGGGGCGACTTCAACCGGGAACAGATGGGGATAACCACCGAGATAATAATGCTGAGTAACAAAACATCACTCGAACTCGCCACATCTCACGAATACACTCTAGACAGCGCCGCTAGGTGTCCGACGTCCACCGCTCGCACTCGTCGCCTTCGACCAGGCGGCTCATCTGGAAGTACCGTCCTGTTCAGCCCCTGTGTGTTCAGACCGTAGCCGGTCCGCTGTCACTCTCGAAGTGATTTCCCGCAGGGTCCTACGGCGTGCTTTTGCCCGTTCCCAGCGTATACTCGACTTGGCCAGCAAACCACCAGTCGTGTGTAAACTCTGAAATGAAGAGATCGAATCCGGGGTGAGTATCGAACATCACCTGGTGAAAACCACAGGCCGCCAGAAGTAGCGGAGAGACTGGCGACAGCGTGGGAACATGAAGAACTCGAAGAGCTCTCGTACCGTCTCCGTCGACCAGTAGACCCCGATTTAGGTCATCCTGGACATCGGGCTCAGCCCCGTAGCGACCGAACGGTCGCCCTGTCGCGCTTGCATGGTCTCTCGCTCCTTCTGGGTAGGCCACCGACCGATGATGGTAGCCATCGAACGAGTCGCACAGCGGATGGAATGCTCGTTACTCGACGCCGAAGATGGACACGAATGCGATCGCGGAACCGAGAACCACAGCACCGAGCACAGCTCCGAGACTCAGAAACGTGACCGATAGCACGATCACAAAAGCCGTGAGATACGAGAGAAGCAGTAGCGTAAGTGGTTGGTAAAGAGCTTCGTTCATGCGCTACCCTCCGAGAGTGGTGGCGAATATGTTTCGATGTATGATCTTTCTTCTCTATCGGCTCGATCTTTGCGAGCAGCTGTCCCAGAGACCTCACACAAACTCCTGAAATTCGGCAGCTACCCATCGGGAAATGCGGGAAACGGGGTTTCTATCTAGTGGCCGGCGAAGATTGCGAACCACGGTCGGAGCGAAGCTCCTCCCTGATTCGCATCTGCGTGGATCCACTCTCCACGCACCGCAGACTCGTCACTGTCGCTCACGGCGTGGCCGTTCGCGTCCTCGTGGCGCTATCGCGCCACGCATCGCTCCTCGTATTGCGGTGCGGGAGAAGTGGGCCGGCGCAGATTCGAACTGCGGTTACGGCCACCCGAAGGCCGAAGGATACCAAGCTACCCCACCGGCCCGCAATCGGAGGAAGGCGACGGCCGGGTATAATTCTTGCTTTGTCGCGTTCAAAATCGCGCGTAGCCCTGCGTGTCGAGCGCGTGGTGGGCGATCGTGATGGCCTGGTCGGCGTGCAACGCGATCGGTCCCAGACGCACGCGCCGGTCGGCCATGGAATCGAGGACGTCCCGCTCGGCGTCGGTGAAGTCGCCGTGATCCGAGAGTACGAACGTGGGCTCGTCGGGCAGCGGGGCGGAATCGACCGGCTCGCCGTCTTCGTGGAGCTGGACGATCGTTCCCGACGCCGCGACGGTCTCCAGCGTCTCCGCGAAGCCGCGGCGATAGACCGCGAATCCGGGGCTCGGTTCGGCCGGAAGCGCCCCGATCGCCTCGTCCCGGTGGTCCAGAGCGGTCCGGATGCGGGCGGCGGTCGAGCGCTCGTCGGGATTGAGTCGGCGAACCTCGCTCCCGTCGACTTCGATCGTCAACTCGTCCTGGAGGACGAGGTGGACGCGGACGTCCTCGCGGACGCCGTGGGAGACGAGCAACGCGGCCGTGAGCGACCGACAGAGCGCGTCGAGCCGACCGGCACCGCCGGCGAGGTCGTCGAGCGAGAACGACGGCGTGGTCGGGACGTCGTGGCCGAGACAGACGAACTGTCGCATGGGTGAACCTCGCCGACGACCGAGAAAGGTGACCCGGTTTCGCCGTGGCCCGTTCTACCGCACCTCACTGGTTGCATAGGCATGGTCAACCGGTATCGGTCGGCTCGGCGAGAGCAGGTGGTATGGCGAACGCAGAACTGGGCGAGCGCGGTATCTTGCGACGGTTACGGGGCGAGGACTGTCCCGTTTGCGAGCGCGGCGAACTCGAACTCGGGACGTACAAGGGAAACCGGGCGGTGGTCTGTGACAGCTGTGACACCCCGCGAGCGCAGCTCTGGTAATCGGCGCCGAAGAGACGAACGCGTGCTGGAGGATGTCGGGGCGGGCGAGTCACACCCGCGGGCTCCACCGACGGGCCGTGTTCAGAGACGCAGCGGTGACCGGCACAAACCAACTGGGGGGAGTAAAAGGGGGCTTTTGAGGCTCTAACGAAGGAACGATTACTCACAGTAGTATCTGAACAACACCAACCGACGAACCGAAAGCGTCGTCTCCGGCGACCGGTGAACGTGAGGTATGCCAACAGCGTCGAGCGGTGACGTCACGCTCTTCTACGAAGCGGCCGGCGACGGCCCGACCGTCGTCTTCGTCCCCGACGCCGGCCTCGGCGGGTGGTCCTGGGGCTGGCAGCACGCCGCCGTCGCGGGGCCGTACCGAAGCGTCGTCTGGGACCTCCGGGGGACCGGGCGATCCGACCGACCGGCGGGACCCTACGCCATGGACCAGCTCGCGGGCGACCTCCGAGCGATCCTCGCGGCCGTCGACGCCCGGCGCGCCCACGTCGTCGGCGCCGGACTGGGCGGAGCGATCGCGCTCCGGGCGGCCCGGAACGCCACCCGAATCGGGAGCCTCACCCTGCTCGGAACCGGCGTCCGGGGCGCCGACTTCGATCTCGACCCGCTATTCGCCCCGCCGGACGACCCCGACGTGATCGAAGCGCGAACGCGATCGCTCCTCTCGGAGGCGTTCCTGGCCGAACAGCCGGACGTCCTCGACGGTATCATCGAGTGGCGAAGCGACGGCGACGCCACCAGCGCTGGCTTCGACGCGCAGGTCGCGGCGCTCGAACCGTTCGACGCGACCGAGTGGGGCTACGGGGTGACGATCCCCGTGACAATCTATCACGGCGCCGACGACGCGCTCGTCCCGCCCGACTCGGGTCGCGCCCTCGCAGACGCGCTCCCGCGCGGCGAGTTACGGCCGATCGACGGCGGCCACCTCGCCTACGTCGAGCGCTCGCGGGCGGTCAACGATCTCCTGCTGGGCGATCTCGCGGCGCGCTTCGACGAGTGAGCGCAGACTCCAGCGCAGGACCCGGCACCAGTATCTACGTGGACGGATTGTACCGTCGCCGCTATCGCGGCTCCGACCGTGACCCTCGCTCCGCGCTCGGGCAGCCTGGTGGGGTGACCGGACGGCCCCGATCGCCGTCTCCGAGGACGGCCGGTACGCACCCGATGGAACGACCGACGACGATCGGGTGAGCTACGCCGAGCTCGCGAGGCGAACCGCTCGCGAGTCCGATTCGACCGGCCAACAGACCAGATCGACGACGGACCGGACTGGTACCGAACCGGCGTCGACCGGCGGCGGACCGATATGCGCTGATACCGCTACCTCGATGCAGTTCGATCGGCACGGACGACCACACCCCGGCGCCGACGGGCGATACCGCAACCGACTACTGACTGAGCAGACGACGAAGCGGCGTTACTCGTCTTCGTCCCCCGGCTCTTCGTCGTCCGGTGCGACGTCGTTCTCGGGTTCCTCCGGTTCTTCGTCGTCCGGCGCGACGTCGTTCTCGGGTTCCTCCGGCTCTTCCTCGTCGTCCGGTGCGACGTCGTTCTCGGGTTCTTCGTCGTCTTGCTCGTCGACGTCCGGTTCGTCGAGTTCGACGCCTTCTCCCTCGGGAACGAGTTCGAAAACGACGCCGGTGTCGCCGTCCGGAACCCCGACCCGGTTGGCGAGGACGTAGACGGTGCCGTCCCGGTCGCGGCCGAATTGGCGGACGAAGTGCTGGAGATTTCCGTCCTCGCTGCCATCGAAGAGCACCTCTTCCATCTCCCAGAGATCCTCGCGCGGGCGACTGCCGTGTTCGCCGCGCTCTTCCGAGACGAGCGGCACGTCCTCGGGAGTCGCCGCGAAGACGCGACCGCGGGGTTGCACGCGGCCCTGGTCGTCGGTCCAGTCGCCGAAGATGTACTTCCCCTCCAGCTCCTCGATCGCATCCGCTTCGTACGTGTGACCGCCGACGATGACGATGCCGACGGGTTCGCCCTCGTACACCTGCGGGTACTCGACGACCGGATCGATCAACGGCTCGCCGCCGCGAACGTCCTCGGGCGTTTCGATCGGACAGTCGTCCGGCGGCGTGGCGGGCGTTTCGGTGCTAAAGCAGTGTGACCCCTCGCGGACGTTCCACCCGTAGTTTCCACCGCTCTCGATCTGATAGGCCGGCTCGTAGAGCACCTGGCCGGGATCGGCGACGATCAGCCGCTCGTCCTCGCTGAACGTGATGCCGAACGGGTTGCGAAGTCCCCACGCGTAGTACTCCTCGAGACCCTCGCCTTCGAGATCTTCGCCCTCGGAAAACGGGTTATCGTCGGGGATGGCGTAGCCATCGCCGTTTTCTGGCGCCCCCGCCTCCTCGTCCAGGTCGAGGTGGACGAACGAGCCGCGCGCCGGGTGTTCGGTCGGTTCGCTATCGACGTCGATTCTGAGGACGCCGCCGAGTAAACTCCGCGTCGTGTCCTGACCGTTTCCACCCTGATTCTCGTCGTACCAGTCGTCGACGTGACCGTCCATCCGGTCGTCGGCACCGCCGCCATCGCCCATCGGCACGTAGAAGTAGCCGTCGGGCCCGAACGCCATCGGCCCCGAGTTGTGGTTGTACTGGGGCATATAGAACGCGATGATTCGTCGCTCGGAGTCCGGGTCGGGGCCCTCTCCGGGCTCGTCGGTCTGAAACTCCGAGATCACCTGTACGTGCGACCAGGTGTCGGGCATCTCATCGACCGGCGGGGCGCTGTAATTGAGGTAGAACCGGTTGTTCTCCTCGTACTCCGGATGGAACTCGATGCCGACCAGTCCGCGCTCGTCGTAGTCCTGGTCAGGATCGGCGTAGTCGTCGCCGTAGAAGTCCTCGGCCACCGCGACCATCCGGTAGCCGATGTCGAACCACGGGTCGTCCGCTCGACCCTCCTCGCCGATCGCGTAGATCTCCCCCGTCTGGTCGGTAACGAAGCGGTACTCGGTTCCCGGCGGATCGGCGAAGTCGGTCGGTGCGATCAACCCCTCGGCGACCGGGTTCGCCCCGACGGTCGGGCCCTCGGGGAAGTAGCGCTCGGGCTCCTCGGGATCGACCTCGTCGACGGGTTCGTCGATCGCGATCTCGCCTCGCATCGTTTGCGGGTGGGGCGCACAGTAGTACTCCGTCATCTCGGCGTCCGCCTCGAACTCGACGGACTGCGTCTCGCCTTCCTCGCTCACGAGGTCCGTTTCGAGGAGGTGTTCGCCCGCTTCGTCGATGATGACGAAGTTGTGGGCGACGCCGTCTACGTTCTCCCAGACCACTTCGTAGGTCTCGCCCGATTCGAGTTCCAGCGTCGGGTTGCGCTCGTCTTCTATCGCTTCGGGAGCGCGCCCGATCCAGCCGTCGCTCTGCCCGTCGAGTTCGATCGTCTCGTCCGGGTCGACCTGTGATACCGCAACGGTGCTCAACCCCGCCACGGCGCCGGTCGCCGCCACCCCCTGAAGGAACCGCCGTCTGTGGAATCGGCCGCCTTCGTCCGGCGCGTTCCGCCGCGATCGGTGCCGCTCGCCCCCGCTCGTCTCTCGGTCAGTCATCGTGAATTCGGTTGTTCGTACAGCCATGTCGACAAAAAGCAGCAACCACCGTTGCGAGAGTTGCGTCGCCTTTCCCGTCGGTGCCGTCGAGTATGTCGACGTTATCCGACGGGGAGAGATTCGTCCGCGTGTCGATCGTGGTCGAGATGACGGGCTGTCGCCGTCGCACGCGATCGCCTCGCCGAGCGAGGGCGTCGTGTCACCCAATCGCTCGACGACGGTAATGTCTGACTATGTACACTCATGAGAGATTCGTATCGGTCCGATGGTGAATTCCACCACCTGACAGCGGCGACCGATTGGCGCCGGGAGACGGAGAACGAGATGTACCGCTGGACGATCGCACCTGAATGCGGACGAATTACGTTAGATCGACGAGTTCCACGCCAGTGGAACACAAAGCCTATTGGCGGCCCGTCGTGAGTATGCCACCGAATGCGACGTCCGCGACTCGCGATGCTCGACGCCAGTCACGGGGACGAAAACGTCCCGCGAAACTTCCGACGCGAGCTGTCTGCTTCGCTCGCGGAGTTCGACGTGACGACGGGGTCGCTACCGCAGACGTACGACTTCGACGGCGTCGTCGTCACTGGGTCGCGATCGTCGGTCTACTGGGACGAAGCCTGGATCGACGAGACGAAGGCGTGGGTCGACGGCGCGATCGAACGCGGGCTGGCCTGTCTCGGCATCTGCTGGGGACACCAGCTACTGGCCGACGTCCTCGGCGGCGAGGTCGCCAACATGGGCGCCTACGAGATCGGGTACAACGAGATCGAGCGCGCGACCGACGAGTCGATCCTCTTCGAGGGCATCGACGAGCGGTTTCTCGCGTTTACGACCCACTCCGACGCGGTCGTCGAGCTTCCGCCCGACGCCACCGAGCTCGCCAGAAACGAGTACTCGAATCACGCCTACCGGGCCGGGTCCGTCTTCGGCGTGCAGTTTCACCCCGAGTACGACGCACAAAGCGCCCGCGACCTGACGGCCGAAAAAGACCTAGAGCCCGACCGTCGCGAGGCCGTTCTCGACGGGATCACCGACGAGAACTATCGACGCGCGACGAACGCGAAACTCGTCTTCGATAACTTCACCGAGTTCGTCACGACCCGGCAACAGGCAGACGCCACGACGCCCAGCAGCGTGGGCGAGATGGGAGGAGAGTAACTGTCTCAACGCGGCGCGTGACCGAACAGACGAAGACCACACCGCTTTCTGTTGTTACCGCCGCGGTCTCGACGTGCTAATTCGACCAGCGAACTGCCATCAGCCGTTCACGCATTGGAGAACACGCTGTCTGGAACTATCGCTGTGCGCCGAGTGATCCTCACCGGAATCGGTCGACGATAGCAGGGAGTCCGCGGGTCCAGACGTCCGACTCCCGAAGTTCACGGGTTTTCGGGACGATCCCCTCCCTGAAGTACAGAAAGAGCACGATCAACAGCAGGCCGAGGATCGACATTCGCCACTGGCCGGCAGCGTGGAGTTGCTCTTCGAGGTAGATGATCACGCCAGCGCCGACGATCGGTCCCCAAGTCGTCCGCATTCCCCCGATGACCAGCATGATCAACACGAGGACGTCGATCGTGTCGAACGCGAACATCGACGGTTCGATCCATCCCTCCCCGTGGGCGTACAGCGGACCGACGAGGCCGATACACATCGCGGCGAGAAAGCCGGCCATCGTCTTGTACCAGACGACGTCGATCCCGATCGATTCGGCGGCCACTTCGTCTTGACGAATAGCCGTGAACGCGAGACCGTACTTCGACGTCATCAGTGTCCGGTACAGGATCAAGAGCGCGGCCAGGAACGCTAACAGGACGTAATAGTGAGCGACGTATCGTTCAAATCCGACCGTTTCCGTAAGGAGCGTCAGCTCGAGGTCGGCGAAGAAAAAGCCCGTACTTCCCTCCGTAATGGTCCGAGCCCCGACGAAGAACTCCATGATCGCGAGTTGGAGACTGAGTGTGAGAATAGCGATAACGATCACCGTCATGCCTCGGCGGGCCGAAATGTAACTGACGAGCATGCCGAGTAGGCCAGCGGCGAGGCCGCCGACCGGGAGAAATAGCCACGCTGAGACGCCGACCGCCTCTGCGAGCAGCGCCGTCGTGTAGGCCCCGATTCCCGCCAGCGCCCCGACGAAGAGAAACAGCTGGTCGGTGTGACCGAAGACGATGTTCAGGGCGACCACGAATAATGCGAACGTCAGAAAGAGGGTGAGGAGTCGGGCCTGGTACGTCGTTCCTGCCTCGACGATCAGCTGCGGGAGAATGGCGAGAATGAGCACGCCGAGCGCGATATCGGCGTACGGGTCGAGCGCCTCGTGGACCCGTTCGAGCGGACCCCAGCCAGCACGCTCGGTACGGGAATCCGAAGCGGGACTGGTGGAGGGAGTCTCACGCGACGGGTCTGACTCATCGGGACCGGATGCCGGTGTCTCGTCGGTCATGCAACCTCCTCCGGTCGAATAATCAGCACGGCGACGGCGAATGCGAACAACAGGATCATCGCCTCGTACGAGCCGATAAAGTAGTTTCCGAAGACGCTTATAAAGCCGAGCAACAGGCCCGCGACGATGGTCCCTTCGATGTTTCTGACGCCGCCAACGATGGAGACGATGATCGCGTAGATGGTAAATTCGAAGGCCGATTCGGCGCCGACGGTCGATTGAAGGCTCCAGAGAATACCGGCAACCCCGGCGAGCGAAACGCTAAGAACGAAAATCAGGCTCCGAATTCGACGGGGATTGATCCCACAGAGAAGCGCACCGGTCTCGTCCTGGAAGATCGTGCGTGTCGCATTGCCGAGGGTCGTCCGACGGAGAAACAAAAATAAGGCGAGCAGGATCGAAGCGGCGACGACGATAACCACCAACGACGATCCACGAATCATCACGCCGGCGACGGTCATGGTGTCGACGCCGTGGGGGATCCCGTACTGGAGCGGGTATTCGGCGTACAACAGGCCGTCGAGCATGATGGCCAGTCCGAGCGTGACGAAAATCCCGAGTAGAATGCGTTCTTCGCCGTCGGATCGATAGACGCTCGAGAGGAGGGCGCGGTCCGTCGCCAGGCCGAGTGCGGCGACGGCAACGATGCCACAGATCGCCGCGATGGCGGCGTTTGGCACCACCGGGACCAGTTCGCTCCCGACGATGACGGCGATGACGGCGAAGACCCCGAGTGAGAGGTTCAACACGTTACCGAGCCCGAACACCAGCGTTATTCCGGCACCGAGGAGGGCGAACAACAACCCTCTCGCGAGGGCATCGACGGCGATTTCGGCGAGTGTGAGGACCTCCATCAACTTCCGGGTACTTTCGCCGACCGGTGCTTA